>JAAVAO010000051.1 GCA_014803985.1 Treponema sp.
ATCAAATGCCACTTCTCATTTCATTACGAAGCGGCATAAAAATGCGCCGAATTTTATTCAAGGATTCGCAGAGTGTGCGATATGGAGAAAACATGACGAAAACTAAAAAATCAATTTCATTCAGACAAAAAGCACTTTTCATTCCACTAATGCTTGTCACCGCAATCCTCTGCTCGTGCACGGACACGCTCCCTGAAAAAGAGCAGGAATCTGTGATTGGGGGGGGGGGTACGGTCAATTTGAAAATTCCGAAGGCGGCACTCTAACCGTCTCCGCCCGCGTCTCGAACGGCTCGCCGCGACATGCGATGCCTTCGATGCCTGCACTCGTCTACGCCGCTCTTCTTTATAAGGACGGCGAAATCCCTGCAACTCCCGAATCAAACTTTGTTCAAGGAACAGCAACGGAAGACGGCAAGCTAATTTTTTCATTCCAAAGACCAGACGATACGAGCGGAACATTCACGCTTGAAATATGTGCGTTCGTAAAAACGGAGGGCGAATCGGAAGATGACACGATGCAGTTTTCAAGGGAAACTGCGCTGCTTTCAGGAAACAAAACGGGGCTTTCGATAGTTGGCGACACAATTGAAATAAGCGAAGCAATCCCGCTTTCGTCCGACAAGCCCGGCACTGTAAGTTTGAAAATAAAAGTGCCCGATGAGTGTTCGCTTGAAATCGACGACACAGCGAATTTTGATTGCAAAAAAGATGATCTCTCTTCTGATACGTACACGATTGTAGAAAAAGACGGCGCGAGCGGAATTGCTACAGGCGCATACCAAGTGACTTTCACCGTGAAGAAAGACGATGAAATCGTCCACATTTTTTCCGAATACATAAATGTCATCAATGGACTTTGCACCGACACTTGGTGGAATGGCGAAAAATCCAGTGAGGTGAAAGATGTCGCGAACAGCATCGCGAAAACAGTGTACGTGCGCGGCACGGGCGGCTATTACGACACGAACTCGCCTTACAATCAAGACGGAAATGCCATGGCGGACGATGAACATACGGGAAGCTTCCTCTCGCCGCTCGCCTCAATTCAAAAGGCAATCGACAAAATCATCGCCATAAACGACGGCACGAGCGCATACACAATTTGTGTTGATGGAACGCTCACCGCTACGGACACCACATACATCGGCATGAACGGCATGGCGGACTTCTCCGCGCTCGCCAAGAACCTCACGCTCACGATAAAGACACTTTCCGGCACGGCAACGCTTGACGGCGGCGCACGATTCACTATAAAAGATGATGGCACTGTAACTGTAGACAATGCGGGCATCGGAAAGCGCGTCATACACGCAAAGCCCGAAAGCGGCAAACTCAACCTCACGCTTGAAAACCTCGTTATCACGGGCGGAAACGCCAGCGACAATGGCGGCGGCATTTATTTCAGTTCGACGGACGGCTTGGGCTCGCTCACGATGAACGGCGGCGAAATCAGCGGGAACAAGGCGGCTGCCGGTGGCGGCGTGTATGACGATAGCGGCAAATTCACGATGACTGCCGGCACAATCGGCGGAAACACTGCGACTGGCTACGGCGGGGGAATTTATTTTACGGCATCAAACACACTCAAAATCAGCAGCAGCGCGACAATCAGTGGAAACAAAGCGAAAGACGGCGGCGAAATCAGCGGAAACACCGCAACTGGCACCGGCGGAGGAATTTATTCAAATTCGGGAGGCTATGTCGAAATTAGCGGCGGCACAATCAGCGGAAATAAGGCGACTAGCTACGGTGGCGGAATTTATAATTGGTCGGCATACGGGGTTAAAATCAGTGGCGATGCGATAATCAAAAAGAACACGACAGGCAGCAATGGCGGCGGCATCTTTATAAATAGCGGCTCGCTCGATGTGAAAGGCGGAGAAATCAGCGGAAATGTCGCGAACAGCGGTGGTGGAGGAATTTATTTCAGCTCGACGTCACACTCGTTCGAAATCAGCGGCGGCACGATTGGCGGCGCGTCCGATTCCGACAAGAACACAGCGAAAAACGGCGGCGGCGTGTATGTTTATGCCAAGAACCCCAAAATGAGCGGCGGAGCAATCAGCGGAAACACCGCGAGCGAAAATGGTGGTGGCGTTTATGTTAATGTCACTGGCACGTTCACGATGAAAGATGGCACAATCAGCGGCAACACTGCCAACGGCAACGATGCAAAGAAAGGTGGCGGCGGAGTGTATGTTGTTAGCGGCGCTTTTGCGATGAGCGACGGCACAATCAACGGTAACACAGCCACAAACGGTAACGGTGCGTACCTCGCTGCCAAGGGAAAATTGAATATGAGCGGTGCGGCGCAATTCGCGGAAAGCGACGACGTTTATCTTTATGCCAATGGCTCGGACATTCCCACAATCACCGTCGCGGGCGCGCTCACTGCTTCAAGCCAGGTCGCCACGATAACGCCTTCCGCTTACACGGCGGGCAGGCAGGTTTTGAGCGCGGGCACGGACATGACGATAGACGATACCGTCTGCGGCAAGTTCGCAGTGTCGCAGAAAGGATGGGAAATCGCGCCCAATGATGACGGCACGGCGGGCGTGTTGGGAATATCGATTTACCTGAATTCCTCAAGCGGCGATGACGCAAATTCGGGACTGACCGCAAGCAAAGCGGTGAAAACGCTTACAAAGGCAATCGAACTTTTTGAATCACAAAGCGCGCAAAAAATCATGGTTTGCGCGGAGTACACTCTCCCGAGCGAAGAAAGCACTTTGCTCGACCGCGCGGGTAAAGAACATTTGACGCTTATGCGCTACATCGGTAAAAGCGACGTTTCGGGTGCATTCCGTGGAAAATTGCTTACCATTTCTCAAGGAAACGTTACAATCACGAACGTCACGCTCGACGGAACGATAATCGGTTACGCTACTGACGAGCTCTTGTCTATCTCTGGTTCAGGCACGGAAGTAACGCTCGGAGATGACGCAATTATATGTAACAATTCCTATAGCGGCGTTTGTGTTTCTTCTTATAATGGCAAATTCAAGATGACAGGCGGAGCAATCACTGGAAACAGAACCAGTTTTGGTGGAGGTGGTGTAGAGATTTCCTATGGCACATTCGAGATGAGCGGCGGTATTATAAGCGGAAACAGCGGCGGCTACGGTGGCGGAGTTGATATTGGTGGTGCCAAAAGTGGGTGTAAATTCACGATGAGCGGCGGCGAAATCTCTGGCAACCGCGCCAAGCGTGGGGCAGGGGTTAATGTTTCTAAAGGTTTGTACACCGGTACATTCGAAATGAGCGGTGGCACAATCAGCGAAAACCAATCCTATGGCACTGGTGATGACGCAGGTGGCGGCGGAGTGTATGTCTCAGGTAAATTCACAATGAGCGGTGGTGAAATCACGGGCAACACCGCGACTACAAGTGGCGGCGGTGTGTATGTCGATAATAGCGGCACGTTCACCATGGAAGGCGGCAAAATCATGGACAATACTGCGACATCGAAAGGTAACGGCGTTTATAAAGCAGAAAATGCAACGTTCACGCACACCGGCGGCACAGTGCAAGAGGATTAGATTTTGTCTACGAGAGAAAAAATCCGTATCGCGATGCAGGGTAAGTGCATTAAATTTGAAATAGCTTTATGTTTTTAGTGATGTTTGTAATACTCTTGCCCTAACGTTGTTTTTACAGTGTTTTTTTTTGAAAAAAAGTGTATACTGTGCGCTATGAATGGTCTAAATATAAACGGGATGAAGTTTTTTTTACTTGTTTTTGTTGTGTTTTTTTTCAGTTCGTGTGGTGTTCAAATTTCTTTAAAATCATCAGATGTTGGCGCAGAATTTAATCTTTCCATAGACATGGGAAACGCATTTCTAGAAACGATTTCCGGCGCATTGGGGATTGAAAACGGTTCTGTTTTTGCTCTTTTTGATACTGAAGAGTTAAGAAGTGTGCTTTCTGGAGCGGATTTTTATGATGTTTCTGTGCAATTTGAAAGTGAAAGAAAAATGAGAATCAGTGGAAAATTTGATTGGAATTCTAATAATCCGCTTGTCCTTTCAAAAATTGTAAATCCCTTGCAAAATAGAGCTGCCCTGCTAATTTTTTCAGCGGAAAATTTGCAAACCTTGTATGCGCTTTTGCCTCGTGACTTTAAAAATTATTTGGATATGTTTATGGCTCCTTCGTTTACGGGTGAAGAAATGAATGATGACGAATATATGGATTTGCTTGCATCTGTATATGGAGATGGGCTTATCGAAGAGTTAAAATCCGCTATGATTACAGTGACTATGCTAAACGGTGGAGCGCAGCCAACAGAAAAAAACATACCTCTTTTAAAGATATTGAACATATCTGGGGAGTTGCGGATGTGAGTTCGGACTCCTGCTCGACAGGCTCAAGTTGCATATTTTGGCTTGCTTTCGGTTCCTCTCTGCAAGCCTCAAGGCACTTCCTCTCACTGTAGTTACACAAATAAGTATCATGAGAGGAAGTTTGGTGTGTCACTTACCTTTTAGTAAATTCTTTAAACGCCTCTAGCAATGCTTCGTTGTGTTCTAATCCTGACGCTTCGTTTTTTGCGATAAGACTGAGCATTTTGTTGTAGTCGTTTGGCACGATTTTTTTGAAATGCGTTATGTATGTGTCAAAGTCGGCAATGATTTTTTTGCCAAGTGCGCTTTCTGTTTCTGCAATATGTTGTTCAATGAGTGTTCTTATGGTTTCTATGTCGTGTTTTTCAGTTACTTCGCTCATAGTGACTAATTGCTTGTTCAATCTCAAATAAAGGTCATGGTTCGTATCAAGGATATAGGAAATTCCACCAGACATTCCTGCCGCCAAATTTCGCCCTGTTTGCCCTAGAATGAGAGCGACCCCGCCTGTCATATATTCAAGTCCGTGGTCTCCACACCCTTCAACTACCGCCGTTGCCCCAGAATTTCTTACGCAAAATCGTTCGCCCGCAATTCCGTTTATAAAGGCTTTTCCGCTTGTTGCTCCAAAAAGCGCAACATTTCCGATAATAATGTTTTCTTCTGCCTTGTAGCCTGCGTTTTTTGGCGGACGAACGGTGATTTTTCCACCCGAAAGTCCTTTTCCAAGATAGTCGTTTGCATCTCCTGAAAGTCGCAAAGTCAATCCTTTTGGAATGAATGCACCAAATGACTGTCCTCCGCCACCACTTGCATTCACAACAAAACTGTCATCTGTAAGGGTTGAGCCAAAAGTCTTTTGAATTTCGCTTCCGAGTATTGTTCCAACAGTTCTATCTGTTGATGAAACTGAAAGAGAAAATTCCGCATGGACGTTTGACGTGCTTTGCTGTTTTATTGATTGAATGCTTTTTTCAAATTGTGGAAGCAGTATAGATTCGTCAACGGTTTTTTCCAAATGGAAATTATAGACATCTTTTGAATCAAAATGCATTTTCTCTTTGGCATTGGAAGATGCAGTTGAATTGAGTGCATTTGCTCTATATCCAATGATTTTGCTCATATCAACAAGGTTTGCGCGTTTAAATGCGCTGTCGTCTTTTATGTTCAATAAGTCTGTTCTTCCGCACATTTCATCAATAGTATGAAAACCGAGTTTTGCCATAATTTCGCGGAGTTCTTGCGCGATAAATTTCATAAAGTTTTCAACATACTCTGGTTTTCCTCTAAATCGTTTGCGGAGGGTTTCATTTTGTGTTGCCACTCCAAACGGACAGGTGTCAAGGTTACAAACGCGCATCATAGCACATCCCATTGTAATAAGCGGGGCTGTTGCAAAGCCAAATTCCTCCGCTCCAAGAAGGCAGGCAATGGCAACATCTCGTCCGCTCATAAGTTTTCCGTCTGTTTCAATGACGACGCGAGAACGCAAGCCGTTTTGTATAAGTGTTTGGTGAGTTTCGGCAAGACCAAGTTCCCAGGGAAGACCTGCATGGTGTATTGATGACAAGGGAGCCGCTCCCGTTCCGCCATCGTGACCTGAAATTAAAATTACCTGCGCTCCTGCCTTTGCAACGCCTGCGGCAATTGTTCCGACTCCTGCTTCGCTTACAAGTTTTACAGAAATTCGGGCGTTTCTGTTTGCATTTTTCAAATCGTAAATCAATTGCGCCAAATCTTCAATTGAATAAATGTCATGATGAGGTGCAGGCGAAATAAGGGAAACTCCTGGTGTTGCATAACGAGTTTGCGCAATCCACGGATACACTTTTTTGCCTGGGAGATGACCTCCTTCTCCGGGCTTTGCTCCTTGCGCCATCTTTATCTGTATTTCTTTTGCGCTTAAAAGATATTCTTCCGTCACGCCAAATCGTCCTGATGCAACTTGTTTTATCGCGGAATTTTTGTCAGTTCCAAGACGTTCTGGTTTTTCCCCTCCCTCTCCTGAATTGGATTTTCCGTGCAAGTGATTCATTGCCAATGCCATGCATTCATGTGCCTCTTGTGAAATCGAACCATAACTCATTGCACCGGTTTTAAATCGCTTTACAATTTCTTCAACGCTTTCAACTTCGTCAATTGAAATTGCAGTGCCTTTATCATAATCTAATTTCAACATCGCTCGCAATGTGTGAGGGTGTGCATTGTCGTCCACTAAAGCCGTATATTCTTTAAATCGTTTATAGTCTCCGTTTCTCGTTGCTTCTTGCAGTGCGATTATTGTTTCTGGAGAATACAGATGATCTTCGCATGTTGGACCACGGCGGAGTTTGTGAACGCCAACAGAATCAAGGTGGGTGTTTATAGAAAGTCCAAGAGGATCAAACGCCTTGTTGTGATGGAAATTCACATCCTCTTCAATTTCTTTGAGACCAATTCCGCCAACCCGACTCACCGTGTTTGTAAAATAGACATCAATTACATCTTGAGCAATGCCAACTGCCTCAAAGATTTGCGCTGATTGGTACGATTGAATCGTTGATATTCCCATTTTTGCAGCGGTTTTTACAATTCCGTCAAGAAGTCCCTTGTTGTAGTCGTCAATTGCTGTGTGATAGTCCTTATCAAGCAGTTTTTGATCGATAAGTTCGGCAATGCATTCATGCGCCAAATAGGGATTTATTGCGCGTGTACCATAGCTTAAAATCATCGCCGCTTGATGAACATTGCGGATTTCTGCTGACTCCAAAATGGTTGAGATTGCCGTGCGTTTTTTTGTTCTCACAAGATATTGTTCCACGCCAGAAACTGCAAGGAGTGATGGAATTGCAACATGGTTTTCATCAACACCACGATCGCTCAAAATAATTATGTTGCTTCCGTTTCGATATTCATGTTCAATTGAAATAAAAAGATTTTCAAGTGCGGATTTTAGCGATGTGTTTTTATAATATAAAAGGGAAACAATTGCAGATTTTAAACCAGGCATATCAAGGTTTTTTATTTTCATCATATCAACACCTGTCAAAATAGGGTTGTTGATTTCAAGCACCATGCAATTTGAAGAGGTTGGCTCTAGCAAGTTTCCGTCAGAACCAACATATACTGTAGTGTCGGTTACAATTTTTTCGCGAAGAGAGTCAATCGGGGGATTAGTAACTTGTGCGAAAAGTTGTTTGAAGTAGTTGAAGAGCGGAGGATGTGTGCTGCTCATAACGGCAAGCGGAGTGTCTATTCCCATTGATGCGGTGGGTTCAACTCCATTTTGTGCGAGAGGCAAAATCATTTCGTTCACATCCTCGTAGTTCCAGCCAAATGCACGATACAGTATGTCGCGTTCTTCTTGAGAGTAAACGGGAATTTTTTTGTTAGGGATTTTTAAGTCCTTCAGTTTTTTTAAGTTCAAATTCAGCCATTCGCCATACGGATACAAAGCGGTGTACTGTTTTTTTGCGTCAAAATCAGAAATCAGTTTTTTCTGTATTGTATCAACAAGCAGAATTCTTCCTGGCTGTAGGCGGGATTTTTTTACGATGGTTTCTTCTGGAATGTCAAGAACACCAACTTCACTGGATAATATTAAATCGTTGTCCTTTGTGATGTAGTATCGAGATGGGCGGAGTCCGTTTCTATCCAAAGTTGCGCCAACAAGATCTCCATCGCTGAATAGGATTGCTGCAGGTCCGTCCCATGGTTCCATCATAGTTGCCCAATAGTGATAGAAGTCTTGTTTTTCCGCGTTCATCGTTTCATCGTTTTTCCATGGCTCTGGAATGCAAACCATAACGGCAAGTGGAAGAGGCATTCCGTTCATCACAAGGAATTCCAAAGTGTTGTCAAGCATTGCACTGTCACTTCCTGTTGCATCAATTGCAGGCAGAATTTCTCGGATTTCTTTGTCGCTGAAAACAGGGGAGTTGATGGTTTCTTCTCGTGCAAGCATTCTGTCCGCATTTCCACGAATTGTATTGATTTCTCCGTTGTGAGCGATAAATCGATTTGGATGCGCTCTCTGCCAGGACGGATTTGTATTTGTGGAAAAGCGCGAATGGACTATGGCAAGAGAGGAAATATAATCCTTTGACTGTAAATCGCTATAAAAAGTACGGAGTTGATTTACAAGGAACATACCTTTGTAAACAATTGTTCGACTAGAGAATGACGCAATATATGTATCAAGATGTGAATGTTCAAATTCGCGGCGCAAGATGTATAGTTTTCGATCAAACGCAAGCCCTTGCTCTACATTTTCTGGGCGTTCGATAAAGCACTGCATAATGCACGGCATACAGTCTCTAGCGCGTTGTCCTAGAACATTTTGATTTACTGGAACTTCTCGCCATCCTAAAAATTTCAAACCGTCTTTTTTTGCAAGAAGTTCAAGCATTTTCATTGCTTGCGCCCTGATAAACTTGTCCTGCGGAAAAAAGAACATTCCGATTCCGTAATCGCGTTCGTTTTTTAAGTCAATTCCACATTCTGCTGCGGCTTTTTTGAAAAATGTATGCGAGATTTGAACTAAAATACCAACGCCATCTCCCGTCTCTCCTGTTGCGTCTTTTCCTGCGCGATGCTCCAGTTTTTCCACGATTGAAAGCGCGTTGTCAACGATTTTGCGCGATTGTTTTCCATCAATATTTACAACGGCTCCGATTCCACACGAGTCATGTTCAAATCGAGGGTCATATAATCCATTATTTTTTACAGACATATAAAAACTCCGTTTTTTAAATAAAAAAAGCGTTTGAAAGGGCAAATTTATATCCCGTCTCAAACGCCATTGTTTATAAAAGACTATATAATAAATCAGGAAATGTATCAAGGGAATTGACAGAAAATCAACGTGATAAATGGTAATTTCTAGTAGGTTAACTGTCGTGTTTTGCACAGTTATATAATTAGACGGCTTGTTGTTCTGTTACGCAATCACAACTTTCTAGACGGTTTTAGTAGCGGAGAGTTTAAAACTGGAGGCGAATGCAAAACCGATGTCTTATGCGCACGGAATTTAGGCATTTGCTGCAACTCCCTTTTCTCTTTATCAATCTTTTTATTGAAATTATATTTACCTCAAAACGGATTTCTTGTAAAATGGAACGACACACTCTTTTTGGGGGTGGGAAAATTTTTCTTGGGGAATTTTACTTATGGATTTTACTGAAGAATCAATTGAAGGTTTAGTGGTCAATGAAGTTGACATTATGAAAAGGATTGCAGAGGAGCTTCAAATTCGTCTGCAACAAGTGAGCGCAGTAATCAGTTTGGTTGATGAGGGGTGTACCATTCCGTTTATCTCTCGCTATAGAAAGGAAAAGCACGACAATTTGAATGAAGTGCAAGTGCGGGATTGCGATCATCTTTTTAAGACGTATAAAAATCTTGAGGAGCGAAGGCTTGAAATTGTAAAGGGTATTTTTAAGCAGGGAAAACTCACGGACTCTCTTTATTCTGCCGTTATGTCTGCACCAACGCTTACGGCATTGGAGGACTTGTGGGCTCCGTTCAAGAAAAAGAAGAAGACTCGTGGAATGCTTGCAATTGAAAAGGGGCTTGATCCATTGGCAGATGCAATGCTTGAACTGGATGACGCTTCTATTGAAGAAAAAGCAAAAGAATTTATAAAGACAGATTGCGAAGACGAGGCTTTGAATGTTCCGACTGTGGAAGATGCCTTGAATGGGGCAAAGGATATTATTGCGGAAAGAACCAGCCAGGACACAGATAATAGAGCGGCAATTCTTGATTTATATATGAAAAATGGTAATATCAAGACAAAGGGAATTGTTCCAGAGGGAGAGGTGGAGGAAAACGTTGCAAAAACATCTGTCTATCAAATGTATTGGGATTATACCGAGCCTTTAAATCAAGTGAAGCCGCATAGAATTCTTGCGATTAACAGGGCGGAGAGAGAGGGTGCGCTTGATGTTACTATTGACATTGATGTTGACGAGGCTGTTCATCTTTTGCAAAAAAAAGGCGAAATTCATAACCATTATCACTCTGAAGCGATTGAAGATGGCGTTGTGCGGCTTTTGAGTCCTGCTGTTGTGCGCGAAATCCGTAGCAATGAAACAGACGAGGCTGATGTCCACGGAATAGGGATTTTCAGCGAGAATTTAAAGAATTTGTTGATGGCGCAGCCAATAAAGGGAAGTCGAGTTTTGGGAATAGACCCGGGAATTCGTACAGGAACAAAATGCGCGGCTCTTGATGAAACGGGAAAATATTTGGGCTATTTTAAAATCTTTCAGGTGCAAAATCCGGACGAGGCGTATAAACTTATAAACGATGCGATTGACAAATACGACATTCAAGTTGTGGCGGTTGGAAATGGAACGGGAAGTCCCGAAGTGCAAGCCCTTGTTTCAAAAGTAATCACTGAAAATTATGCGGATGCTGATGTGAAATATACTGTTGTTGATGAGTCGGGAGCATCGGTGTATTCTGCAAGTGAAGTTGCCACAAAGGAATTTCCTGACCTTGACTTGACGATTCGAGGCGCAATCAGCATGGGGCGAAGACTCCAAGATCCTCTTGCAGAACTTGTGAAAATCGATCCGAAATCAATAGGCGTTGGACTGTATCAGCATGATGTGAATCAAAAGAAACTGAGCGAAACGTTGGATGAAGTTGTTGAATCTGTTGTAAATCAAGTTGGCGTGAATTTGAACACTGCAAGTTATATGCTTTTGAAATATGTTTCTGGAATTACAATGGCTACGGCAAAAAAAATCGTGGATTTCCGCGATGCAAACGGAAAAATTATGAGTCGCGAAGAGTTAAAAAAAGTTCCAGGATTGGGACCAAAAGCATTTGAGCAATGTGCAGGTTTCTTGAAAATTGCAGAAAGCGCAGATCCTCTTGACAATACTTGGGTTCATCCAGAAAACTATTCCGTTGCGCGTGAGCTTCTTTCAGCAGTAAAAGAGGGGAGAAAACTTGATGCGGAGAGTAGAAAGACGCTTTGCGAAAAATACAATATCGGTGAAACTACTTTGAACGACATAATTGATGAACTTCAAAAACCAAATCGAGATCCACGAGATGGCTATCCTGCACCGATTATGCAAAAAGGTGTTGTCCAATTTGAAGATTTAAAGGAAGGAATGAAAGTTACCGGGAAAATCAAGAACGTTGTTGACTTTGGAGCGTTTGTGGATATTGGCTTGCATGAAACGGGACTTATTCATATTTCTGAATTGAGCGATAATTTTGTAAAAGACCCAATGGAAGTTGTGAAAGTTGGTGATATTTTTGAATTTACTATTATTGCGCTTGACAAAGATCGCCGTCGAATTAGTCTTTCCTTAAAAAGCGATGCTGCAGAAAGGGCGGGGCAGAGTGCCTCAATGCGAACGACCTCGAAAAATGGCGGTGAAAATTCAAATGCGGGCGGTGGCAGAAGAATTGTGGTTGTGAAGAAAGGAGAAAAACGAGATCATTCGAATTTCAACGGGGACAAAAAACGCCCGCTCCAAATGAATGAAAATCGCCGAAAGGGTGAAAAATTCAATCGTTCAGAGCGAAATGACGATGGAATGACATACAATCCATTCGCCGATTTGTTGAAAAGGTAGTGCGCAGTGGCGAAAGATACATTGTTCTTCTACTTTTAATTCCTCGACTTTCGCCTCCAGTTTTGCTATCTCGCACGGCTCAGGCATCGCAAAACTGGCTAAATGTGCGAGCGCATGGTTTTGCCTTTTTCACTGCAACTGGAAGAGTGTTTTTTTTATCTTTTTCAAAACTCGCTTATTCATTGCGATTTTTCACTGCGTTGCAAAATCGCGTTTACAGCAATTCAAAAGTTGAAACTTTTTCCATTGCTGTAAATTAAGGAAGAATAATCTACAAAAAGTCTATATGCAGTAAAACCAATGACTATGTTTTGGGAAAGCGTCCTGCATGCACGATGATGATTACAGACTAAAGATTATGTTTTCTCATGCGGAAACTCAGCCTCGTTTTGCTTTTTTAAATATTCGTGCAATTCTTTTTCAAGTCGAAGCAAAAAAATTCTATCCATCGACTCTTCACTTTCCTGTGCAATTTTTGAAAATTCTTCTTTTGAAATAAAAAGCAAGGCGGGATGTATGCAAAACGCATTTGCAATTTTCACAATCAAATCGAACGAAGGCTTTGAGCTGCCCGCCTCAAGGCTGCCGATCGCACCAGTAGAACAATCAATCTGTATTGCCAAATCTCGTTGTGTCCAATTTTTCTTCTCCCTGTAATTTTTTACGTTGAATCGAAAAGCGTCAAGAATTTCTTTAACCAAAACGTTCATAAAAATTAGTATAATTGAGCAAAAAATTATTTTTATTGACAATTTTGAGCAAAAACTGATATTATATTGCTGTAATTGAGCAAAACTAAAGATTTGCCAACTGTAATTGAGATTTGTTTTGCTTCATTTTAAGGAGTTTTTATGTTGCACTGTAAACTGACTTGCAATGTCGGAAAATCGTTTTTGTTACAATTATTTTTGTTGCTTTTATTTATTTCCTGCGAATCGGAAACAGAATGTGTTTACAAAGATTCCATATCCGTAAAGTTTATGCCTGACAAAACAGAATATTTTATCGGAGAAAAAATAAGCTACGAAGGACTTGTTGTTGTAGCCGTAAAAGAAAACGGAGAATCAGTTGAAATCACGGATTACGAAATTGTTCCGCAGGCAAATATAATTCTTTCGGAAAAAGGAAAACAAAATGTAATAATCAAATATAAAGAAAGAGAATTAGGTTTTTCTATAAATGTTGTCGAAATAACGGATTCATTGCTGTATTTAAGGCAAATACCGAAATGTGCTTACTATGAAGGGGAAAAACTCGACCTTTCGGAACTTGTGCTTGAGATTTTAAAAACAGACGGTTCAAAAGAAACCGTAACGGAATTTACGGCGGAACCGGCAGACGGAACTGTTCTCGAAAAGAACGAAAGCGGAAAAATAAAAATTACAGTTAAACACGGCGAACTTTACACTTCGTTTGACGTTTTTGTTTATGATAAAGAAGCGGATTATATTCGCATTAAAAAAATGCCTTCAAAAACGAATTATTATATAAACGATATTCTTGATTTATCGGGAATGATTGTTGAAGCGTTTTTCAATGACGGAACAATAAAAGAAATTTCCGATTACACAGTTTCCGAAATATCGAAATCGCTTTCACACATTGGAAGCAAAACTGTAAAAATTTCGTGGCTTGACAAAGAAACTGAATTTAACGTTACTGTCAAAAATCTGCCTATTTATTTTACCGAACAGCCTTTGTCAAGGAATTTTAAATTGTATTCGGATGAGCAGACTCTTTCATGCGCAGTTGCAGTTCTTGATGATGCCGGCAGTTTGCAATTTTTATGGTATAGAAAAAATCCGAACGAAGAATCATACACGGAAATCTATAAATCAAAATCGCAAAACGTCGAAAACAGTAAAACATACGCTGCAACTGTAACTTTGCCGAAAAACAATTATATAAAAGCGCAATATTATTGCGAAGCAATTTTTACAAAAGACGGCATAACAAAAACCGCAGTATCCAACGTTGCGGAAGTTGAACAGATTGTAAACACGGGATTAGCGGTCGTAGAAATTAACACGCCGAATCATCAGGGAATCACTTCAAAAGAAGAATGGATGGCAGACACATCGTTTTCTTTAAGCCATGAATCAAACTCAAAATGGAATCTTGAAAATGTAAATGCAAATATTCGAGGACGCGGAAATTCTACATGGGCTCAACCTAAAAAGCCTTATGCGCTGAAGTTCGGCAAAAAAACTGGAGTTTTTGATTTTCCGAAACACAAGCGTTGGGTACTGATTGCAAATTATCTTGACAATTCATTTATGCGTAACAGTATGGCGTTTTATTTTAGCGACTGTTTTGAAATGGACTATACGGTGCGCGGCGATTTTGTCAGTCTTGTATTAAACGGGCAGTACAATGGTCTGTATTGGCTTGGCGAAGCAATAAAAGCGGATGAAAATCGCGTTGATATAAATGAAGATGACGATTATCTTATTGAACTTGACGTTTATTATGACGAAGCGTGGAAGTTCAAGTCTGAAATCAAAAAAATGCCATATATGATTAAGAATGACGATAAAATGACAAATGAGCGTCTTAAAAATTTGGAAGACAATATCAATAAATTGGAAAGCCTGTTGTATCCGAATTTGCAAGATGAAACGGAAGCATCCGCGCCTGATGAATCATATGCCGAAATGCTTGACATTGCATCGTGGGCAAAATTTTGGATTATAAATGAACTGATGAGCAACGGCGAACTTCATCATCCGAAAAGTTGCTATTTTACTTTTGACAATACAAATAAGATTTTAAAAGCAGGTCCTGTTTGGGATTTTGATTGGGCATCGCTTTCTAAACCAAAATCCGCATCGCTAAAAAACACTATTTATTTTGATGCATTGTTCAAATCGTCGGCATTCATAAATAAAGTGAAAGAAATATGGAATGAATATTCTGTCAAAATATGTATCGATGAACAAATAGAAACACTTCGCGCGCAAATTTATAAAGAACAAATAAACGATGAAAAAAGATGGGGAAGGCACGCCGATCCTTCGGGAATCCCTCGAGAAAATTTTGATGCGTATGTCGATTTTTTGAAAGAAACACTAAATGAAAAATTCGAAATCGTCAAAAATGAAATCGAGAGTTTAGAATAGACAACAGAATTTTATTTCTACTAATTTTCTCGTTTTTCTTGTTGAAGCCGTATCTAAAAAAAACTTGAATTTGACCCTATTAAATTCATTTGGTATAATAAAAGGCTGAATATGGAAGTGTTTCTTGGAAACTTTGCAACGGATAGCGTTGGAATCGGTCCTGCGTTTGTCATTCCAGAGCAACAAAAACGAATTATTTCTCAAAATACGATTTCAATAGATGAAATTCCTGATGAGAGGCAGCGTTTTGAAAATGCGCTTGAAATCGTTTCTAATGATATTTCAGGGCAACTTGCAAACCTTCCAAAAACAAAGGAAAATGCAATTCAACGTGAGATTTTTGAAGCATATCTTCTTATGCTTGACGACCCTGTTTTTACGGATGAAGTGTGCAATGAATTTGAGAATGAGCGTTGTAATGTAGAATATGCATTGAATGTAAAGACTGAAGAGTATGCGGATAAACTTCGTCTCTCAGGAAATGCCTATCTTTCTGCACGTGCAAAAGATATACTTGATATTTTTGGACGCGTAATTGACGAGATGATGGGCATCCATCCATTCAATATAAACACAGTTCCAGATGGCAGTGTAATTATTGCGTCCACTTTAAGCCCTGCGGATACAATAATCCTTTCAAAAAAGAAAATTGCTGGTCTTGCTTTGGCTGAAGGAGGTATTTCAAGCCATGTGATGATTTTGGCAAGAAGCTATGGAATTCCTGCCGTTGTTGGGCTTAACTTTTCTGACGTAAAAAGACGCATTCAAAACGGACAGACTGTAATAGTTGATTCTGGTTCAAGAGAGTTGCTCGCAGATCCTGATGAAAAGACTATTCGTGAATATAAACACACTATCCGCATAAATTTAAAAGAGCAGAGTCAATTCAATTCCTTTTTGAACAAGCCCGCTGCTACTGCTGACGGGGAAAAGTTTTGTTTATATGCGAATATTGGTTCAATTGAAGAAGCGGAAATTGCAAGAAATGAAGGGGCTGACGGAATAGGTCTTTTCCGCACAGAATTTATGTTTATGTCGAACGGGAATATTTCTCAAAAGCCAACGTTTCATTCATTTAGTGAAGAAGGGCAGTTTGAGGTGTATAAAAAAGTTTTGGAAATTATGGAGGGGAAACCAGTAACTATACGCACTCTTGATGCGGGGGGCGATAAGGTGGTTTGTTCAACAAACATTCCTCATTTAAATGAAAAAAATCCGCTTATGGGATTGAGGGCGATACGGCTGTCTCTTGAATACCCGGAAATTCTAAAAACGCAACTTCGTGCGTTGTATAGAGCGAGCGTCTATGGCAACTTGAAAATTATGCTTCCTCTCATAACATCTGTTGAACAAGTTGACAGCTGCAAAAAAATCATACAAGATGTAAAAGATGAGCTTGAGGCGAAAAATATTCCATATAGTAAAAAAGTTTCTGTGGGAATTATGGTTGAAACAGCCGCCGCTGCAATAATTTCAGATTGTCTTGCAAAAAAAAGCGATTTTTTTTCAATTGGAACTAATGATTTAACGCAATATACACTTGCTGTTGACAGAGAGAATGCGAAGATTTATTCTCTTTACAATGAATCTAACCTTGCAGTGTTGCGTCTTATTTCAATGACGGTGAAAAATGCGAAAAATGCAAAAATACCAGTTTCTGTCTGTGGGGAAATGGCGAGTCGTCGTGACACTGTTCCTATACTTGCTGGAATGGGAATTCGCTCTTTTAGTATGAGTCCTAAACTTATAAATATGATAAAATCTCTGCTCTCGCATTTTACTGTTCCAGAGTTGCAGGCATTTTCTCTAAAGAGCATGTAAAGGGCACTTCTAAAAACTTTAGTTTTTAGAGGTGTCTTAAATCATTTGATTATGTATGTGAGCAAAAAATAGGTGTAAAAATGGCTAAAAAAAAGGCAAAACCAGATTTTTCAAAACCAAAACCGGCTTCTTCGATGCCAAAGAAAAGCAAGGATGGAAAGAGATCGGAATCAATTGAAATGTCAAAGGTGACGGAAAGTAACGAGGAAATTTCTGATGACGTTGAAGTAATTGCAGAATTTGAAGATGAATTTTACGAATATGAAAACGGAATGGCGAAGAAAAGGTATGAGGGACTTCCTCTTGTGGTGATTGCAGGGCGACCAAACGTTGGAAAGTCAACGCTTTTCAATAGGTTTATGCAAAGGAGACTTGCAATTGTTGATCCCACTCCTGGAGTTACTCGAGACCCTGTTGAAGGAACTGCAATAATAAACGGGAAGCCAGTTCATCTTATTGATACAGGTGGATATAAATTGCAGCGAAATCGCGGGACGATGGAGGCAGTGCTTGATGAGCTTGTTGTTCAGCGTTCGCTTGAAATGATTCAAAGTGCGGATGTTATTCTCTTATTGCTTGAAGCAGGGCAAATTACAGGGGAGGACGAGGAATTTATTCAGGAGTTGCGTCCATACTGGAACAAGGTTGTTGCGGCTGTGAATAAGACGGAGGGTGGACGCGAGCAAAGCGTTTCTTGGAATTATGCACAATTTGGCTTTAAAGAATTGTTTTTTATTTCTGCCTCTCATGGCGACAATATAGGGCAGCTTGCTGATTTTCTTGTTTCCCAGCTGGATTTTTCACGCGTTTCTGAAGTTTCTGAAGATGAAGTGCCGATTCGAATCGCTATTATGGGAAAGCCGAACACGGGAAAATCCACTCTCACAAACCGATTGACCCATTCTAATGCATCGATTGTAAGCGATTATGCTGGAACGACGCGTGACACTGTTGAGGGGGAGTTTTCATTTGGGGGAAGAAAATGTATTGTTCTTGATACAGCGGGAATTAGAAGAAAAGCCCGTGTTTCTGAAAATGTGGAATATTACTCTGTGAACCGAGCGATAAAAACGCTTGATAGATGCGATGTGGTGTTTTTGATGATAGATTCTCAGGAGGGGCTTGCAGAGCAGGATAAAAAAATTTGTAGCCTTGCGTATGAGCGTGGGAGAGGAATCATTTTTGTCTTGAATAAGTGGGACACTCAGGAGGATCAGAGTAGAAAGACCTTTAAAAAAACAAAGGAATGGATAAACATAATGTTTGGCAAGATGGACTACGCCCCAATTCTTCCGCTTTCTGCTTTGCATGGAAAAGGCATAAAAGACTTGCTAAAGGAAACTCTTGAAATTTACAAACAACTTAATCGCACTGTTGAAACTGCATCTTTGAATCTTGCTCTAAAAGACTGGCTTTTTCGTTATCCGCCGCCAGCGAGCAAAACTGCGCATTTTAAAATACGATATATAACTCAAGTTAGCACGAATCCAGTGAAATTTTTGATTTTTGCCACGCGTCCAGAAGTTGTGCCAGACACGTATATCACGTATCTTATGAACAGAATTCGTGATGATTTAGGTTTTGAAAAGATTCCTGTGCAGCTTGAGATGAAGGCAAGCCGCAAAAAATGGGAGGATAGATTTGAACGATGACATTTTCAATAGGTCAAATTGAAGACTTGACAGGCGTAAAGGCTTATGTCTTGCGGTATTGGGAGGAAGTGATTCCTGGATTTGCCGTGCAAAAAGATATGAGCGGGCGAAGAATTTATTCTCAAAACGAATTCGAGTTGATTTTAAAATTGAAGCATTTTATTCAAGAAAAGAAATTTACTATTGAGGGGGCACGAAATCAAATTATTGCAGACGCTGAAGCAATAAACAAAGAGGCAAAAATAATAAAACAAATTAGAGATTTAAAGCTTGAGCTTACAAATTTATATTTAACAATAAAAAAGACAGGAAAGAAAAATGCATAACAAAACACAAGAAACACATAGAGAAGAAAAGTGGTACGACAGATATGTTAAAAAGGCTGAAAAAGCAAAGGCAAAAGCCAAGGCAATAAACGAAAGAAGAGAAGCGAATAAAAAGAGAAACGAATATTTTTCTGAAAAGCGAAAGAATCCTGGAAAATTTCAAAATACGCAAAATGAAAGTCCAATTCCGACCAAACCGAATGCAACGTTTGTTTCACAGGCAAATATGTTCGATTTTTCATATTTACCGGAGGATGCAACAAAAGTTCTTGAAAATTTTGATTCAATTTTACAAGATGTGCGCCCATTAAATGCACGGCAGTTGGAAAATCTGCCTGATGACATACGAGAGCTTTCCCGCCAATTGACAGACGAGCGAAATACAAGGCGAATGGGATATATGAATTCCACGGAAGAGCTTTCAGCATACATTCGATATTTTATGTGGTGGAATTTAGTGCGGTTCACTCGAGTTTTTGCAAGCCAAAAGGAAAGCGACTTTGACTTGAAGGATGGCGATTATTGTCTGGATTTGGGGTCAGGGCCTTTAACTGTTGTGATTGCGCTTTGGCTTTCGCGCCCGGAGCTTCGCAACAAACGTCTTACATTTTACTGTGTTGACTTGAGTTTAAGCACGCTCTCTTTGGGCGAGGACATATATCTTTCTGTTGCATCAAGAACGCCGCCGAGCAATGAACGGGCAAACCCCACGTGGAATATTATTCGTATAAAAGGAAGTGTGGGAGTTCCAATCAAAAACAAGGCGGCTTTTATTTCCGCTGCGAATATGTTTAATGAAATTCGAGAGAGTGTGCAGCAACGTCCTGTTGATTTAGCCGATGAGCATATAAAGACGCTGTTGAATTATGCAACGGAAAATGCAAGTATGTTTATTGCAGAACCAGGAATGCCAGTTGCAGCCTATTTTGTGAGTCTTATGAGGATTAGATTTTTGCAAAATAAATTTACAGTGTTTTCACCCTGTACACACGAAAAAAGATGCCCGATGAGCGGACTTCATGCGCGCTATGGCGGATCTGCAAAATGGTGTAATTTTTCATTTCAAACAAAGGATGCGCCCAAAAGACTTTTGCAACTTTCAAAAGATGCAGGGCTTCCAAAGGAGAGGGCGGTTATAAGTTTTGTTTTTGCTGGCAGAAGACGAAAGATGCAACGAACTGAAAAAACGCTTCCAAAATCTAATGAACTTATTTTAAGAATTGCAAGTGACCCGCTATGGCTTCCTGGCAACAGACAGGGATTTTACGCATGCAGTGCAGTAGGGCTTGTGCTTTTAGTGAATTTATCGCATGTACACATTTCAAGCGGTGAACAGATTACCGTTGTTTTGAACAACAAAGATCCGCTGCCTCGCGATTTGAAGAGCAAGGCAGGGATTATTGTGATTTAAGTGGGATTTAGTTTTTTGCGCGTTCAACAAAAGAGCCGTCGCGAGTGTCAATAACAATGCGATCTTCTGTGTTTATAAAAAGCGGTACGCGGACTTCAATTCCTGTGTCAAGAGTGGCAGGTTTCAATGATTTTCCCGATGTGTCGCCTTTTACGCCCGGCTCGCAATATGTTACTGTGCGGGTTACATTTACAGGCATATCAATTCCAACCGGTTTTCCTTCATAGAATGTGAGTTTTACTTCCAAGTCGTCTTCAGGTGTAATATAGCCTGCATAGTCTCCGAGGTTTTCTTTTGGAAGTTCAAATTGCTCGTAAGATTCTTGATCCATAAATACGAATGTGTCGCCATCAATGTATGAGAGTTTTGTTACATGTGCGTCAAGGTCAACTTCCTCAAATTTTTCACCTGCGTCAACGCCTAAATCCATTGTTGATTTTGTGACAAGGTTTTGAACGCGAAGGTTTGTAACCATTCCTGCACGGCCTGAGCGTTGACCGAGCATTTTTTGAACGATGAGAGGATTTCCTTCATACATAAAGGCTGTTCCAACTTTTAATTGTGATGTTGTTACCATAGTTCTATTACCTCAAAAAATAGGTGTCCAATGTTTTCAATGCGATTGCATGTTGATTAAAATTAGACACTTAAGATTTTTCTACAATTGTAGTGTTTTTTAAAATAAAAGTCATTAGGTTATGTGTTAAGTCGCCATTTTTTACCAGTGATTTGCTGAAATTTTTAAAGCCGTCCTGCATTTTTTCACAGTTGAATAAAAAGTCGGTGATTGCCTCTTCTACATTTTTTTCATTTTCAAGTGATGCGCTTTGAGATAGCGAAAAATCTGTTTCATTGTAGAGATTCCAGCATTTTTTAATGATCGCAAATAGATTTTCGTCAAAAAAGGGGTGCAGTTTTTCAAGCAATGCATTTACTTTTACCAATTGGTAGTCATCGGATTGGGGGTAGGCGTTCCAAACAAAGGGGGTTCCGCTCAAACAAGCGCGTGAGAGGGAATCTTCTCCGCGGATAAAAAGAATTTGACTGTGATAGAGGATGCAGTCCCATTCTTCTTGTGGCAAAAACGGCAGTTCCGTGAGTGAAAAAGGCTCTTTTCCGCTTTCATATTTTTCTTTTGTATATGCGTTTTTAAATGAGGCGAATCCCGCTCCGTTTGCCAACAAAACAGAAAGGTTTCCATTTGCACAAGAAAGGTTATAGTTTTTTAAGGCGCGAACGGCAGGGAGCAAATTCTTTTCATAACTGAAAAATAAAACTGGAGGGCGTTGCGGGAGGCATAGCCGCCCGCTTGAAGGGGGTATGGAGCAGACCGAAGGGCTGCGACTAGGGGGGAGACTTCCCCCTTCATCATACTGTATCTTTGCATGCTCATAAAAAATGATGTCTAAAATCAAGCCGCCCGTTTTTTTTGTGAAGCCTGGCATAAAATTCACTTTTTTTACTCGTGCACTGCGTGTAATTGAAGGCAAAAGGTGAAAATCTTCGGCGTAATTTTCGGCGGTGAGGTAGTCAAGCATTATAATATGTGTGATATGCGGGAATTTCACATCAAAAAGAAGGTGTTCAAGCCACTCGGGGCGGCCGCATTGAAAGCATTCGATTATAATGTCGGGCGGATTTTTTTGAAACTCTTGAAGACACAGGGTGTCCGCCGTCCATCGGAAAATTTGATAGCCGTTGAGCGTTTGAAAATCCTTTTGTGCATCAATTTTTGGGGCGATTTTAGAAAAAGACGAAAGGTCGCTGACTACAAGGCGCAACGAAAATTCTGAAGACTCCGAAAGTGCATTTGCAAGGCGATAGACAACTCCAATGTCTCCAAAATTGTCCACAACCTTACAGAGGAGGGTTATGCTACGTTTGTTGTGTGGACTTGTTTTTTTTTGGGGCATATCGGTTTAAAAATTTCCGCCGTTCCAGCCCCAGTTGTGGATTCCTTGATAAGTGACATAGACATTGTCCGATGGAATATTGAGTTTTTCAGAAACTATATTGCAAATTTCAGCGGTCATTTTATTGCTTTGCGATGGATTTATATCTCCAAATACTTGCACGGAAATAAATGCGCCTCTTTCAAGCTTGTTTCCTGCTAAAAACAAGTCGTAGCCGTCGGAAATTCCAACCATTAGGTAACTTTCTGTTTTGTTCAAAAGCGAAATCGCTTTTCCTAACTCTGTTTTGAGTTCTTCTTTTTGCTTGTCGGTAAGTTTTAGTGTAATTTTTGAATCAATAAATGGCATTTTTTTCTCCTATTGTGTTGCATAAAAAATTCAAGTTTTACAGTTTTATATAATGTGGGCGACTGGCGATTTTTGTGTTGTCTGAACCGTGCGAGGTAGCAAAACGAGATGAACAGGGCTTGCCCTGCGACTGACTGGAAGTTAAGGAATGAAAAGTAAAAAAAATATGCACCTTTCGTCACTTCCTACAATACAAACTCTTCTAAAAAATCGGCAACTCCGTCTTCGTTATTGTCATAGCGTGTTGTGAAAGTTGCAACGTCTTTTATATAGTCAAATGCGTTTTTCATGGCAACCCCTATGCCAACGTTTGTTAGCATAGACTCATCATTCATACTGTCGCCAAAGCAAATTGCTTCCTTTGGATTGATTTTTAAATGGTCACAAAGCCAAAGGACGGCGTTTCCCTTTCCGATAGCGCGCGGTAAAATTTCAAGGAAAAAAGGTTTGCTTATGAAAACATCAACTTTGTCACCAATGGATTTTAAAAGAAATTCTCGAAAGTCTTCAACCTCTTTTGGGGAGGCGGGAACGAGCATTTTGTGTCTGGGCGTTTCTAAAAATGCTTCATAGTTGGAGATTTTTTCAAAATTCAAGTTGCAAAGTTCTGCATCTGCTCTTGCCCATTTTGAATCAACGCCTGCATAGATTGTGGAGGAGTCGTAAGTAATTGCCGCAAGACCGCGTTTTTCTGCCTCTTGATTTACAAATTTTTGAATATTTGGAGAGAGGACTTGTGAGTATATTTCCGAGCGCGTGTGTAAATCAAAAATTTCTGCACCATTGAAAGCAATTAAAAAACGTCCTTGCTGACTTCCTGCAATGTTCAAGGCGCGGACATAAGGCAAGATTCCGTTTTCGGCGCGACCTGAACAAAGAACCACGTAAATTCCTTTTTTTACTGCCTCTTGTAATGCAAGGGTAGTTCTATGTGAAAGTCGTTTTTCATCATTGATTAGCGTGTCGTCAATGTCGAATGCGGCAAGTTTAATATTTAGTTTTGAATCAGGCAACTTCATATAAAACCCAAAAATACTTTAGTCTTTTCCAGTTAATGTGTTCCAAAATTCAGTGTAATCCGTTTTCTTTTCACCTGCAAATGCGATGGCATCGCGAGGGTGTTGATTTAAAAGTCCTGTTAAAAGATATGGAATGTCATATCCCCACATAACACCTTGTTTTTTGAGAGGAACAATTTGGTTTTCAATGAATTGTAGCGCAGGATAGATGTTGTATTTTGGATTTTTGAGAAAACCTAAGAGCAATTCTATAGCGCAATTTCCGGCTCCTCGTCCCATCATTCCGTAGGTTGCGTCAAGAAAATTCACGCCATCACCGCACGCCTCAATTGTATTTGCAAATGCCAATTGTTGATTGTTATGCGCATGCATTCCAATTTCCTTTTTATATTTGTCAGCATATTCTTTGTATAGGGCGCATATACGTTGAATTTGTTCAGGATAAAGAGATCCGTAACTATCAACTATGTAGATTACATCAACGCTTGACTTGCATACTAAATCAAGTGCCGCTCTCCAATCGTTTTCGCCGCTTGTTGAAATAGCCATAATGTTGCAAGTGGTTTCGTATCCCTTTTTATGGGCATCTTCTATCATTTCAATTGCTGCGGGGATTTGGTGGATATAGCAAGCCACGCGAATCATATCGATGGGGCTTTCTGAACGTGGCAAAATATCTCTCTTGTAGTTGCAACGTCCAACATCTGCCATAATGGAAATTTTCAAGTCTGTATCGTTTTCTCCAACAATCGCTCGAATATCCTCGTCTTTGGAAAATTTCCATTTTCCAAATTCAGATTCTTTGAACATATCAGGATCTGCTTTGTAGCCGAATTCCATATAATCCACGCCGGCTTTTATGTTCGTTTTATATAAATCCTGCACGAATTCGTCTGTAAACATAAAATTGTTGACCAATCCGCCGTCCCGCAGTGTTGCATCTAAAACCCTAATGTCAGGGCGATAATCTAAAAGCTTTTGAATTTCTTTCATAGCAATTTCCTTTTTGCTTTTCATTTTAGTGGGTTTAAGTATATCACACAATCGGTATGAGTTGGAAGTAGATTTGAAAAAAATAAGGGAAGACGAAAAATTATGAACGTCTGCTTGTAGCAATTTGCCTTGCACTTTTGTTTTTATCGCATAATTACAAAAAAAACTTGGCGAGCAAGGTTTGAGATGCTCTATCGATGTGGCAATCTCTGCGATCTGATTTATAGTTATTGACAGTATGCATTTTTCTCATTATATTTTGTCGACTTGAAATGAACTCCAATCAGGAAGGAAAAAGATTTTGTGGTTGTGTGGAGAAAGGATGTTTCATTTTGTCGTATGCTGGTTATGAAGGGTTGACGAGAAAGGGTGTGAAAATGAATAGAAATGATAGTGGTTCAAAAATAAAATCCATTTTGGAGAAAAGCGATGCAATTGTTATTGGAGCGGGGGCTGGACTTTCAACTTCTGCTGGTTTTGTTTACTCAGGAGAACGCTTTGAAAACTATTTTTGGGATTTTAAACGACTCTATGGTTTTTCAGATATGTATACAGGTGGTTTTTATCCGTATAAAACTGCGGAGGAAAAATGGGCGTACTGGAGTCGCTTTGTTTTTATAAACCGATATATGAATCCACCAAAAAAGGTGTATGAAAATTTGCTTGCGCTTGTAAAGTCTCGCAATTATTTTGTCATTACAACAAATGTTGATCATTGCTTTCAAAAAGCGGGCTTTGAAAAAGAACGGCTGTTTTATATGCAAGGTGATTATGGGCTTTTTCAATGTAGTGAACCTTGTCACAATAAAACATACAATAATAGGGAAAGCATTGTAAACCTATTGGAAGGGCAGGGAATGAAAATAAAACAGGGAGAATTGCAAACGCCGTTGGAAAGCCGACTAATTAAAATAAATGAAAATGTTCAGTTTTCAGAAATAGTTTCTCGTTTGACTTGTCCGGTTTGCGGAAAGCCGTTGTCGATGAATCTTCGCGCCGATGACACCTTTGTTCAGGACGACGGTTGGTATGAAGCGGCAAAACGCTATGAAAATTTTCTTTCAGCCATGCCAACATACAATGCGCCTGTTTTTTGGGAGTTGGGGGTGGGATATAACACGCCGGGAATTATCAAATATCCTTTTTGGAGAATGACAGCAGAAAATTCCCAGTCAACCTATATTTGTATAAACGCAGGGGAGACAGATTGTCCAAAAGAGATAGAAGAACGCTCTGTTTGCATCAATGATGACATCGGAGAAATAATCGGACGGATAGTTTAGCGGGCGTTTTTTGCAAGGTAAAGTCAATGTGCAAATCCGTACGCGCGTTTTTTTGAGATTTTTGCTCGCAAAGCGGGCGGTGTGAGCAAAAAAAGTCGGTAGTGAGCAAAGTAAACAGGGCGTTCCCTGCACAAACCTTGTCCTGCGATTGGAAATTAAGAAAAAAAGCAGAAGAGACAATGCGTCTTCCGCTCCTGCTCCCATTTTTAACGCTGCAAGTGGCGCAAACGAAATTGACACGGGGCTTGTAATGCAACCTTGAGATAAAATCTGCACGCGAATTTAATATGCACCCCAAAAGTTGAATGGGTTGCAGGAGGGGCATAATATTTGTGGCAAATTATTCCGATGTCTTTCCGTTCCTGTATTCTACAATTTTGTGTACGAGCGTTTCAATATCGGTATACAGTTCTCCTGAAAGTGATTTGAGGTCAGTTTCCAGCCGTGAAAACTTCCGTGCAGATGGGAGAGCTGGATCATTTCCTGTGACAAGATATTCCACGGTAACATTCAACACTTTTGCAAGCCGTACCGCCACATCAGCTGGCGGCATAGATCCTTGCGCACCCAAATACATGTCAAGCGCCCGTTTTTTTATTCCAGCACGGTACGCAACTTCCTTTTGAAGCAATCCTGAATATTCAATTTCCGCCCGCAGACGTTCTGAAAACGTGTTCATGCCATACGTAGTAACATAATTACGATATTATGTGATTGACATAAACGTATATACGCTATAATATATCACACAATATCGTAATTACGCTATTAAAGTTGGGGGACACTGTATCAATGAAAACACGCTCCGCGATTTTTGCCACTTTGTTTGTTTTTTGCAGCGTCTTTTCAGCAGCATCGGCTTTTGCGGAAAATCAATTTTGTTTGCGAATGGGAAATGGTGGTGGCACGGGCTTTGTAGATTCAGGGCCAGACATTTCACTTGTGTATGAGTATAGTAAGCACTTTTTCCATACTGGCGGTGGAATTCAGTATAATGCCGGAGACATCAATTTGACGGGGCATTTTCTCTTTGATTTGAATGCACAGGCAAGACGGCTTCGGTGGACGCTTTCCGCAGGCCTTTTGCATCATATTGGCATTCCCGAAAAGGAAATTGTTAGGCAGGATATTTTTCTGTGCCTTGCGCCAAAACTTATGATTTTTCCTTCGCACACAGAAATCCAGCTTTTCGGTGGAGCAGGGGGAGCGGCAATGACGCTTCACGGAGTTGTAAAAAGGGCGATGACATTTTGGGATTTCAACGTGTTTTTCGGGTTCTCGATTTTGCAACAGGTGGGAATTGTTCGCTTTTTTTGCTCGCTGGCAACGTGTGAATATTTTCGTTATGACTTTCCATGCATTCCCCGGATTTCCACAGGAATGGACATTCTCTGCACTAAATCATGGACGATCGGCTATGCGGTTGTTTTTCAGTTTTCTGAATTTGAGGCAAATTGCCATAATACTTTCTTCACCGATTTTTATCTTCAGGCGGCTTTGAAATATGTATGTAATTAAATCAGTAAAAGAAATGGCGGCAATTATGTTCGCAATGCTGGCAATTGCCTGCACGTCTGATGGAACTCTAACGAACAATTTATTTTCCGTTGTGGAGCGTGCAACAGAATGCAAGCAGTTTGATGCAGATTTTTCAGAAGCGTATACAGCGGTGGTCATTTCCGATCTGCATTTTGGAGGCGATCGCAAACGGTTGCCCGAAAAATATTACCAATGGCTGGACGAAATCCCGCAGGATCAAAAACCACGATTGTGCCTTGTACTTGGAGACATTGCGAATAAAGGGTTGCAAAGCGAGTACGAATTATACAATGCATTCATCCAAGATATGCGAGCGCGTGGAATGGAAGTCTACGGAGTTTTGGGAAATCACGATGTTTTTGAAAGCGGAGATTTTGGAAGGAACTATCTTTCTTCCGTAGAGCCGCATGCGGCATGTTATTCCGTGCGAACGCCTCGCCTGTCCTATTATTTCATTGACACAGCAGACAATTTTGTTGGGCAGTCGCAGTATTTTGCGCTGGAATCGCACGTTAAAGCAGATTCAAATCCCAAAATAATTTTATCGCATGCTCCATTGTATGCGCCTACATCACTCTATTACCG
Source organism: Treponema sp. (assembly GCA_014803985.1). Classification (GTDB taxonomy): domain Bacteria; phylum Spirochaetota; class Spirochaetia; order Treponematales; family Treponemataceae; genus Treponema_D. The sequence continues at coordinate 27,932 of JAAVAO010000051.1, forward strand.
CATGAAAAATTCCGTTGAACAAGCGAGACTGCTTTCCTTGTTCTCAAAAAACAATGTTCGTCTGTTTCTGTGCGGTCATTTACACGAACATCATAGGTATGACATGGGGGCGTTTGAAGAGATCATCGTCAGCACAGTAAAGGATGGCAGTTGGGGAATTCTTACGATAGATGAATTTGACGGAAAATTTCAGTACGAACATATATCGCCCAAAAATTAGTTTATCGCAACGTACAAAATTTTTCAGGTGAAAAAAATGTAAATTATTTTCTCGCACATCCATTTTGCAAATATATGTCTGCCAGCACAGGTGCGTCCATCGCTTTCACAACAGAAATGATTTATGGGGGCAAGCAAACATTGCGGCGGTCTTGAATTTGCAATAGATAAGCAAATTTTTTATTTCTTTTATTTTCAATCTGTGTATTTCAGCATATCGAAAATATATAAAAACGATGGAAAATTTTATATTTTTTTACATTTTGATGAAAAATATGTTATACTATAAGAGTTATTTTTAACTTCCAAAGTTTAAGTGGCGCGTAATAGGAGTTTTTGTGAACAAACACGATTTCCCCAAAATCCATTTTTATGATCAGGATTTTGTCGATGTTTATAATAAGTCTTGGAATATGCTTTTTGATTGTTGGGTTAATCCTGAAACAGGCGAAAAAGCGCAAGATGGTTATTTTCTTTATTCTGAAAGCGATAGACTTGTTATAGATCAGTTTGAATCTATATTCTCATCTTTTTTTCTAGTGTATTCCAATAGAAATTTTGATGCGACAAAAAATATTGACTATCTGTATGCTCGACAGGAAGAGAATGGTGCTATTCGTTGGAAATATGATGCAAAAACAAATGAGCCGATTTTTTTTCAAGAAAACCCCGATGGCATAGGACTTCCTCTTTTTGCATGGGCGGAATTCAATTTGTATCACAAAACGGGGAACAAAAAGCGTATAAAAGAAGTTGTGCCGATTTTGCAAAAACACATGGAATGGATAGAAGCCAATTTCAAGCAGGAAAATGGTCTTTATTCCGTTCCACATTGTGCGTCAACTATGATGAATTCTCCGCGAGACGGTACGTTTTACCCCGTTGACTTTAATGCGGCGATGGCAATAAACGCATCTCACATGTCTGCGTTAGGCGATATTCTCAATGACAAGGATTTGAGTTTCCAATATCGCCGCTTATATTTTTCGATAAAAACGCGTGTAAACTCTATGATGTGGGATGGCGAAACAGGATTTTACCATGATCTTGATAAAGATGGAAAACGGCTTTCAGAAAAAACAATTGCAGGATTTTGGCCGCTCCTTGCTGAAATTCCAAGCGCAGATAAATCAGAGCAGTTAGTTGCTCATTTAATAAACCCCAATACTTTTGGGACTTACCATCCGTTTCCAACTCTTTCGGCAGATAGTCCGCATTTTGATAAAAGAGGCGAAGGATTCTGTGGAAGCGTGTTTCCCGCTCTCAATTTTATGGTGATAAAGGGGCTTGAAAAATACCAACAGTATGAACTTGCAAGGGAATGCTCTCTTCGCCATCTTTTTTCTGTTTTTGAATGTCTTGTTCCGAAAGAAGAAGATAAAAAGGGCGATATTTATGAGGCATATAGTCCATGCGATGAAGAAAAGGCTGTGTGGACTGCTGTTCCGCAATTTCCGCGTTCACATTTTATTGCCGGTGTGGGGCTTTCTACAATAGCTTTGATGATTGAAAATGTAATAGGGCTTTCGATAAGTCTTCCGAGAAAAACCGTTGATTGGATTATTCCAGATCTTGGAGCGATGGGAATTGAAAGACTTTCTCTCAAACGCAATTTGATTACAATTTTGAGCAATAAGAGTGATAGAGGCTGGGAAATCCAAATGGAAAGTGAAAAACTCTATTACTTTACGATAAATATTCTTGGGCAGACAAAGAAAACGCTGCCTATTCCATCGGGAAAATGTTCAATGTTGATAGATAAACTCTAAATTGGAGACGATTATGGCGACACCAGATGCAGTGATTGAAATCGGCTCAACAGGTGTTCGCCTGTTGGTTGCAGAGTTCACCGCTGACAAAAAACGAAATGTTCTCGACCGTGCAGAAATACCGCTTGCTCTTGGGCGTGATGTATTTACCGAAGGAACTATTAGCCGTGAAACGCAGTCGGTTTTGCTTAATATACTTTTAAGATGCAAGGAGCATTTATCAAGTTGGGGGATAATGCCAGAGCAAACGTCTGTCATTGCAACAAGTGCATTTCGTGAGGCGAATAATCGTGATCCTGTGATGGATAAAATCTATATTGCAACTGGTTTTAGAATAAATGTAATTGACGGAATCGAAGAGAACAGACTTATGTATCTTGCAGTCCTTGACACGTTGAAAGAGGAGGACGCATCTTTACGCGCGGAAGATACGGTTATTCTTGAAGTTGGCGGTGGTTCTACAGAAATGATGCTCATGAAAAAAGGCAAGATGGCTGGAGCGCATAGTTTTAGACTGGGAACGGTTCGTCTTGAGTCAAAGATGAGAGCGCATGCGGAATCTCTTTCCGATGTGAAGCGATACATAGAAGAATTTACAACAGATACAAAAGGTTCTCTCGAAAGTGAGTTGAATATTTCACAAGTAAAACAGTTTATTGCGGTTGGTTCTGATGCCACGCTTGTAGCAATACATGTTGGGAAGCCAATATCAACTTTTCTGTGGGAAATAGGGCGCATCGAATTTGAAAATTTTGTGAACGAGGTGCAGGAGTATTCAATTGATGAATGTGTTGCGCGCTTTAAACTTTCATACAATGATGCACAAACCCTTCATGTGAGCCTTTTGATTTATAAAATGTTTATTCAGTTTACCAATGTGCAAACTATTATCGTTCCTGAAACGTCCATTCGCGATGGGCTTATAATTAGCAAGACGGAAGAGCACGGAAAAGGTCTGCATGAGGAATTTCATCAACAGACTATTGCTTCGGCGTTTAGTTTGCTTAGAAAATATCACGGAGATGAAATTCACGCAAAGCGAGTGCGGGAATATTGCATAAAATTCTATACTTTTTTAGAGGATGAACTTTCTCTTGGCAATCGCGCACTTCTTTTGCTTGAAGTTTCAGCAATTTTGCATGATATTGGTATTTTTATTCTTATGGATGAGCATAATCTCCACTCTGAATATATAATTCGACATTCGGAAATTTTCGGGATAACGCATACTGAAAACATAATACTTTCGATTATTGCGCGTTATCATCGAGGTAAAAGGCAACCTCAAGAAAGCGAGCATTTTCAGATTCTTGCAAGAAGTGATAGAATGATGATTTTGAAACTCACTGCAATTTTAAGGATCGCAGATGCGCTTGACAGAAGTCATGGAAAATCATTTTCTGATTTTACTCTGAAAAAAGAAAATGACGCGCTTGTAGTGCGCACAAAGGGGAGTAAGAATGTTGCCCTTGAACGATTTGCGCTTACGGAAAAAGGAGATCTTTTTGAATCCATATTCGGCTATAAACTAGTGCTTTTATAGCTTGTGCAATTATAGGAGAAGGGGTAAAAAGCAGTTGTTTATCTTCGCAAGATTTCAGGGAAGCTTGCATATCAACTGCTGCTTTTTATTAAGAAGCAGCATAAAAACACAGTTAAAATTTGAAACTTTTGATTGTGTTTTTACTGGAGGAAAGAATGGAAACACGATATTTTAACCGCGAACTTTCATGGATTGAATTCAATGGGCGCGTTTTGCATCAAGCGTTGCGAAAAGAATTGCCGCTTATGGAGCGTCTCCAGTTTATTTCAATTGTTACGAGCAACTTTGACGAGTTTTTTCAAGTGAGGGTTGCCTCTATTAAACGAAGAAAGAGGGAGTCGCCCACAAAAGTTGACACCTCAGGATTTACTCCAGAAATACTTTTGCAAAAAATTTCAACGAATGTACATAAAATTACACAAGAACAGTATGATTGTCTTTTTAATGACATACTTCCTGAATTTGCCGCAAAAAAGATCATGTATGTAAAGCCATTTGATTTTACACCTGAACAGGCAGTGTATGCACAGGATTTCTTTAGGACGGAAGTATTTCCACTGCTCACGCCTTTGAGAACAGATACGGAAATTTTTCCAAATATAAACAATCTTTCGCAATATGTGGCATTTCTTTTAAAGCCGATTTCAGGCATTAAAAGTGCAAACGAAATATTAAAAGGCAAGGATGATTCTCCGCGCATTTCTTTGGTTCAAATTCCCTCTGGATTGCAACATATAGTGTGGCTTCCATCTTTCAAAGGAACAAAGCAGTTTGCGCTTGTGGAGGATATAATCGCACATTATGGAACACAGCTTTTTCATGGGTTTGCGGTGGAAGAAACTTTGATTTTAAAAATTGCGCGTGATGCTGATTTTGCCGTTGATGAGAATTCGGGCAACAATTTTATTCACGAAATGGAAAAAGTTTTAGTTCAAAGAAAGTCTTCTTTTGCCGTGCGACTTACTTGCAATACAACAAGCCATTCAATTTTGAATTTTTTGCGGGATAAATTGGATCTTTCAGAAGAGGATGTGTATGTTGTTGATGATATTGTTGATCCACAGGTTTTAATGGAGTTAAGAGAAATTGATGAGTCTTCAAAATTAAGTTTCCCGGTATGGCAGCATTTTTATCCATTAAGCCTGCCTCAAGACGATCCGTATTGGGATATTTTAAAGCAGCGTGATATTCTTTTGCATTTGCCGTATGAGTCTTACGAACCAGTGGTAAAATTTATATCGGACGCCGCCGATGATAAGGATGTTCTTGCGATAAAGATGACGCTCTACCGCACAGGGCGAGACTCTCCGATTGTCAGCGCATTGGAACGGGCGGCGCAGAATGGCAAGCAAGTCGTTGTTTTGGTTGAATTGAAGGCGCGCTTTGACGAAGAAAGAAACATTGCGTGGGCCAATGAACTTGAAAATGCAGGGGTTACTGTAATATATGGACTTGTAAATTTAAAGGTGCATGCAAAGATTGCAATGATAATGCGCCGCGAAAGTGATACAGTCCGAAGATATGTGCATATTGCCACAGGAAATTACAATCCAAAAACAGCAAAACTATACTCCGACCTTTCGCTTTTCACTTCAAACTATGAAATTGTAAATGACGCAACGCAGTTTTTTAATCTTGTAACGGGATACTCTGTTTTGCAGACGATGAAGCAATTTGGAATGGCTCCCGTCACATTGAAGCAGCGTCTTTTAACGATGATTCAACGAGAAATTGACAGAAGCGATGAGGATCATCAAGGTCTTATTATTGCAAAAATGAATTCTCTAACCCATGAAGAGGTGATAGATGCCCTTTACAAGGCAAGTCAAGCAGGTGTAAAAGTGCTTTTGAATGTGAGGGGAATTTGTATGCTTGTTCCTGGAGTAAAGGGAATGAGCGAAAATATAGAAGTTGTTTCCATCGTTGACCGTTATTTGGAGCATTCTCGTATTTTTTATTTCCAAAATGGTGGTTCTCATGAAATTTATCTTTCAAGTGCAGACTGGATGAGTCGAAATCTTGACAGGCGCATTGAGTTGATGTTTCCGATTTTAGACAAACAGGTTTTTGACGAGGTAAAATCAATTTTGGATATATATTTTAAAGACAATGTAAATGCCATGCGGTTAATGGCGGACGGCAGTTGGATTCCTGTGGAACGTAAAAAAGATGAAGAAAAATTTCGCGCTCAAGAAGAGTTGTACAAGATTTATAAAAAAAGAAACGGGGGAATCAAAAAACGATCGAAAATTCAGTTTGAAGTGCGGAGAAAGGACTAGTCTTCTAACGTAAAATTATTGGTGCGAGAATGTGCATTAGGTGTAACTAAAAACGAGGGATAGCCGTGTTGTCAACTGCTTTTTATGGGGGAATGTATGCTGACAGTTGAAACGAGAATAAAAATTCCGTTCCTTTGGGGAAAGGATGTATTTTGCAAAAAAAATTGGTCTCAAGTCAATTTTATTGTCGGTCCAAACGGCACGGGAAAAACCTTTCTTTCAGAAGGGATTGCAAAAGCCTTTAAAAGCAGGGGATATAGTGTTTCGTTTTTGCGTTCAGAGCGTACAATATCACCAAATCAGGCGGGTCAAGATGTTGATGCAATGCCAGTAGATCCATTGTTCTTGCTCCAAAATAATGAAAAAATTCGCTTGAAAATTGAAAAGATTCTTTCAAGCGTTTTTGGAAAAACAATACGCTTTGAAAAACAGGGAGATGCATTCATTCCGATTGTGGTCAATAAATTGCGAAATGTTGAATATGGATTGCATCAACGGGAGTGCCATGGACTGAAGGAAATAATCACGCTTTTAGTTTTTTTGTATAGCGAAAATTCTTCCTGTTTAATTATCGATGAACCAGAATTGCATCTTCATCCGCAGTTTCAGCAATTTTTTATGAACGAAATACGCACTTTATCCAAACAAAATCCAAGACGCGTATTCTTTTTGATAACCCATTCGCCGTATTTTATTGACTTGCGCTTTGCAGAGGATTTGCTAGGCGTTGTTGTGTGTCATATAAATAGCATCCCGACCTATATAGATTTTCTTGATGCTGCCGACAAAGCGTTAATTCGTCGATTTCTACCGCGCTTTAATAGTTATCACAAACAGTTTTTCTTTAGCGACAATCAAATCTTTGTTGAGGGATATACAGACCAGCAGATGTTGACATATCTTCTTGCTTCTTTTAAAAACCGTGAGAATTTTGCAGGAACGGGAATTATTGATGTTGGCGGAAAGGACGAACTGGGGGTGTTTCTAAAGGTTTGCTCGTTATTAGGAACAGATTGCCGGATTGTTACAGATTTAGACAGCCTTTTTTGCGGAAAATTGCGTGAGGTTGTGTTTGAAGATTCTCGTATTGCTTTGTGGCTTGAAAAACAAAGAGAAAAGCAGAAAGCGTTCTTTCACTCTTTGTTTACAATGAAAAAATCAGGAAGTACTATTACATTAAAAATGCTTGTAAACCGCCTCGAAGAATATCTTATCAAAGTTGGCGAATGTATGTCTACACTGGACGTTTTGGGTGACAAAGAAATAGATGAATTTGCAGAAAAAGTGCATGTACTTTATAACAAATATGCAAATCCAGAGGGATTGGATACTTTCAAAACGGTAGTTCTTATCGGAATAATGCGTTTAAAAAGTCGCCTTGCGGATATTTTTCCTGTTCCTCTTGCAAAGGATTTGTTCACAATGATAAATCTTGCGAATTTGATTTTTGCAGCATTTGAAAGTGTGCGGGTGTATATTCTTCCCAATGGCTGCATAGAACACTATTACACCCAATCAAAAGTACGGTATATGCCGATTTCAGCAAAAGACAGACTTTTTCACACAGAATTGACACATTTAATAGGCGCAAGTCCTGCAAGATTGCAAAAAGAGTATCCCGCCCTCGTGTCAATTCTGTATCGTGCGTGTTTAAGAGAGGTATAAACGCTCAAGTTTAACTGTTTATTTTGATTTGCGAAGTCTTACCTTTTCTATATCTTCGCAGAAAAGTTCTCTTAAGTCGTTTAATCCCAAAGCCATAAGTGCCATTCTGTCAATTCCAATTCCCCATGCAAGAACAGGAACATCCACTCCCATCGCCTTTGTCACCTCTGGGCGGAAAATGCCAGAACCTCCAAGTTCAAACCAACCCAAAACAGGATGCTTTATATGTACTTCAACAGATGGCTCTGTAAACGGAAAATATCCTGGCACGTACTTTACATCGGTTGCACCCGCAATTTCTGTGGCGAACATTTTCAGGAATCCCAAAAGTTTTTTCAAATTCGCTTCTTTGCCAAGTACAATGCCTTCTGTTTGGTAAAAATCGCTTAAGTGAGTTGCATCGACTTTGTCATATCTAAAGCATCGTACAATTCCAAAATACTTTCCAGGCACTTCGGCTTTGTGCAGTTGATGTGCGGAGAGAACTGTTCCCTGACTTCTTAAGATAAGGCGGCGCGTAAAATCGCGGTCAAATGTATAATTCCATCCGCGACTTCCTGAATTTCCTCCGTTTTCATGGGCTTCTGCAACGTTTGAAAGATATGGCTCTTCAATGGATTTTGCATGAGTTGGATTTTTAATGCGATACACATCGTGAATATCGCGCGCCGCGTGGAATTGAGGCATAAAGAGAGCGTCTCCATTCCAAAATTCTGTTTCCACAAGAGGACCGTCGAATTCTTGAAACCCAAGGGAGCAGAGTTTATCTTTTACAGACTCCAAAAATTGAACATAAGGGTTTGTGCGACCGGGAATAATTCTTGCCGGTTGAATGGAAATATTGTATGGACGGAAAGTACCGTTTTTCCATTCTCCAGATGCAAGCATCTTTTGCGTAACCTCGCCAATTTCGTTTCCAGTGATTCCAGCGTTTTTAAGGGCGGCGCAAACTTCATCCGCTTTAGGCGTAAGGCAGTAGGAAACTGTTTCCCGTTCGATTATTTTAAATGGACTATCTGATGCGCCTCGTTTTTTTGCCATTCCAGTAATCGTTGTTTTTTCATCTTCCGAAAGAGCGTCATTGTCAAGTAAGCCATTTTCAGATTCCGCCGCTCTTTTTAAAAGAGTTGAAGCGATGGAAATACGTTTGGGAAGTGCTGATCCTGTGTATTCGGCTTTTTTTTCAGCGTTCATCTTTAAAACGCCGTCTTTTGAAAGTTGTCCAAATGCACTTCCAATATCTTTGTTTTCAATGGTTAATGCGGCGGCAATTTCCGGCAAGGTTTTTGCACCGTTTTCTTTTAGCAAGACGACTACTCTTTCCTCTACAGAACCTGTTTTTGCAAGTTGCCGCCCATTTTCAGTAATTTCAAAATAGGTGTGCGGAGTGCGCGCAGTTTCTTTTAAAAGTTCTTTTCCTGAAAGCCAAGAGAACGCCTGATTTGCATGTCCTTCTTTATAATCCAATTCTTTTACAAGACGCTCAGAAGTGAGGATGTCGCTTTGTGAATAATGTAAAAGCACCTTCGTTTCAAGGGGATGCAGATTTTTTGTGATGTTTGCAATGTCCATTTTTAAAGTCACCTTTTTGGATTTTTAGTTAGCGTACAAATTTTACATGACTATTATATTCTGCCCACTTTATTCCGCGTGCATCTTTAAAATATCTTTCCTTGTCCTTATTGATGTACATAAAACGAGTGTATTGATTTTCAACTCTAAAATCTTCAAGACAACCTTGAATGGCTTCCACTGCATTTGATTTTTCATAAAGATTGTACATAGCTCTGTATGTTATGCGAACTTCATCAAGCATTGGAAAATACTCTATTGTAACCTTTCCGCTTTTATCCTCAGAAGAAAGATGTTGGTCTTCTGGAACAATCGTTTTTTGAGAAAGGTCGGTTTGCATTTCATCTTCTGGCAATGCAGAAACTTCAGACTGTGCAAAAGAAAATCCTGCGATGACAAATAATGATAGCGTAATGGCAATAATTTTTTTCATAGTAAAAATCCTCCAAATTATGTATTAAACATCATAGTTTAAAATTGACTGTATTTAACTATTCTATCGGTTTCTAGAAAAAAATCAAGTTCAACGACATATCTGCCTGATTTTATTCCAATTTTCGGTTCAGAACAAATGAGTACACGACCATCAATTTCCTTTGGCTTGTTTTTTTCTATCCCTCGATAGTATTCTCGAAGTCCGTTTTTCAGAGCGTCTTCCGTTGCTTTTTGAATGCCTTCAAATCCAATTGAAACAGGTGCATAACCGCGACCTTTTATTTTTTCTATACTTATAGTATTCCATCGCTTAAAATGCCACATCATTGTTGGAGTGCGTGAAAATTCAACCCAGCAGTAAAGACGGTTATTTTCAATCCACGGTTTTGTGTATAGAATTTCTCCATCCTCTTTTTGAATTTCTCCCAGCCCTGAAACTGCAAAATATTCTTTAACAGCACGCAATTTGTCTAGCGGGGTGTATTTAAAACTCCATCCATAAATCATTCCATTTAAAAGATACGGGGCGATTTTTTTTAAAGTTGCTATGGGATATTCAAAGGGTTTTGCGGAAACATCCGTTTCCTTTTCAAGTCCAGGATACGCATCAAGTTCTGCCCAAAGGGAAATAGTTATTTGTTCGGAAAAATCAGGTGTTTGGGCAAAAAAAGCGTTCATGCAAAGCAGCATAAAAAAAACGCTTGCCTTGCCTGTTAGAAATGTTGCAAAGCGGTGTTTGTGGCAGACGCTATAATATGCAGTTTCTATCTGGTTTTCTCCGTTTAAAGACATAGTATGCTTGCAATGAGAAATGCTATCTGTTTTACATTTCAATTTTCAACTCTCCATTATCTATACGCATCTTTCCAAACTTTTATAGGGTTCACTCCCATGCGGACAAGAAAATAGACAAAGGCTGTAGCAAATCCAAATAAGTGCGTAAAATGGGCGACATTTGAATTAGTCCTGTAAAATTGACTGAAAAGTTCAATGCCTGCATAAATGAGTACTAAAAGTGGAGAAGGAATTGGCAAAATTCCCCACACAAAAATATGTGCGCGCGGAAAAATCACTGCAAATGCAAAAAGAATTGCGTAAAGCGCGCCGCTTGCTCCCACTAGAATCGACATATAGCTTCTTGTGAGCGTGTAATAGCCTAAAGAACAAAGTCCACTCAAAAAACCGCAAATCAAGTACAATAAAATGAACTCTTTTGAACCAATTGCTTTTTCAACGGATATTCCAAAGAACAAAAGACCTATCATATTTGAAAGAAGATGCATAAGGCTGCCATGTACGAACATATAGGTGAACGGTTGCCAAAACATTTTTTTATAAATAACAAACGCAGGACACATTCCCAAATAAAATTGCAGATTCGGGAAAAACGAGGTTATGGCAAAAACAAAGCAGTTTGCAGCAATGAGAATTAAACTTGCATTAAAATAGGAGTATTTAAAAGGCCGTCTTAATGGATTTTTTACCATTAGTCTTCTTCTTCATCAAGAGAAACAAGAGATGGCGGCGCATACGTTACACGATTCCTTCCATTATGCTTTGACATATAAAGCCCTTGATCGGCTTGATTAACAAGTTGCTTTGCAAGTGTGATAGGATTTGTTTCATAGTTAAAGACTGCTACACCACAAGAAATAGTAACGTGCATGTGTTGGTCATTGAACACAAAGTCATATTCTTCAATGCAAGCGCGTATTCGTTCTGCCACAGCAAGGGCATCGTCTTTTTCCGTGTCATTTAACATAACGGTGAATTCCTCTCCACCGTATCGACTTGCAAGGTCGTTTTCACGCATATTTTCTTTGATAAGGGCGGCAACTTGTTTGAGAACATAATCGCCACATTCATGACCATACGTATCATTGAAGTGCTTGAAAAAATCAATGTCGAACATAATGACTGAAAGCGGTAATCTTTGATTTATCGCAATATCAAGTTTTTCAGAGAGGACATTAAAAAAGAAGTACTTTAATTTGAGTTGTGTCATCATATCTGTTGAAGAACGTTCAATCAATGTTGCATTGTTGATTGCAATGGCAGAAAGAGACGCAATTGTTGAAACGAGATTTTTTTCATAGTCTGTATAGTCCGCTTCTTCTTCTGTGCCAATGACAAGGCGTTCTCCTAAAAACAAAATTCCGTTCAAGTGATTTTTTTGAATAAGCGGAATAATAAGCGTGGGTTCTAAAGAGCGTAAAACAGCAATGGCATTGCTTTTGGGGTATTTTTTCTCCAGCCCTTCAATAGTTATAGGTCGTTTTTCATTTGCTAAAAATGTAATCACGGGGTCAGTAAAAGAAATTTTATAACTCTGATTAGAATCGGCGGAAGTTAAATTGTGCTTTGTTTTTAGAACGAGATTGTCAGACATGAGGAAGTCTAAAACAAAAATACCTGCATCAATAACATGAAGTTGAGCCATACAGGAGAATACAATTGATTCTAAAAGTTTGCTAGAGTCCAAAGTAGAGCTAAATGAGCGCGAAATGTCAATCATTTGCTCTAAATCATAGATTTGCTTTTCGTATTCGAAAATTTTATCTTTTAAAGTTTTATATTTTCTTGCCATTCCTATAATTCTAACCCCGTATTATAAATTTGTCTAGTTTTTTGTGAAAATTGTCTTTTTTTTAGCGACATTTTATTTTACTGCGTACACAGAAAGTTTTTTGGTGAATTTTTTTGAGATTTTTTTTGATTTATGGTATAATCTGTGCAATGAATATTTGCTTGTTTTCTGTAGATGAGATAGAAAAACCGCTTTCTTTAAATGATGAGCGTGGTGTTCACATTTTAAATGTGTTACATAAAAAAGAAGGCGAAAGTTTTTTTGCAGGCATTATAAATGGTTCGTCTGGAATTGCAACCATTACAAAAATTACTTCTAATGATATAGAATATACATTTACCCCAAAAAATGATGGTGAAAAACCGCTTTGTCCTCTTAAAATGATTATAGGGTTTCCCCGTCCAATTCAATTAAAAAGACTTTTGCGCGATATGGCATCCATTGGTGTGGAGGAAGTTTTTCTTATTGGAACTGAACTTGGTGAAAAGTCATATATGAAGTCAACTCTCTCTTCTCATGATGCTGCATATAAAATGCTTCTTGATGGAACTGTTCAAGCGGCAAGCACATATATTCCGTCTTTGTCTATTCTTCGCGATTTAAAAGAATGTGTTTCTGTGATGAATCGTGCGCCAAACGCTTCATCTGTTGTTTTAAAGGTTGCGCTTGACAATGTGAATCCTGATACATCGCTGTATAGCGCACTAAAGGAATCTTGCTTTGGTCAAAAGGGCGTGTGTCAAGGCGGAGTAAATCAAAAAAGGGGGAGTGTAGTTGCGGCGATAGGAAGTGAACGCGGCTGGACGGACAATGAACGCGCTGTTTTTAAGGCAAACGGATTTTTAAGATGTGGAATGGGTTCTCGCGTAATGCGTACTGAAACCGCTTCAACAGTTGCCGCTTCTGTAATAATGGCGGAATGCGGTTGGTTGGGTTGACGGTTAAAAATAGGCAACTGAGATAGCGTTGCCTATTTTTAATGCGAGTTTTTTCAAAACTCGCTTATTTATTGCTATTTCTTACTTCGTTACGAAATAGCGTTTTCAACAACTCCCGAATCTGAAGATTCGTTCGTTGTTGAAAAGTAAGAGATATAATGAAAAAGCAGTCAAAGAATACTGTCTGCTTTTATAGGAGTTAAGAAAAAAGATATAAATGGAAAACACTCGAATTAAAGAAATCCTTTTGGATATTGCTCCTACGAACTTGGACTTTACTGTTACGCAAACAGGAAAGGAGAGCAAGCGTGTGAATGGTCTTTATGCTCCTGATACACATGAAATTCTTTTGCATAATAAAAACTTTAAAACTGATAATCAGTTGATTTATACGGCAGTGCACGAATATACTCACCATTTGAATGCAGAGGAACTTTTAAATACAAGCGGAGTTTCTGCAATTTACAATGCGAAGGTGCATAATCAAGCGTTTTGGGCGAGATTTGACAGTTTAATAAAAATTGCAGAACAAAAAGGCTATTACACACTTTCGATAGCGGGGAACGCCGAACTTGAAGAAATAACACAAAAAATTAAAAAAGACTATCTTGAAGTGAACGGTCGTTTGATGCAAGAGTTTGGCAGACTTTTGATAAAGGCGCATAAACTGTGCGAAGAGGCGGATATTCGTTATGAAGACTATATTGACAGGATTCTTTGTCTGCCTCGTAGTTCTGCAAAAGATATTCAACGTGTTGGAGCGGTTGCAGTGAATCCAGCGATTGGATTTGATAATATGAAAGTTGTTGCGTCTGTTCGCAAAAATGATGATCGTGCTGAAGCGGAACAGGAATTTATAAAGGGGAACAGTCCTGCGGGAGTTCGTGAAATGATGCGACAAAAGGCGGGGACTGCTCATCAAACGAATCCAAAAGAGCGACTTGAGCGTGAAAAAAATCGCCTTGAGCGAACTATAAAACAACTTTCGGAGCGACTTGAATTTGTGGAGGAAAGCCTTGCGAATCTTTAACCTATTTCTATTGACAGTTGTGTTATTATTAAATGCTACATTTGTTTTTTCACAAAATTCTTCGGGCGTGAATATGCCTTCCGTTTCTATGCCGTCTTCTCCAACTTCACCGTCTATGCCCTCACTTTCTGTGCCTTCTCTTGATTCAAAATTTTATATTCCACAAACTGTTGTTTCAAATAAAAAAGATGTTGTTCCAAATCCAAAGCATGAAAATAATCAGGAGTCACAAGCGTCTTCTGTTGCATCTGTTGCTGCGTTAAATCCAATGCCAACGCTAGATACATCTACAGAGAACGCTCTTTATTCGATGGACTCAGGCTTTGTTTCTGCATCGGATATAAGTTCGTTAGGACATAACGGGCTTTTGGGGAGTTTGTACGGATTGACTGGTGGTGCGTCTAGATTATCATCAGCTTCAAATGACACTATGCTTTTAAAGATTATGCAGGGGCTTTCTGAAATAAAAAAGCAACAGGATGAACTTTCTGAAAAAGTTTTGGCAAATGAAAACACAATGAAAAATCAGGAGACTTACAATAAGGCTGAAAAATCCAACAATCCTGCAATTTTGCGTTTTGTTATAAACGGTTATAATATTTCTGATACGTGCAAGACGGTTTATTTTAGTGAAAAGGAAAATGATGGTTCTTTTCTTTTGACGGCGGACAGGCGTTATCTTTTTGAAGATAAGCCGCGAAACGAAACATTCTATTTCCTTTTCCGAAGCAATGGAATTGGAGGGGCTTCACGGGCTTATAATATAGAGCCGGCGATTGTGCAGGATTACAAAAACGAAGACTCAATGGTATATAAATTTTGCCAGCAAAATGATTTAAAGGCGGATAAAATTGGGAATCTTGTAACATTGCACACTGCTTCTGCAGACTTGAATTGTGATCTTTTGCTGGATATTGGTGAATGAAATGTCTGAAAAATTGCAGACAGGACTTGCACAATTGCATTTTACTCCTGAACAAATAAATTCACTTTCTACTATGATGGATACATATATCCGGGAAATAATTCTTTTTAACAGTGCGTATAATTTGACAAATACGAGCGATTATGACGAAATAGTGATTTTTCATATTTTAGACAGTCTTTCGGCAGTTAAAAAAATTCAGAATATAGCGGAATGTATTTCTAAAAATCCACAGGAAGTACAGATTGCAGATATTGGTTCTGGAGGGGGTTTGCCTGGAATTCCGCTGGCGGCGGCTCTTCCTCAGTATAATTTTACTTTGGTTGAACGAATGGACAAGAGATGTGCATTTTTAGAAAATGCCGTTGCTATTCTTGGTCTAAAAAATGTGGTAGTTTTAAAGGCGGAGGCGGAAAGGGTTGCCACAGAATCGTTTGACATTGTTACATTTCGTGCGTTTCGTCCTTTGGATAAAAAAATTGCAAAAACGCTTCTTTCGCTATTAAAAAGAGGCGGATTTCTTGCTGCATATAAAGCAAAAAAAGAAAACATAAAAACTGAAATGGATGAGATAAAAACCTTGATTCCAAACTATGAGGTTTTTCCTCTGTCTGTTCCCTTTTTAACGGATGCACCTATTGATTCAAATACGCTCAATTTGGATTTGCGTGAAAGAAATTTGATGGTAATGGGGCGAATGCATTAAATTTCTTTTTAATAAATATGGGTTTAGCATTCGCCTCAAGTTTTGTACGCTTCGCTACCAAAACTTGCTAGCGGAGAGTGACGTTGCTGAATGCCTAAATTTCTTTTTAATAGATATGGGTTTAGCATTTGCCTCAAGTTTTGTACGCTTCGCTACTAAAACTTGCTAGCGGGAAATGACGTTGCTGAATGCCTAAATCTATTTTAAAATAGATATGGGTTTAGCATTCGCTTCGAGTTTTGTACGCTTCGCTACCAAAACTTGCTAGCGGGAAGTGACGTTGCTGAATGCATTAAATTTCTTTTTAATAAATATTGGTTTAGCATTCGCTTCGAGTTTTGTACGCTCCGCTACCAAAACTTGCTAGAGGGAAATGACGTTGTTGAATGCCTAAATTTCTTTTTAATAGATATTGATTTAGCATTTGCCTCAAGTTTTGTACGCTTCGCTACCAAAACTTGCTAGCGGAGAGTGACGTTGCTGAATGCCTAAATTTCTTTTTAATAAATATTGGTTTAGCATTCGCCTCAAGTTTTGTACGCTTCGCTACCAAAACTTGCTAGCGGGAAATGGCACTTCTGAATGCCTAAAACTATTTTAAATATAGATGTTGGTTTGGCATTTGCTTTCAGTTTTGAAAGCGAAACAGGCATAATGCTGCACAAGGCGATTTTCAATATCAAAGAACGCTAGTTAGTGAGAGGAGCGTGAGGGTTTCTTGTTTCTCATTGAAAGTTGTGCTATATTAAAAATGAGGTGGATTTATGAAACTTGTTTGTATTGGAACGGGCGCGATGGGAAGTGCAATTTTTAAGTCGATTTGTAAAAAATACAATCCCGATGACATTACTGTGACAAATAAAACGGTGAAAAAGGCTCGATTGTTTGCTGAAGAAAACAGATGCCATTTTTGTGAGTCAAATAGAGATGCTGTGGTTGGTGCAGATTTTGTTTTTCTTGCTGTGAAACCGCAGAATTTGGAGGATGTTTTTTCTGAAATCAATGAAAGTCTTACACAAACACAAGTTGTTGTTTCTATGGCGGCAGGTGTGAGTCTTGAAAAACTTCAGACTTTTTCTCCCAAGGCACGGTTTGTCAGAATAATGCCAAATGTTGGTGCGCAAATTGGACAGGGAATGACAGCATTTTGTTGCGCTAACACTATTTTAGATTCTGAAAAAGATTTGCTAAAAGATATTCTTTCTTCAACAGGATTTGTTGAGGAAATTCCGGAAAAACTGATGAATTGCGTAACGGCGGTGAGTGGATCTTCCCCTGCATTTGTGTTTATGTTTATAGAGGCGATTGCAGATGCGGCGGTTCGATGCGGGATGAGTCGCGCTCAAAGTTATATATTCGCTTCGCAAACAGTAAAAGGTGCTGCTTCCCTTGTTCTTGAAATGGAGAAACATCCCGCCGTTTTGAAGGATTCTGTTTGTTCTCCTTCTGGAACGACAATCGAAGGGGTTGCTGCACTTGAGGCAAATGGATTTCGTTCTGCTGTAATAGACGCTATTACACAGGCATATAAAAAATCTATGTCATTGTAGTAAGCATTGTGAACAACGCAACAAGTCGCCCAAATAATATATATATGTAAAATTTGATTTTTGATCAAATATATTTTAAATGCTGTTTATAATGCGCTGTCATAGTACAATTGACATTGATTTTATATAAAATATATGCAATTATGTAGTAAAATAGAGCAAACGAGTTTTTATTATAATTAGGGTGCGAGGTTTTTTATGGCAAGAAGAGTTATGTTGAGCAGATTTATACAGGCGAAAATTGAATTGGATAAAGACAAGATTATCCGTTCATTATGGGACAAAGAGCAAAATAAATATTTTTTCTCTGTTGTTGATTTTATCGGAGTTGTGACAGAATCAAAAGACCCGTTTGATACTATGAAAAAAATTAGAAAACGCGAGAGGGATTTGGGACACTTTTGGAAGGAAATTACAACTGTTCTTCCATACAAGACAACTGGTGGCGTTCAAGATTTAATTTTTGCAGATACAAAAGGCATTTTTCGGTTGACTCAAGCGATTCCGTCTAGAAATGCAGAGATTATAAAACGTTGGATTGCACGTTTTGCCAGCGTTGCAGTATCTGGATTGACAGGTGAAGGGCAAGGAGCGGATGTTTCAAGTGTATATAGCGACCCTCAATTTGTAGAACTTACGCAAAAAGTTACAGAAATAAAAAATAATCTTGATGCTCAAGTAAAAAAAGAAATGCAATGACAAAAAGGGAGTGCCTCCCTGCGATGGTAATATGATGGCTATGGAAATAGAAATACCTCCTGAGTGTTGTGTCGTTTTTTATAATGATGACCACACAAAAAAACAGTTTGTTGTGGATGTGCTTATGTCTGTATTTGGAAAAGAAGAGGAGGAAGCCTTTTTATTGATGGAAAAAATTCATAACGATGGTGCTGCTGTTATCGGCGTTTACACGTATGATATTGCGGCAACGAGGGCGACTATTGCAAAGACTCGTGCTAAAAAGAAAGGATTTCCATTGCGAATCGAGGTGAAGAAATGAAATTAAGCGAATTGCTTGAAAAAGTTATTTCTTCAGCATTTGATTATGCACGACAATGTCGCCACAGTTTTCTTACTCCAGAACATATTCTTTTTGTCGCTCTTGAGATTGATTTCGTTCGTGACATTATTGAATATTGTGGTGCAAATCCAAATACATTGAAAAGAGATATTCAGTCTTTCCTTGATACAAAAGTTCCTATTCATTTTATGGATAACACTCTTAATAAAGATATATATGAGACAAATGGTTTTCAGTCTGTTATGAACAGGGCGGTTTTCCATTGCATTGAAATCAATAGAAATGTTGTTGATTTACCAGATGTCCTTTTGAGTATGTTGGAGGAAAGGAAAAACTATTGTTCTTACTATATGCGTTTAAACGGAATTCAAAAAAACATTTTAAACATTGCAATAACTCAAGCAAAAATGCAGGTCAAAGATGATTCTGTGTATAATTTTGATGAAGCAGAGTATATTTCAAACACGAAAAATAGTCAAAAATCATCTTTAGATCGTTTTTGCACAGATATGACAAAATCTGCTTTGACCGGAAAATACGATGTGCTTATTGGGCGCGATGAGGAGATAGAGAGAACTATACAAGTGCTTTGCCGTCGAATGAAAAACAATCCGCTGTATGTTGGAGATGCAGGCGTTGGAAAAACGGCTATTGTAAAGGGACTTGTGCAGCGCATAATTTCTGGCAATGTGCCTGATGCGTTGAGGGGATGCCATATTTACGACTTTGATATTGGTCTTGCACTTGCAGGGGCGAAATATCGGGGAGACTTTGAGGAGCGTGTTCGCAGTGTTATAGACGAACTTGGTGAACGGGGAAATGCGATTTTATTTATTGATGAAATTCATACGATTATTGGAACTGGAAACGGCGGCAATTCCAATATAGATGCGGCAAGTCTTTTAAAGCCTGTGCTTACAGAGGGAAAAATACGCGTTATTGGTTCAACAACATTTGAAGAATATTCAAAGAATTTTGAAAGGGACAGGGCGTTATCTCGCCGTTTTCAGAAAATTAACATAAATGAGCCAAGCCGCAATGAAACGGTGAGAATTTTAAAAGGACTTTCATCCGTATATGAGCATTTTCACGGTGTAACATACTACAAGGCGGCATTAAGAGCGGCGGTTGACCTTTCAATGCAGTATCTTCCTGACCGCAGACTTCCTGACAAGGCGGTTGATGTTATTGATGAGGCTGGTGTGTACTGCAAAATTCACAACAAGAACAAAAATGCTGAACAAATTTTTGTGACAGTGCCTATTATTCGTAAGGTTATTTCCAAGATGGCGCAAATTCCTGTTGAATTGATTTCTAACAATGAAAAAACACAATTACGCGATTTAAAGTCTATCCTTGAAAGTCAGATTTTTGGACAAGATGCGGCAGTTGATGCGGTTGTAAACGCGGTGAAAAGATCTCGTGCGGGCTTGAAAAACCCGCAAAAGCCAGACGCAACCTTTTTGTTTGTCGGTCCAACGGGAGTGGGCAAAACAGAGCTTGCACGATGTCTTGCAGAAAATTTAGGACTGCCGCTTCTTCGCTTTGATATGAGCGAGTATCAGGAAAAACATACCGTTAGTCGATTGATAGGTTCTCCAGCGGGCTATATTGGATATGATGATGGTGGAATCTTGACTGATAGCGTTAGAAAAAATCCTCATTCCGTGGTTTTATTTGATGAAATAGAAAAGGCGCATTCTGATATTTTTAATATTTTTCTTCAAATGATGGACTATGGATTTTTAACAGACAGCAAGGGGCGAAAGGCGGATTTCAGAAACTGCATAATAATTATGACAAGCAACGCAGGGGCGCGCGATTTGGAAAAACCTCTTTTAGGATTCTCATCGGATTTTTTAGATTCGGGGATTTCTGATTCTTCTGCGGAAGTTGCTATGAGAGATGCAGTTGAAAAAGAATTCTCGCCCGAATTTAGAAATCGTCTTGATGCAGTTATTCCTTTTTCTCACTTGAAAGAAGACGTTATTATTTCTGTGGTTTCAAAGGAATGTTCAAAAATCGCCGAACGGATTCTAGAAAAAAAGGTGAGGCTTGCTGTTACCATTGAATGCAAGAAATTTCTTGCACGAGAAGGATATTCACGCACTTTTGGAGCAAGAAACATAAGTCGTATAGTCGAGGAAAAAATTGCTAGTCCACTTGTTGACGAAATACTTTTTGGCAACCTTTTACACGGAGGAAGTGTAATTGCTGACTATGAAAATGGAGAAGTTACATTTAAATTCGGAAGCAAAAATAATTATTCTGTGAGTTGCACATTGCCCGAATTTTCACTAGAATAAAAATATGAATGCAATTATTACAGTAGTAGGTAGCGACAAGGTTGGAATTATCGCAAATGTAAGCACATTTCTTGCGGAACATAAAGTCAATATTGAGGATATTACGCAAACAATTTTGAGCGGAAATTTTGTTATGATGATGATGGTTAATTTCGACAATGCGGATATTTCCATAGATGAATTGCGCCTTGAAATGTCAAAGAAAGCAGTGGAAATGGGCGTGGAAATCAACATAATGAATGAAAAAGTTTTTAGCTCTATGCATCGGGTGTGAAATAGTATTTTTGTTTTGAGTACATTTAAAAGAGACCTGTTTACATAGTTGAATTTTCAACATATTTGGATAAGGAAGTTGTCCAAGAAGACGGAGCAACAGGTATAAGATTGACTGGTATCTTGCTGAAAATGCAAACAGATCTTTTTCGGACACGCAGTTAGAATTAACGACTGATTAAAGCCGTCAATTCTAATGCTGAAGTTTCTTTCAGAAATCCGCTTATTGTATTGTCATTTTTTTATAGTGCTATTCCTATCTAGAAATCTTTCGATAAATCGTGCGTTTTGGAACTCCTGCTTCTTCACCAAATTGCTCTTTCTTCCATTCGGCATATTCCGACCAGTTGCCTTCAAAAAAGCGCACTTCAGAATTGTTTTCAAATGCAAGAATGTGCGTACAAATTCTATCTAAAAACCAACGGTCATGGCTTACGACAAGTGCGCATCCGGCAAAGTCTTCCAAAGCCTCTTCCAGCGCACGCACTGTTTGCACGTCAAGATCGTTTGTTGGCTCGTCAAATAAAAGCACATTCCCAGCCTCTTTTAGCATCATCCCTAAATTCAAGCGGTTTTTTTCTCCACCGCTTAATACGCTTACCTTTTTGTTTTGGTCTTGCCCGGAAAAATTAAACCAACTGCAATAGGCGTGTGCGTTTACCTCTCGAATACCCCCTTCAAGTGCGCGTCCTTTTTCGTCAACCGCTCCAAGTTTTACTATGTCTGCTCCACCGCCAAGCGTTTCATATACCGTTTTGTTTTCGTCAAGTCCGCTTCTCATTTGATCAACATACACAAGTTTTACCGTCGAACCGATTTTGATTTCTCCTGAATCGGGCTTTTCGCCACCTTTAAAACCTGCGGCATCTATAATCATTTTAAAAAGTGTGGTTTTTCCCGCTCCGTTTGGTCCAACGATGCCAACTATTGCGCCTGCTGGAATATGAACGGAAAGATTTTCAAACAGTAGTTTTTCGCCGAAAGACTTTGACAAGTTTTCTATGTCAATGACCTGTCCTCCAAGTCGTGGACCTGCTGGAATTGAAATTTGCGTGTCTTTCAACTGCTTTTTTGATTCTTGTGATAGCAGTTCATTGTAGCGCGTGATGTGTTCTTTGTGTTTGGCCTGCCGTCCTTTCGCGCTTGTGTGAATCCAATCCAATTCCCTTTGGATTTCCTTTTGTCGCAGGCTTTCGGATTTGTTTTCTTGTGCAAGACGTGCATTTTTTTGCTCAAGCCAAGACGAATAGTTTCCTTTGAACGGAAAGCCCTCTCCACGATCAAGCTCTAAAATCCAGCCGGCAACATCGTCAAGAAAGTAGCGGTCGTGTGTGATTGCAATTACAGTTCCTGGATAGTCGTGGAGGTGTTTCTCAAGCCATGCTACAGTTTCCGCATCAAGATGGTTTGTCGGTTCGTCAAGGAGTAGAATATCTGGTTTTTGAAGAAGAAGTCGACAAAGAGCCACTCGACGGCGTTCTCCTCCTGAAAGTGTGTCTATTGTTTGATCGCTCGGCGGACAACGCAGGGCATCCATTGCAAGTTCAAGATTGTTATCAAGATTCCATGCGTCAAGAGCATCTAGTTTGTCTTGAACTTCTCCCTGCCGTGCGCACAGTTTGTCTATGTCGGCATCAGGATCGCCAAACGCCTCGTTTATTTCTTCAAATTCAGCAAGCAAGTCCGTAATTTCCTTGACGCCTTCTTTTACAATTTCTAAAACAGTTTTTCCGCTTTCAAGTTGAGGTTCTTGCTCCAAATATCCAATTGTGTAGCCAGGGGCGAGCGTTGTTTCACCAGAAAAATCCTTGTCAATTCCTGCAAGAATTTTAAAAAGGCTTGATTTTCCTGCTCCGTTTGCGCCAATTACGCCAATTTTTGCACCGTAAAAATAAGAAATGCTCACGTCCTTTAAAACAACTTTAGTTCCATACGCGCGACTAACGCGATCCATCGTGTAAATAATTTTTTTATCATCAAATGTCTTTGCCATGTAAAAGAATATAGCACAAAATAAAAAATAATTGAAGTGGCAAAAAATGCTATAAGAGGTGTCACATTGTGTAAGCAATGCATAAAATTCTATTGCAATTCTCACACAGAACACGCGTAATTTCTTTTGTATCCTCATTTTTAAGGCAGGAAAGAAAAAAGGATTGAAAGGGAAAGAGGATAACCGAAGGGGTTTCCGCTTGCCCTTTCCCCTTTTATTGAGATATGGCAAATAAACGATGTACATTCTTTGACACAGACGATTGCAAGGCAGGATGCGACCTCTTTGCAAATGGCAAAAATTTCATTAAAATAGAAGAATGGTACAGCAAAATAAGCGGACACCTGCAAACAGGGCGACTTCAAAATCAAAAAAGACTCAAACGAGGAGAAGGGCTAAAAAAGGCTCAAAAGTATATATTCCTGCAAGCAAAATTATTGTTCTTTGCACTGCGGTGGTGGTTTCTTGTTCCGCACTTCTTTTTGTGACGACAATGCTTGACCAAAAACAAAAAAAGACGCTTCAAAAAATTGAAAAAATTGAAGACACAAAACAAATTGCAAAAAACAAGGCTATTCCACCAAAGGAAAATCAAAGGGAAAATCGCACAAAAAAAGATGACAAGAAAGTTGATGCAGAATGGATGCAACAGCCTTTGAAAAATGCGCCTTCAAAAGTCTCTCAATCCGTGAACACATCTGATGCAGCGCAATCTCCATCTCATTCTTCAGACGTGAAATCTTCATCTCATTCATCTAGTATATCTAAATCGTCTGTCTCAAATCAAACGAATTCGGCTCAAAAAAGTGAAGTGGCGAAAAGCACAAATGCCGCTTCTGAAAATAAAGAGAAGGTCATTCCACAAGAGACTCTATCTTTGCAAACAGAACGGATAGAAAAACGAGAAAAAACTGAAATCGCGCTAAAACCTGTTGAAAAAAAACCGTTGCCTGAAAAAAAAGATGTTCAGGAGCGGGCTGTGGATATTCCAGAAATTCCTGTTGCTCGACCAGGCGCAAAACTAATCGTGATTTTTGATGATGGCGGACAGAATTTACAGCAACTTGAAAAGTGTCTTGCCCTTCCTTTTCCTGTAACAATTGCAATTCTTCCAAAATTGAGTTATTCAAAAGCCGCTGCTGACAAAACCCGTGCTGCTGGGAAAGATGTTATGCTTCATCAGCCAATGCAGGCTATTGCACGTTCTGATGGAACTGTGCCAAATCCAGGGGAGGGCGCATTAAAGCCCGATATGTCCCTTTATGAAATTGAACGAGTGGTTAGAGAAAACATCGCTGAAATTGGTCCTGTTGTTGGTTTGAACAATCATGAAGGGTCTGCAATTTGCGAAGATGAAAGTCGAATTGGCGCGGTTCTAACTGTTGCAAATGACAGCGGCATATTTTTTCTTGATTCGCGCACTACAAGTCAAACAAGGGTTCCGCAGGCGGCGATGAGTATGGGCTACAGTTACTATGAACGCAATGTTTTTCTTGATAACACAAAAAATCGCGCTGATATAATTGCAGAAATTATGAGAGGCGTTTCCATTGCAAATAAGACTGGTGCGGCTATAATGATAGGGCATGTGTGGTCGGCGGATGTTCTGCCGCCAATTCTTGCTGAATTGTATCCTCTGCTTCGTGCAAAGGGATATGAGTTTACGACCGTCCAAAAATCTGGAGCATTGATAACTCCATAACTTTTTATGGGAGACTTTTAAAGGGTATGAAAGTTTTAGGAATTGAATCTAGTTGTGATGAAACTGCTGCCGCAATTGTGGAGGACGGGAGAACAATTTTAAGCAACGTTGTGGCAACGCAGATTCCATTTCATAAGATTTACAAGGGCGTTGTTCCTGAAATTGCAAGCAGAAAACATGCGGAATGGATTTTGCCAGTTGTTAAGCAGTCTTTAAAAGAGGCAAGCCTTTCTCTTGACGAAATAGATGCCGTTGCAGCAACAAACAGACCGGGACTTATGGGTTCTTTGTTGGTGGGAATGACGTTTGGAAAAACGCTTGCATGGGCAAACAAAAAGCCTTTTATCGCTATAAATCACATGCTCGGTCATTTGTATGCGGCTCATCTTGAAAACGACATACCGTATCCCTATTTAGGGTTGCTCGTTTCTGGGGGGCATTCAATTATTTGCACAGTTCAGGACTTTGATGACATTGAAGTGTTGGGAACGACTGTTGATGACTCTGTTGGAGAGGCATTTGACAAGGTTTCAAAATTTTATGGACTTGGATATCCTGGAGGAGTGATTATTGATAACCTTGCGAAAAAAGGAGATCCGCGCGCCGCGTCATTTCCTGTTCCTCGACTTGATGGAGATGATCATCGCTACGATATGAGTTTTTCGGGACTAAAGACAGCGGTTATTCATCAATGTGATATGTTTTGGAATGATGGCTATGAACATTCAACAGAAAATATGTGCGCTGCCTTTCAGGAAACGGCTTGCCGCACTTTAACGAGCCGACTGTTCCGTGCAATTGATGATACGGGTTTAAAAACGGTTGTGGCAGGAGGAGGCGTTGCGGCAAATTCTCGACTTCGCGAAATGTTAAGTTCTCGAGATGATATAAAATGTATTTTTCCGCCTTTAAAACTCTGTGGGGATAACGGCGCAATGATTGCTGGCGTTGCATATCATTTTTTAAAGCGAGGCGACACATCTCCATTGACCACAACTGCTTCTGCAAGAATCCCGCAATTTAAGCGTGGATTGAAAGGGTGAGCATAAATTAGAAGATTTAAAACAGGCAACTGAAATTGAGTTGCCCATTTTAATGCGAGTTTTGAAAATGTAAAAAACATTTGCGAAGGCGCAGTGAAAAAGGCAAAATCGCTCTAATTGTGGTCGCTGCAATAGCAGCGAAAAAAAAATCTATGCCACAATGAGCGCGAAATGCGCGAGCGCATGGTTTTGCCCTGCGACCGTAAGTCGAGAAATTAAAAGAAAAAGAACACTGTGCCTTTCGCCCTTGCAACTGGAAGATTGTTTTTTTATCTTTCTAAAACTCGCTTATTTACTATCATTTTTGCGATGGATTGCTTTGTTATAGTACATAAGCGATACGGTGAAATCAATTTTTTTTCAGATACAATCCGTTTTATTCTATTCTCCAGCGATTGTTTTCTTTTACAAAACGCTTTGTGTTTACTTCAAGAAGACGGCCGTCATCGCCCAGCATTTTTACCATTGAAGTTACTGGATCAACTTCTGTGATTTTAAAGTTCGTGCCGTCATAAAAAATATGTATGCCCTCCGAAGGCAGTTTTTTTCGCGCTTCATTGTACCAATCGAATTCATAAGAAAGACAACACAAAAGACGACCGCATTGACCTGAAATTTTTGTTGAATTAAGAGAAAGATTTTGATCCTTTGCCATTTTTATGGAAACGGGACGCAGTTTGTCTGAAACGCTGTGACAACAAAAAGCCCTTCCACAAACGCCAAGTCCGCCAACAATCCGTGCTTCATCACGAACACCGATTTGTCGCAATTCGATGCGCATTTTAAACACGCTTACCAAGTCTTTGACCAACTCTCTAAAGTCCACTCTATTGTCAGAGCTAAAGAAGAACAGTGCCTTTGGCTCATCAACTAAAAAATGCACTTCGATTAACTTCATATCAAGTTTATGAGATACAACTTTTTCTTTAAAAACGACCGCAGCCTCTTTTTCCTTTTCTGCGTTTTCATCTGCCTTTGCCAAATCTTCCTTTGTTGCCTTTCTTTCAATAACAACAACATCGCTGGATTTTATTCCGACAGTTTTTTTTGCTTGTCCTATAATCTTGACCATATCACGCCCATATCTTGTGGCAACGATAACAAAATCTCCGTTATTAACGTCCAGTTTTTTATCGTTGCGGGCATAAATGGTTTCCGAAGAATAAAAAAGTTTTAGGCAAAATAAAGGCTTGTCAGAAACATAACTTTCGCCCATTTCTTCATCAGAATAAGAATCCTCAAGAGAATCAAGGCTCTCTCTTTCATCATATATATCATTTTCAAAAATGTCGCTCACTATATTACGCTCCAAAATGTAAATTTGTAAAAAAGTTGTTTTGGAAATTATATGCAATTCCCCAAACAATTCAACTTACCCTTCAATTTTATATCATTAGTTCTCAAAATACAACTAGGCGTTTTCATTTTTAATGACGAGCGAATCATCAGATGCGTTTTTTATGCGCGTGGCGTTCTATCGGAAGTTTCATACAATTTCTTCGCAAAGTCTGTATATTTGTGATGACAAGAAAGACGTGCATCAACATATAAAACAAAATCTATGCAGCAAAAAAATCCACAAGCAAACCTTTTATTTCGTTTACTCTTGCAAGCATTTGAATTTTATCGGCATGCCCTTCCAGAAATTCCCTTGCAAACTTGTCAAGCTCCTCATTAACGATTCGCACTTGAACCCACGGATCCGGCCGCTCTTTGCGTTCTGCAAAATAAGGACTTCTAAAGGGGCCTTTATGGACATACTCTCTTCCATACCGCTTTATTTTTGAGGTTTCGTAGTTGTTTCTTTCCAAAAACTTTAAAAATTGACTAACAGATTTTCTAAAATGTGCAAAATTTTCCGCCGTCGCACTTTCAGAAAGTGTATCTCCAGAAATATCAATGGCATCCATTAAAAAAACAAATGCATCTTCTGTGGAAAGTCCTGCAATTTCAGGAGGAAGCCCAGCAGAAATCAACTCGTTAACTTCTGCCGATTTTTGAATCATTGAAGAAAAAACCGATTTTTTCTTTTCAATGCGTCCCTTTTCCGATTTTTGCGTATCTTTTGCATTGTTTGCAGCATTTGCCATTGCGGAAAAATACAGTGATGAATTTACTGAATCTATGCTGCCGCTCATAGAATAACAGCCTTGTCTCGAATTGCCTTTGCTTGAAGAAATGCATCCGTTGAGGCTTTGAATTTTTCTTCGTCCTTGATGGAAATGCAGTGTCCATGCAAAATTGCACCGTCTTCAATTTTTATTTTGCGCGAAATAATATTGCCTACAACCGCTGATGTTGACAACAGACTGACGGACTCTTTTGCCGTGACGTTGCCGATGACAATTCCACCGTCGATCACTGATTTTGCAGAAAGATTTCCGCGAATTTTAGCTTTTTCACTTATGATAACTGCGCCATCAGTTTCAAGGTTACCGTCAATATCTCCGTCAATACGTATAAATCCATTGACTTTTAAATTGCCTTTTACAAAAGAGCCTGAACCGATGAGAGTGTTTATAGAAATGTCGTCAAAACGAAAAGCCATACTATTTTGGAAGTCTTATATTTATATACTTAATTGGATCTACAACATCGGAGCCGATATGTACTTCATAATGAAGGTGAGGACCAGTTGTAATGCCTGTATTTCCGATGTTCCCGATAATTTGCCCTTGATTTACGAATTCGCCTTTTTTCACTCTAAGTGTACTCATGTGGGCAAACCGTGTGTAAATTCCGTGTTTATGCCGAATGATAATATGATTTCCAAAGGTCATATCATAGCCACAACTGACAACCTGTCCATTCGCCGTTGCCATGATGGGGTCGCCTTGCCTCCATGTTGAAAAGTCAACGCCCTTGTGAATGTACCACTGTCCTGTGAGCGGATGCACTGTAGGCCCGAACATAGACGAAATATGGACATTAGGACTTGTTACCGGCCAAATATTTGGAATCTCATGGAAAAGTGAATTTTGGTTTTCAAGCATTTTTCCAATCTGCTCAATAGGTTGAACGGCATTTTCAAGGTATGAGGTGAGAGAGTGGATGTCTGAAAATTCTGTCAATGCTCCGTTGACAGAGCTTTTTGTGCTGAACAAGGACGACAAGTCACTGTTTGAAATAGAGCCGTGCGCTATGGAAGAATTTTTGTCAATTCCCAAAAGGCTTAGGCTCTTTGAAAGCGAAGTTTGAAATCTTTTTGCCGCCTGCAAAAGGTTTGTGTTTTCGTCCCGCAATTCATCAAGGCTTGCCAGAGTCTCGCGGTTTTGATTCATAAGCGTGTTAATTTCAATGTTGGATGCAAGTGCTGTTTTGTTGAAATAGAAAAATGAAAACACAATTCCAATGATTAAAACCATTCCTAAAACAAGCGCAAATATATTTGTCTGAATATTTAAAACTTTGCTTTGCGAGTGAGGCACAATCATTATGGTCAACTTGTTGTCGAAAACTTTAAAAATTTTTACAAAGAAATTTCTTATAACTTTAAAAAAGGAAACGAATCCATTCTGTACATCGGAAGCAATTTTTTTTTCAATTTTTTTATATCTTTGCGTTCTTGGCAATTCTATTTTCTCCCTTAATACATAATACTATCATAGTAGGTAATAGTATCCAATTTTTACAGTATATCACAGTAATATGCAATATGTCAAATTAAGAAGCGACATACATTTTTTATGAAAAATTCTCAAAAAATCAAAATCTAAAGTTGACAAGTCGAGATTCCTATATTACCATTATCGGTAGGATCTATGATATTTTTTATAGTTCTCTGTTAAAAACTGTCTAAATAATTCTTTATTTTAAGGAAAATACCCATGCAATTTTTTGATACGCATGCTCACATCGGGCTTATATACGATGACCCTATAGAACAATTACGCGTTATTCAGCAGGCAAAGCAGGCTGGAGTGAACAGAATTGTAAGCATTAACAATAGTTTGCACGACTTTGAACGAAACTACCCGCATTTGAAGGCAATTTCTGGAGTGTATCATGCTGTTGGAATCGCTCCGTCTGAAGTGACAAATCCAGGCTCTGACTACATAAACAAAATAGAAACATACGTGAAGTTTCCGAATGTTGTTGCAGTTGGAGAAACGGGGCTTGATTATTATAAACGGTTTGGCGATAAACGTTCTCAAATTGAACTGTTTATTCAGCAGCTTGAGATTGCTCAAAAACATAATCTCCCTGTGATTATTCATAATCGGGATGCAGGAAAGGATGTTTTTGACGTACTCTCAGACCGTATGCCAGAAAAAGGTGCGATTTTCCATTGTTATTCTGAAGATGCCGAATACGCAAAAAAATGTCTTGATATGAATGTATATTTTTCTTTTGCGGGAAATTTGACTTACAGAAACGCAAGGAATTTGCATGAGACAGTGCTGAATATTCCGCTTGACAGAATTCTTATTGAAACAGAAAGTCCGTTTATGATTCCGGCTGAATATCGTGAGAAAAAACGTACGATGCCTGCATATATCACGTCCACAGCGAGATTCCTTGCAGAAATTCTTGAGATTGACGAAGAAAGGTTGGCGGATCAACTTTGGAAAAACAGTTGTCGCATATTCGGTTTGCCAGAAGAGTAAATTCGCGCGATGCTTTATCATCCTGTAAAAATTGGAAGTGTTTCTCTTGATGGAAATGTGTTTCTTGCGCCTGTGGCGGGGTATTCCGATCGTTCGTTTCGTTCAATTTGTGTGCGATGTGGCGCGTCTTTCACTTATACGGAAATGGTTTCTGCCGAAGCACTGACGCGCGGAAATCTAAAGACTGAAATTTTAATGAGGCGCGCGGAAAATGAAAGAAACTATTCTGTGCAAATTTTTGGTGGCATTCCTGAAACAATGGCGAGGGCCGCTGAACTGGTGCTTGAAAAAAACGTTTGCGAATGCATTGATATAAACTGTGGTTGTCCTGTGCCAAAAATCATCAAAACTGGAGCGGGATCCGCGCTTACACGAGATCCAGAACGGCTTGGAAAAATTGTGGCTGCGGTTGTGCGCGCGGTTGGCGGAAGAGCGGCGGTGTCTGTAAAAATCCGTTCTGGTTGGGATGAAGAGCATATTACATTTAAAGAAGCCGCTCTTGCAGCATTGGAAAACGGTGCAGATGCTATTACTTTGCACGCAAGAACAAGGGCGCAAGGGTACGAAGGCAAGGCGGATTGGGAAAAGGTAAAAACGCTTGTGGATTTAGTCAACGGAAAGGCGGCGGTTTTTGGTTCTGGAGATTTGTTTTCTCCTGAGGATGCAAAGGCGATGTTGGAGCAAACGGGCTGTGACGGAGTGATGTTTGCACGAGGCGCAATGGGAAATCCATTTATATTTTCAAAAACAATAAGCCTTTTGAAAAACGGCAGTTATGATGAAGTTTCTCCGTCTGCTCGAATAAAGGCGGCGTTTGAAGAGCTTGAAATGCTTGTTGCAGATACAAATGAAAAGTCTGCCTGTCTTGAAATGCGAAAGCGTTTTTGTGCGTATTCAAAAGGAATTCCAGGAGGGGCTGCACTGCGAGAAAAAACTGTACACGCCGAAACAATAGCCGATTATCATGCAATTTTTGACGAAGCACTATAAAAAATCATTGCCACAATTACTGCGAAATGCGCAAGCGCATGGTTTTGCCCTGCGACCGTAAGTCGAGAAATTAAAACTAGAAGAACAATGTATCTTTCGCCACTGCAACTGGAAGAATGTTTTTTTATTTCTAAAACTTGCTGGTGAAAATTAAGGAATTATTTTTTCGTGTGTAAGCTCTGCTTGTGTAAAGCAGCCTGACTTGAAAATCTGCGTTTTTGGTATATAATCTTATTTATGACAAAGAATATTTTTATTGCGGGAAAAGAATTTCCAGAAATCAATGAGTTTGCTGATATATTTTCAATGGAGAAATGCAATGTTTCTGTGACTAGCGATGATGAAAATAAAACTGCGCTTTCATCTCCTGATATAAAGGTTGTGCAGTGGAATAAGGGGTCTAGCATTTCTGCACGGGCAACCGTGATTCAGGCGGAAACAGAAATTGGTGCAATAGACAATGCAATTCTTTATTTTGATGCACCGTTTTTTGCCTCTAAATTTAGTTCTCTTTCTGCGGAAATATTTGCCCCTGCTTGTGATTCAATGATTTTAGGTTTTCAGTATCTTACTTTTGAATTGATGAAGCGAGTGCAGCAGCGCAAGTCGTGCGCCCGAATTATTTTTCTTATAAAAACTGCACCTTCTTTTGCGGATATGTTGAGAAATCCATCTTTAAAAAAAGTTGGCACAGAACCTGCGAACGCAATTGTGGCGGCTTCGGAGGCGGCGTTTGCGAATTTTGCTGAAAATATTGCAGCAACGCTTTCAAAAAACGACTATGTTTCCGTTTTGCTTGTGACGGGAGATGATCACAATGAAACAATGAGGCGCGATTCAACGCTTGCCACTTGGCTAAAGGACTATATTTGCGCTCTTGACGAAAAGAAAAGCGATGTAAAAATGGCAAAATGGATAAAAGCAGGGGAAAAGTTGTCTTCTGGATTTCGTTTTTTTCATTAAGCGAAAAATAAATGAAAAAGTGCAAGCAATTATGATAGATTTTAACAATGTATATATTGATTATGCAGTTCGTATGGCAGCCGCCGTGGTATGCGGGCTGTTTCTTGGCATAGAGCGAAAGTCAAGGCGACAAGCGGTTGGGATGAGAACTTTGGTGTTAATCAGTGTTTCTTCTGCGATGCTTACAATAATTTCTGTTGCGCTGGCAGAATTTCCCAATTTGCATTCTCCACATTCTATAAGCGGAGATCCGACTCGCATTGCATCTGGTATTATTACGGGAATTGGTTTTATGGGTGCGGGTGAAATCTTGCACAGCGGATTGAATATTCGAGGGCTTACATCTGCTGCGGTGATTTGGACTTCATCCGCTCTTGGAATTGCTTGCGGGGCGGGATATTTTTATATAGCGGGGATAACGCTTTTTGTAACATTTCTTTCGCTGTTACTTTTGAAGAAAGTTGAAATGCGCCTTTTTCCTGCCGAAAAATCAAGAACGCTGAAGATTGTGTGCGTGGGAATGGATGTTGATTTTGAAAAAATCCAACGGGAAATAGACTCTTCTGGTCTTGTTCAGCGCGATGTAAATATAAAAAAATCTTTGGAGAGTGACCGCGTTGAATTAAAATTCTCTGTAAATACGCCAAATCATTTTAATATATTTCAATTTACCGAAAAGATGATGCAGGTAGAGAAAATTCTTGAAGTTTCTATTGAGTAGGAAACGGAAAATAGACGAAAATCACGAACTTGAGGTAATGGTGCGTTTTAAATTTTCGCAAATGCCCTTACAATTATTGTCAAATTGAGTATTTAACATTAAAATTATAGTGTTATGGGATTTTTACAAACTATTTCAGAATTTTTTGAGTCGATTTTTAACCGGAATTCTCCTGAAGTGCAAAAACGACTTCAAATGAAAAGGCTTGAAACTGAAATTATGTCGTTTCAACCGGCAATATATAAAAATGGTTTTCTTCTTCCAAATTTTGCCGAAGCGTTGAAAATATTGTATGTAAATTCCCAGCCAATTTCAAATCTTCTTTTAGATACTGTATGCAATCCTGATACAAAGAAAGCCCGCCGCTTTGAAGCGCAGTTAGTTATGACTGGTTTTTCCACGGAAAAGCAAAATGTAATAAATTCACTGTCCTATGAAGAAAGGGTGCAAGAACTTGAAAACAAAAATATGACATCTTCTCAAATATTTGATTGGCAACACAAGAAGCTTGATAAAATCATAGCGGAATTGAGTGGCGATACATTTCGAAAAATTGATCAGAATATCCTTTCTTTGAAAAGATTAAAGGATCTTTGCAGTGCAAATTTTCTCACTCCTCTGCAAGTTTTTGATCCTGGTTTTAATCCTCTGAATCCTAGTTATATTCCAACATTTCAGGAAATCGACATTCAACGCCTTTCAGATATGCTTGAGGATTTGTATTATCAAACAAAGGGGCTTGAGATAAATATGTCAATGGCGAACTCACTCACTGCTCTTTTAATGCTAAAAAGTGGAGGGAACGCATCTCAAAGCGAACAAAAGGAACTTTTGAATAATCTAAAGGCAATAGCATATTTGCTTCGTCATATTATTTCTCCTGAAAAAGTAAAGACCATGATTATTTTTTGCCGAAAGGATACGAGCTATGAACCGAAAGTGGCGGTTTACAATGATTCAGCGCGAAAAAAATTTGAGGATATTCTAAAAACAAAATTTCGTGCCGATGAGCAAAGAATAAAAACGGAAATGAAGGATGAAAATATTCGCTCGGAGCTTTCAGAGCTTTTTGGCTCGGCTCCGTTACTTACGCTTTACGGGTATAATTCTGAACTGAATGCAAAGCTTGTTGACAATGCACAGCCGTCATTCCTTTGGATTTTGCCCATGCAGATTTTAAAGACTTTTATTGCATCGTTTTTTACCGAAAATATCCGTTCGCTTTTGAATGACATAATTGTTGAGGGATTTTTTAACAATCCGAATTATAAAACTGAATTTTCATCAGATGTGTATGCTTCTTTTGAGGTTGTGCAAACAATTTCAAATTTTGAGGCGGAATTTTCAAAGGGCGGACCTCGTTCCGTTGAGTTGATTGAAAGTTATTTGCAAGACGGAAATACAAATGCGGAATTCTTTAAAAAGCTTGACCAAATAGTTGAAAGTTTGAATGCTGAGGCAATCAAATTGATTGCTCAAATGACAAATGTTTTAAATAAACTTTCAAAACACTTGAATGACTTGTTGCAAGACGCAAAAAAGCCTGCCTCAGAAATAATTTCAAATTTAAAGGTGCTTATGATGTCATCAAGAAACCGTGATAACACCGATATGTTGGAAAAGCAATATGGCAAATGGGAAATACTCTTCAGAATTATGAAGAACTACGTGATAATAACAAATTAAAAGAAGGTTTAAAACAGGCGACTGAAATTGAGTTGCCTGTTTTAATGCGAGTTTTTTCAAAACTCGCTTATCAACTGCGATTTCTCACTTCGTTACGAAATCGCTTTTTCAGCAATTCAAAAGTTGAAACTTTTTTCATTGCTGAAAAGTAAGGAAGGTTTAAAACAGGCGACTGAAATTGAGTTGCCTGTTTTAATGCGAGTTTTTTTCAAAAACTCGCTTATTTACTGCCGTTTTCGCTTGAAACTTCGCGCTATGCGCTTGTTGCGAAAGCATTTCATTGCAAAACGGCGTTTTCAGCAACTCCCGAAGCTGAAGATTCGCTCGTTGCTGAAAAGTAAGGAAGGTTTAAAAACAGCAACTAAATTGGAGTTGCTGTTTTTAATGGCGAGTTTTTTTCAAAACTCGCTTATCAACTGTGATTTCTCACTTCGTTACGAAATCGCTTTTTCAGCAATGAAAAAAGTTGAAACTTTTTTCATTGCTGAAAAGTAAGGAAGAAGACTGTATGTTCATCTGCTTGGGTATGTCCACGATTTTTAAGTGCGTTCAAAGAGCAATTCAATTTTTTTTGTTTGTGGAATGAAATGTGTTGTTTTTACGCCGGCTGAAGCAAGCATTTTTTTTGAAGCGATGGTTTCTGCCGAATCCGCATACTTGTCATAAAGATAAATTACTTCTTTGATGCCGCATTGTATTATTGCCTTTGCGCATTCATTGCATGGAAAAAGATCAACATAAATTCGAGAGCCTTTTAAATCTTTGCCGCTTGCATTTAAAATGGCGTTTAGTTCTGCATGCACAACATATTTGTATTTAGTGTCAATGCCTGTTCGTTCCCATGTGTATTCATCATCTGAACAACCGTACGGAAGTCCGTTATATCCAGTTGAAAGAATTATATTTCTTTCATCGACAATGCATGCGCCGACTTGAGTGTTTGGATCTTTTGATCGTTTTGCCGCTAAAACTGCTACACCCATAAAATATTCATCCCAAGAAATATATTCTTTTCGTTTCATAATCTGTCCTTCATATAAAAATATTTTTTTGTGTAAAGTATGCTTTTATTTTCCCTGTTGTTACGCAATAAAATGCTTTCACAACAAGTGCGTAGCGCGAAATTTCACACGGAAACAACCGTAAATGGCAAGGCTTTGCAAAAGACTCGGTGTAAAAATTTGCGCAACTGCGGATTTTAACGTCTTTTTGAATAAAACAGTCCGCATTTT
Organism: Treponema sp.; assembly: GCA_014803985.1. Lineage (GTDB taxonomy): Bacteria > Spirochaetota > Spirochaetia > Treponematales > Treponemataceae > Treponema_D. The sequence continues at coordinate 63,687 of JAAVAO010000051.1, forward strand.
AGTTGCTCATATTGATTCTTTTGAGAACTTGAACAAGACGGCTTTTTTCGATTAAGTCTATGGGGCGTCCGTCAACATATTTTCTTGCTTCATCGCTAAAAGTTCCCGGTGTGATGCAAAAACCTCTGTCGCATCGAATGTCACGCATTTTGGAGTGGCAGTCTCGGATGTACAATTCTCCGATTGCGCCAGTGCTTCTATAGAATCTAAATAACTCCAAATCCGTCCATTTTGAAGATTCAACAGAGCATGTTATTTCAACGTTATCTGGCGAAACAGTCACGTCTTCAATCTTTACGGATGCCGCTTTATAATATGCCATAACAAATTTTTTACAAAGAACTACAAAATCACTTGTTCCGCACATTAAATATGCTTGTAAATTGCTGTTTTGGTTTAACTCTTGATAGCGAGCAATCAAAGAGGAAACATCCTTGTAATTTGGGTTTATTATATTTATTTGTTTTAAATAGTTGAGGGCGTTAGAAATGTCCTTTTGGAAAATCAATGCCTGTGCAAGTTTGTAGTACACGTTTATTTTTGTTTCTTGTGTGATTGTTTCAAGTTTTAGCGCAATTTCGTAGTCTTGAATTGCCTTGTCATACGCACCTTGTCTTTCGTGTAAAATTCCTGCTTCAATGCACGCCTGCGCTCCAAATTTTGGATCAGTGCGCAAATGCATAAAATATTTCAAGGATTTTTCAGCCATAGAGGATTCTTTCATTGCTATGGCAAAATAGAATAACGCTTCTTTGTTATCAGGTGTTTCATCAAGGACTTTTTTTAGGTAATTCAAACTTTCTCGATATTTTTTTGCTTCAAACAATGCATAGCCAAGTGGCTGGGCAATTTCCGAAGACTCCGGTGAAATAGTCATAGCGCGCTTTAAGTAGGCGATTGCTTTGTCAAACTCCTTTCTGTCATACATAATTTTGCCAACATATAAATTCGTATGAAAATCCCTGTTATTTAGTTTCATTGCCTTTGAAAAAGCCGTCATTGCATCATTTTGCTTTCCGAGTTTATACGCGCAAATTCCATATCTAACCGCGACAAGTTGCTGGTTTACGTCATTGTGAAGCCCCATGATGCGGAACAACTCCGAATATGGAGGGAATGCCTTTTCATAATTTCCCTCTGAGTAGTAAATGTCTGACAGATTTGTAAGTGCCTCTACATTATGGGGATCTTTTAAAAGCTTTTTTGTACATTCTTTTATGACCAAGGCATTGCTTTTTGAACGCTTTCCGCCTTTTGTTTGCATTCCGCCCTTCTTTTTCTTTCCGCCTGAAATAGACATAAGAATCGCAATCAATGCGGCGGCGGCAATTACAGCAAGTAAAATTCCTAACATGAGAAATCAGCCTCTTTATTTAGTATAAATGTATCTAGATTTTATTTCGGCATTCTGCAATAAAATCTGAAATGCGGTCGAGAGCAATTTTTATTTTATCCACCGCAGTCGCATAACAACAGCGAATATGCCCTTCTCCACCTGCACCGAAAACACTTCCTGGAACTACCGCTATATTATGCTGCTTAAAAAGTTCCGTGGCAAATTCTTCGCTAGAAAGTCCTGTTGAAGAAATGTCTGGAAACATATAGAATGCGCCTGCTGGCTCTGGAACAGGGATATTCATTTCGTGAAATGCTTTTTCCATTAAGTTGCGCCTTTGTTGATAACTAATGCGCATTTTTTCAACTTCCTTCCAGCCGTTTTTAAGACCTTCTATCGCTCCATATTGACTAAAAATAGGGGCGCAAATTGTGTTGTATCCGTGAAGCTTTACAATTTGCGACAAAAGTTCTTGAGGGGCGGCAATATATCCGATTCGCCATCCAGTCATGGCAAACGCTTTTGAAAAGCCATTTAAAATTATCGTGTAGTCTTTCATCCCTGGAAAACTTGCGATTGAAACATGCTTGTTTTCATCATAAGTTAATTCACAGTAAATCTCATCAGAAATCACCCAAATTTGATGCTTCTTCGCAACTGTAGCAATTTTTTCAAGTTCAGACGGAGGGATTATTGTTCCCGTAGGATTGTTTGGTGAACAAATCATAATTGCCTTTGTCTTTGGTGTAATTGCCTCTTCAATTTGAGATGCACTTGGATAAAATCCATTTTTGCTTGTGTCAATGTGAACAACGCTCGTTTGGCATAACTCTGCAAGGGGAATATAATTTACATAACACGGCTCTGAAACAAGAATTTCATCTCCAGGATTTAAAATTGCCCTTAAGACAGCGTCAACACCTTCACTTGCTCCGACGGTTATTAAAATTTCATTTTGCGGATTATAATGAAGGTTGTATCGCTCCATATATTTTGCGACTTCCTCGCGAAGTTCTATCAACCCCCAGTTTGAGGTGTAGCTTGTGTGTCCTTTTTCAAGATGATAGAATGCTTCTTCGCGAATACACCACGGAGTCGGAAAATCTGGTTCTCCGACAGAAAGTGAAATCACATCGTCATGCCCTATTAACATTTCAAAAAATTTGCGGATTCCGCTTGGCGGCGTTCGCATTATCGATTCACTTAATTTATCTTTTCTCGTATTCATAATTTAACTCGCAAGTAACTATAACTAATCTAAATGGCGTTTGTTCTCACTTCAAAAACGTTTTACGCCATTGCATCTTCTCGACGATCTTTGTCATCGGCGACATAAATAATATCGTTTTCTTTGTATGTTTTTAGGATAAAACATGTTTTTGTGGCGCGAACACCTTCAAGCGTGGAAAGTTTTTCCGAAACAAAAAATGCCACTTCCTGCAAAGAATCTCCCTCGATAATCACCTTAAGGTCATATCCGCCACTCATTAAGTAAAGCGACTTTACCTGTGGAAAGCGATAGATTCTGTCGGCGATTGCATCAAATCCGTGTTCGCGTTCTGGAACGACTTGGATTTCTATTTCTGCACAAACTTTGTTTTTAGCCTCTCCTGTTTTTTCGGGGTCAACAATGGTCGCATACTTTAAAATAATGCCATCGTCCTCAAGTTTTTTTATTATTGCATTAACTTCATCCGTGCTCTTTTTTGTCATGGCGGCAATGTCTTCAACTGAAAGCCGTGCGTTTTGTCTCAAAAGGTCAAGTATTTCGTCCATAGCGATTCCCCCATAAAAAATCAAAAGACAAATAATTTCTATAAAGATATACTTTTTTACAACATTTTACAAGGCGTTGCGCAATAGCCCATGCGCTCGTTTCATACATATTCGTGATTTTACGTCTTTAATAGACAGTGCATTCTTCAATTTTAGGCAACGACATTATAGGTGTTGATTGTAATGTTGTGGTGTATGCAATGGTATGATTGAATTTCTCTCTAATTATTGCTACTATAAAAGAATGATGGATTTAACTAGTAAACAACGCAAAGAGCTGGAAAAGGCGTCTCATACGCTGAAACCTGTCGTTATTGTCGGGAAAAACGGTATTTCAGAGTCGCTTTTGCAAATGGTGATCCAGTGCCTTGATACTCACGAATTGATAAAAGTGAAATTTGACGAATTTAAAGACGAAAAACGGGAGCTTGTGGAAACTATTTGTAACGCAACGGATGCAACAGTGGTTAGAATAATAGGAAACATTGCGATACTTTTTAAACAACAGGAAGATCCTGAAAAACGCAAGATCAAAATCACATTCGATTGATATTTTTTTAGTTTTATTGCAAAGCCATATTTTCAATTGATTGAAGTTGTATGCTTTTTCTGCTGGAATTCAAAAAAATATATTTTGAAAGCACTGCACATTTCCATTGTGTTGTGAATGTGCATAAAAAATCTTTCGGTTGCTAAAGCAATCTGGAAAACTTTTTACTTTGGAGGACAAATGATAGAAGTTACAAATGTTTCTCGTGATTTTGGAACATTTAGAGCAGTAAACGATGTTAGCTTCTCTATTCCGACAGGTCAAATTGTTGGTCTGCTCGGACCAAACGGCGCGGGAAAAACAACAACGATGAGGATGATTACAGGCTTTTTAAAGCCGACTGCGGGCGTTATAAAAATTGATGGCGTTGACATTGTGGAAGATTCGGTTGCCTCAAAACAAAAAATCGGATATATGCCCGAATCAGCGCCTCTGTATGGTGATATGATTGTAGATGACTATTTGCACTATATCGCCAATATGCAGGGACAAAATCCAGATGAAAAAATCCCACTACTATGCGCACAATGCGGTTTGAAGGAAGTGATGCATAAAAATATTGCAGAGCTTTCACGCGGATATAGACAGCGCGTTGGTCTTGCGCATGCCCTTATGAATGATCCTGAAATTTTAATCCTTGACGAACCGACGAGCGGTCTTGACCCAAACCAAGTGGAGGATGTTCGTGCGCTTATCAAGGAAATTGGAAAAACAAGAACGGTTATAGTTTCAACTCATATTTTGAGTGAAGTTGAAATGCTTTGCAGCCGTGTTATTATTATCAGCGGAGGAAAGGTTGTTGCCGACAGTCCGACCGATCAACTGAGAACGCGCTATGGAAATGCGGCAACAGTGATAGTAAACGCCGATTGTTCTGACGTGCAGTTGTCTGAAGTCCTAAATGGAATTCCTGGAATTGAAAGTCTTTCATTTGAAGGTGCAGAAATCGGCTCGACCGCGCTTGTTGCAGTGAAGGGAGATGCGGAAATTCGTCCGCAGGTTGCAAAGGCGATTATTTCCGCTGGCTTTAACTTATATGAAATCAGTTTGCAGAAAAACAGCCTTGAGGATGTGTTCCATATTCTCACCGCTAATTCCAGTGGAGAGGCGGCAAAAAGTGAAGGAGATGGTGTCGAGGGCAGCCAAAAATAGCGTCTGCTGTTTATTTTGACAAGTTTTCTGTGGAAACTTGTATATCAAACCGCACGTTCTGCTTGAAATTTTGTGTTGTGTATGTGTTGCGAGACATTTCAGTGCAAATGTGCGTAAAAAGTCAATTGCAAAATCGAAATTTTGCTTTTGCCTTTTTATGGGAGTAGAAAATGACAAACAAAAAATCTAGAAATCCTGCGCTTGTTATTATGAAGCGAGAGCTAGGAGCATATTTTTCAAGCCCGATTGCCTATATTGTAATTTGCATAAATGCAGTCATCTTGAGCCTTGCATTTTTCAAGGGGTTGTTTTTGGGCTATAATTTTTTTCTTTACAAGCGAGCGGATATGCGTTATCTTTTCACGTTTGAAACATTCTTGCTCACTCTTTTTGTTCCTGTTTTGACGATGAAACTTTTTAGCGATGAAAAACGCTCTGGTTCTATTGAAACGCTTATGACGCTACCAGTTACAGAAATAAGCGTTGTAACAGGAAAGGCTTTGGCGGCGTTTATAACTAGTCTTGTTGTGATTGCGCCAAGTGTTTTCTTTCCAATTTTAATTTCATTTTGTGGAAAACTTGATGCAAACCAAATTATCTCTGGATATATCGGATTGATTTTGCTCTGTGCATTGTTTTCGACTATCGGAGTTTTTGCATCGGCGGTTACAAAGCATCAAATTGTGTCGCTGTTTATTTCTTTTCCAGTCTGCTTGATTTTGATGGGAGTGTATGTTCCGTTTAGCATTCCAAAAAGCATTCCTCACTTTATTGATGAATTCTTTAAGTTTCTTTCAACGTATGAGCATTTCACTTCGATTTCCCGTGGAATTATAGATTTGCGGGATATTATGTATTTTGTGACGGTGTCGGCACTGTTCTTTTGCCTGACTGTTGTGACCGAACAAAACGAGCGCAAATAGAAAATGAGGAGGTTTTAGGAAGATGAAAAAATTTTTAAACTGGCTGAAAAGTCCTTCGAGCGATTTTGCGCTTTTTATAATCCTGTTGATTTTGGCGAATGTTGCGCTTCATAACTCACATTTACGATTTGACATTACAAAGCAGCATGCGTATTCACTTTCAAAAGCAAGCAAGGAAATTGTTGGAACATTGACAGAACCGCTTTCTGTGAACGTTTTCTTTTCTGACAACTTGCCGACAACGTACAGTTCTGTATACCAATATGTGAAGGATATTCTGATTGAATACAAGGGGGCGGCAAATAAGAATTTTTCCTACACATTGTTTGATATGGACAAGGCGGAAAACCAGCGAATAGCACAAGGATACGGACTTCGTCAAATTCAAATTCAAGAGGTTAAGAATAATGAAGTTGGATTTAAGCAGGTTTGGATGGGGCTTGCAATCGTTTATGGCGACTCAATAGAAGTAATTGATGGGATCACGTCGGAGTCGGGTTTTGAATATAACCTGACAACACGAATTGCAAAAATCATTTCCACAACGGATGCACTCAGTGGGCTTGGAGCAAGCGACACTATTACGGTAACGCTGTATGCGAGTGATGATTTAAAGCAATTTAGAATCAACGGATTTGACCAGCTTGATACAACAGTTCAAGCGGCGTTTAATGCGGCAAACAAAAAGACTTTGAACAGGTTGACCTATCTTAGAAAATATACGCCGACAGAAGAAATAAATGAGGTTTCTGAGAAATATGGACTTCAAACATTTAATTGGCAGAACAAGGATGGTTCAAGCGGGCTTGGCATTTTTGGATTGGTGATTGAATATGGCGATAGTTTCAGGGTGATTCCGCTTTCCATTCAGCGTTCTATTTTTGGCTATGTGATTACAGGTCTTGATCAAATTGAAGAGAATATCTCGCAAAGTCTTCAGGGACTTCTTGCAAAGGTTAAGCAAATTGGATATATCACTGGGCATGGCGAAATGGAGATGTCCGATGAAAATGGAAGTCCACTACGTTTTGTAAATTTGATTGAAGATATGTATGAGCTTAAAGATATAAACCTAGCGGAAGAGGAAATTCCTTCAAATCTTACGTCGATTATAATAAACGGAGCGAAGACGGCATATTCTGATGCAGAACTGTATAAAATTGACCAGTTCTTGATGCGGGGCGGAAACATTATGCTTTTCTATGATCCTTTTGAAATGCATCAGGGGGAAAACTACTATCAGCCGACAACATTTACGCCAATTCAAAATGGACTTGAAACAATTTTTGAAAAATATGGTGTAAAGCTTGAACAGGCTTATGTATTTGATGAAAACTGTTATACACAAAGACAAAGAACTGCGCAAGGAATTCAAAGTTATGACCTGTACTGGGCTCCAATGCTTTCGGGCAGAGAGTTAAATCAGCGGCATCCTATTACAAGCAATTTGGGCTATGTGATTTTCCTGCAATCTGGTGCAATGAATATTGATGCGGCAAAAGAAAATAAGGATTTGAGAACAACAGTTCTTGCAAAATCGTCTGAAAAATCTTGGACACAGAGTCAAAATATTCAACTTCAGCCAAATGTGGGGGTACCGTATGATAAATCAATTGAAAAATCAGAATTGCTGACTGTTTTGATTGAGGGGAAATTTTCAAGTGCATTTGACAAAAATCCGTCTGAAGAGGAAAATCAAAATAGCGATGAAAATGATTTTGAAACCACTATGCATATTGCAAATGCCAAGCAATCTGGAAAAATCTTTGTTTGTACAACATCGTATGTTACTTCAAATCAGTTGATTGATGCAGATGGTTCCGAGCCAATTTCTATGATGATTCGCAATGCTGTTGACTATATGAATGGAAATGGAGATCTTTGTGCAATGCGTACAAAAGGCGTGTCATTCCAAACAATTGAAAGATCAACGGGAGCATTTGTGTCTTTTGTTGAATGGTTCTGCATTGTTGGAGTTGCTTTAGTGATCGTTGTGATTGGTCTTATCGTTTGGAGAAAACGAGTTGTGAGAAGACGCAGAATTCGTGAAAGATATAATCCGAATGATTTGCGTGAAATAAAATAAATAAAAATGAAGGTTTAAAATAGGCAACTGAAATTGAGTTGCCTATTTTAATGCGAGTTTTTTTCAAAACTCGCTTATTTACTGCCGTTTTTCATTTCATTGCAAAACGGCGTTTTCAGCAATTCAAAAGTTGAAACTTTTTTCATTGCTGAAACTTAATGAAGGTTTAAAACAGGCAACTGAAATTGAGTTGCCTGTTTTAATGCGAGTTTTGAAAGTATAAAAAACATTTGCAAAGGCGTAGTGAAAAAGGCAAAATCGCTCTGATTGTGGTCGTTGCGGTAGCAACGAAAAAAAAAATCTTTGCCACAATGAGCGCGAAATGCGCGAGCGCATGTTTTTGCCTTTTTCACTGCAACTGGAAGAATGTTTTTCTATCTTTTCAAAAACTCGCTTATTATACTGCGATTTTTCGCTTCGCTGTAAAATCGCGTTTTCAACAACTCCCGAATTTGACAATTCGCTCGTTGTTGAAAAATAAGGAGGTATGGAAAATATGAAACCTAGAAAAATAATTTTGATGGCAGCTTGTTTTGTTTTGCTTATTATATGCATTGTGCAGGGAGTGACTTCTGCAATAAATCCAGTAAAAACGCTTGCGCTTGATGAAAGCCCGGACTTCATTTTGATAGAAAACGCATCTTCAACAGTCGAACTCTATCTTGATGGCACGACATGGTATGTCGGTCACAACGACTTTCAGGCTGAAAGAGCCTCTGCTGATAGCATTGTAAATTCTATAAAAGAAGTGAAAGTGCTTGATTCTATTGGAAAATTAGGAAGTGATGAATTTAATGATCGCTTTGATCTTGATGGAAAGGCTTGTGTTGTGACTGCAAAAAAGGGTGAAAAAATTTTGCGCACTTTGAGGGTTGGAAAAACTTCGTCTACTGGCTCGCAAACATACTTGAATGTGGACGGTTCTCGCGATATTTACCTTGTTTCAGGAAATTTGCAATCAATCTTTAATAAAACAGAGGATTCCTTAAAAAGCAAAACGGTTTATAGTATTTCCGCGAGCAATATAAACGCTGTGTCTGTTTCAACGCGATCGGAATCTTTTGGAATTGAAAGAAATACATCTCTTGAAGATGATGCACCTGCATGGGTTTTCAGCGGAAGCGGAGAAGAGGCAGATTCTGGAAAAGTTGATGCATGGCTAAATCAACTTGCAACTTGTTCTGCAACAGAGTGGGTTGATGACAACCGTGCTGTGCCTTCAGAAAAAACGGCAACAGTTGAAATCAGTGCAACGGAAGGAAAAATTGTCGTGGAAATTTTTCAGGAAGACTCTGGAGATGGCGTAAAATATATCTGCACAAGCAGCCGCACTCCACATAAATTTGAACTTTCTGAAACTGCCTGTGCAAAATATAAAAAGGCTTCAAGCGAATTAAAAAAATAGATGTGTTAAAATAAAAAAGGTGAAACGCCTCTTGAAATTATTCAAGAGGCGTTTTTTATATTCTTGACTTCTGTTACTCATTTTTCATTCCTTGGCATTAAGTGTGCATGTGCTTGCTGTGTTTTCAACCTCGCAAACGTAAAGAATCCGTGTGAAAATCTCTTTACTTTTCTTTAAAAAAACTCGTTTTATTTCCAAAATACTTCCGCTTTTACCCCTCTCCGCACCTATATATAGATAGGGGATGTTAAAAATCAGCAACTAAAATTGAATCACTGAAAAAACAGGAGGAAAAATGGCAGAAGAAATTATTCCGTGGGAGAGGCTCCCCATCACCAACACATTCATGTTCAACAAGGTGCTGACGAGCGACCTCGACGTGTGCAGGGGCGTGATTGAAACCCTCCTCGGCATACAGGTCAATCGTGTGGAGTGCATGCAGGACGAAAAGACGGTGGAGGTTGACGCACTGGCGAAGGGCGTGCGCTTTGACGTATATGTGTCAAACCCAACACAAATCTTCGACCTTGAACTGCAGATGGTCAACAGAGGCGACCTTCCCATGCGCGCACGCTACTACCAGTCCGTGGCGGATGTCGACTCCCTGAACCGGGGGATGGGCTACTCCGAATTGCGAGAGAACTACACGCTGTTCCTGTGTCCGTTCGACTTGTTCGGAAGGGGGCTTCCGGTCTACACGTTCGAGAACACCTGCAAGGAGAATCCCGAAATAAAACTGAATGACAAAACGCTGAAAGTGTTTTATAATTTCAACAGGTACAAGATGGTCCCCGACGAGGAGCGGAGGAGGCTTCTGGAGTTCTTCTCCAGCGGGAGGTCCGCCTCAAAGCTCACAGGCAGGTTGGACGTGATACTGCATGAACTGCAAGGGGAACAAAAGTGGAGGCAGCAATATATGACATGGGAGATGATGTTAAAAGAGCGGCACGATGACGGGCGTGATGAAGGAAGAGCAGAAGGAAGAACTGAAGGAATTGCAATCGGTGAGAAACGAGGTATAGAAATTGGCATTCAGCAGAAACAGATTGAAACTGCGCGAAATATGCTGAAGAATGGACTTTCTTATGACCTTATTATAAAGTGCACAGGCATTTCAGCGCAACAAATACAAGGACTTTTGTAGTGTTTCTTATAATGAGGAGAGAAGGAGTCTTTTGAGGATCTTTATTTTTTGTTGCATCTCCACTGCGCTAAAAATATTAACAAAACAGAACTTGCAATGGTTATGAGAAAATCCGAGAGACTTGTCTTGCAACGAATGCTTTACTTTTTCGTATTGTTGTAATAGTATTATATAAGGTGGAGGAATTTATGAAAAAAATGTCTTTTGTCTTTATAATTCTTGTTGGGATTATTTCACTGTGCTTTGCAAATACAACATGGAAATTTGAAAGCGGTTCAAAGGAATTGGGTTATAAAGTTTTTGATTCTGTCACAGTTATAAATAGAACTGGAAAAACGTTGCAAGTTGAAAATGAGGGCATTCAATCTGACTCAGAAGCTATATTTCAAATTGATTCTATACTTGTTTCAAGCGATGCATATACTAGTGATACGTTTGAAGTTGCCTGTGCAATTAAGGATGGCAATTTGGAAGTGCTATTTTCTACAAAAAAGGACGGATATAAAAATATGACGGTAGAAGTTGTGCCTGTTCCAGGTTCGAAGCCGGTTATGCATCACGCAAGACCCGTTCACGTTTATACTCCGCATGCCCCTTGTCCGCAGTCGCCGCGTCCTCCTCGCCATCACCATAAAGTTCATCATTAAAGCACGGTTTTGCCCTGCATGCGGAAGACGAAGCATAGAGACCGAAAAACAACGTATCTTTCTCCTTGTATCTTCTGCCACGCTCTTTTTTCATTTCCAAAAAAACGATAGAGTACTGTTATGTCAAATATAAAATATATGCCAGAAGAGCCAATTGTTGCCATTGCGACAAGTCTTTCACCTGCCGCGCTTGGAATTGTGCGTTGTTCTGGAAAGAATTGCGTTTCTCTTGTTTCAAGAATTTTCTCTCGTAAAAATGCGCTTTTATCCGCAGCTGGTAATACGCTTGTTTATGGTTGGATAATTGATGATGAAAAAAAAGTTGATGAAGTTATGGCGGCAGTTTATCGCGCTCCAAAAAGTTTTACCGGCGAAGAAATGATTGAAATTTTTTGCCATGGAGGACCTGGCGTTGTTCTTGCAATTCACAATTTGCTTTTGGAGAGCGGATTTCGTGAGGCGGAGCGCGGTGAATTTACTTTTCGAGCGTTTGTAAACGGCAAGGCGGATTTAACAAAATCAGAAGCAGTTCAAGAAATTATTGAAAGTCGCACAGGAGAGGCAAGAAGTCGTGCCGCTGGTCGTCTTGCAGGAAACCTCTTTTCTGAAATCGATTGCATAAAAACCTTGATAAAAGAAACGATTGCCGCAATTGAAGTTGAAATTGAATATCCTGAAGATGAAGAAACAATTGCAGATTCCTTTGACATTCACAATTTAAAAGAAGCCTCTAAAAAACTAGTTGCCTTAAAAGATTCTTGGAAAGGTGAAAAACTGTATCAAGACGGAGCGCGCGTTGTCCTTTGTGGAAGAACGAATGCAGGGAAATCAAGCCTTTTTAATGCAATTTTGAAAGAAGAGAGAGCAATTGTTTCTGACATTGAGGGAACAACTCGTGATTGGCTTGAAAGTTTTTGCGACATAGGGGGCATTCCTGTGCGTCTTTTTGATACAGCGGGGTTGCGCAAAACTGATGATGTGGTTGAATCTCAAGGTGTGGCGATTTCAAAGAATTTAAGCGAAGATGCCGATATTATTTTGTATCTTGCAGATGCCTCACTTGGATTGACCGAAGAAGACAAGGCGTTTATTGAGCATGCTAAAAAGCCCCTTGTTCTTGTATGGAACAAGTGTGATAAATGCACTCCAAATAAAGAAACGCCGCAGGAATTGAATAAATATATAAAAAGCGCAGTTTGTGTGAGCGCAAAGACGACAGAAGGCTTTTATGAACTGTATCAAGCGATTCAATCGATTTTGACAGAGGGAATTTCAAGCGAATGCCACTATGCGGGGTTAGGTTCTGCGCGGCAAAAATCAATAATCGATGAAGCATACGTTTCTGTTCAGCATGCAATGGAAGCGGCGGATACATTTACTCTTGACGCAGTTGTGCAAGATTTGGAAGATGCGTTAAATTTGCTCGGAGAAGTTACTGGCGAAGTTACGAGCGATGACATACTGGAGTCAATTTTCAGCAAATTTTGCGTGGGAAAATAAAGCCTACAAACAAGTTGTGTAACAAGTAAGGTGATGCAAGGCTGGGCTATTGAATATACTCACGCTGTTTATAGGTAACTTTGAAAATGCGATGTTCTATCAGCGCACTATTATAGCAACGATAGAATTCGTTGGTGCATTCGAAAAAATTGCCAAAAAAGTTTTTCGAGGTGTTCTTATTAGAATTTTTATATGATAAATGAACAAATCGTACAAAGTCGGTGTTTTTCCGATTCCGAACTGCTTGAAATTTTAAACAGTGATTTTAATTCCCTTCAAGAACAAGCGGATTTTGTTCGGAAATCAGTTTATGGAAACGAGATTTTTATTCGCGGGCTTATAGAGTTTTCAAATTTTTGTAAAAACGATTGCTTATATTGTGGACTTCGTGCGTCTAATAAAGAACTGGAGCGGTATCGTCTGACAAAAGAAGAGATTTTAAATTGCTGTGAAAATGGGTATAAGGCGGGATGCAGGACATTTGTTTTGCAAAGCGGAGAGGATTTGTCTTATACAGACGATGAAATATGTAAAATGATAGCCGAAATAAAATCAAAATACCCTGACTGTGCATTGACTCTTTCAATGGGAGAGAAGACGTATAAAACATACAAAAGATATTTCAATGCAGGGGCGGATCGCTATCTTTTACGGCACGAAACCTCGTCTTCCGCACATTATAAAAAGTTGCATCCATCTTCAATGAGCATAGAAAACCGAAAAAGATGTCTTTTTGATTTGAAGGACATTGGTTTTCAAGTGGGATCTGGGTTTATGGTTGGCTCTCCTTACCAAACGAACGAACATATTGTTGAAGACGTGCGCTTTTTGCAGAAGTTAAATCCTGCGATGATAGGAATAGGGCCGTTTATTTCGCATCACAACACGCCATTTGCAAACTTCAAAAGCGGCTCGGTGGAAAAAACACTTGTTTTGATTTCTCTATTGCGCGTAATGTTTCCGTTTGCGCTTATTCCTGCCACAACCGCGCTTTGCTCTCTTGATGAGCAAGGGGACATAAAAGGATTTCAGGCAGGAGCGAATGTCATTATGCCGAACATATCGCCGCTTTTTGCCCGTAAAAAATACACATTATACGATCTGTGCGATAATAAAATATGCGAAGCGGACAAACTGGAAAAAAGAATTGTACGCCTTTCAAAAAAAGTGGAAAGTGTTGGATACAAAATCGTAGTAAGCCGAGGAGATGTACGAAATGCGAGATAGCGGGCAATAGAGAGAGCCTAAAGACAGAACTGTGTGTTTTTTTTGGATTTTATGGGACTTCGTTATTTATATAAGGAGTTTCAATTTGAATTTTATTTTTAGGTGCTTAACTATTTATCCTCGCTTTTTTATTCCATCGACATTTTGTATCTTTCAATTCCCTTGAGCCAAACAATGCGCTTGACAAATTCGGTCAGCACTACATAAAAAGCACAAAGCGCAAGATATTTTTGCCAGCCATCTTTTTCAAAAAGACACATTGCAGATGGATTTGAAAAAAGCACGAGTGGAAAAACAAATGTGAGCGCAATGCGAACGCCTTTTGGATAAATTCCCTGGGGATAATTTGAATTTGATTGAAGCGTAAAAACAAAGTCGTTCAAGCCAGTTGCACTTACCGTCCAAAAGGCTATTGGCATCAAAATTGAAAATATGTTCATCATCAACGCCGTTCCCAAAACAAATCCGAGTGCTGCAAACAGAATATTTAATCTTAGTGCAACAGTACAATGCACAATGCCAATCGCAACCATACAAACACTCGGAGTCATCGACAGAATCTGATGAATGTTTATGTCGGGACACATCATAAGGACGCGGGCACTCATCGGCTTGAGGAGCACAAAATCAACATCGCGGGAAATCACTTTGCTAGAAAAACTGTCTATTCCGCCGATAAAAAATAACATCATAATTTTCAGCGAGCATAAATTTATTCCATAAAGAAAATAAAGTTCGTACTTGGAGTAGCCTGCCACAGCGTCAAAATTTCCATATATAATCTCAATAAAGACAACAGAAGCAATCGCGTCAAGTATTTCAAACAATACAACAACTGCCAAATTCTTTCGGTTTATCACAAATTTTTGAATTCCAATCGACATAATTTTATTCACATATCTCAACAAATGCATACATTCTCCCATAAAAAGTCAAGAAGAAAGTTGCAACTTTCTTCTTGACTTTTTATGCCACTTCGCAATGAAATGAGAAGTGGCATTTGATATGCAAGTTTCCAACGGAAACTTGTCATGATAAAAGTGCCGCGCCATTTGTGCGGTGCTTTTATCATAATTCCTTATACAAGCCATAGTGCGCTATGAATGTGCCACATCTTACATCCCTGTTGCTTCATAGTGTTTCAATCCTTGCTGCCAAATAAGGCGCGAGAACAAGAACAGAACGACTGCACAAGCAATCTGTCCTACCATCAACAAAGGAGTCGCTCGCCGTTCCAAAATTTGAAGCGGAACATAAAAAATATATTGGTACGGCAAAAAAGTACATAGTTTTTGCATTCCAGAAGGGGCAAGTTCTATCGGAAAAAGACGACCTCCAAAAACATCCAGCAAAACTGAATTTACCATTGAAATTCCCCAGACCGTGTTTGTCCAAAACGCAAGAATTCCAATCAAATAAG
The DNA here is from genome assembly GCA_014803985.1 of Treponema sp. Taxonomy (GTDB): domain Bacteria; phylum Spirochaetota; class Spirochaetia; order Treponematales; family Treponemataceae; genus Treponema_D. Next base: position 78,853 of record JAAVAO010000051.1, read on the forward strand.
ACATCTCAAAATTTATTATTAGAGAAAAGAACACAGAAATGGCAAACGCTGCGGAATATGCAGGAAAAAAGCGCAATGCAATGGCGCAAACAACAAGGAACACAACGATACATAATTTCATTGCAAAATAGGAGGTAAAATTTAAGAATGAATATGAAATAGGCTTTAAAAGATCTACAGACAGATTTCCCTGATAAATTGCCGTTGAAACCTTTTCCGTTATGTCAGTTTCTACAAAAAAACCTATCAACATCACTACAAAAAAATAAATCACCATCTGCATCTTGGAATACGAAAGGGAATTTGAAGCACCCATCGCAGAAAGCCAAAACAACACGGTGAACGAGAATTTCAAAACCACGGTGAACCATTGCATTAAGAAATTTATGCGGAACACAAAGTTTCTCTGAAAAAACAACTGTATCAGTCTAAAAAAACGCATCTTATATAAATATCCCCCACTTTTAATCAACTCTCAGCCCTTTCTGTAAAAACATTCACCAGCGCGTCCTCAAGAGTTCCGTTGTCATCAGAATATTTTTTTATCGCCGACTGGACATCTCCGTCATAGAACAACGAGCCATGCGTAATTATCATAAGACGGTCGCACATTTTCTCAATGTCGCCGACATTATGGCTTGTGACAATCGCCGTAATTCCAAATTCCTTGAAAATTTTTTTTAGATAGTCGCGAAGCGAAACGCGGGCAACAATGTCCAGTCCGTTTGTTGGCTCATCAAGAAACAAAATCTTTGGGCGATGAACAAGCGAGGCGATTATGTCCATCTTCATTTTTTGACCAAGAGAGAGATTTCGCACTGGAATGTTCACCAAGTCCTCCACTCCAAGCGTTTTTATAAGCCTGTCTATCCATGAGTCAAAATCCTTTTTGGGGATGTCATAAATAATTTGGTTTAGCGAAAATGTTTCAAGTGCAGGAAGCTCCCATAGCAGCTGCGACTTTCCTCCCATAATAAATCCAATTTGTCTTTTGAATGCGTTGCTTTTTTTATAGGGAACAAATGAACACACATCCACGCTACCAGAAGTCGGTTTTATGAGTCCACTCAAAATTTTCAGCAAGGTAGTTTTTCCTGCGCCGTTCGGTCCTGCCACTCCGACAATCTCGTTTTCTTCAATTTTAAAACTTACATTTTTCAGCGCATTCTTGTAAATGTACTGTCTGCTAAACAAATCCTTTATCGAATTTTTAAGCCCTTGCTTGCGCTCGAATGTCCGATAGGTGTGATTCACGTTTTCAACGGTTATAGCACTCATTTTTATTCTCCCCCATATAAGATGAATTTATAAAATAAAAATCTCGACTATTTTTAATGCTGCCATAATAAAATTGTTTTTCTAGAAATAATAAATATTTTTTATATATGTTTATGTCTCTTTGTTTCATATAGTTGCAATATTTTACACCGTATATTTTTAACATTTTTAAACATTTTGAACAATTATTTTTAACTTCACAAAGTTGACACCCATATTTTTTTGCATTTTTTGCTTTTAAATATTTATATTTCTTTAAAATAGTTTTTGCTGAATCCTTTTTTGTCCCTAGTAACACACCATTTTTACAAGAGAATTTGCACTGTTTATAATGTGGTTATTCAGTATTTGCATCTGTGTTATGCATTGAATAAACACATCCGCAATACTGCTGTCGATACAGTCCGTATTCTGCGCTCAACTCAAGGCTTCGTTTAAATCCGTTGCGTTTTTTAAAGTCCGATGGAAGAAAGTGCGTTCCCAAATGACCAGAAATGTTTTGGAGCGTTTTTCCAATGTCATTTATTTTTTCTGCATCCTTGAATGGACTGATTGAAAGTGTTGTTGTAAACCAATCGAATTTGTGTTCATACGCATAGGTATATGCACGTTTCATTCGGAACATATAGCAGCGTTTGCATCGTTCCCCTTTTTCTGCCTCTTTTGCAAGGAGCGGCTCTGTTTCAATTCCAATTTTTTCGTAAAATTCTTGAGGCGTGTAATCCAGAACAACAAGCGTTATGTGCGAGGCAATGGCAATTGGAAACCTTGCAAGAAACTGTTTTAATTCAGACAGGCGGCGTTCATACTCTTCTTGTGGATAAATGTTCGGGTTGTAATACAATAGAGTGATGTCGAAATAGGCGGAAAGGTATTCAATCACATAAGACGAGCAGGGTGCGCAACACGCATGCAAGAGAAGAGAGGGCTTTTTCGCGGAGGAATTGTTTGTTTCTTCAAGATTTTTTAGTATTTTATCCAATTCAATTTGGTGATTGATTTTTTCGTTCATACAACCATTATAAAATGTATGAAGGGTGTTTACAAGATAGAAACGGGAAAGAGAAAAGGATGGTAAAAATCCGCACAAAAATGCTGTGTGGATTTTTACTTCAAGTTTTCTGCGAAAACTCGCTATTTACTGTTGTTTCTCATTTCATTGCGAAACAACCTTTTTCAGCAATTAAAAAGTTGAAACTTTTGAATTGCTGAAAAAAACAATGCTTAAAAGGGAAAGAGGATAACCGAAGCGGTTTCCGCTTGCCCTTTCCCCTCATATATGGACGTTTGCTTATTTTTCGTTTTTTTGGTATACTCTTGACAGTATTTTAGATGGCAAGGGGATTTTTTATGGCAGACGCAGTTAAACTTTGGGAAAAAGGCGTGTTTTTTGAAAACGGAAAGCTTATTGAAAATTGCAAGAGCGCAACGTGTGATGAAGCGCGAAAAAATACAATGGCGTATTCAATTTTGCAAGGACACAATGTTTCAGGGGATGCAAAAAAACTGAAAATACGATTTGATAAAATCACAAGCCACGACATAACGTATGTTGGTATAATTCAAACAGCGAGGGCATCTGGACTTGAAAAATTTCCAATTCCCTATATTTTGACAAATTGTCACAACTCTCTCTGTGCAGTTGGAGGCACAATAAATGAAGACGACCACGTTTTTGGACTAACATGTGCGCAAAAGTATGGCGGAGTGTATGTTCCCCCTCATCAAGCGGTAATTCATCAGTATGCGCGGGAAATGCTTTCAAAATGCGGCGATATGATTTTAGGCTCTGACAGCCACACACGATACGGCGCACTGGGAACTATGGCGATAGGAGAAGGGGGCGGAGAGCTTGCAAAACAACTTCTAAAAAAAACGTATGACATAAATGCTCCTGAAGTTGTTGCTGTTTATTTGACGGGTGCGCCTGCTGCTGGGGTTGGACCACAGGACGTTGCGCTTGCGATTATAAAAGCGGTTTTTGATAATGGATATGTAAAAAACAAGGTGATGGAATTTGTTGGTCCTGGAGTTGCAAACCTTTCCGCTGATTTTAGAATCGGAATAGATGTTATGACGACCGAAACAACGTGCCTTTCTTCTATTTGGACAACCGATGAAAAAATTCGTGAGTATTATGCGATTCACGGACGGGAGGGCGACTATAAAATGCTTTCACCGAACGGAACGGCATATTATGACGGTGCAATTGCAGTTGACTTGGATAAAATTCGCCCGATGATTGCAATGCCGTTTCACCCATCTTGCGCCTACGAAATTGACGAAGTGAACAAAAACCTTGACGATATTCTTTCAGAAACTGAAAAACGTGCAAAGGTGAGTTTTGGAGATGCCGTTCAATTTGACTTGCATTCAAAAATCATTGGGGGAAAACTGTATGTTGATCAGGGGATAATTGCTGGTTGTGCAGGCGGTGGATTTGAAAACATTACGGCGGCGGCTGATATTCTCAAAGGAAAGGACACGGGCAACGGAAAATTTGTGTTGAGCGTGTATCCTGCATCAATGCCAATTTATATGGAGCTTGTAAAAAATGGCGCGATTGCTTCGTTGTTGGAAACTGGCGCAGTCGTGAAAACTGCATTTTGCGGTCCGTGCTTTGGTGCGGGTGATACACCTGCAAACGGTGCATTTTCAATCAGACATTCGACTCGAAATTTCCCGAACCGCGAAGGCAGCAAAATCCAATCAGGGCAACTTTCTTCTGTCGCGCTTATGGACGCTCGTTCAGTTGCTGCAACAGCCGCAAACAAAGGATTTCTCACGCCTGCCACTCATTTTGATGCAGAATTTTCAGGCAAAAAATATTTCTTTGACAAAACTATTTATGAAAAGCGCGTTTATGACTCAAAAGGAGTTGCGCATCCGGAAGTTGCAATTCAGTTTGGACCGAACATCAAGGATTGGCCTGAAATGCAAAAACTTGGCGAGAATCTTCTGCTGAAAGTTGTGAGCGAAATTCATGACCCCGTTACAACTACGGATGAGTTAATTCCATCAGGGGAAACTTCATCTTTCCGCTCGAATCCTTTGGGGCTTGCCGAATTCACGTTGAGTCGTAAAGATCCTGCCTATGTGGGGCGGGCAAAGGCTGTTCGCGACAGAACAGATGAAGTCAAAGCGGAAATTGAAAAGGTCTTGCATCTTCTTACGGACACGGACGATTTCAAATCGGTTTTGAAAGCCAACGGTGACGATGTGCAATCTCTTTTATCGGCAGATGTTTTGACTATCGGATCGAGCATTTATGCACTAAAACCGGGAGATGGATCTGCAAGAGAACAGGCGGCTTCTTGTCAACGCGTATTGGGTGCAAGTGCAAATATTGCCTGTGAATATGCCACAAAACGCTATCGTTCAAATCTCATAAACTGGGGGATGCTGCCGTTTTTATACAAGCAGGGAGATTTGAAGGCGACGGAAAATCTACCATTTAAAAATGGCGACTATATTTTTATTTCGAACATAAAAAATTTGGTGCAAGAGAAATCAAACGTTTTCAAGGCATACTCTGTTTGTTTAAAATGTGGAAAAGTCTCTGAATTTGAGTTGACGTTGGGTGATCTAACCGATGACGAGAGAAAAATCATATTGGCGGGCTGCCTGATAAATTTTTATAAGGAAGCATAAATAATAGCACAGTCGTTATGATGGGAGGACGTATGTTTGGAAAATTGGTTTCTGGAGAGCAAATTGAAACTACAGTGATTGCGGTAACGAACGATACAATTTTCATTGACTTGAACGCAAAATCTGAAGGCGTAGTTGAAAAATCAGAATTCACGGATGAAAATGGATGCTGCACTGTAAAAGAGGGCGACAAAATCAAGGTGTTTTATATTGGAGAATCTCACGGAGAAATGAAATTTGTGGCAAAAATCAAAGGTGAGAATGCTGACAAAGATATGCTAGAAAACGCCTTTAAAAACCATATTCCAATTGAAGGGTGCGTTGAAAAGGAAATAAAAGGCGGCTTTGAAGTGAAAATCGGTTCTTCAAGGGCGTTTTGTCCGTTTTCTCAAATGGGCGGTCGTCAAAAAGAGGAAAACGAATCTGTGGTAGGAAAGGTGCTCCCGTTTCTTATCAGTGAATTTAAGGAAAACGGAAAAAATATTTTGGTTTCAAATCGAGCGTTTCTTGAAGCGGATCGGGAGAAACACATTTCCGCTTTAAGTCAAAAAATAACCGAGGGAGTACTAGTTGAAGGCGTTGTAAAATCGTTTCACAGTTTTGGTGCGTTTGTGGACATAGACGGATTTCAAGCCCTTCTCCCGATTTCAGAAATTTCATTTGAAAGGGTGAAAGAAATTTCCGATGTTCTTTCTATCGGACAAAAAATCAGGGCGAAAGTGATACATGCCGATTGGCAAAAAAAACGCATTTCAATCAGTATGAAGGCGCTTGAGTCTGACCCGTGGGACGATGTTTCAAAAAAATGTGCAGTTGGTGATAAATTTGACGGCGTTATTTCAAAAGTGGTGGATTTTGGCGTGTTTGTAAATCTTGACAAGGGAATTGACGGTCTTGTGCATATTTCTGCGCTTGAAGGCGTTGATAAAAATACGAACTTAAAGAAAAAATTCAAAGTTGGAGAAAAGATGTCTGTTGTTGTAAAAGAGGTAAAGGCAAATGAAAAACGCATTTCTCTTGTTCCTGCAACTTCTGTTGAGCAGGATAATTCTGCCGCCACGTATTTACATTCACAGTCTGATGGAGAAACATACAATCCTTTTGCAGCGTTATTGAAAAAATAAGGCGGAGAGCATCAGAGACTGTACTATGACAAGCGATAAGGAAATTGCAGTAGATTTTGAATCTCTTGAAAAGCGCATTACAAATCTTGAGATAAAGTTTTCGTATCTTGAGGACTTCTTAAATCAAATTCAAGAGGTTTGTACTGAACAGACAAAAACAATATCACTTTTAAAAAAAGAAAGTCGCTTGATGGCGGAAAAATTAAGTGATCTTTTGGAGAATGCAGAGGGAGAAATCCCAAACCGCAAACCACCGCATTATTAGAAAGTGCGCAATCATTGTTCTTGTCATCGTGTTCTGTAGGTCTGATGTTGACTGTAGTTTCGACAAGCTCAACCACCAGTTTTAAAGTCATTGAGTCTGTCGAAATGACCTTCTTATCGTATTGGGGCGATGTTGCTCCGTTTCGTAGTCACAACCTATAAGCCGTTATTTTGCAAAATTCCTGGTCATTGCATTTTGCTAGTTGTACTGCAGTGTTGCACTAAAAGAGAGACCGCTTAAAAGATAGTAGAGAATACCATTGTTTGCTGTGCCTTCTGGACGGTCGGAGTCACTGCCAGAGGATTTTTTTATGCCATTCACATTAAAAAACAGCGGAATTAAAAATGTTTTTTTGGGGGATAACACAATACTCATATTTTTTACAGGGATTGCAAAGTCTGTGGCAATTGTAAAAAATCCAATGCCGTTTCCCTTTAGCCCAGTGAAGTCGCCCGAAAAAGAACCTTTTGAGCCGTTGAAAAATATATTTTGTTTATACAAATAATTTGCTTTGTAAAAGCCTGTTTGATTTATGCAGAGAAAGGCTGTGAAATCTGCGAAAAGTGAAAAAAACGTTCGTTTAAAAGTAAAATTTGCTCCAAAAATAAGTGCATCGATTTTTGCACTTCCCGCTAAAGTAAAAATTTTATAGGGAAAAAGCACATATTTTTGATTTTGCGCTGTCAATGTTCCTTTTGCTTTCAAGTCAAGATGAAAAAAGCCAAAGGACGGAACGATGGAGAAATTTTTTATAGTGAATTCATACTGAGAAAGTATTCCAACTGCCCAAACAGTAGAGTCGATTAGTTTTTCAGAGCCATTTTGTTCATTGGCGTAAAAATCTATGTCACTGGAAGCGAATAGAGAGGCGATTTTCAACCGTTCGACTTCACATTGTGCGCCTGCAACATAAAAAAGCGGAATTTTTGGCTCGGAGTAAAAATAATGCATATCGCCGTTTTCCGACTTCATAGTTCCAAAGGAAAAAATCGGCGTGATTGTGAAAGGCGAAAGTTTTATAGGCAGTAAAAATGACATTCCAAAAACCGCGCTTCTTTCAATTTTATAATCATCATTTATGTGGAGAACGAGGTTTTTGGCATTGAGAAAAAATGAGTTTGCATGGAAGTCAACAAATTTTGTTTTTGCAAAGACACCTGCGTTAAAAATATTTGCCTTTGCCGTTATGTTTTCAAGTGATGAGTATATGCGACCGTATGATGCAGTAAGACCTGCTGAAAAATGAGGGAACGACAATTCTCCCTCCGACTGAATGGTGTAAAAAAGGGAAGTTCCGCTTGAATCCGAATAAATATGCATAAAATGAGATGAAGCAGAAAAGGAATGGGAAAAAAGCGGAATGCAGGAACATACACACACGAAGACAAAGCATTTTTGCAATGTCTTCGTGCATTGGCTTGAGAAAACGAGCATTTATAACTTATTCATAGTCATAGTTGTCAGAGTATTCACCCCAAATCTCAAGGAATGTTTCTCGTTCATCTTTCTCGATGCCATTTATAGTTATGAAATCAGGAAGTCGCACTTTTATAAGAAGACGTGTATGGCAATCCCAATAAGAACGTGTTGCAGTTTCAGGAATTTTACTTCTTAGTTCAGTCACATTTCTTTCATGCACAGAATAAAAACTTTCTGAAAGCAGTGTTTCCTCGTTTTCAGATTCGAGCCATTTCCATTCTTCATCATAATATTCATACCACCAACTACAATCCGTATAAAAATTCACCTTTCCGCTCGAATCCTTTTCAATTGCACTGTCCAGCACTCCGCTTGAGAACATTTTTGCGCAGTCGATTTTTACAATATAATTGCTGCCATTTGTCGGCCATTTTTCCAGTTCAAATATGTCGGTATCTGGCACATAGAAAATTCTGCCGTTTTCCAATGCGTCTTTGAATGCTTTTGCTGCTTCGTAGAATATCTTGTATTCAGTAAGTACATCTTTTACTGCTGATGGATATATATCGCTTTCATAAGTAATATAATCGTAAGATGCTATTACCATATTTACTGCGTCAATGAAAGATTGCTTTGAGTCTGCAAGTCTTTGGGCATTTTGTGTTGTTAAAAGTTTTTTTCCTGATTGGACGGCAGTTATAAAGTCATCAATATTCATATCGCTTGAGATAGTTGAAGCGTTGAACGTCCAATCGAATGCGGAAATATACTCAAAAATGCCCTTTGTAATTCCCATCGCTGCAATAACCACATCAAGTTCTGCTTTTCCCACTCGAATATCAGACGTGCCAAAAAAATCTTCAATTTCAAGCGCATCTATGAGAACGGCAGGAAGCAGAACAGAAGCTTGATTCATATCCTTTGAGATTTCAACCACTTCATTATAGGTGCTTTTAAGAATGTCCACCAATTTGTTTAATGCGTCATTTAATCCGTTTTTATTTGCGTTGGCAACTGTTTTTGCAAAATCACCTTCTTCTATGGATTTTCCCATCCATTCTCCTTTGATAAGGTCATTCAAGGTTGTTGGATAATATTTAAATCCACATGTATCTCTCATAAATTTTACTGTTTCAGAATCTGTTCTTATGGTGAGGGCGAGTTTTGCAAGCGCATAATACATTTTTGTGGTGTCATTTTTTTCACTGTCGTACGCTTGCTTGATTTTTTCAATGCCTTCGTCTAGTTTTAAGTCTGCAAAATAATCAACTGCATCGTTAATCAATTCTACATATTTTTTCGTTGATGGTTTTACAGTGATAGAAAGTGTGCCTGATACTGGAATGCCATTGTATGTGAATGAAACGGTTTCAGTTCCTTCCTTTGTTGTTGAAAAGCCTGTAAGTTTTATGTTTTCGTTTGAAAGAGGAATTGTGCTTGTTGAATCATCACTATAGATGACTTCAACGGAAAGACCTGTAAAGTCAAATGAATCGCCAACTTCATAATCTTTCTTTACATTGCTGCCTTGTTTTAGCGTTGCACTTGTGATTGAAAGAGGCTTAACGTTAGGCGGTAGTTTTACATCATTTCCCGATACAGTTACTTTGATAGTTTCATCGATTTCTTTTATCGTTGTCTTGCCTGAAATAGTCAAAACGATTGATGCCGTGGATGTGAGCGTTTGAATTTTTCCACCGGAAATAGCAACATTTTCTGCTTCTGCCGTAACTTCAAGCGAAACGATTGTTACCGTTTCTCCTGATTCAATCTTTGCATTACTTGTTTTCACTGTGATAGAAGTAATTGATGAATTGCCGCTAATTGTGAGGCGGATTGGCTTTTCTGCGACTGCCTCTCTCGACGTGCTGTTTCCTGCAATAACGATATTTGCATTTGTTACATCTATCAATGTTGTGTTAGCGTTTACCGTGATCGTGTGTCCGTTAAAGTCCGCGTTTTTTAAAGTTACCGTTTTGTTGATCGTTACATCTTCAGAAACGACTTCGTTTTTTAAATCAACTGTTCCGCCTGCATCGATTTGCTTTTGAATAGTAATTTCTTCCGTGTCAGGATTATCATTACAACCAACTAATGGCAGCAAAAAAATTGCCGCCAAACATACAGCCTTGAAAATTTTCTTCATGGCATCCTCCATTTAGTAGGGCAAAGGGATTTATACTGTATTTTTCTCTTTTGCCCAAAGAATAACAGGAAGATTGTATCACAAATGGGGGGGGGGTATGTCAATATGAAAGAAGCGTTTTTTTGCAAAATAGTTAGTTTTTTTGAGTTATTATTTGGGATGCGGGCGAAAATGCGAGCAGTGCGAGCGTCGAGAATGTAATGATATATACTATAATGATGATAATTGTATTTCTTTTTTGAAAATGGTATAGTGTATGCGTTGATTAAGGAGAAATATAATGGAAGTAACATCTTCGGTGGTGAGTTCAAAAAATAAACAACTGGCTATTACTGGAGCGTTTAGTGCGCTTATTATACTTATGGGGATTCCAGGACTGCATTTGGGATATATTTCAATAAGCCCTGTTATTGCGTTTACAATTATGCATATTCCTGTTTTGCTTGCGGCATTTCTTGCGGGGCTTCCAGGCGGGCTTGTTACGGGGCTTGTGTTTGGCTTGACAAGTCTTGTGAATGCGGCTTCAAGTCCAACGGGAGTGCTTGATCCTTTTTTTGTGAATCCGTTGTGTTCTGTTGTGCCGCGAATGTTGTTTGGCACGGTTGCATGGGCTTTATTCAGCGTGCTAAACCTTATTCCAAAAATGCCAAAAATAGTGACTGCGGCAATTACCGCTTTTTTGGCAACGCTTTGTCATACTGTTCTTGTGATTGGTTCAATGTATTTATTTTTGAATGCAAAAATGCTTGCTGCTATGGATGGAAAGGGATTTGCAGTTTTGCTGGGGGTATTGATTCCTGGTGCAACTATGGAGGCTATCGCCGCGGTGATTGTTTGTACTGCAGTTGTGGGTACGATTTTTGTTTCGTCAAAGCGCAAGCCAAAGATTTTTTCTGAAAAGGATTGAAATGAAAATTGTAATTATTGGAGCGGGATTTACAGGGGTTCAACTTGCCAAGCTTCTCGTGAATGAAAAGAACGATGTAACTTTAATAGACAACGATGAAGAGGTTATGCGCCATGTTTCAAATCGTCTTGATTGCAATGTGGTAATAAACGATGGAAACAATATAAAGGTGCTTGAGGATGCAGGCATTGCAAAGGCGGATGCACTTGTTTGTTTGACGGGAAGCGATGAAGTCAATATGATAACATGTTCCCTGGTGGATTCTGTTTATCCTGATGTTTTGAAAATTGCGCGCGTGAGAAACTATGCATACTATGTGAATACTGCTTCTGCTCAGCAGGCACACGCAAACACATTCTCTGGAGATCATCGTCCGCTGTATGGAATTGATTATATGGTTCATCCTGATGTTGAAGCGGCGGAAACGATTGTTGAGGCGGTGGAAACTGGTGCTATCAGCAATGTTGTGGGCTTTGATAATTCCGTAATGCAAATTTCAAGAATTACGGTGGCGGAGGGAAGTGCTTTTGCCAATCACAAGTTGATGGAAATGCGTTCTCTTTGTTCTGTGCCACTTCTCATTACATATGTTGAAATTGATGGAAAAACGAGTCTTCCGAGCGGACAAACGCTTATGTCGCCAGGATGCACGCTTGGCGTTCTTAGTGCAAAAAGCGATGTTGCGAAAATACTTGAGTTATGCGGTTCAAAACAAACGGATTTGAAAAAAATTGTGATTATTGGGGCGGGAAGAATAGGTACGCTTGTTGCGGAAAAGATAATCAAGCCAAAAAAAACGTCTTTTATCAAAATGTTTACAGAGCGACAAAAAAAATCTTTGCAAAAAATCGTGATGATTGATTCTGACGAGCAACTTGCAAATCAAGCGGCGAAAAATTTCCCTGATATTTCAGTTTTTCGAGGGGATGCGTCCGATGAAAGTTTCTTGCAGGAGGAGGGAATCACTTCCTTTGATCTTGCAATTTGCGTTACGCATAATCATGGAATGAATATGGTTTTGGCGGCGTATCTTGAATCGCTTGGAGTGAAACAGTCTATCGGTCTTGTGACGAGTACAGCATTTGCTACAATTGCGCAAAAACTGGGAGTTGACGTTGCCGTTGCCCTGCGCGATGTTGTTGTTGATTCTATTATGAGCCATTTGAGGGGAAATTCTGTGAAGGAAGTTCATACGGTGTCAAACGGCGATCTTGAGATAATAGAATGTGTTTTGCCGTCGGAAAGCAAGGCAAGCGGTAAAAAGGTGAAGGAGCTTTCTGCGCCAGGAAAATATTTGGTTTTGCTTGACAAGCATCCTGATGCCGATGAATACGAAATTGCAAACGGTGAAACGGTTGTTTCAACGGGAGACCATCTTGTGCTTATTGCTTTGGCAGAGGAAAGCCGTGGTATTCTTGAATTTTTTGGGAACAGTGAAGAGTAAGAAAAATGGCGGAACTAGTAAATCTTTTGCAAATAATTTCAGTTCTTCTTGCGATTGTCGGGGCGACTTGCATTGTTCCGTTGATTACTGCGATTTATTGCGGTGAAAGCTACGTGTTTCTTTCATTTTTAGTGCCTATGTTCGCAAGCATTCTGTTTTTTGTCATTGTGAGGGCATTCACCCGCAAAAGAAAAATCGTTCTTTCAAATAAATCAACGTTTTTGACGGTTGCTGCCGCTTGGATTTTTACAAGCCTTTTTGGAGCGATTCCGCTGTATGCGAGTGGTTGCATTCCATCGTTTACCGATGCAGTTTTTGAAAGTGTTTCAGGTTTTTCCACAACGGGCGCGACAATTCTTTCGGATGTGGAATCTTTGCCACGGAGTATGAACCTTTGGAGATGTATGATGCATTGGCTTGGCGGAATGGGGATTGTCGCTTTAACTGTTGCATTGCTGCCTCTTTTGGGGGTTGGCGGATTTCAGTTGATAAAGGCTGAAACGACAGGTCCTGAAAAAAGCAAGGTTACTGCGAAAATCACGACAACGGCGAAAATTCTGTGGCTTATATATATGATTTTGACTGTTGTGCAAACAGTTTTGCTTTTGATTTTTGGAATGGATTTTATAGACGCGCTTTCACATTCGTTTGCAACTTTGGGAACAGGTGGTTTTTCCACAAGAAATGCGAGCATTGGAAGTTATAACTCTGTTCCCATTGATATAATATGTACGCTCTTTATGTTTCTTGGAGGAGTAAACTTTTCCCTGTTTTTCTATGCCGTTACGCGCAAATTCGATGAAATAAGATACAACTCTGAATTCAAGAGTTATATTTTTATTGTTTTTGTGTGTATTATTGCAATTGCCTTGTGTATTCGCCCGTGCTACGCTTCTTTTGCAAGTTCACTTCGCTTTTCCGCGTTTCAGACGTTGTCAATAATCACAACAACTGGTTTTGGAACGGCGGATTATACTCTTTGGCCGAGTAGCGCACAGTTTTTTATATTCCTGTTGTTTTTTATAGGCGGATGCTCTGGTTCAACGGGGGGCGGAATAAAGGTTATTCGATGGGTTATTCTTTTTAAACAAGTCAACAACGAAACAAAGCGAATGCTTCATCCGCATGGAATTTTTAGCATTCGCTTGAATGGTCGCCCTGGTCGTACGGACATCATTTTTAATGTCAGTTCGTTTTTAGCGGCGTATCTTTTGCTTGTTTTTGTCAGCACATTTTTGGGATGTCTTGCCAATCTTGATGTTCAAACGGCATTTACTGGTGCACTCGCTATGGTCGGAAATGTGGGGCCTGCCTTTGGGTCGTTGGGGCCGTCATTTAACTATGGATTTCTTCCGGGTTTTCTAAAGTGGTGGTATTGCTTTGCGATGCTGGCAGGTCGTTTGGAACTTTATACAATGATCATTTACTTTTTGCCTTCATATTGGAAAAAATAATATCCCATACGGTGCGTTTTTCAATGAGACAGACAATAAAATATGGGGCAGTGCTTGTTTTGCGCAAAAATCTGTAGTGGATTTAAACACAACTACGGGAAATTATTCCGCCTCCGATAATTGCGCCGTCTTTGTAAAGAACTGCAGATTGTCCTGGAGCGACTGCGCGTTGTTCTTCCTCAAAAATTATTTTCCACGGAGTGCCATTAAACGTTTCTCCGCTCTTCGCTTCGTATTTTTCCACCCTGCATTTTACTGGACGACTTGCAAGCCGTATTTTTACCAGCGTTTCAATGCTTTCTTTTGGCTCTACATTTCCCGCCCATATAAAATCATCGGCAATGAGCGAGGGGGAATTTAACGCGTTGTTCGGGGCTAAAACGACAACATTGTTTTTGGCGTCGATTGAATGCACATAGACTGGATAGTTTACTGCAACTCCGAGACCGCGCCTTTGTCCGATTGTATAATGCTCTATTCCACGATGACGACCGAGAATATGTCCGTCAAGATCAATGATGTCGCCGGGGGTTGAGGGTTTGTCTGAAAAAAGAGCGTCAAAATATTCTTCTCCGATGAAATCCTGGCTTTCCTTGCGCTTTGCCGCATCAAGATGCGCCTTTTCTGCAATTTCAAACACTTCAGATTTATTGTATGTCGCAAGTGGAAATCTCACTTTTTCCAAAATTTCACTTGGCACGCGATACAAAAAATAGGTTTGATCTTTAGAAACATCAGTTGCAGCGGAAATCATAAACGGTCGCTTTTCAGTTCCGAATATGCCTTCTGTTGGACGCACGATTTTAGCATAGTGTCCGGTGCAAAAGTAGTCATAGGAAATTCCGATGTTTTTTATTGCATCTAGCATTGCACCAAATTTTATATAGCGATTACACATAATGCATGGATTTGGCGTGCGTCCGCTTCTATATTCAGCTTTAAAATAATCCAAAACATTTCGCTGGTATTGCTCTTTCACATCGACAACATAATATGCAATTCCATTTTGTTCACAGAATTTTTTACATTCAGCAATGTTTTCTTCTTCGCCCGGACCATAACAAGATTCTTGCGCCACTTTTTTAGATGGGTTATTGTTTGGAGCAAGCGTTTTTCCGTCCCAAAGCGACATTGTAACTCCAATAACATGGCAACCTTTTTCCTTTAGCATAAGTGCAGTTAAAGTTGAATCAACTCCTCCAGACATTCCGACTAGAACAGTTTCTCCTGCGCGTGGCATTTCTTGTGTTATAAAGTCCATAAAAATTCCTTTGTATGATTTATCATATATGTTTGCTTTGTAGTTATGACATTTGCAGTGCTTTTGTTTCTTTTATTGTGTTTGCAAAGCATTGCGTTGCGTCTATTCTTTTAAATTTTGGAGAAAAATTTGAAAGAAGATGAGGATTGTTTATTAAATCAATGAATTCATCAAATAAAAAGTTTGTGTCCAAAGGACCTGCACTTGCTTCTGGATGGAATTGCACGCTAAAGGCGGGAATGTCTGTGTAAGTTATTCCCTCGCATGTTCCATCATTTGCATTTACAAAACTTAAGACGGCATATTTGGGAAGACTTTCGTTGTTCACGGCGTATCCATGGTTTTGACTTGAAATATAAACGCGCCCCGTGAGCAGTTGCTTGACAGGTTGGTTTGCCCCTCGATGACCGTATTTGAGTTTTGATGTTTTTGCGCCTCGCGCAAGAGCGAGAAGTTGATGACCTAAGCAGATTCCAAAAATTGGTTTTTTAGACTCGCATATTTTTTTGATTTCCTCAATGATTTTTATGTTGTCAGAAGGATCTCCAGGACCATTTGAAAGCATAATGCCATCGGGATTGAGATGTAAAATTTCGTTTGCGCTTGTGTCGCTTGGAACGGTTATAACGTCAACGCCGCGCTTTAAAAGTTCTCGGCGTATGTTTGCCTTTGCCCCAAAATCCCAAAGAACGACTTTTTTACCCTTCCCGTTTTTCATTGCTTCTTCAGGATCGTTTACTTTTAATCCGTCCTTTGTTACGGGAACTGCTCGATATTCTGCGCTTGTTTTGAATACAACATCTGCACTTTCTTCAATTTTTGATGCGTTCATTGACACCGCTTCTACTGCGCCAGTAATTTTATATGCGCGAATTTTTTCAAGAAGTTTTTCTTTTTCAGCGGGATTTTTCAAAGCATTAAAATATTCCTCTGCCTCTTTAGAATCTCCTGAAATTATCATTGCATTCATAACACCTGCTTCGCGGAGTGTTTTTGTCAAACACCTTGTGTCAATTCCGCATAGTCCGATAATTCCATTTGATTTCAAAAATTCTTCAAGGCAGCCCTCACTTCTAAAATTTGAGGGCATATCACACAAATCTCGCACGATATAACCGCGCAAATGACTTTTTTCACTTTCAAAATCAGGGTGAATTAGTCCGTAGTTTCCAATCAACGGAAATGTTTGTGTTACAATTTGACCAAAATAACTGGGATCTGTGAGCGTTTCAAGATAGCCCGTCATTCCTGTTGTAAAAACAGCCTCTCCAATAACCACTCCAAAAGAGCCAAAACCACATCCTTCAAAAATCTGTCCATTAGCCAGGACAAGGCATGCCTTAGAATTCATACTAAAATGTTATTATATAATTTTTTTAGGTTTATGACAATCGGCGGAAGATACATTGGTTTTTCAGTTTTTATTCTTTTGACTTCCGGTCGCAGGGCTATGCCCTGCTTACCAGTTTTGTGTGCGAGTTTGCAAGGCAAACTCGGTAGCAATTCCGCAGGAATTGCGTATTTTGCTACCTCGCAATGCTCGGCTTTACGCAAAACTGGCTAGGGAATTGTATTTTTTTTGGAGAGAGGGTGCATAAATGAGGGAGAAAGGGCAAGCGGAAACCCCTTTGGTTATCCTCTTTCCCTTTCAATCCTTTTCTCTTTCCTGCCTATGTATTTGCTTTCAAAACTGGCTGGAAGAGATGATGATATGTTACACTTCCTCTAAATCGATTTCGCCGCCTACGCACGGAACGGCGATTGCCCAGTTTTCAAGGACTTGCGGATGCACTTCTCCAAATATTCCGATTTTTTTGCCATTTGCCATTATTGCCGCTTGTCGTCCAGGGATAAATCGCGGATCATCGCTTTCTGTTACTTCATAAGTATGGTCGAGGAAATAGAGCAGCGTTGCGATTTCGCTTGCGGCGGCGTTGAAATTTGCTCCGTTTCCTGCGGTTAGGAATCCCAAATTTTGTCGAGTGCGTGTTCCTGTATTTTCCTCGTCACAAAGATATGCAACTTTTCCAATTTCAAATAGCTTGTGCGGGAAAATTGCATTTGCGCTCTTGCTTTCTGCGCGAAGAAGTGAAGATAGTATTTCAGAACGTACAAATTGATAGTTTTCGCTCATCGGATTTGAAATTTCAATAACGTTTGCCGCGTCAAGCTTCATATTTTCAATATAATCTTTTTTGCTTCCCACATAGTTAAAAATCATCTCTTGATAGCCCAGTCCCACCATCAAGGTTTTTGCTTTTCGGCTGAGATACGTGATTGGAAGAAGACGACCGATTGTGAAGTCATCTGGCGGGAGTGCGTTGAAATTTTCAAGACCAATGCCAATCATTATATCTTCAATGACATCAACTTCGTGTAAAAAATCATTTCTATAGGGGGCGGGATACAGGGTGAATTCCACATCGTCAGATGTTTTTTCAGCCTTCACAGTGCTTCCCATTCGAGAGAGTGCGTCTATAACGCGCGTTTCGTCTAAATCTGTTCCAAGTAATTTATTTATGTGCGTTAAAAATGCTTTTGTTGGTTTTTGATAATAGAACGGAGTGACAATGTCTTTTCCAAACCCTGTTTCATACGGATGGCGAACACATATTGGCTCGATTTTATAGTTGCAGTCCGCAAAGTCGCAGGCGATGATATTTGCAGCAAGAATAAGATTTTCCATATTGTCACCCGTCAATTCTACCATTAACCCTGTGTCGCCCACTTGAACGGCTCCAAGACTTGCGCTGTTGATTATTGGAGCCATGGATAAAACTTCACCTGTTGCATCAGTTAATAGAGGGAATTGTTTTAAATCCTGCAAAATCCATCCGAAATCACGTCCTTTTGGATGATCCGTTAAAATTTGTCGGCACGTCATTGGCTCTGTGCATGCAAGCGGAACAAAAGACGTTGTGTCAGGGTCAACCGCCTTGTAGTGGCAGGGGAATTTTACCTTGTCAATGCGATATACTCCCATTGAAATTGACTTGCGCTTTCGTCCAAAGTTCCAGCACAGTTTTTCTTGCGTTTGGATAATATCACGAAGCAGAGGGTCGTCAATGGCTTTCCCTGAAATTAAAAATGAAACCATATAGGGACGAATATCCTTTAAAGCGGGATCAACAGTTATGATGCGCTCTCCATAAGGCGTTACTTCATTTTTCTTGTTCATAATTGTGCTGTAGTCGATAGTTTTTAAGCCTTCATGCAGTTTTAACTGTCTTGCAACGCCGTTTGTGGACCAAAGATCGGGGCGATTTGTGTCGTTCAGTTCAATTTTTATAACGCGCTCATTTTCAGGCATTGACATATCAGGTTTTTCATCAAGTTCTGCCTTTGCATAGGTCAATTTTTGCTCTAATGTTTCATAGTCATATTTTTTTCCAAGAAGATTGAAAAAGAGTTTTTCATTTACTTCAATTTTTGGCATACATTCCTCGCTGCGAAAAAATCGCACAATTTGAAAGATATTTTTTTAGTATAGTATATTATAATTGATTGACAGGAATATTTCAATGCACTGGCGAAAGGTACATTGGTTTCAAGTTTTTATTCCTCGACTTTCGCCTCCAGTTTTGCTACCTCGCATGGCTCGGCTTTACGCAAAACTGGTTAATGGGTATTATCGCTAGAGGAAGGTACGCTGGTTTTTCAGTTTTTATTCCTCAACTTCCGGTCGCAGGGCAAGCCCTGCTCACCCAGTTTTGTATGCGAGTTTGCAATGCAAACTCGGTAGCAATTCTGGAAGAATTGCGTACTTTACGCAAAACTGGTTAATGGGTATTACCACTGGCGAAAGGTACACTGGTTTTTCAAGTTTTTATTCCTCGACTTCCGCCTCCAGTTTTGCTACCTCGCAGGGCTCGGCTTTACGCAAAACTGGTTAATGGGTATTACCACTGGCGAAAGGTATACGGGTTTTCAAGTTTTTATTCCTCGACTTTCGCCTCCAGTTTTGCAACCTCGCATGGCTCGGCTTTACGCAAAACTGGTTAATGGGTATCACCACTGGCGAAAGGTACATTGGTTTTCAAGTTTTTATTCTTCAACTTCCGGGCGCAGGGCAAGCCCCGCTCACCCAGTTTTGTATGCGAGTTTGCAATGCAAACTCGGTAGCAATTCTGGAGGGATTGCGTACTTTGCTACCAAAACTGGCTCAGGGCAACAAGGTGCCCTCCATATAGAACGGTAAAATTTGACATTTGACTTATCTAATTTGTCCATCTCCGTCTATGAGGTATTTTGTGGTGGTGAGTGTTTTTATACCCATAGGACCGCGCGCGTGAAGTTTTTGTGTGCTTATGCCTAATTCTGCGCCAAAGCCGAATTCGCCGCCATCAGTAAAGCGAGTGGATGCGTTGACATAAACGCAGGCGGCATCCACTTCTGATTGAAATTTCCGTGCTGTTATAAAATTGTCTGTTACAATGCACTCGCTGTGTTTTGAATTGTGGGTGTTTATATATGCAATTGCAGCGTCTATGCTGTCAACGGTTTTTATCGCAACGATATAGTCTAAAAATTCATATCCAAAGTCATTTTCGTTTGCGAGCATTATATAGTCTTTTTTGCCAGAAATTTTTTCAAGAATTTCAAACGCCTCTTTGTCCGCTCTCATTTGTACACGTCCTAAAAAACGCTTTTCAAGGAGGGGAAGGAAAGTGTCTGCAATTTTTTTATGTATAACAATGCACTCAAGCGCATTACACACGCCAGGACGAGATATTTTTCCGTTTTCAGCGATTTTTGCAGCCATTTCAAGGTTTGCCGTTTCATCAACATATAAATGACAAATTCCACTGCCAGTTTCAATGACAGGAACTTTTGAATTTTCAACAACTGTTTTTATAAGACGCGCGCTACCCCTCGGTAAAACAACATCGATATTTCCTTGCGCCGAAAGTATTTCCTGCACATCGCTATGGTTTTTTTCGTCTGGAAAAACTAATTCTACGGCATTTGGCACTCCGTAGTCAGCGGCTGTGAGGGCGGATTTTATAATTTCCACAATGGCGCGGTTGGAATTGTAGGCGGACGATGAGCCTCGCAAAAGAATTGCATTTCCACTTTTATAGGCAAGACAAAATGCATCCACCGTCACATTTGGCCGGCTTTCATATATAATTGCCACTGTTCCTAAAGGCACTCGCACACAACGGATTGAAAGGCCGTTTTGCGTTTTCCAACCACTCACTTCTTCTCCGATTGGGTCTGTTTGATCTATGACTGTTTGTATGCTAGAAATTATTGAGTCTATTCGAGAGTCGTTAAGAGTCAGCCTGTCTATAAGAGATTCGCTCGTTCCCTTTTCACGCTCTTTTTTTACATCGATTTTATTTGCGTCGAGGATTTTTTTTCTTTCGTTGTTCAACGCTGTGCAAACAGTTGCAAGCGCATTGTTTTTTTGAGCCGCATTTTGAACGGCAAGAGTTTTGCCGCCTTCTTTTAACGATTTGAAAATTTCATCGAAATTCATCTGTATTCTTTATCAATAGTTCGCCAAAAAGTACATTCCAAGAAGCACTGCATTTTCAAACTTTTCGCAAGACCAATCTGCATTTGTCGGAAGACTTTTTATGTACCACCAAAAAATGCCGAATTCAGGGTCAATGCGCAGTGAATATTCGCTAAAGTCATCTGATTTTGATTGCTGCCCGAACATAAGGCAAACAGAATTTGCAATGATGTCAAGAAACTGCTTGTAGGAATTTTTCCAGTCGGAGGTGTCTTTAAAAAGCACATCAAGTTGAAAAAGGATGCCCTCTTTTAATATAACATCGGATTTTTCCACCCATGTTTTTTGAATTAAAAGGCGCAGGTTGTTTTTAAAGTTAGTGATTATTTTCATCTTGCTGTCGGAAGAAGATGACGAAAAACTTCCCGTGTAGCCAAACATTTTTGCAATTGAATCTACATCATCATTATCTAAATTGTCAGTCGATGTAAAATTTCTTACTGAATTTATCGTGTTTTCATCAACAAATTTTGAAATCATCGATGCTAATTGTTCTGATTCTGCCATAGTTACCATAATAAATTTTTTATTGTTTTTTATCAAGAGGTCTACTTTGCGAAAAGAGAGGCAATTTTTGCTAATATGTCTGCTCCAGCAACGAATGTGCCAATTGAACTCCCTATACTTGAAAAAAAGAACACTAAAAGCGTGTGTAAAATTCTATTCTTATAATATTTTTTGAATGAAGATGCATCATCAGAAAGCGTTTCAAGATCCTTTACTTTGGGTTTTCGTACTGTTGCCTGTATGATTCCTGTTACAATTCCAACGCCTATAAACGGACAAAGGGATGTTATCGGTGCGCCAATAAACGATGCTAAAATTGTGATAGGATGGGCGGCTGCAATAAGAGAACCAGCGGCTGAAAGAGTGCCGTTCCACAAAATCCAACTCAACGCCATTTCCGTGCCCTTTGATCGTCCTCCAAAATAAAATCCAACGGCGATTAGGGCAACAATCAATAGAGGAATAATCCAGCCGAATAGTTTTGCAATCCCTTTTTTGCGCGGAACTTCACCTATTTCCTTTGAGTCGGTGGATTCATCACCCGAAGCCATTTTTTTCAAATGTTCTTGCACTCCGCGGAGATGCCCTGCCCCTAACACAGCGACTATATTGTTTCCGTTTGCCTGCCAAATGTGGCTTGCCAAGTACATATCTCGCTCGTCTATTAAAACCTGTTTTATAGTCGGCATATACTCTGAAAGCTCGTTCATCATAGAGTCCATTTCAGATTGCATTTTTAAATTTTCAATTTCCTCGCTTGAAATTTCTTCTTTTGAAAATGCACTTGAAATCAATGCGGAAATCAACTTCATTTTGCCGATAACAGAATTCTTTACCCATGCACGGCGAAGGGTTATTTGGATCGAGCGGTCTACCATTGTGCATGGAATTCCAAGAGAATCTGCTGTGTTCATTGCGGAAATCATTTCGTCTCCCGGTTTTGTGCCGACATTTTGACCCATCCGCTTTTGAAATGATGACAAAACTAAATTGGCAAGGAGTAAAAATCCATCTCCATTTTTTAAAATTTTTATGATGTCTATTTCCCTGTATTTTTCAGGATTTTTTATGGAGTCGCAGCGTTTTTCATCAAGTTCTATTGCTACGCAATCAGGTTTTATATTTTTTATCGCTTCGGACACTTCTTCAACGCTCTGTTCGGAAATATGCGCTGTTCCAATAAGCGTAATTTTTCGTCCGTTTATATTCATTTCAATTTGTGTTTGTGACATTTTCGGTTTCCTATCTTTCTTTTGGATTTTCATTTAATGCCCATTCGGCAAGTCGATATTCAAAGAACATTGGGCTTTGCATAGAAACAATTTTTCCAAAGTATTCAGCGGCGATTTTTTTGGAATTTTTCAGCCAGTAATACATCGCAAAATAAAAGGTCATTTTTCCTCTCTTCGTGCTGCTTGATTCATTTGCTAGATCTCTGGCAAATGCGTTCTCCGCATTTATAGGCCCCTGGTCATGGAAGAGACGCATAATCTTATAGTCAAGGGAGTCGCGGCTCATGGTTTTCATACAGGTTTCAGAATAGGCTTTTGCGTCAATGCTCTTTTTTTCCTGCAAATAGGTAATTACTATCATCAATTGATAGGCGGAAGACGGTTTTATTGCATTTGCCTTTTCAAACGCCGCGCGACATTTTGCCCAGTTTTCTTCATGGAATTCAAGAATTCCGATTTCTTCATACGCAAAATAGTATTTTGGATTTGTTTCAACTATCTTGTTGTAGTCGGCGAGAGCTTCTGCAAATCTGTCTTGTTCATCGCGAAGTCCCGCCCTGTATGTGTATGCCAAAAAATATGTTGGGTCTATTTCTATTGCGCGAGTCCACGCCTTTTCTGCTTCAGTGTATTTTCCACGAAAGCGCATATATTGACCTAAATCTATAAAATAATTGTAGTTGTTTGGGTCAATTTCTATCGCTTTTTCTATGTAATCTGATGCCGCAAGATAGTTTTCTTTTTCTGCAGCAAGTTTTCCGAGGTATTGATAGGCTATGCTGTTGTGAGGATCAATTTCCAAAAGACGCTTGAAGTATTTTTCGCTTGTTGAAATATTGTTTGTGTAGTAGCTCATCTTTGCATAGCCAAAAACTGCATCTGTGTTGTTTGGATCTCCTTTTATTGCCTTTGCATAATTGTTTCTTGCAAGTTTATACTTTTTTTTCAACGCCTGTTGATTGCCTTGTATTACATTTGCGGTTGCGTTGTTTGGATCAATTGCGAGTAGTTTATTTATGGCGGTATTTTGCGCTTCTTTATTTCCCGATACTATGGCGATTTGCGCGCATAGTTCCAAAGCCTCGATCTTTGAGGAAGAGGAGTTCAAAATTTCATTTGCAATTTCAGACGCCTCTTCTGTTCTGTTTGCTGAAATTAAAAGAGATGCCTTTAGAATTTTCATATCGTCATTGCCGTTGAGGTTTGAAGGCATTTGGTCAAAGTATGCGATGGCATCATCTATAGATCCTGATTGTAGGGATTTTTGAAGCCCTTCAACAAAGACTACTTCCGGAGGTTGATTTTTGTTGGGTTTTTCTTGTTTTTTTTCAGGGAGAGAGGCTGCCGAAGTGCCTTGCTTATGGGGCGGTGTTTTTTCGTTTGGTGTTGACACGCAGTTAAAAAAAATAACGGGGGCGGTCAAAAGAAGCATTACTTTTAAAGTCCGACTTTGTTTTTTGTTCATAACATACTCCAAGGTAATTTAAGTATAGTATATAGCTCTGCTTTTGTTTGCAAGTGCTATGTTCGTTTCAGATGCATTTAGGACAGTCCTAACTGTATCTGGAACGAACAGTCTAGTTGAAATAAAATCCGTAATCATATAAACTGTTTGTAATGTTTGCAAAAATTTTAAAAAGAGCGATTATTCTGCTGGCAGTTTACGCTTTTCTCATTATCGGCATTTTTATTATTCAATTTAAGAATGATTCAATAATATCAGAAAAAGTGGGCAATCTCCATATAACGCTGCTTGAATCTGTTTCAGATGATAATAGCACAAGCCTTAAAAATAAATTCACTGTTTCATATAGCGGTCTTTCTCTTTTGGGGGGCAATGACCTTCCAGTTGTTTTAAAGACAGGAGATACTGAACAGACGCTTTCACTTGTTTCATGGGAAAAGGATTCGGATTTTTCATTTTTCTTGCGTTTTTCGCACGGCATAGACTTGCATTTTTCCGTGAGCGATGACACGCCACAAGCTCTTTTGAATATCAATGCAAATTTGCCTATTGCAGGGGCACAGCTTTTATTGCCGTATATGCTTTCTTCGGGTTCTGAAGTGATACATTTGAGTGACTCTAAAATTCAAATTCAAAGCAAAAATAAGTCTTGGGAGTTATCTTCTGTTGATAATGACAATAATTACCTAGTGCTTTCTTCTTCTGCTCCTGTTGCCTCCTATGTGTATGTTGACAAGACACGGGAGTATTCATTTGCCATGTCGTCCGACATAGAATTTTCAACCGAGCATTCATATAGGCAGCTGCTTGAAAATTTGCGGCAAAGTATAGTGACGGCATTTAATCAAAGTGTTTCAGAGTCTGCAAATATTTCGGAGCAAGAGGTAGTTTCTTATGTGGCTGTTATGGCAGAGATGGGAAAGTATGGCGAAGCAATTGACGCTGTTCCGCAAAGTTTTAGGCGCAGTTCTTCAAGGACATATCTTTCTGCGCCATACTTCAACGATCTTGTTCATTTAAATGAAAGTTTGAAAAACCAAATGAAGGCGTATGAAGATGCGATTAACAATGGAGTGAATACAGATTCTTACGATATGTTTTGCGTTAGAAACCTTGCCGACTATATGTGCATAAATGCACATTCTCAAAGTGTGCAAACGCTTTTGACAAAGACAGGTTCTGCTGATTTGAGTGCAGTGACAGTTTTTCAAGCGACAGGGATTCTTTCAGTGTATGCAAGTCTGTATGAGAAAAACAAAAATCTTGCTTCTCTGCTTCAGGGCGCACTTCACTATTGTGTTGATAAAATTGAAAAATCCTGTACGCTTACTGACAAACAAATAACAGTTTCAGAAAAGGATGCTCTGCTTTCTGTTGTGAGTGCATCTCAAGTTGGGGACGCAATTTTGCGTTATGGAAGAATTACAAAGAATTCTGACTACGAATCGGCGGGAAGATTGATTTTGAATTCATATTTAAGAAACACTTCTTCGTTTTCCTTACGAACATTATGTGATGTGTATCAATATGTTGTGCATACAAATACATTTTATCCACACTATGAAATTCTTGAAACGAACAATGGAAAAACGGTGTGGGCGTGGACTTGCACGAGCAATATAGGCTATCAAGATGATAAAAAAGGCACAATCCATATTTCTATAGACTTTCCAGCGTCACAGACTCATTATGTGATCTTAAATGGAATTGGGCAGTTCAAAACGATTTACATATATGACATGGCGTTTAGAACGGATCCTCGATTTGAAACCTACAATTCTTCAGGGTATGTGTATCAGGCTGCCACAGAAACGTTACTTTTGAAATCTCGACACCGCTCGAAAGTGGAGCGAATTCGCCTTGTTAACACTGAACGCGCCGCCGCCACAACAACAGAAATTCATGAAAGTGTAGTGCAATAATTATTTCGCACATTCTGTGCGTGTAATTTCATAGAGCAGAATGCCAGTTGCAACGCTTACGTTCAGACTGTTAATTTTTCCGCGAGTGGGAATACTTATTATGGAGTCGCATTGTTCTTGCAAAAGGCGGGAGATTCCATTTCCCTCGCTGCCCATAACGAGAGCGGTTTTGCTTGAAAAATTCATTTTATGTAGCGGATAGCCATCTGCGTCTGCGCCGTAAACCCAAAAGCCTGCGTCCTTTAATTTTTTTACCGCACGAACTAGATTTTGTACAACACAAACAGGAACATATTCACTTGCGCCTGCGCTTGTTCGTGCAATGATTTCATTTCCAAAAATATTGTTTGCGCCTCGATGTTCCGGCAAAATTACGAGGGAGACGCCAAATTGGTCGCCGCTTCTCAGTATTGCGCCAATATTATGCACGTCCGTTATGCTATCTAAAATAACAACGGTTTGTTTTTCATCTTCTGATTGTGCGGCGGCATTTAAAATCCAGTCGTCAAAATCTATTTTGTTTTTTGCGCCGCCTTGCTCTGTAACGCAGAGAACTATTCCCCTGTGGTCACGACTGGCTTCCGGCAGCGATTTTACAAGATTATCAAGGGATTTTGAATCCGTTTGCGATGAAGGAATTCCCGCCGCCTTTGCTTCATCAAGAATTTTTTTTACGCGCGGTCCTGGTTTTGCGTAAAAAATTTTCATTTCTGAAGTGAAAGGACTTTTTTGCGGGGAATTATTTTTTATGCTTAAAACGCGCTCTTCAATTGCATGAAAACCAGTTATAATTCGTTCTGTCATAGTAAAGGGCGGCTTTTAGCGTCCGCAACATTTTTTGTATTTTTTTCCGCTTCCACAAGGGCATGGATCGTTGCGTCCGATTTTTGCGCCTTCTCGTTTTACTGTGGTGGTTATAATGTTTCCGTTTACATATTTCCATTCACCGTTGATTTTTTTAAATTCTGCAATTTCGTGGTGAACATCGTGCATTCTCTGCATAGTGTAGTCAGCGTTAAATTCAACAACACCCTCTGTGTCATTTTCAGAGCCTTTTTCAGTGCGCAAAATGGTAAGTCCGTTCCACGTTGATTTTAAACTCCACTCTTCAGTTGCCTTTTTGTCTATGTCGGCAATTCCCTCTCCTTTTTCACAAGATGAAATGATAAAGTCAATTTCATGTGCAACATAAGCGGAGTATCGCGCTCTCATAAGCGCCTCTGCAGTCAAAGCCTTTGCTGTTCCCGTGATTATCGGCTTGCAGCAGTCTTCATAATTTTTTCCAGACCCACAAGGGCATTTTTCAATAGTTTCACTCATAATTGAATTATAACAAAACTGGCGGGGGAATTCAAGGCGAATGCTATAAATGGTCGTTCAAGGAATATTGGTTTAGCATTCGCCACAAGTTTTGCTACCTCGCACCGCTCGGCTTTACGCAAAACTTGAAAACTGGTTGTATAAGTTGAGAATGCTATAAATGGTCGTTCAAGGAATGTTGGTTTAGCATTTGCCACAAGTTTTGCTACCTCGCACCGCTCGGCTTTACGCAAAACTTGAAAACTGGTTGTAGAAGTTGAGAATGCCGTAAATGGTCGTTCAGAGGATGTTGGTTTGGCATTCGGCTTGAGTTTTGTGCGCAAGTTGCAATCAAAATCGGTGGCAATTGTGTACTTTGCTGTAAAAACTTTTTAGAAAGAATGTAATTCCTTGTTTATGCATTTTATATCGTTGAACATTCTTAAAAATGAATATAGAATAAACGGTAATGCAAAACAATAGAAAATGTGAATGCCTTTTTTTAGGAGCGTTATTTTGTTTGCTCGCTCTTTCCTCGTGCGGGTTTATTGATACATTCAAAGAGAATCAAGATCTTGATGTTTCGTCAGCTGTATATAAAAAGATAAGCTCTTCCACAATGAATCTTTCGGGGGTTGCCAATAGAAAAACAGAATTGTATATGTTTGTATACAATATGAATGACACTCCAGTTTATTCCGATTCTTATAAAATTTTTTTAGGCGGAGGGCGTTCTGCGTATTGCGGCGAAAATTATGATGCTGATACTTTTGAATTGAGCGAGCATTCTGTTTCTTCTATCGGAAAGAATTGCTCATCTTCTTTTGTCTCTTCTTCATGCGGGCTTTCTCTTGAACACATTAAAAGTGCGTATACACGTTTTCCCGAACATTTTTTGGAGCGTGCTGTTTCGTCTAAAGAATCCTATGATCGCACTAAAAACAAGGCGGCATCCAAAATAGGAGATAGAAGCGCATTTTATACAATCACTATAGATCGATTGACTGACAGTGAAAAAATAAAGGTGATAAATGCCGATTGTGTTTATGTTAATCCTGTATGTCAAGTTTTTGTGGAGAACGGCTATTTTGACAGCAGAACGACTGGTCGTGACTACACAACGGGAAATAGTATAAAAATTACCCAACAAGGGGCAAGAAAAATTGCAGACAAGTTCAAGGCAATTTACGGGGCGGAAACTGCCTTGCTAGGAGATGTGAGTCTTGATGAATTTAATTATGGCGATATAATTGAAACATCTGAAAAAATAACGATTTTACTTTCTAATTTGGGTAAATCACAATCCGGAGAAATCACTTTGGGATATTTTTATCCTGGAGACCTATACTGTGATTTTGACGTGAAGTTCAAAGGTGCTGAAATAGATGATTTTTCAAATCAAAGGCAAATGTTCACTTTGAATATTGCCGGTTTTTCCGAGGATTATGGTGCGGATGTGATTTACAGCACACTTGGACACGAATTTAATCACATGATCAATTTCATAAACAAAGTGGTGAGGCACAACACGAAATTTGACACATGGTTTACAGAAATGCTTTCTGCAATTGCCGAAGATTTTGTGCCGGATTACCTTGACATTGAAAATACCGTTAAATATAAAAGAATTCCGTATTTTAATATGTCGCCTTATAGTGGAATGCTTGATTGGAATGAGACTGGAAACTCATTGTATGCCTATGGTTTTGCATATACTTTTGGAGCGTACCTTGTGAGAAACTACGGTGGAGCAAAAATCATTTATGAAATGGCAAACAATACATTTTATGGAAAAGACGCTATAAGCGCAGCGTTAAAATCGTGCGGATATAATGAAAGTTATGAAACGGTTTTTCAAAAATTCGGCTTGATTATGACAAATGCAGACGGACGAGATGTGGAAAGCCCAACTTTAAACAAAGAAATTGTTGACCTGCTCGATACATATACATATAGATTTCCTGCTATAGACTTATATGATTGTGCAGAAGAATCCCAAAAAGAGAGCGGTCCTTATTTTTTTACGATTGAAGATAACCACATATATTTTCCAAACAAGATATTTTCAAATGGTTTTTACGCAACCTATTTAGGTTACGCAAAGGATTGGAATTATTCACTTGCATTTTCTCCGCCATCCTCTTCAAGTGGCATTACAGCGTATGTTTATGTCAAAAATGGGGATTAAACATTGCAAAAAAACTATTTTCTGTGTCTTTTGTTTCTTTTTTCTTGTTTTCTAGTCTTTTCTTATGATGGGGTTATGGCTTGTCAAATGGATGTGCGCATTACAAAAACAACCTATTTTGATTTGATTTATCCTGCCACTTCTAGAAAAAGTGCCGCCATTCTTTTTGAACGGGCAGATGCATTGTATGAAGAGCTTGCAGAACAATACGAAATGAAACACCTCGTCCGAATGCCTGTTGTGATTTCTCCTGCCCAAGATGAGCTTAACGCATACTACTCAAGCGCGCCTTTTAGCCACATAGTGATTTATGATACGGTGGCAGATGAAGATATGATTTTGTTTACTGACCAATTTATAAATATTTTTAGGCATGAATTAGTTCATTTTGTGACGTACAATGTGCACAATGATTTTTGGTATGGGCTTGAACGGGTTTTAGGAGATACGTATAACCCTGCAATCGTCACGGCGACTATGGGCTTTGCGGAAGGCTCTGCTGTTGCAACTGAAAGTGATTTTGGAGAGGGAAGAATACATAGCGATTTTCACAAGCGCATTGTGCGACAAGCGAAGATAGAGGGAAAATTTCCAAAGTATTCAGAAATTCAAGGCTCACGGGATGCATATTCCACGGGAAATTACAGTTATTACTTTGGAGGTGCGTTTTGTGATTATCTGCAAAAAAAATACGGCATTGAAAAGTTCGCGGAATTCTGGTATCGATGCGCGAATTTTAAAACGCTCTTTTATTTTGCCTGCTTTAAAAAAGTGTATGGCGTTTCAATAAAAGAGGTGTGGAAGGATTTTTATGATTCAATAGAAGTTCCAGCTGTTCCGCCTTCTCCTGATTCTGAAGACTGGTGCAAGCCTTTATTCGTTGAAAAACAGGGAAAGGCGAAAAAATCGCGCTTGAAAAAATCACGGCGGCCTTTTTTGGATTTTCCTATTCTTTTGAAAGACGGAGTTGCCTGCTACAATGTACTTTCTTCAGACATTTTGCGCTCTGAATTAAAGGAGGACGGCTCATTTTCCACGCCAAAGCATTTATTTTCCCAAAAAAATGTTTCTCGCCTTTCTTCATCTTCAGACGGCGCATTTATTGCGGCAAGTTACACTTCGTATTCAGGGCGTGTTCCAAAAAAATATGTGCGCATTTACCACGCAAAAACTCATCGCTCCCTGTATATGAATAACTCTTCTTTGCGCGATGCATCTGTTTTTTCTTTCAATGGGAATTATTATGTTGCAGCGGTAAAAACACATTCTCAAAATTGCTTCCTTGAGGTTTATGCTCTTCAGACAGGAAAAAACGGTTTTGCAAAAAGTACCGCACTTGTTTTTTGTGAGGAATTGGATTTTGGCGACATTGCACTTTCTCCAAATGGCACGGAAAATGGTGTTTATTTTATAAAAAAAAGCGGTAAAACGTATTCCCTTGAACATCGCAATTTTTTGAACGGAGAAAAATCTTTTGTCGTCATTCCTGAAAATAGTGTGCCTATGAGTTTAACTGTTTGCTTTGCAGAACAAAATGAGCGTGATGCAGAAAAAAAACAGGAGCGTCTTGCGTTGAGTTTTACCGAAAAAGGAACAATGCCTCGCCTTGCGCTTTTAGGGATGGATTTTGACAGGAACAACGCTTCTTTTCGTTTTTCAGAAATTGATTCATCTGGCGGAATATGTCATCCAGTGTATATTGGAGAGACGCGCTTTGCATACTCTGCATATTTTTTAGAGGAAAAGAAAATTTTTATTGCTGATGCTTCAAAACAGACCTTTTATTCAAAGTCGATGCCGATTGTTAAAGCTGACCAGGATAAAAACGTTGCAACTGAAAAAAATACTGCCGATTTTGAAAAAACAGAAAGTGCATTTCCTGCTGGAGGGGATCTCATTGCCAAAGAAACTGAATACGACAAAACGGCAGTTCCTCGTGAACATTTAGATTATACAAATTCCACGGAACAGCCTCTGTTTGGAGAAAAAAAGTTTTCCGCTTTTGCCTACCAATTTATCGGTCCTCATGGAACATTCATTCCGTTTTCAATTGCCCGTTCATTTGGAATAAAAAGCACGGCGGATTCTCTGGGGTCAAGTATTGTTCCGTTTGGCATAACCTATATAACGAGCAGCCCATGGACAGTGCCGATTTTCGCGCTTTCAGGGGGCTACAGTCCGTTCACAAATTCTGGCGCGCTATATGCATTGCTTTACGGAGGCACATATATTACCAATTTATTTAACTATCAAATGAGTGCTAATGTTGAATTCGATGGTGATGGTTACAAACAATCGTCTGGAGAAATTGCTCTTTCATCGAAAATTGATCTTCACGGTCGTTCATATATACGGCTGTATGAAGATTTTCAAATTTTTGAGGGCAGACAATCGCTTTTAGAGGCGAATAATATAGTCGATTATTTTAATCCTGCAAAATGGCTCAACCTTTTGATGGTGGAAGATGACACTCAGCGTCTTTTTCAGTCAAACAAAACTTCTTTTACAATAGGAAATATGACGACGATTGGCAAGGGCTATTATGATACTAACGGCTTTGATTTTTCACTCATATATGATCAATGTTATGCTTCAAAAATTTCAAAACCTCGTAAGACATATTATTCTTATCACAATTTTTCAGTGGATATACAGGCGAAAAACAGCAATATAATTCCGCTTTTTGCAGAGGTTATTCTTTTTCCCTCAAAAGATTTCTTTTTAGGAGTACGAGCGGATGCGGTTTTGTTTTCTTATGAAATACAAAAATCCACCAAATTTTTCCCGATTATTTATGCAAACCGTATTTCAATTTCTCTTTATTATCAGGGGTCATTTGCGCATGACTATGGCGAAATGCCAGTTTCATGGGGGATTTTCAAACTGTCAGACTATTTTAATTATGTAAAAAACGATGATTTTCTCTATTTTGATGAAGCAGCCCTCACTGCGAGTTTCTTTTTCACTCCAAATTTTGGAGGGCTTGCTCGCTCTTCATTCCAAATGCAGGTAATCGGCACGTTTTTTGTGCGTCCATATCCTCTGCCCACTCAAAAGAAAGTGGGGTTTTCGCTCGGATTTTCGATTTTGTAGTAAATCAAATGTCGAGTTTTACACTAAGTTGAGGAATAAAAAGTGAAAAAACACCGTGCCTCTCACTAGTGATGACAACCTACTAGCCAGTTTTAGAAGCAAAGTACGCAATTCTTCCAGAATTGCTACCGAGTTTGCATTGCAAACTCGCATACAAAACTGGGTAAGCAGGGCTTGCCCTGCGTCCAGAAGTTGAGGAATAAAAACTAAAAAACAGTGTACCTTTCGCTAGTAACGACAACCCACTAGCCAGTTTTGCGTAAAGCCGAGCAGTGCGAGGTAACAAAACTGGAGGCGAAAGTCGAGGAATGAAAAGTGAAAAATAAATGTATCTTTCGCCTATGCTACAATTATTCCTTTTGTTGAGGGAATTTCCCCATAGCGGCGCATATCTTGTTCAATTGCAGAGCGAATTGCACGGGCAGCCGATTTAAAAAGGGCTTCCATTTTGTGATGATCGCTCCTTCCCCGCAAAATATCCAAGTGAAGATTACATTTTGCACTGTTTACAAACGCTTGCCAAAAATCTTCAAAACAATCTGTTTGAAAACTTGCCTCGATTCCGTTTGCATTCAAAGACACAAGGGGGATTCCAGAGAGTTCAGCATTGCACACAAGGAACGGACGGCCTCCAAAATCCACAACGGCTCTTGCTACTGTTTCATCCATTGGAAAAAGAAAACATCCGCTTCGGAAAATTCCTGAACAATCGCCTAGAGCGCGTGAAAAACACTCTCCAAGAACAATGCCTGTGTCTTCAATTACATGGTGCTGATCAACATTCAAATCGCCTTTTATTGAACCCGACAAGTCAAAAAGTCCATGTTTGCAAAAGGCGCGCAATAAGTGGTCGAAAAAGCCAATAGGGTTTTCAACTTCGCATTTGCCTTTTCCGTCAAGGTTTATTGTGAGTGAAATTTGAGTTTCACTTGTATTTCGTTCAAATGTCGCTGTTCTAGCCATTATGATCTCCTCGGGAAATGGAACAAGATAAAAATACCACAGTAGTTGTGCGGTGCTTTTATCATATTTATTGTCTATAAAATTACTTTTCGCAGTTCGTATTCAACGATATCAGTTGCACCAAGACTTTGCAGTTTTGGAAGAAGAGTCGGCACATCGCTTTTTTTGACGGCGATTTTTATTGCGTAGCCACCTGACTTGCCAAAAAGCGGAGAAACAGTGGGACTTCTCATGGAGGGAAGCCCTTGCACAAGAGAATCAAAATTTTCGGCTGAAACATTCATTTCAAGCATAACTCTATTTCGTGCATTTAAAACCGCCTCGAAAAGCATTTTGAGTTCAAAAATTTTTTGCCGTTTTTTTGGATTTTCCAGCGCAGATTTTGATGCATACATTCTTGTTGAAGATTCCATCAGTGTGTCAACAATTTTTAGCCGGTTTGCCTTAAGCGAAGAGCCCGTTGAAGTGTTGTCAATTAAAATTTGAGCGAGCGCGTCGGGACTGTCCTGCACAAAACCTTCACTTGTTCCCCATGTGCGGAAAATTGCACCATTTATATTTTTTTCAGAAAGCCATTTTTTGCTTAAAGATTGATATTCTGTTGCAATTGTGACAGGCTGCTTTAAAAGTGTGTCAAAATCTATGGTTTCGGGAATTGCGGCGACAATTCGCACAGGGTCAAAGCCTAAATCCATTATTTCTTCAAGGTCGTTTTCAACGCCATTTTCAAAAACCCAGTCTTTGCCAGAAAATCCAACGTCCGCTTTGCCTTGCGCAAGCAACAGGCTTGTAATTTGGGGCTTTACCACTTGAAAAGCAAGATCATCTTGATTTGTTGTTGGAAAGTATGTTCTGTCGGGCAGATGAATTGAAATCCCCACATCGTTTAAAAGTGCATAGACCGATTCATAAATTCGCCCTTTTGCTAAAAGAATTTTCAGTTTTTCCATATCCGCTATAATATAAGAGAAAGACGAAAAATGCAATTACAAATGGCGGAAGATACACTGTTTTTTCAGTTTTTATATTCCGCTGCCTCTATTTAGTGAGTAAATGAAGCAATAACCTTGTAACTTTATGTAATTTATTATATAGTACAATTATAAACAATGGCGTTTGACGAAGGGCAAAATTTGTCTTTTTAGTTAAACGCCTTTTTATTTGGGAGATGTATATGGGAAAGAATGACGGATTTTTATTATATGACAGAGTTGAGGACAGTTGGATTAGCCCTGCCGAGCGAATAAATAATTTTAATGAATTTCATAATCACCTTGATGATGACGAGCGCAGAAAACAGGCTTCTCGATGTATGAATTGTGGAGTTCCGATGTGTCAAAGCGCAATCAGGCTTTCTGGAATGGTTACAGGCTGTCCGCTTCACAATTTTATTCCTGAATGGAACGATGCGCTTTATAAAAAGCAATACGATATGGCGGCTTGGCGGCTTTTAAAGACTTCCAACTTTCCTGAATTTACTGGAAGGGTTTGTCCCGCCCTTTGTGAAAAGGCATGCAATTGTGGAAATTCTGGAGACGGCGTTGCAAATGAAAATGCCGTTACCATACATGAAAATGAACTATATATAATTGAACGTGCGTTTGAATCAGGATATATGAAGCCTCAAATTCCAAAGGTGAGAAGCGGAAAGAAAATAGCCGTTATTGGTTCAGGCCCTGCGGGGCTTGCAGTTGCGGATTTGCTGAATCGCCGCGGACACTCGGTGACTGTTTATGAAAGGGATGACAGAATAGGCGGTCTTTTGATGTATGGGATTCCAAATATGAAGCTTGATAAAAAAATTGTTGATCGTCGTGTTGAACTTATGAAGGCGGAAGGCGTTACATTTATTACAAATGCTGATGTAGGACAAAATAGTGAGGCGGACAAGATCCTTTCGGAATTTGATGCAGTGGCGTTGTGTTGCGGTGCAAAACAAGCGAGAAAATTAAATGTTTTGAATGAAGATGCAAGCGGTGTTCTGTTTGCAGTGGATTTTTTAAAGAGCGTTACAAAGTCTTTGATCAATTCAAACCTTACGGACGGAGCGTTTTTTGATCCAAAAGGAAAACATGTTATTGTTGTTGGTGGTGGAGATACAGGAAACGATTGCACTGGAACATGTGTTAGGATTGGGGCGGCGAGCGTGACGGCTCTTGAAATGATGCCTTCTCCGCCAAAAGAACGGCAGGCAAATAATCCGTGGCCTGAGTGGCCTAAAGTCCTTAAAACTGATTATGGTCAGCAAGAGGTGATTGCAACAGAAGGACACGACCCACGAATATATCAGACAACGATCAAGGAAATCCACACAAAGGATGGAAAAGTGTGCGGAATTAAAACGGTGCAAGTGGAATTTAAAAATAATGATGGTCAAAGAACGCTTTGTGAAATCGAAGGAAGTGAAAAAGAACTTCCAGCGGACTTGATTTTGATTGCAGCGGGATTTACCGGGGCGGAAAATTACACGGCAAAGGCGTTTGGGGTGAAGATGACTCCAAGAAATGTGGTGTCAACGGAACGAAGCGATTCTTATGCAACCACTATCCCAAAGGTGTTTACTGCAGGTGATATGCATCGCGGACAGTCGCTCGTTGTATGGGCAATAGCCGAAGGACGGGAATGCGCACGGGAAATCGATGAATATGTGATGGGGTATACAAATCTGTAATATGCAAGATACAGCAGATGAAGTTTTTATGCGCCGGGCGATTGATCTTGCCTGGCAGGGGGAGGGCAAAACCTCTCCAAATCCGCTTGTTGGTGCAGTCATTGAAAAAGATGGCGTTATTTTAGGCGAGGGCTTTCATGAAAAATACGGGGGACTTCATGCGGAGAGACAGGCAATACAAAATGCGCTTGAGCGGGGAAACGACATTTCAGGTTCAACGCTTTTTGTGACTTTAGAGCCGTGCTGCCATTTTGGAAAGCAGCCTCCATGTACGCAAGCGATTATAGACGCAAAAATTAAGTGTGTTGTTGTGGGCTCTCGTGATCCAAACCCGCTTGTTTCTGGAAAGGGAAACAATTTTTTGCGGGAAAACGGCGTTCGCATTATTGAGGATTTTTTGCGTGCTGAATGCGATGCATTGAATCCAATATTTTTTCATTATATAACAAGGGGAACGCCTTATGTTGCATTAAAATATGCGATGACGGCGGATGGAAAAATCGCCACACAGAATTCAGATTCAAAATGGATAACGAATGAGCGCGCACGAAATTTTGTTCATATTTTGCGCAATCGATATTCGGCGATTATGGTTGGCATTGGAACGGTTTTTGCGGACGATCCTTTGTTAACGTGCCGTTTGCCGAATTCCTCAAATCCTCTTCGGATAATTTTAGATTCCTCTCTAAAAATCCCACTGGAAAGCCATATTGTAAAAACGGCAAGTGAAATTCCTACGATGATTATGTGTGTGAATACGTGTGAAGTTCAAAAAGAGAAAAAAAATGTTCTTGAAGCAGCAGGTGTGGAAGTGATTTCTTTGTGCGGAGAGGGAGAGATTGGGCGAGTTGATATGAAGTCTGTATTCAAATTGCTTGGGGAGAGAAAAATAGACAGCGTTCTTGTTGAGGGAGGGGCGGAAATACATTGTAGCGTTTTAAAAGCAGGCGTTGTAAACCATATATATTCGTTTATCGGAAGTAAAATCTTTGGTGGAAATGGGAAAAGTCCCGTCATGGGAGCGGGAGTTGACTTTGTAAAAGATGCATACAATTTGCATTTAAAATCCATCACTCAGTTTGATGATGACGCTTTACTGGAGTGGGATGTTATATAATTGTTCATTGCTGAAAACGCCGTTTTGCAATGAAATACACAAATCCTGCGTACTATTTTTATTGCTATTTTTGTTGCAGTTTTTAAATCTTTCTTAATTTTCATTATTTTTTTTGTTAAATTATTTTCGCTGTGATATAATTATTCTATAATATAATGAGGTGAGCAATGAGTAGTGCGTTTGGAGAAAGTGTAGACATTTCAGATTTTGACAGCATAGTTGAAGATATAACTCCAGCAACAAAGTCCAAGCAAAATTTTGGCGGAAGCGGAATGGGAAAATCAACTGTGACTTCCAGCAGTTCCAGTGGCAAGAAAAAATCAATACATACTGTTGACTTGAGTTTGACAGGTTTTGATAAAATTGAAAATCTTTTAAACGACACGCCCTCTTCGGTGTTTGATGACAAGGGGTACTACAAAACCGCTCTTATGAATGAAAATGCATCTTCACAGCGAGTCCACCAAATTCTTTCAAAGTATTTGACATGTAAAGATCCAAAAGATAAAACTGTTTATCGACAAAATATTGTTTTGGCGTATTGGGAGTTGCTTCGAGGAATGGTGCCGAAAATGGGAGATGTAAATCTTCCTATGCCTAAGCGTATGATGTGTCGATTTGGCGTTTTGCTTCCATCGTTGTTTCGCCCAGAGCAAAAGGAATTTTTTTCTAAAATATTTATTGAAAATAAAATGCAAGAGCCGATTTTGTACGCTGATGAATGGTTTGGTGAAATTGCTTCTGGCAGAATGTCAAATTCTATGACTGATGAAAAACGAACTCCCAAAAAAGGAGCAAGTACAGAAGAGGCTGCAAAACTTGAGCAATCTCGTATGCAGCAAATTCAGTCTAAAAATTCTGGAAAGTTACAGAGCGCGGAAAATCTCTTGTCTATAAAGGAGCGGGAAAGGGCTTCGCTTGAATCAGATTTAAAGGATAGAGTGGAGAGGTTGTGTCAACATACGCCGATTCTTAGCGGCAATTCTCACATGAATCCATATACAGAAGTGCAGGTGAAGCTCCTTTCTGAAATTGTTGATAAAGTTCATCAGCTTTCAAAAAACAACAAGGAATTAGTGCGTTGTTTGGATGAGTTTCAAGATGCTCGTGGCACATTTGATAGCATGGAAGACAAACTTGGGGAGATTTCCGTTTCTGCAACGAATGTCTCTGCGGACACTGAAGCGGCAAATATTGAATTTGAAACTGTTCGACAAATGGCAAAGATGACCGTTGGGCGACAAGGAAATCAGTTTCCCATTTTTACGCGAGAATTTTTCCACTGCACGGAGAGAGGCACGGGTACACGCGAGAACGTCATAGAAATTTTGCGATGGATAGAGTCTGTAGATCCAGGGGCGTTTTGTAGAATTCATAAAAATGTGGCGAACAGAATAGTTCCTTATGTGCTTTTGCTACCGACCTATGGAGATCGTGGATTTTGCTGGGAACCTTTTGACCGGTATAACCGCGTTACCAGTCGAGGGCGAATTGTAGTGCCAATGTATCCGCGCGATTTGAAAATTGCTGTTCTTACCGCAGTGGCAGATTTGCGATGGCAAGTTGCCAAGGAAAAAGCCTCGTATTATTGGATGGAGGAAGGGCTTACAGGACAGTATTATCAGCATATTGACCGTCTAAAACTAAAGGGCGAATTAAAGTCGTTTTTTATTGAAGACTATGTTTTGTGGATGACAAAAGAGTCAGAGGGTGTGCAAAGACTTGATAAAGATGTTCGGGGGATCTTTTGGAGAAATATGCCATTCCCCGATGAATTAAAGCAAACATTGCGAAAACGCAGTTTGGTTTACGATGAACTTTGTGTAAAAGACAATAACCGCGCAATGAGCGATGGATATTGATAGAAGCAAATAGTGGATACTTCGAAAAATTTGCTTTTGGCAATTTTTTTTGAATGTGCCGATGAGTTCTATCGTTGCTATAATAGCGCGATGATAGAACATTGCATTTTAAAATACCTCTAAAAACTGAAATTTTTAGAGGCTTTCTATTATGTGTTTTTCTTGCAAATATCGTTTATTATGCACACATCGCATTTTGGAGAGCGGGCGATGCACGTGTATCTTCCGTGTAAAATGAGCCAGTGATGGGCGTGCTGCATATATATTTTGGGTATTCGGGCGACTAAAGAGTCTTCAACTGCTTGCGGCGTTGTGCCTTCGGCAAGTCCTATTTTCGGACAGATGCGCAACAGATGCGTGTCAACTGGCATAGTCGGCTGATGAAAAACAACATTGAGAACAACATTTGCAGTTTTTCTGCCGACTCCCGGGAGACGCATCAATTCCTCTCGTGTGTCTGGAACTTTTCCATTGAAGTCAGAAACTAACAGTTTGCTCAAACCCATTATGTGTGCAGCCTTGTTTCTGTACAGCCCTATGGATTTTATATAGGAAATTAAAGCGTCTTCTCCCAGTGCAATGATTTTTTCAGGGGTGTCAGCCACTTTAAAAAGACTTTCCGTTGCCTTGTTCACGCTTTTGTCAGTTGCTTGTGCACTTAACACAACAGCGACTAAAAGCGTGAACGGATTTTTCCAGTTGAGTTCAGACAGCGGATTTTCATTTTGGCTTTTAAACCGTTCAAAAACCTCTCTAATTTCCTTTTCGTCTAGCAGTGTCATTTTGAACGTACACGTTTTTTTAGAGCATCAGCCATATCAGTTTTTTCCCAAGGGAAACCTTCCCGTCCAAAATGTCCGTAACTTGCAGTTGGTTGATAAATCGGTCTTCTTAAGTCCAATGTCTTTATAATTCCTGCAGGTGTGCAGTCAAAAATCTCTCTTACAGCATTTTCAATTTCTTTTGGAGAGACTTTTTCAGTGCCAAATGTTTCCACCATAATTGAAACTGGCTCTGCAACTCCAATTGCATAAGCGAGTTGAACTTCCGCACGGTCAGAAAGTCCTGCGGCAACAATATTTTTTGCAATGTATCGCGCCATATATGCTGCCGAACGGTCAACTTTAGAAGGATCTTTTCCACTAAAAGCACCGCCTCCGTGCCGTCCCATTCCGCCATACGTATCAACTATAATTTTGCGTCCTGTAAGTCCTGAGTCTCCGTCAGGACCGCCAGTTACAAATTTTCCAGTTGGGTTTATAAAATACTTTGTGTTTTCATCAAGAAGACCTGTTGGCTCTAAAACAGGTGTAATGATCTTTTCGACAAGAGTTTTTTTGATTTCCTCATGCGTAATATCAGGGTTGTGTTGGTGACTTAAAACAATTGTGTCTATTCTAATGGGTTTGAAGCCTTCATATTCAATTGTCACTTGAGACTTTGCATCTGGGCGAAGCCATGCAATTTCACCGGATTTTCGCAACTCCGTTGCCCTTTGTAAAATCTTATGAGAGTATATCAATGTTGCAGGCATATATTCAGGCGTTTCATTTGAGGCGAATCCAAACATCATTCCTTGATCTCCAGCCCCTTGTTCCCCTTTAAAAAGGCCAGTTCCTTCAACTCCTTGCGCAATATCCTCGGACTGAGCGTGCAATGTGTTTATGAATTTGCAATTTTTTGCATCAAGACCAACATCTACAGAGTTGTAGCCAATGTCGAGCGCCACTTTTCGTGCAATTTGTTCGGCATTTTCCATAATCCATTTTTTGTTTTCATTTGCATTGCTGCTTACAAATTTTATTTCCCCGCCGACTAAAATTAAATTTGTTGTGGAAAATGTTTCGCAGGCAACATGAGCATTTGGATCACGTTTTAGGCAGGCATCAAGAATTGCATCACTGATTTGATCACACAGTTTGTCTGGATGCCCTTCTCCAACTGATTCAGATGTAAATAAGTAGTGATTTGATTTTGTAGAAGAAATAAGGTTCATAGACCTCCTCCTCTTTAGCATGAATTTACAGGATAAAAATCCTGTTCCGATCTGCAATTTGGAAAAATCATCGGATTGGATATATAAACTATATAAAAAAGTATGAAAAATTTCAAGACGTGTGTTTATTGCATATACGATCAGTATACAGTGATAGTATCATTATTGTTGTGTAATGAGTGCGGTTTAAATAATTTTTTTTTACAGAATGCCGATACTGTTTGTATGAAAAAATATGCTTTACTATTATTAACTGCGTTTTTTGTCGCAGAAATTGGGTTTTCTCTGGAAGTGTATAAAAAAAATGCAATTGCATCGTTTTACGGGGCGGATTTTCACGGAAAAAAGACGTCCAACGGCGAGCTTTTTGATATGAACAAATTTACTTGTGCAAACAAAGAATTGCCGTTCAATACGATTTTAAAGGTGACAAATCTTGCAAACAATAAGACGGTGCAGGTGCGAGTGAATGATAGAGGGCCTTTTGTTGTCGGCAGGGATATTGATCTTTCAACTGCGGCGGCAAAAGAACTTGATATGATAAAGAGCGGAACAGCACATGTTAAAATTGAAGTTGTAAAGTACGGTGAAAATACAAAGTTGAGCGCGGAAACTGCTGAGGGTGCAAAAAAAATTATGGCAAAAAAAATAAGCGAGTCCCAAGCAAAACCATCGAAGACAAAAACAACAACGGTAAATTCCGCGTCTAAAATTTCATCGCAAAAACAGCCGGCATCCACTGTG
Source organism: Treponema sp. (assembly GCA_014803985.1). Taxonomy (GTDB): domain Bacteria; phylum Spirochaetota; class Spirochaetia; order Treponematales; family Treponemataceae; genus Treponema_D. The sequence goes on from JAAVAO010000051.1 coordinate 120,382, forward strand.
TCTACCGCAGAAAAAAAACAGTGGGATATTCAGATTGCATCTTTTTCAAGCGTAGACAGCGCAAAGAAATGTGCCGATACCCTTTATAAAAAGGGCTTTAGAAATATTTGCTATCAAACAACAAAAAGTGCAGTCCGCGTTGTTATAACAAAAGTGCCGTCTTCAGAACTTGAAACAATAAAACGAAGATTGAGCGATGCGGGCTACACTGATTTTTTAATTAAGGAACGAAAGCCAACAAAATAATAATGTGAGTAAAAATGTTTCTCGTGCGTTACATTTTTATACTTTGCATATAGGTTTTCTCCGCCAATTCATTATAGAGGTTTTTCAATGCCTCTTTTATGCTTTTGCTGTTTTTCGTTTCTGGAATTATGTTCCAAATTTCTGTGAATCCATAGTTTGTTAATCCAACGGCAACTTCTTCTTTTGACAGAGAGTTTATCCAGCCACTATGACCGTCTTGCATGCTCTTTGTGTTGTCAAAAGTGATTTTGCTTGTATCTAAATAGGGGCTTCCTCCGCTTATTTTCAAAGTGAAGGTTTTAAACATATCGGAATGTTGCAGAGTTTCGTACACTTCAGTTTTGTATTTTATGTTTGTGTCAATTTTTCCGATGTTGTTAAGTTCAAGCTTAAAATTCACGCCAAGATCGCTTTTGATAGATTCAAGAGTTTGCAAATCATTTGACGCGGTTGCATACATATATTCGTAGCGACCGCCATATTGCACGCCTGTTATGATGTGAGTTCCGTAATGTTCAAAAATATATGCAGCAAGGCTTTTCCAGTCTTCTTTTTCAAAATACTCTTTTGTTGATGGATTTTTTCCTTCCACCGTATTTTTGAATCCTTCAGAAAGATAGTCGATGAGCGGTATGTCAATCAATTGATAATAAAATGGATAACGGTAGTCAAAGAATGTGTAAAAAAGAGTGTGTTGCTTCTTTGTGATTTCGGACTTTTCACTGTCGCTAAAACTGAACGCAAGGCTGTTTGAAAAAAGAGGAATTTTTTTACCGTCAATTTTGAGGTTTACAGGAATTTCCATATTTTTTGCATTATTGTTTATGTATTCCTCTTGATTGCTTCCTGTTGTTTCGCCTGTTAATGTGTTTTCCTTGTTTTTTACTTTTACAATAAAGTCGATTTTCAGTTTTTCTGCGTCTAGAATCATCTCCCTTGTTTTTTCACTGGAATCGTAGTACGGACTTTTGATTACATCATATCCATAGCCAATGCCGCTTTCCATTAAAAGGTGATTCAAGGTCTTGTCCATAGCGAGAATTTCGCTTCCATCGGCGGTGAGAAGGCTTACACTTGGTGCACTCCCGTTTTCAGCGTTGTATTCATCGTTCTTTTCATCCTCTTTTTCTTCGTTTTCGTTGTCTGTGTTGGACGCATTGTTTTCAGTTGGAGATAGCGTTGCGATTTTTAATGTTGCCGTTTTTTTGCTTGATGGTTCAGCATACGTTGCGGTTATAATATTGTCGCCATCAATCAAATTATAGGGAAAAGAAACAGTATACACTGCATCATTTGTCACGTCTTTTTGGGTTTTGTCTTCATAAATAGCGATTGCCACTATATCTTCTTTGAAAATTGTATTGCCAGCGGTATACGATGCTCTGTTTGTATTTTTTAGTGCGAGGGTGAACTCTGTCATTAAAGGTGCATTGTCATCATTTTCAGAACAAGAGAGAAACACAGTTCCAAAAGCAAAAAGAACAAGAAATTCCAACAGCCCCGCAGTAAAAACGCTTTTTAAATTGTTTATTTTCATATTATTCATATACTTTCCTTTACTTTTCTTGCAAACTTCATATACATCTAGCGACGCAATTGTAGTCTCTTGCTGTTGCCGCTAGATGTAAACTTTATTTAGTACTGGTTGTTCCAGAAACGCCGTTATTTCCATTTGTTCCATTTGGCACGGAGTGCGATACGGAACTTACAATTTTTCCAAAACTACCGCCCTTCCCTGGCGTTGAATGGCAGTTGGTTTTTGATGCTGCGCCACAGTTTCCACCGTTACCACCATTGCCACTGCTAGATGACCAAATAGGTGCAAGTGTGCATTCGCTTATTCCTGCTGCAATATGGCATTCTCCGCCATTTCCTCCGTTTCCTCCGGTTCCGCATTTTCCAGAGCCTGTTGTATTTCCTCCGTTGCCACCATTTCCACCTTCCCCGCATTTGTGGGGAGTGAGTTTTACATTATATATTGCATTTTTAAAAGGGGCGTCCACAAATATGCAGTAGTCGCTCGCTCCTCCCTTTCCTCCATGTCCTCCAGAACCAGCGTTTCCCCCATTTGCATCATCTCCTCCTGCCCCTCCATCTCCACCGTAGCCACCTTTTCCAGAGTGAAGAGATATGATTCCTGATTGCTTGTAATCCAATTTGGTTGTTATATACAGGGCGGCACCGCCTTTGCCACCGCTACCACCATTGCCACCCATTCCAGCAGAAATTCCAGCACTTGAATCTGCCGCTCTTCCTTGTGCACCGTTCCCGCCGTTTCCTCCGTCTCCACCATAACAAGTGAGATTTCCTGTCATATCAATTGTAAGATAGCCGGCGGAAATTGCCCTTGCTCCATCAGTTCCGTCTCCTCCGTTTTCTCCTGCATTTTTTCCGCTTGTGCCAAGATGACCGCTTATGCTTGTGATTGTAAGATTTCCTTCTCCTGTTAATTTTAACTGTTTATATTTATCGAAGAAAATTGTTGCTACTGGCTTTGAGTTTACATCGTTGTTATTTGGAGAAATAGAGTTTTCACCCGTTATTTTCAGTGTTATTTCAGGAGTTTTTTCTCCAGAATATAAAATCGCAGACGTGCCTGCCTTTGCTTGAAAAGACATATCTATAAGTTCTATTTCAACTGGATTTTCCGCTTGTATGTCAATAAGGAGTCCAAGCATTTTTGAAGATATGGTTTCGTTATTGTTGTATTTTTGATTGTATGCTCCTTTGATTATGTATTTAGTTTTTTTCACGCCACCAATGGCATCGACAACCGTAATAACTCCGTCTTTGTACACGTTTGCAAGTTGTTCATTTGAAAAGTTTGTGGGGGCAAAAAAATCTCTTCTTGGACTATTGGAATAGCAACTAGAAAAATCAAGAAGTACAACAGTGTCTTCCTCTGAGGTGGTGGAATCTATTGTGCCAGGCTGAGGGATGTTTGCTTTTGGGGCGTATTTTTCGATTATCGTGCTATAGACTTCCGCTGCGTCTGCCCTGTATTTTTCGATGATTGCGTTTGCTAGCGTTTCATAGCCTTGCGGTATTAACTCCCAAATTCCAAGCAAACCGTTGTTTGTAACGCCAACAGGAACCCAGTTGCTTGTTCCTGTTTCACTGTCAATGTCATTGAACGATTGTCGCCATTCTTGATACGCGTTTTTCATGCTACCGACAGTCCATCCGCCAGAATTTGATGCACCTCCCATTATCACTGCGTTGAATTGACTTTCAACATTGTCGTTTTTTATAACCGTTTCTATTGTCTCTCCATTTTCCACCCCCGAAGAAATTCCTCCGCTTGCACCTGAAATTCCAAGATCAAAAGAACATTTTACGCCTATATCTTTTTCGATTATTCCGATAAGTTCTGATGAGTCGGAGGCAAAGGCATAAGAATATTCATAGCGTCCCCCGAGATATATGCCTGTTATAAGGTGTGTTCCGTAGGTGTCTATTATGTATGCGGCTTGTTCTTCAACAGAAAGACCCTTTGTTTTGGAAGATTCTCCTTTTACGTCTTCAAGAAAATTGTCCGAAAGAATGTGCTGGAATTTGTCCGGCGTAATGTTAACCACTTGAACATAATACGGCTTTCTGTAGTCATAGTGAGTGTAGAACAGTTGATTTGACTTTGAAGTGAATTTTTCAATGTCAACGCTTTTAAAAGAAACCCCAATGCTTGCCGTAAAGACTTTAACCCCTCCGTTAAGCGAAATGTCTGGAATGTTCAGTGAATTTGAATAGTTTTCTGCATAGCCGCTGATAGCGTTGTTGATTACTTCGCCTGTCGTTGTGTTGTTGGAGTTTTTTACCTTTGATACATATTTTTCAGTCAGCTTTGAAGAATTGAGTATGCTCATAGTGCTTTTATATGACGTGTCAAAATAGGGGGCGGTAATCACATTGAAGCCGAACCCAATTCCATAGGTGTTTAAAAGCGTTTGATTGTATGCAGGAATTGTACCGCCTTCTGTCGGATCAAATACTTCGCATTGCACTGTTATAGGGAATGTATATTTTACCGTGATATTGTTTTCTGTGTATGAAAACTCAATATTTTTTGTGCTTTCATTGAATATTTCTGGAGAGAAGTCAAACCCCTTTTCAATTTTTTTGATGCTGCCGTCTGAATAAAGCGCGAGAAGAACAATTTTAGATGTATCAAGCGATTTTCCCGAAGTGTAAGCGTTTTGTCCAAAAACTTCTAGGGCAGTGAGCGTTGGAGGCGTTAATAGTGTGGAAGACTCGTTTTCACTTGTATTTGCAAAGACCGTGATTTTTAATGTGCAGGACTTTGTGATCGTTCCCTCTGTATAGGTGAATAAAATGTCGTTTTCTCCAAGGGAAAATCGTTCAGGTGCGCTATAATGTGCTTCGCTTGAAATGTCCTTTGTACTTCCATCAGAGTAAACGGCAAGAACTACTGTTTGTTTTTTGTCAAAGGATTCGCCTTGCGTGTATGATTTTAAACTTGCAGCGGTGACACTTTTTAACGAGATAGAAGCGTTGCTTTTTTGAATTACAGAAAGGGATATGTTATAGGTTATATCCTTGTATGTAATTGTCAATGTTGCTTTTCCATTATCGTCTGCGGTGACAAGGTCGATCGGGCTATACTCAATTTCGTTTAAGTCTATTTTTTCTACGTCGTAATTTGAGTAGTTTGCAAGAACTATGAGTTTGCTCATATCCGCTTTTTCACCTTCAATTTGCGGGGAAAGCTCCACTGTTTCAATAGATTTTAGTGTTCGCTCACCGACATTAATGCGCAATGTATAATTTGCACTGTTTCCTCCTTCAGAATAAAAACAATTGATAAAACTGGTGTTTTTTTCAATGATTGATGGAGTGAATTGCACCTTGTCTGTAACAATTTCGTTGTGTCCATCTGAATATATTGCGATGACAGATGCTTTTGGAGCGTCCCCAACACAATAGTCTAATTTTGCCTCCGTCACTTGTATGCTTTTTAGGGTTGGAGCTGAATTTTCGTCCGAATCGTCTGTTGAGCAAGAAGATACACAAATGAGCAGGAGCAATGCATAGAATATGCACAAGAGTTTGAATGTGTTTTTCATTTTTTACGTCCTTGAGATTTTTAGATTAAAAAGTTTGCTACGCAAACATACAAAATAAGCCCCGTCAATGGACAAGGGCTTTGTGTTTTATAAGGATTTTTCCTTTTTACCCCCTCGTGTATTGATGTGCTTAGGATGGAAAAAGTGATTTTATAATTTTTAATTTTTTAGATAACATCCCAAGAGTCAGATGATTAGTTAGTGAAATAACGTAATAAAATGTCTTTAACTATATATATAGATTTTTTTAACCAAAAAACTGAAGTATTTTTAAAAAATTCTGAAAAAAAGTGAAAAAATTTTTATTTTTTTAACTTGAGATTTGAAAGCTGTTTTGGCAAATAGATTGCTTCGCCAGCATGCGGCATAGAAGTCTTATAACAATAAAACAGAAGACACATCGTTTTTTTCCTTGTTTCCGCCGCTACCTTTGTCTTTGCACGTTTTTCGAGGGCTTCTCTATAATCTTGTTAAAAATGATGAGAGTTTGGTATCAATGGGATTAACCACTTGGTTACTGTATCAACAATTTTGCCCAAAGCGGTGTTGTCTGTGGGCAGGGCAAAAAGACTTCCGACTCCGCTTTCAGGATTTTGGCGGACTGTTTCTTTTTTGTGGGTAATGTACAAATCCAGTTGCTGAAATAAAAATGACGCAAGCCAATTTGATAGATCCTTGATCTCTTCAACGGAAAGGCACTCTAGTTTTCCGCGTGATGAAAACCCTTTCAATAGAATTGCAATTCCGCTTTCGATTTTTGAAAATTCTTTGTCGGCTATTGCGGATGCACGGCTGTTAAAATATTTTTCTGTGTGGATAAACGTATAAATTTGAAAAAGAGGTTCTGCTTCATACAGTTGAACATATCGGCGAATGATTTTTTTAAATGTTTCCTGCGCCGATTCATCGAAAATTTTTCCATCCTCTAAAAGATTTTCAGGCAAAAAATTAAATGCGTTTAAATAGTCACTGCAATACAAGAGTGTCGCTTCATACATATCATCCTTGCTTTTAAAATGGTTATACATAGATGCTTTTTTTATTTGGATGCTATCGGCAATGTCTTGAAGAGATGTTGACCCTGCGCTTTTGTCAAAGGCACAAAAAAGGAAGGCGTTGATTATTTTTTCTCTTGAAATGCCCTTTTTTGCCATAGTTAGTTTTCTTCTACACCTAAATATTTTGACTTTCTTGTTTTGCCATCATCACTGGGAATTTCATTTTTTATATCATTCCAATATGACACGCGTTTTCTACCGTGTTCTTTTGAATAATATAATGATTTGTCTGCAAGGCTCATAGTCAAATTCAAGTCGCAGAATTCCTCTGTATCTAAATTTGTGCAAACGCCTGCGCTAAAACTCAAAAAATGCTCTTTTCCTATGTTCAATTTCTTTTCAAGGAATTTTTCAAGTCGAGGAATAAAATGCTGTTCGGTTTTTAGGGTTGCATAGAGAGCGTTTGTCAGCCTTTTTGCATCGTCATAATCAGAATTTGGCAAAATGCAAACGAATTCATCTCCTCCAAAGCGCGAGAAAAAATACTCCTTGAGGGCAAGCTTTTTGAGCGACGCGGCAAAGCAGGATATAAATAAATCCCCTGCTTCATGTCCATAGGTGTCGTTGTAGAATTTGAAGTTGTCCAAATCCATAAACACAATGGTAATCTTTTGCACTTCCATTGATTTTTCCGCTTCACTTTTTAGCCGGGCGGACTCTTTGTCCAAATAGTCTTGCAAGGCGCGGTGATTGTGTAATTTTGAAAGGAAGTCCGTTGATGAAATATACAGAAGATGTTCATTTTGACTGAACATAACAAACTGAGCCTGAATGGTTGAAAGCGCTATGTTCAAGGTGTTTATAGTGTCCGGGAGAAGTTTGATTGATTTGCCTGGAAAAATTATAATTCCTCCGATAAATTCAAAGCGAGATATATTGCTATAATAAAAGTTGTTTTTTTCATCAAAGGCAATCATTGTCGTTTCAAAGTGGTTTTCTTCAACAAAAAGAGAATCCCAAATTTCTGTATCAGGTACATTTTGCTCTATTCTCTGTATTGAATGAATGAGCGTCCAGCTTTCGTTTTGCTTTTTTGCGATAAATGCAGCATCGGCAGTTGTGTAGTCAAAAATCGCGCTCAAAACATTTCGTCCAAACTCCTGTATGTTGCTTCCATCAAGTCCATAAGTCATAATTCTATTCAAAAATTGATAGGATTTCAGTTTTCCGTGCAGTTGATTTAAAATTCTGTCCTTTTCGGTTTTTTCCTGCATATAAATTAAGTCTATGTTGAGAGGAGCGAAGTCTTGAACTCCATAAATATAGTCGGAGTAGGTGATGCTGGGTTTGTTTTTTGTAAAATACTCAAGATTTTTTTCCTTCGCTCTGTTGAATCCGTTTTTAAAATACTTTTCGCTTTCTTTTTGATGTCCTGCGGAGTCAAGCATGATTGCGTATTCGTATTCCATAAAGACAAGGCGATGTTCAAGTCCGCTTCCCGTTGAGAGAAAATCGGTAATGCATTTTTCAAAAATCTCAGTGGATTCTTTCAAATTGCCTTCCTTTAGAAAAAGCAATGCGTCTATAACGGACAAAATTATTTTTCCATCGTGAGAAATGGTTCGCCCGTTGTTTATTATGTTGTGGCAGTTAATTTTTGCTAGAATTATATTTCCATCGTGTACGTCTATAAACGTCTTGTAAATCAAAATGTCGTTGTAGTTAGGCATAAATGAGTTGCAAGAACTTTCTTGAAGGTTAAAAATATACATAAAATACAAAATTTTTTGAAAAAGAACGGATGCTTTGTCAAAGTGTCGGGAGTAAAAAAGTGCCTGCGCAATATTGTTCAGCGTTATGATTATTTCGGCGTAGTCGTCCATTTGCGGAAGGTTGGAGATAAAACTGTTTATAAAGTCGTAGGACTGTTTGTATCTGGAGCGAATGAGGGCTTCATACGAAAGACCATTCCGTATCTTTATGATGGAATTCATATCCCCAATTTCAGTGCGAATTTTATTGCATTCGTCATACCAGCCAAAGGCATCTTCTGTCTTTCCTTCTTGAGATGCAAGAATTCCGCACCAGTGGCAGATAGTGGAAAGAGCGAATTTATTTCCAATTTCATTTGCAAGTTTATATCCGTTGATGATGTTTTTGTGAATGCTATCCCTTAATGCGTTGTCATATAAAAACGACCAGGGAATTACAAGCATAGTGCTTATATAGCTGTTTATAAGACCGCATTTTTTAAGGGTGGAAATAGTGGTTGTGTATTTTTCATAAGAAACGTTGTCCAACTGGGAGGAAATCGAATATTCCGTCATAAGTGCAAGTGCGTAGAGAAGCGAGTCCTTTTGATTTTGGCAAAGTTGTAAAACATGACGAATGTGTTTTAGGGCTACGTCATAGGAATTTTCATATCGGTAAATGTTTGCAAGGAATATGGAAACGGCGAGATTTCTTTCATCTTCGTATTGTATGTCCAGCACATTGTGCAAAAAAAGTTCCGCTTTATCGTACAGTTTACTGTAAAAGTAGACAAGCCCCATTTCCAAATAGAGTGCGCGCTTTTGCGTTCCAAAAAAATAGAGGGAATTTTTATTTGTTTCAATCCAATCCGCAAGAATGCGCCCTTGTTCAAGCGAAAGGAACGTTCGTGCGTTTTTTAGAGATTTATAGAGAAAATCAAAGTTGTAAAGCATTGGATTTTCATTTTTCTTTTCATGTGCGTGCAAACTTTGGATGTTTTTAGCGGTAAAATCAAAAATGTTGTCCTGACTGGTTATTTTGTCAAAAAAAGAAAGGATTGATGGCGAGGCGTTTCCAATTTTTTGAGCATCGAAACAAAAAATAAATTTGAAATTCAAATCGACTTGTCCAAGTGAGTCCAGTATTTCAATTGCACTATCGCAAAGACTTTGGGCATTCAAGATAAAAAAATTCTTTTGCTTTTTTTCAAGTGGTTTTTTCCCCAGCGCCACGAGCAAATCTATAATGGTTTTTATATAGCGGCTTTTTTCATAAAATGTTTCCTCAAGAGAAATCAAATCATATCGTTCTTCAACAGTGCCATATTTAAAATATGACAGAAATGTGTTTTTTTGAAGAATGTATGATTTTTCAGAAACCAATTCTTCGCTCGGAGAAAAACTTGATATGATGTTGAGAAACGGTTTAAACGGAGAAAAATCATTTTCCAAGTCTATTATAGTAAATTCATCAATAACTTTGCGGGGCAGAGAATCTATTGATGAGTTAGGCAAAGAGATATAACAAACAGATTTTACACTGTTGTCTTGAAAATCGTCCAAAAAAGTCTGAAATACACTAGAGAAATTCATTCTTATTATTCTATACCATTTTTCATAAAATCGCAAATGCCACCTTACGAGAATGACAGTGAAATCCCTAAAAAAATACCCTGCGCTATAATTTCTTGTGCGGAGGTCTTGTTTTCACTTGTTAGTAATCCAGTGATATTTTTGTATTGTGAAATGTATAAAAATATGTCATACTGGCACAATGATTCAAGATAGCGTTGACAAAAAGAAACGGGCAATTATTTACTTTTTCTCTGGAACTGGCAATACCGCTTTAGTTGCAGCCCTTTATAAAAAATATTTTTCGGATTATGAAGTTGAACTTTTCCAAGTGAAAATGGTTGATAAAAAATATGTTGATTTTCCGTCTCCTGATAGTTTTGATCTTGTGGGGATTGCCTATCCAATACACGGGTTTAATGCTCCAAAAGTGATGAATGATTTTACAAAGTTGCTCCCTCCTCAAAACGGAAAGAATGCATTTGTCTTCAAAACGAGCGGAGAGGGGCTTGGGCTGAATAATTATAGCAGCCAAAAAATAATCAGAAGACTTGAAAAAAAAGGCTATCGTTTTTTGTGTGAACGACACTATGTTATGCCGTACAATATGATTTTCCGCCATACGCCTGAAATGGTTAAAAGCGAGTGGATATATGCAAATGCCCTTGTTCGTCTGAATGTTCAAGAAATTCAAAGTGAAAAACGCGAAATAGTGCATAAAAGTGTGCTTGCCGCTTGGTTTGTTCCAATTGTGAGAATTGAATGGCTGTATGCAAAGGCGCAAGGACCTTTTATGAAGGTGAACATGAAAAAGTGCATCCGCTGTATGAAATGCGTAAAAAATTGTCCGCTTACAAACATTGCATTTGAAAATGGAGCATTCAAATTTGGAACGAATTGCGCATTGTGTGTATGTTGTTCTTTCGGCTGTCCCACAAAAGCAATTTCAATCGGACTTTTAAATGGCTGGCGAATAAACGGAAGTTATCAAATTGAAAAAACTGCTTCCGATACTTCAATTTCATTTCCTGCATTTGGAGAGAATTTGCGCGGATTAAAGCGCATTCTATATTACAAATACTATCGCCGTGCCGACAAAGCCCTAGAAGCCGGCGGAATACCTTTGTCTCTCCAATAAGATTAAATTTCGTCTACCAAATTACAACTCACTAGCCAGTTTTGGTAGTGAATTGTAATGTTTCTGAATTGACTCCCAATGCCAGTAGGAACTGTCGAGTTTTGCAAGTCAAAACGTGGTAAGCAGGATGAAGCCCTTGCGACCAAAAGTTGAGGGATAAAAACTGAAAAACCAATGTATCTTTCTCTCCATATTTACAACTCACTAGTCAGTTTTGCGTAAAGCCGAGCGTTGCGAGGTAGCAAAACTTAAGTAAGCAGGGTGAAACCCTTGCGACCGGAAGTTGAGGAATAAAAACCGAAAAACCAGTGTATCTTCCTCTCCATATTTACAACTCACTAGCCAGTTTTGCGTAAAGCCGAGCGTTGCGAGGTAGCAAAACTTAAGTAAGCAGGGTAAAGCCCTGCGACCGGAAGTTGAGGAATAAAAACTGAAAAACCAATGTATCTTCCTCTCCATATTTACAACTCACTAGTCAGTTTTGCGTAAAGCCGAGCGTTGCGAGGTAGCAAAACTGGGGGCGGAAGTTGAGGGATAAAAGTTGCAAAACCAATGTATCTTCCTCTCCATATTTACAAATTGCTAGTCAGTTTTGCGTAAAGCCGAGCGTTGCGAGGTAGCAAAACTGGGGGCGGAAGTTGAGGAATAAAAACTGAAAAACCAATGTATCTTCCGCCCCTGCCCTTGATGATAACTGTAAATTAAAGTACACTTCTTTTTGTATGAACGGTTCTTTTTTGGGAGAGGCATTGATTTTAGTGCTTTTAATTTTTAACAGCACAAGAGCGTTTTTCCTGAAATATAGCAGAATAGATTCTCTTGCGGTTTTAGCCCCGATTTCTGTGGTGCTTGCCGTTTTGCAAATTCTTGCATGGGGAATTGATGTATTTGCCTTGTTGCTGCTTGTTATTTCAGTTTTTGCATTTTTTACAAATTTTCGTGCACTCTTGCGATTAGCTTCAGGACTGTATGTTGACCATTACAGCGTTGCATTTAGAATTGGCGAAATCCTTGTTTTGCTTGCATCCGTTTTTGAGCTTGGACTTTTAATTTACTTTCGCCCCGTCTATTTGAATGCAACAAATTATAATGTGAACGTTCAAAAAGTGAGGTTGGGAGGTTCTTTTTCAGGCGGATTTTTTACAGTTTCTGCATTTGAAAATCCATCCGCCAATATGTGGATTATTCAACCTGTCAATGAAAAGGATTTTAACGGCGGAATTATTGCACTTTTAACGGATAAGCGTGCCGACATTTCAGACTATGCACCATACACATTTTCCCTTGCAAAAAAAGGATTCAAAGTGTATACAGTGGATTTTTATGCACGTGATTTAAAATGGTTTTACACAATGGGCGATGTGCGATATTTTAGACGACTTTTTATGCTTTTTTCATACTTTAAAAATCCTGTCAAATTTGAACTTGAAAAAGAATTCTACACATATAACTCCATGCAGGAGATGAATGCTGTTCTTGAAATTATCAAGCAAAATGAAAATGCTGATGCAGAACGCGGAGTAAACATATATGCCGATGATGAATATGAAAACGAAGAAAATACAGCCCCAGTCATAACGGAAAAATTGAATGGAAATACTGTTCTTCCGCTTTTTGTCGGTGATTGGATGACAGAAATTGCACTTCAAGACTTTGAAAAGCTTCATCGAGATGAAATTTGCGGAGTGTTTTATTTTGCGGCGGAAGAGGAATATCCAACGCCAGGCTTTGGCTTTGTTGAACAAACGCGTCCTTTGGTTGCTTATGCGCTTGGCAAAAGACGAAATGCGAATTTGGAAAAAACAGCTGTTTTAGTTGAAAAGACGGCAGCGTTAATTCCAATTGTTGAAAAATTTGCCTCCGAAGAGTCCGAAACACAATTTTTAGAAGCGGATTTTACAGATGAAACAAAAATTTTATTGACAAATGAAAAGGGGAGCATAGATAATGACTCTTTGTGAACTTGACAATTACTTTAGAGGTTTTTTAAAGATTGAAGATTATGCTACTGATCCATCTCGAAACGGCATACAAATTCAAAACAGCGCACCTGATAAAAAACAGATAAAAAAAGTTGCATTTGCTGTTGATGCGTGCGAAGCAACCGCTCTTGCGGCTGTGGAAAATGGTGCGGACTTACTTTTTGTTCATCACGGTTTGTTTTGGGGCGATTGCGAAGTGATTACAGGAAGCGTTTATGCTAGATACAGTGCATTTTTGAAAAATGACCTTGCGCTGTATGCATGCCATATCCCTCTTGACGCAAATAACCCTTATGGAAATAATTATGGACTAGCCGCTCGGTTGGAATTGAAAAACCTAAAGCCATTTGGAGAATGGCGTTCGTCTGTAATAGGCGTAAAAGGGGAACTGGATGCAGTGCTTTCAATAGAACAACTTGCAGAAAAAGTGCTAAAACCAGGGGAAAAACCGCTTGCAATTCTTCCGTTTGGGAAAAAAGAGATTAAAACCGTCGGGATAATTTCGGGAGGTGCTGCAGGTGATGTGAATCAAGCGGTTTCTTGCAATCTTGATGCGTATATTACAGGTGAAGTAAACCATGAGATTTATCACTATGTTCGTGAAAGCAAAATCAATGTGATTGGTGCAGGGCATTACCAAACTGAAACAATAGGCGTGAATCTCGTGCGTGCAAAATTAGAAAAGGAAACAGGAATAGAAACGATTTTTATTGATATTCCAACAGGACTTTGATAATTCTATAGACAACAAGATAAAAATAGAGGATTTTTTATGAGTTTTGACAAAAAAAGAGGGCTGCCGTTTATTTTAACTTTTTTAGTTATAATTGCAGACCAAGTTACAAAGGCACTTATTGTGAAGACCATTCCACTTTTTTCCATTGGATATGAATTCTTCGGTGATTTTTTGAGAATTGTTCATGTTGCGAATACGGGTGTTGCATTTAGCATTGGCGATTCTATGCCGCTGGCGCTCAGGCGAATTTGTTTTGGAATTATGCCGCTTGTTGTGCTGTGTCTTGTGATAGTGATTTATTTTCGCAACAAGGAATTTAGCCAAATCCAAAGATGGGCGCTTTGCGGCGTTATTGGCGGTGGCTTTGGAAATCTTATAGACAGGTTTTTTCGTGCAGAAGGCGTGGTTGATTTTATAGACATTAAAATATACGGGTTTTTTGGAATGGAAAGATGGCCGGTTTTTAATGTGGCAGACTCAGCGGTTGTTGTTTGTGGCATTATACTGATAGTGTCATTTGCCGTTTCAACAGTGCGGGAAAGAGAGCGGTCAAAAGATAGCAAAGGTTTAAAATAGGCAACTAAAATGGCGTTGCCTATTTTAATGCGAGTTTCTTTCGGAAACTCGCTTATCAACTGCGATTTCTCACTTCGTTACGAAATCGCTTTTTCAGCAATTCAAAAGTTGAAACTTTTTTCATTGCTGAAAATTAAGGAGGTTTAAAATAGGCAACTAAAATAGTACGCAGGGTTGCTTTGCCACCCTGCTACCGAGTTTTTGCTTGCTCACAGGGCTGGCAAACAAAAACTCTTGTTGCCTGTTTTAATGCGAGCTTTGAAAATATAAAAAACATTCGCAAAGGCGCAGTGAAAAAGGCAAAATCGCTCTGATTGTGGTTGCTGCGATAGCAGGAAAAAAATCTATGCCACAATGAGTGCGAAATGCGCAAGCGCATGGTTTTGCCCTGCGACCGTAAGTCGAGAAATTAAAAGAAAAAGAACACTGTACCTTTCGCCTTTGCAACTGGGAGAATGTTTTTCTATCTTTTAAATTTTCGATAGATTTTTATAGGGAGGCTGTAAATTGATAAAGAAAATTGGCATAATTGGTGCAATGGATGCAGAAGTTGCAATTCTTTTAAAATGTATGCAGGAAAACGGGAGCGGAGTAGAGCAAACGGTTTTTGGTGGCATTACGTTCAATGAAGGTCAAATTAACGGAAAAACAGTGGTTGTTGCAAAAAGCGGCATTGGAAAAGTGAATGCAGCATTGTGCGCAGAGCAATTGATTCTTCGGTTTGGAGTGAACGTGGTTATCAATACAGGAATTGCCGGGGCATTGGGCGGAGATTTGCGTATTTTTGATATGGCAGTTTCAACAGACGCTGTGTATCACGATATGGACGCAGTGTATTTTGGCTATAAACCAACTGAAATTCCGCAGATGAAGTGCAGTGCATTTCCTGCCGATCGTGAGTTAATAGATTTGGCAAAAGCAGCATTTAAAACGATGTATAATGACAGCGAACGAAAGATAGTTGAGGGGCGAATTGCAACGGGAGATCAGTTTATCTCTTCAAAAGAATCAAAGGCACATATAAAAGAATTGTGCAATCCTATTTGCGTTGAAATGGAGGGAGCCGCTATTGCGCATGCATGTTACTTGAGCGGCATTCCTTATGTAATATTGCGATGTATTTCAGATATGGCGGATGACACAGTGGAGCAAACATATTCTTTCAATGAAAACACCGCCGCTGAAATGAGCGCAAAAGTCGTATTGGAGGTAATAAAAAATGTCTGAGCACAGCGAGGGAAATTACAAGGTTTCAAGTTTTAATCTTGATCACACAAAGGTTGTCGCTCCGTTTGTACGAAAAGCCGATAGAAAAGTCGGGGCAAATGGAGATGTTGTTACAAAATTTGACATACGGTTTACGCAACCCAATGTGGAATTTATGTCCACCGGGGCAATCCATACGCTTGAACATCTTGTGGCGGAGTATATCCGTGATGAAATAGACGGTGTAATAGATTTTAGTCCGATGGGATGCAGAACAGGATTTTACTTTACTGTTTTTGGCGATGTTGACGAAGCGTATATTGCAACTCGTTTGTTAATTGTGCTTAAAAAAGTTGCAGTTTGGGACAAACCTATTCCTGCCACGACTGCAAAAGAATGCGGAAATTATCGCGACCATGATCTTGAAGGCGCAAAAATGTGGGCTGAAAAATGGTGTCGCGGGATTGAAGAAAAAGGTTGGAATTGTTATAAATAATTGATATGAATTTTACAAGCAAACTTAAGGAAACAGCAACTTCTGTTGTCCCTGTTATAGCAATAGTCCTCGTTTTGGCGTTTACTGTTGCGCCGATTGGGGCTATGCTTATTATTCGATTTGTTATTGGTGGCGTTCTCTTGATTTTTGGGCTTGCAGCCTTTTTGCTTGGCGTTGACATTGGAATTCAACCCATCGGAGAACAGACGGGAGCGGCTCTCACAAGCAAGAAGAATGTTTTTTTGCTTTTGGCTGTTTCGTTTGCCATTGGGTTTTTAGTTACTGTGGCAGAACCCGACATTCAGGTTTTCGGAGATCAAATTCACTCTGTCTTTAACGCAGTGGAAAAAATGCGCTTGGTTTTCATGATTGCATTTGGCGTTGGAGTTTTTATCGTATTTGGACTTTTACGGACGGTTTTGCATTTGCCGATAAAAATTGTTCTTTTGATTTTTTATGCTGTGATTTTTGGTGTTGCCTTCCTTGCGCCTGCAAGTTTTCGGGGCATTGCCTTTGATTCTGGCGGCGCAACAACAGGTCCGATGACTGTTCCATTTATCCTTTCACTTGGTGTGGGTGTGGCGGCTGTTCGCTCAAAACGGGGTAAGTCGGATGATGATGATACATTTGGTCTTACTGGAATCACTTCAATGGGACCAATCCTTGCCGTTTTGCTTTATGGCGTAATTCTTTTAAAAAGTGGTGCGTCTTTAGAGGCGGCTGTTTCTTCCGCCGAGTCTGCAAGCGAAGTTGGATTAAACGTTTTTATAAAGTTAATCCCAGTGGTTGCAAAAGAGGCAACTCTTTCAATTGCTCCGCTTGTAGTTATGTTAATTGTGTTTCAGTTTACGCTTTTGAAATTGCCGCCGCATCAAATTATCCGAATGGCTGTTGGTCTTGTGTGGAGTTATATAGGTCTTACTATATTTTTAATCGGCGTGAACGGCGGGTTTATGTCGGCAGGAAGAGAGCTGGGGGGCATCTTGGGACAAAAGGCGAGTCAAGAGGGTGGTATGTGGATTGTGCTTCTTATTTTTACGGGCTTGCTTTTAGGTGCAGTTGTTGTGTGTGCAGAGCCTGCCGTTTGGGTTTTGACCGATCAAGTTGAAAATCTTTCTGGCGGTACAATAAAGCGAAAATTTATGCTTTCATTTCTTGCTGTTGGTGCTGCCGTTGCAGTTGGTCTTGCACTGTGGAGGACATTTCAGAATTTTTCCATTATGAAAATACTTGTTCCAGGCTACGCAATTGCCTTGTTTTTGATGATCTTTTCTCCGAGTCTTTTTACGGCGATTGCATTTGATTCAGGGGGAGTTGCCTCAGGACCGATTACATCAACATTTATTCTTTCCTTTGCTATTGGTGCAAGTCAGGGGTGCGGAGGAAATGGAGATTCATTTGGCGTGATTGCGCTTGTCGCTATGACCCCACTTATTGCAATCCAATTGCTTGGAATTGTATATAACGCAAAGAAAAAGAGGAGCGGAAAAATTTCTGAAAAATCCGAGGTGAAAAATGGCTGCGTATAATTTGATAATTGGAATTGTGCCTAGAAATTATGGAGAGGTTCTTGCAAAGTCTGCCGTTGATTCAGGGGCGAATGGCGGAACAATTTTAATGGGGCGAGGAACGGCGGCGAATTCATTTTTGCAGTTAATTGGATTTGGTGATGCCGCAAAAGACTTGATTTATATTTTAACTTCAGACGATCAAACAGAAAAAATAAAGGATGCAATGATTGAGGCGAGCAAAGACAAAAAGCGGCCTTTTGGAATTCTGTTCACTGTTTCTGCATCAAGTTTTGTAAAGGCAGGATCAGTTTTTTCACAATCTAGGGAGATAAACACTATGGCAAATGACACAACTCACGATTTGATTACGATAATTGTAAACAAAGGTTTTGCAGATGATGCAATGGATGCGGCGCGCAAAGCAGGTGCAAGCGGTGGAACGATTGTAAATGCACGGGGAACGGCTCGCGAGGGGGACGGAAAATTTTTTGGGGTTGAAATAGTTCCCGAAAAGGATATGATTTTTATTCTTTCCGATAAAAACAAGTCCAAGGATATTTTAGACGCAATCCGAACGCTCCCATGCCTTTCAAAACCTGGAAGTGGCATAGCATTCACCAGCCCAGCGGAAGGGTTTACTGTTTTGGGAAGAAGTTGAGGCACAGCAATGCGCTTTGTATGTGGCAAAAGACTGCAATAATCTTTCGCCGTTGCTATTTCAAGACATCTTGGTAGCCGTGGAGAAATACCGATTGAAATAGTAAAAAGCCTGTTTTATATGCTTGTGGCAATGTGACTAGTAGAAAAGGCAGTTACAGTATGAGTATTGAAATTCCAAATGTAAAAGTAGAACGTTTTGATATAATTGACTCAACGAATTCTGAAGCGAAAAGACGTTTTTCGGGCGTTGATGCGTCTTGCTATTCTTCTCTCCACAAAACGCTTTTGGTGGCGGAGGAACAGTCGGCAGGACGCGGGCGGCTTGGCAGAAGTTTTTATTCTCCGGCAAAAACCGGAGTTTATTTTTCATTGATTTTTGTTGACAATGCAATTTCTGCCCCCTCCACAATAACAGCAAGTGCGGCAGTGGCTGTGTGTCGTGCAATTTCAAACGTTTTTAGTGTCAGCGCAAAAATCAAATGGGTGAACGATGTATTTGTTGATGGAAAAAAAGTGTGTGGCATCTTAACTGAAGGCATAGAAAATGCAAAAAGTGGCAAAATAGAGGCGGCAATAATAGGAATCGGCATAACTATTTTACCTAATCCTAATATGCCAAAATCCCTCGAAAAGATTATTGGAAAAATATGCGATTTTAAATTGAAAGAAACTGGCGACTTTGAAAAATGGCTTTCTGAAAAAAAAGACAATCTCATTCAAGAAACTGTTTTTCAACTTTTAAAAATTCTTGAAAACTCTGATGAAGAATTTCCCCTTGCAATGCGTGAATATAAAGACCGTTCAAATCTTTTGGGAACAACGATAACTTTTTCACCAGTGATTGGCGATGAAAAAAAGAATTTTCACTGTACCGTGCTTGATATAACGGACGATGCAAAGTTAGTAGTTCAAATGAACGATGGCTCTAAAAAAACACTTGAAAGCGGTGAAGTTACCCTGCATAAAGATTATTGAAAGCGTAAGATTTTTTTATACGTTTTGTTGGGGGAAGTCTCCCCCTCGCTACAGCCTAAAATGCCCCCAAAACTTTATCCAAGTTTTGGGGGCATTTCAGGCTTTCGCTACCCTCTCGCCTAAGGGGGAAATCCCCCTTAAAATCCCCTGTTTTCATATTTCGTTGTGAACACGGACAGTGGACTGTCAATAACTTTACAAAAGCTCGCTTATTTGTTGCGCTGAAATGCCCGTGCATTTTGTAATCAGATCGGCGGAAAGCCCATTCTTCAGCATATTTCGCGCAGTTTCTATCTTTCCTGCTGCCATTCCCTCCGCTCTTCCTCTTTTCTCGCCTCGCTTTTCGCCAATTGCAATGCCCTCTGTTCTTCCTCTTTTTTCACCAATTGCAATTCCTTCTGTTCTTCCTTCATCACGTCCGTCATCGTGCCGCTCTTTTAACATCATCTCCCATGTCATATATTCATTCCTCCATCTTTGTTTGCCCTGCAACTCATGCAGTATCGTGTCCAGCCTGCCCGTGAGCTTCGAGGCGGACCTCCCGCTGGAGAAGAATTCCAATAGCCGCTTACGCTCCTCGTCGGGAATCATGTCGTACCTCTTGAAATTATAGAACACTTTCAGCGTTTTGTCATTCAGTTTTATTTCGGGGGCCTCCCTGCAAGTGTTCTCGAATGTGTAGACTGGCAGATTATTCCCGAACAGGTCGAACGGGCATAAAAACAGCGTGTAGTTTTCCTTCTGCGCGGAGTAGCCCATCCCCTGTTCAGATTTTCAACGTCCGCCACGGACTGGTAGTAGCGTGCGCGCATGGGCAGGTCGCCCCTGTTGACCATTTGCAGCTCCACGTCAAAAACCTGTGTTGAGTTTGACACGTACACGTCAAAGCGCACGCCCTTTGCCAGCGCGTCAACCTCCAGTGTCTTCTCGTCCTGCACACATTCTATGCGGCTGATCTTTATGCCGAGGAGCGTTTCGATCACGCTCCTGCACGCGTCAAGGTCGCTTGTCATCACCTTGTTGAACATGAACGTGTTTGTGATTGGAAGTTCCTCCCACGGAATGATTTTTTCTTCTGTCATTTTTCCTCCCGTATATATATTCGCGCGGGAGGAGGGAAAAACGGCAATGCTTTTGGAAAAAAAATTAGTTTTTGTCAGAAATAGGCAAGATTATATAAAAATGTAAAAGTTGATTTCCGTGCCTCACAAAAAATACCCCTTTGCAAAAACGAATTTTTATCGTAAAATAATATAAATTATAGAGACAAAACACCGCGCATGAAGTGAAAACGGCAGTAAATGAGCGAATTTTGAAAAAACGCGCACAGTTTAATATGAAAATGCGCGGCAACGGAGGAAGCACAATGCAAAAAAGAAAGGCGATTTCAATAGGATGCAGGGTCATCCCCCTTGCGCTTGCGGCGGCCGCACTCCTTTGCTCGTGCACAAACACGCTCTCCGAAGAGGTGCAGAAACCTGTGAATGAGGGGGGGGGTACGAACAATTTGAAAATTCCGAAGGCGGCACTCTAACTGTCTCCGCCCGCGTCTCTAGCGGCTCACCGCGACATGCAATGCCGTCAATGGGCTTTGCAGACTTTGACTACGCCGCTCTTCTTTATAAGGACGATGAAATCCCTGCAAATCCCGAATCAAAAGACTTCGTTCAAGGAACAGAAACGGAAGACGGCAAGCTAATTTTTTCATTCCAAAGACCAGACGATACGAGCGGAACATTCACGCTGGAACTATTTGCTTTCGTAAAAACGGAGGGCGAGGCGGATGAAGATGCGATGCAGTTTTCAAGGGAAACCGCGCTGCTTTCAGGAAACAAAACGGGGCTTTCGATAGTTGGCGACATAATTGAAATAAGCGAAGCAATCCCGCTTTCGTCCAGCAAGCCGGGAACAGTCAGCCTGAAAATAAAAGTGCCCGATGAGTGTTCGCTTGAAATCGATGACACAGCGAATTTTAACTGCAAAAAAGATGATTCCGCTTCCGATACATATACGATTGTAGAAAAAAACGGCGCGAGCGGAATTGCTACAGGCGCATACCAAGTGAAATTCACCGTGAAGAAAGACGAAGAAATCATCTACATATTTTCTGAATACATAAACGTCATCAATGGATTATGCACCGATACGTGGTGGAACGGCGATGTGTCTAGCGAGGTGAAAGATGTCTCACAGAGCATGTCCAAAACAGTGTACGTGCGCGGAAGCGGTGCGGGCTGGTATGACGTCTCGGATTACAAAAACACTGCCACGGCGAGCGATGAAAATTCAGGAAGTTTCCTCGCTCCGCTTGCCACGATTCAAAAGGCAATCGACAAAATCATCGCTATAAACGACGGCTCAAGCGCATACACAATCTACGTTGACGGAACGCTGGACGGTATGACTGCCGCGAAGCTCGGCGATAACGGCATGGCGGACTTCATCAATCTTAACAAAAACCTCAACCTCACGATAAAGACGCTTTCCAGCACGGCTACGCTTGACGCGGGCGCAAGGCTTGACAGCGACGGCACTGCCACCGTCGAGGGCATCGGAAAGCGCGTCATATACGCAAAGCCTGCATATGGCACACTCAACCTCACGCTTGAAAATCTCACTATCACGGGTGGAAATTCAAGCGAGGAGGGCGGAGGAATTTATGTTTATGGCGGCACGCTTGATATGAAAAATTGCAAAGTTGAAGGAAACATTACAAAGGGTTATCGCGGCGGCGGTATTTCAGTTGTTTCTGGCGGTAATGTCATAATGGATGGCGGCACAATCAGCAGAAACGAAGTCAGGGGCGCCACTTCTTCTAATCAAAATTACGGTGGCGGTGTTTATGTTTCTTCTGGCAGATTTATAATGAAAGGTGACGCAATAATCAGCGAAAACATATTGGCAGTGGCAGATGATGCAACGTCTAGATACGGCGGTAATGTTTATGTTAGTACCGGCACGTTTGAGATGGAAGGCGGCACTATCAGCGGCGGCAATGCGAAATATGGTGCTGGTGTTTATGTTTATAGTGGCGAGTTCACCATGAAAGGTGGCGAAATTAGTGGCGGCAATGCGAACAGTTACGGTGGCGGTGGCATTTACAATGATGCCGGCATGCTTACCATTGAGAGCGGAACAAAAATTTCTGGATGCGAGAGCGGCCTTTGGGGTGGAGGAATCTACAATGGGGGCACGGGCACGGCAGTAATCAACGGCTGCACCATCGAATCATGCAAAGCGAAAGGAACTTCTAGCAATGTGGGCGGAGGAGGAATCTTTTCCGCTGGAACACTCACTGTCACGGGCGGAACTATCTACAAATGCACTGCGGAGAGCAATGGAGGCGGATTGTTCTTGAATGGTTCGCAGTGCACTGTAGCAGGCGTAACTATTTCTGAATGCACGGCAACGTACGGCGGTGGTGTCGGTTTGTACACCAATGCCACTTTTACGATGGAAGATGGCACAATAATCAGCGAAAACACTGCGAGTGAATATGGTGGTGGGGTTTACGTTTATGGTAGTACTAATGGTAACACGTTCACCATGACTGGCGGTACAATCAGCGAAAACACCGCACAACAACATGGCGGCGGCGTTTTCATTACTGGTACTAAAAGTACATTCACTATGACAGATGGGACAATCACTGGCAACACGACGGACTACTACGGCGGCGGAGTTTATGTGACTGGCAGCACATTCACCATGGAAGACGGCGAAATCAACAATAACAATGCAAACAGCTTAGGTGGAGGCGTTTATTTGTATTCTAACGGCACGTTCATGATGAAAGGCGGAACAATCAGCGACTGCACGGCGGAGGGTTTCGGCGGCGGAATCTATAATGGCGGTACGTTCACGATAGGAGGCGAGGCTTGCATTCCGGTCGGGGAGGACGGTAAGAACGATGTGTACATTGTAAGCGGAAAGGCAATCACCGTTGCAAGCGACCTCACTGCCCCAAGCCCAGTTGCCACAATCACGTTATTAACTTCCGCTTATGCGGCAGGAAAGCAAGTTCTGAGCGCGGGCACGGGCGTACCGATAATACAGGACATCTGCGACAAGTTCGCGCTGTCAGAGGAGGGATGGCAAATCGTACCCAAAGATGGCGACAGTACGGCGGGCGTGCTTAAGGCGAAAGAAGCGGAAATACTAGACGCGATTTACCTTGATTCCTCAAACGGCGATGACACCAATTCAGGACTGACTGCCAGCAAGTCGGTGAAAACGCTTTCAAAGGCAATCGATTTGTTTGATTCTCAATACGCAAAAAAAATCATAGTCTGCGCGGCGTACACGCTTCTAAGCGGTGAAAGAGGAATTCTCGACCGAATGGGGGGGGGGTAAGAGAAATTTGCCACTCGTGCGTTACGATGGCTCAAGCGACGTTTCGGATGGGTTTTTTGGTATTTTGCTTGAAATCAATCAAGGGAACGTTACAATCACGAACGTCACGTTTGATGGAAACAAAGAGAAAATCAGTGCAAACAATCCTCTTTTATATATTGAAGGCTCGACCACGACCGTAACGCTCGGCGATGGCGTGACCGTATGCAACAATTATAATAATACAACTTTCGGCGGTGGAATTTATGTTTCTGACGGCACGCTTACGATGGATAATTGCATAGTAAGCGAAAACAGAACGATCTCTAAAGGTGGCGGTATTTTTGCCTGTAATTCCGCTAAAGTCACGCTTACAAACTGTGCAATCAAATCGTGCGAAACGACATCGGAGGGTTCAGGCACTGGTGGCGGTGGAATATACAATGAAAATGCAACAATTGAAATTGAAGGGGGAGAAATTTCTGATTGCTCGGCAGGACGAACTGGCGGCGGAATTTATAACTATTCGGGAACACTTTCAGTTTCGGGTTGCTCATTTCTCAGGTGTAAGACGATCGCTAACAGCGGTGGAGGAATATGCAATAGTAGTGGTTGCATAGCCACGGTTACTGACTGTTCTTTCACATCGTGTGTAGCAAAATTACAGGGAGGTGGCATAAGAAATGCTGGCACACTCACGATTTCAAACGTAACATATTCTGAATGTGTGGCGGGAAACGGTGATGCCAATTTATATAACGTAGGCACACTTAACCCTTAAGGTAGCATATACTGTGCAATAAAGTGTGCGGCACAATGCAAGCAATCCTGTGTCGTTATTTCAGTTTGTGGTTTCTATATTCGCCATTTTACAAAAGATGTGTTAAAATTACCATTGTGTTGAAAAGAAAGTCGATTGTTTTTTTTATTGCTATTTTTTTCATGTGTATATGCGTTTCTTGCCAGTGGGAATTTGCTATGGTGGGGAAGGCGGATTTTTCTGACAGATATTTACACGAAATGCTTGCATCCTATAATGCACAACTTGAGAGCGAGAAAAAGGCGGACAATAGCGATGAGGATGAATTTTCATTTTTTGGTGTCGGGCGTGAGGACATAGAAGAAATGATTTGTAACTTCGGCGGTTGTATAGTCGATGGGCAGGCGAAATTTGTTGTTGAAGTGGCAGGAATTTCCATAAAAAAAATGTATCTTCCAAGCGGCTCTGAACTGTATGGAAAACTTGACTGCAAAAATCCATTCTCCAAAAAGGCGTTTGTTCTTGCAGAAAATATGAAAAATGACTTTAAGGGGCTTGAGATCAATTTTAGCGATGATTTCAAAACGTGCGAATTGCGCTACACGTATTTGTCGGATGTGGTTTTATTTGATAGTAAAAATTCTAATGCCGCATTCAGTGTTTCAGACTTTCGCGAGGCATCTAATTCAAAAGACACTTGTATGGAATTCAGCGATGGAAAAATAAAGGTGGAATTGCTAAAAACTGTTCCCGATAGCGAAATGCATATCATTTTGGAAAAACTACGTTGAAACAGTGCCGAAATGTAGTAAAAACACAAAATGTATGTTAAAATGAGACTATATACTGTGTGAATACAGGCGTAGTAACAAAGATTTGTCATTTTTTTATTGGAGGTTTTATGACTCGTCAAGATGAAATTGCGGCAAAAGCGGTGCGTGCTTCGACTTTAAAGTCTTTAAAACTAAAAAAGAAGCTTAGGATCAAGCAAATAGAAAAGGACGCGGAAAACAAAATACGTGAAATCAATATACAATATGCTGAGGATCCAGAAAGACTGCGTGCAAAATATGCGGCAGATGATTATGCCCGCTCTGAACGCGCAAAAAAACGTGCACAAAGAAGAATCGAAAAAGAGAAAAGGCATATTGCCTATGAAAAAAAATTGCGCCGATATTCAATCGGAGAGGAAATCTTCAGTGCGATTGTGCAGGGACTGGGATGTTGTCTTTTTATTGTGGCAACGGTTTTGCTTGATGTGCTTGCGATTGGCAATATCCCTTCTTCAGAGACGGACAAAATACCTGTGTATCTTGCAATGTACACCACTTTTGGAGCGACAATGTTTTTTAATTATCTTATGTCAACGCTTCAGCATTCACTCACAAATGCAACTGCAAAAGAAGTTTTTCGGCGGCTAAATCGTAGCGGTGTGTTCTTGTCAATTGCCTGTATATATATATCGTATGCTCTTCTTTCTACAGACGGACAATTTGCACGAAGCAATGCTTTTGAATGGGCGGTTACCTTTGCGGTGCTTGCAGTTTGTTTGACTGGAATTTTTATGTATGCAATTGCTGGGTCTCGTCTTGATGTTGTGAACATAGTTTTGTATGCAGTTTCAGGCTGTGCGGAGTTTTTGATAATCAGGAGACTTTACTATGGTGTGAGTCCTGCAAGTTTTGGACTGATGATAACAACGGGGATTTTATGTGCGATCGGTTTGATTTTTTGTAGCATTCGCAAAGTTAAATTTATGCATGCATTTGGCGATGTTATTCTTTTGATAGGAAGCATTACGTTATTTTTATCATTTTTTATGATTTACCAGTAAACGAGAGGATGTGTTTCTTTCCCAAAAAACACCATCGGCATAGCCTTGTATCGTCTTGTCATCGTTTGCCATTTCAAGTCGCTTTTGCGCCCATGCACAGTATTGTTTGTTTTTTTCAATTCCGCAAAAGGTGCGACACAGTTTTTTTGCCGTGACTGCGCTTGAGCCAGATCCTAAAAACGGGTCAAAAACCATTTCGCCTTTGTTTGAGCTTGCCAAAATTAATTTTGCAAGCAGTTTTTCGGGTTTTTGTGTTGGATGGGCGGTGTTTTCCGCCATGGACCAGTATGGAATTGAAATGTCATCCCAAAAATTTGAAGGGCATGTGTTGCGGAAGTTTCCGTCTTTTGTTTCCTCCCAGTCTTTTGGATTTCCATCATTGCGGTAGGGGGCAATAACGCGTCTTCTCATTTTTACACTTTCCACATTAAATGTAAAGTTTTTGTTGGAATTTGTAGCGAACCAAATGTCTTCCATTGCGTTCTTCCAGTTCGATTTTGAACCCCTTCCCTTTTCTCTCTGCCATGTTATTCTGTTTTGCACTGTAAAATGACGCACAAGGACTCTTTCTATTGCAGAACTTGATTTCCAATCGCAGCAAATATAGAGAGATGCACAAGGCTTTAAAAGCGGTTTGACAAGGGAAATCCAATTTTCAGTGTATTTTTCGTAGTTGTCCGCAGTCATTTGATGAAACGTAGTCTCTCCGAATGTTTTGTCGATGTTGTAAGGGGGATCGGCGATCAAAAGATCAACAAATGAATGCGGAAGAAGCGGTGCAACGGTAAAAAGATCGCCGAATATGATGTTGTTGCGAATTTCTTCAAGCAGGAAAGGGGTTTCCCTGTCTTTTGCGCTGATGCACCGTTCAAGAAACTCTGGGTTTTCTTTGGGCAAAAAGTCAATGGTTTTGTTGCGTTCAGATTTTATTTTTTGCATAAGATTGTATTTTGCTTCAATTTATAGGCACAATTTCGCCTACAAGTGCGATTGCTCCACGGTGGATAGTATATCCTGTAACAGAGAAAATATCTACCCTTTTGCTGGACGACAAGAGAAGTTTTCTTTATAATAGGTGCAATTTACAAACTGTTTGTATGCATAGAGAGAAATTTATGGTGGAATTTTTTAAGCAGGCTGAACGCCATGCTTTTTTTACAGTGTTTTTTTGTTTTGTTCTATTTTGCACGTTTTCTAACGCACATGCAATTGATTTTTCGTCTTCTGAAGCGCAGAAGATTAAGACTGTTGTAAACGGAGGGAAAATTGCGCTGAATGATGACGACTTTTCAATTCATCTTATGATGCTTGGAAGCAACAAAAATGGCGACAGCATTTATATAAAGGCAGGGGAAACTGACATTTTAATTGACGCAGGAAGCGAGCGAGGCAGCCCCAATACAACATCCGCCTATATTGACAGGTATTGCAAGGATGGAAGTCTTGAATATGTTATTGTCACCCATGCGGATGCAGATCACATATATGGTTTTGTTGGAAGCGAGTCCTGCCCGTGCATATTTGAACGCTATGAATGCAAGACAATAATTCAATTTGCAAGAACAAATAAGACTACTGCTGCTTATAAGTCCTATTGTGAAAAAAGGGATGCAGAGTTGTCTAGTGAAAAAGGCAGTGTATGTTATACAGCGTTGCAGTGTTATAACCAAACGGACGGGGCAAAGCGAGTGTATGATTTAACAGGGGATGGAAGAATGACTATGGAAATTCTCTATCAAAAATATTATGAAACACACACTTCAAATGAAAATGACTTTTCTGTTTGCGTGCTTTTTACATGTACAGATAGCAGTGGCGGGAAAACACACTATTATTTTCTTGGAGACCTGGAAAAAAATGGGGAGGCTTCACTCGTTGAAAGCAATCCACATTTGCCTCGTGCAACGTTTTACAAAGGTGGGCATCACGGAAGTTATACTGCTGCGAGCGAGGTCTTGCTGTCTGTGATTCAGCCGCAGGTTGTTTGCATTTCCTGTAGCGTTGGATCAACTGAATACACAAAAAATAGTGACACCGTTTTTCCCGCTTTGGACTTTATTAAGCGCATTTCACTTTATACGGAGGATGTTTATTGCACTCAATACGGTGCGTCAGGTGGATATGATAAAAAGACTGGAAAATCAATCGGCGGGTATGAACCAATGAACGGAAACATTGTGTTTATTTGCACTGCGTCAGGCGAAATGTCATTGGTGTTTTCACACAATGACACAAAATTAAAAGACTCGGAATGGGGCAAAATGTATCGTGCCGTGGACGCATGGAAAAAAGATTGATGTTATTCGTGTTTTTTATTGACATAAACTATTTGTTCGTATATATTAGTAAGACACATATTATTTTGCGCTGAAATGCCCTTGTAGCTCAGCTGGTAGAGCGCAGCCATGGTAAGGCTGAGGTCTGCGGTTCAATCCCGCACGGGGGCTTCAAGCGAGGTTTTATAAAATAGGGGTTATCTATGGGAAGCAAAAAGAAAGGTGCGGTCGAAATTATCGCGTTGCAGTGTTCTGAATGCAAGAGAAGAAACTATACGACTTACAAGAACAGAAAGAATATCACAGGTAAGTTAGAGTTGAGAAAGTATTGTCCTTTTGACAACAAGCATACCATGCATAAAGAGACAAAAGTAAAATAATGCATTTTTTCCGTTCGTTTTTCGGACGGATAGAATATTTTAGGGCTGTAGTTCAGTTGGTAGAGCATCGGTCTCCAAAACCGAGTGTCGCGGGTTCGAGTCCTGCCGGCCCTGTTTTATTTAATCCATATTTGGAGGAATTAAATGTCAAAAGTGGGACAGTTCTTTAGGGAAAGTAAAGCAGAATTAAAAAAAGTCGTTTGGCCTACTCGCGAAGATGTTTTTGCTTCTTTGAAAGTTGTGATTGTTTCTACTATCATTGTTGCAGTGATTCTAGGGCTGTTGGATTTTGGCTTTTCAAAGGCCTTCCAGTTTATAATGAGATAGAGGAGCCTTATGGCAAAAAGCTGGTATATTATTCATACATATACGGGTTACGAGGGCAAAATTGAACGTGCAATAAGAGCCCTTCTTGAAAAAAAAGAACTTGATCCTGCTATTGTGACCGATATTCGTGTTCCTGTTGAAGAAGTTGTTGAAATCAAAGATGGAAAGAAAAAGTCTCGTCATGATAAATTTCTTCCCGGCTATATTATGATTGAACTAGACCTGCCGGAAATTGGCTGGAAGGCAACGTGTTCTGCATTGAGAGGAATTCAGGGAGTTACTGGTTTTGTCGGTTCAAATCCTAATGAGCGTCCGCGTCCAATTAAACCTGATGAAGCAAAGAATCTGCTTTTGAAATCCGGCGCAATAAAAGGCGAAAAGGTTGTTAAGGTTAAGCAGTCATTCACTGTTGGCGACAAAGTGAAAATCACCGATGGTCCGTTTGCGAATTTCAGTGGAAGCATTGAAGATGTTAATGTTGAAAAAGACAAACTTCGCATAAACGTTCAGATCTTTGGTCGTGCAACTCCTGTAGAAGTAGGATTCCTTCAGGTTGAAAAAATTAGTTAACAATTTCAGGTGTTCGCTTGCCGGCGAACATTGCCTGTTTTTGGGAGAAATGCAAATCCGTTGGATAAAGGCGTTTCGTTACGAGGTGGCTTTTTGTCATCTCAATACCAATTTTAGGAGAAAAAAATGGCATCTAAAAAGGTAACAGCCGTAATCAAATTGCAATGTCCTGCGGGATCTGCGACTCCGGCTCCTCCGATTGGACCTGCTCTTGGACCTCATGGCGTTTCTGCGCCGAAGTTCGTTCAGGAATTCAATGACCGAACAAAGTCAATGGAAAAAGGTCTTATCATTCCTGTTGTGCTGACTGTTTATGCAGACAAATCGTATACGTTTGAGCTAAAAACACCGCCTGCGGCAGTTCTTATCAAAAAAGCGTTGAAACTTGAAAAAGGTTCTGGAAATCCGCTTTTGAATAAAGTGGGTACGCTTTCTAAAAAAGATCTTGATGAAATTGCAAACACAAAATTCAAGGATCTTAATGCAAATGACATTGAGGCAGCAAAAAAAATCATTGCCGGTACTGCTCGCAGTATGGGCGTAGAGGTGGAGCAGTAGTATGAAACATGGAAAGAAATATCGCACAGCCGCTGCAAAATATGATTTGACAAAAAAATATTCAGTAGCCGCCGCGTGTAGTATGGTAAAGGATATGAAGATTGCCAATTTTGATGAAACGGTGGAAGCCCATCTTTCTCTCAAAATGGACAAGTCTGCTTCTGTTCGTGATACGCTTGTTTTTCCGAATCAATTTAGAGGCGAGAAAAAAGTTCTTGTGTTCTGTCGTGAAGATCGCGTAAAAGAGGCTCTTGATGCAGGTGCAACCTATGCTGGTGATGAGTATGTTGAAAAAGTAAAGGGCGGCTGGCTTGATTTTGACATTGCTGTTGCCACCCCTGATATGATGAAGGATGTTGGTCGTTTAGGTATGGTTTTAGGACGCAAAGGTCTTATGCCGAACCCAAAGACTGGCACTGTTACAACTGACATTGTGACGGCAATCAACGAGTTGAAAAAAGGACGCACAGAATATCGCGCTGATAAAGGCGGAGCGATTCATATTGCAGTTGGCAAGTGTTCGATGGACGCTGAAAAAATTGTGGAAAATGTAAACGCTCTTGTAAAAGAGATTAGCAGAAAAGCCCCCGCTGGAATGGTTGGTTTTATTCGTTCTGTTTCACTTAGTTCCACTATGGGACCTGGAGTGTGGGTTGATATTATGAAGGAGGGCGAGTAATTATGGCACTGTATGCAAAAAAAGTACAAGATGCAAAAACAAAGGCTATTAAAGACGCAAAAGAAACTCTTTCAGAATATAATGACTTTATTTTTGCTGATTATCGCGGAATGACCGTTGAACAGATTACACGGCTTCGCAAAAAGTTGCGAGAGCAAAACGCCACTTTAAAGGTTATGAAAAATAACTTTGCACGCATTGCCTTTGAGCAAATGGAAATTGATAATGTGGCGGAGTATCTCAAAGGACCGACCGTTATTGCAATGTCTAAAGAGGATTCAAATGTTGTTGCGAAGACACTTTTTGATTTTGCAAAGGAAGTTCCAGTTCTTTCTGTTAAAGGAGCATGTGTTGACAAGGAAATTCTTGATGCCGCTAAAATAGAGGCTTACTCAAAAGTTCCTGGAAAGAAAGAGCTTATTGCTATGCTTATGTCTGCAATCAATGGTCCTGCTCGCCAGTTGGCAGCCACTATTAAGGCTTACGCTGAAAAGAAAGAGGCGGAGGGCGACAAACCTGCTGCAACCGAGGCGACGGCTCCAAAAGCAGAGGCGGAAGAACCTGCAAAGACAGAGGAGAAGGCAGAAGCCGCTCCTGCGCCAGAGGCTGATGCACCATCTGCGGAGTAAGTTTTATTGGATTGTTCGATTCAATTGCCGCGTTTGTTTGAGCGCGTTTTGAAGAGACAATACTGTATTAAAAAATGCACGGTCAGGCTTCAGAAGCTGTCTGACTGTCCGTGTTTAAAATGCAGGCTGTCCGTATGGGTGGCAACTGCGACTCTCTTTGAGAGTGATATTTTCATATTTGTGAGGAAGACAATATGGCAGCATTAACAACAGATCAGATTCTTGAAGCAATTTCAGGAATGACAGTTCTTGAGTGTTCAGAGCTTGTAAAAGCAATGGAAGAGAAATTCGGAGTTACAGCAGCAGTTGCTGTAGCAGCGGCACCAGCGGCAGGAGCAGGCGCAGCAGCTGAAGAGGAGCAGTCTGAATTTACTGTTACTCTTGATGGCTTTGATGCGGCAAAGAAGATTCCTGTTATCAAAGTTGTTCGTGAAATCACAGGTCTTGGTCTTGGCGAGGCAAAAGCACTCGTTGAAGGCGCACCAAAAGAGATTAAAGCGGGCGTAAGCAAGGCTGATGCAGATGCTTTGATTGCAAAAATCACTGAGGCTGGTGGAAAAGCTAGCAAAAAATAGCGCGTTTTTCTAACTTTATAAAAAAACTGCAAGGGCTTTGTACCTTGCAGTTTTCATTGTCTATACGATATTTTACATGCCTTATTCCCGTAAGGCGATCAACCGTTTCTGTGCTGTGCGGAGTTTACCAAATGTAGCAGATTTTTGGTTGAACTTATATGACAGGGGGAAATGATGTTCGCAAAAACCCGAACAATCAACCGTCAGTATGTCGGCAAGGACATTAAAAGTTCTATGGATGTGCCGGATCTGATAGGAATTCAAACTTCTTCTTACGAAAATTTTCTTCAGGCAGAACGCCTAAAGAAAGGTGAAAAACCACTGAATCAAGGTCTTCAAGAAGCGTTTGCTTCTATATTTCCAATTGAAAGTCCGAACGGCGATATGTCGCTTGAGTTCGAATATTATGAGCTTGATTATGCCAACATTAAGTTTAATGAGTTGGAATGCAAGCAAAAGGGATTGACATATTCTGTTCCCTTAAAAGCCCGAATAGACTTGACATTCTTTAACGATGGGCACATTATTCAGAAAGATATTTATATGGGCGATATTCCGCTTATGACGGATCGAGGAACGTTCATAATCAATGGAGCGGAGCGTGTTGTCGTTTCTCAGATACATCGATCGCCTGGAGTTATTTTTCAGCACGAAAAAGGCGTTTACTCAAGCCGCATTATTCCTTATCACGGTTCTTGGCTTGAATTTGAAATAGATCAGAAAAAAGACTTAATTTATGCAAAAATCGATCGCAAGAAAAAAATATTAGGCACTCTTTTTCTGCGCGCTCTTGGATATACCACAAGGGAAGAAATCATAAAATGCTTCTATGTCACAGAGAATGTAGAGATTGGAGACACTCCTGAAGAAAGAGAGTCTCTTGTTGATAGAGTTTTAGCGCGTGCGGTTGTCATAACGGGTGAGGACGGAGAGGAAAAGCGTCTTTTTAATGCAGGCGTTCGTCTTCATCCTCATGATATTGATGACCTTGTGGCGAACGAAATCAAGGAAGTGTGCTTGATTCGCTTTAACACAAAGAAAAATCCAAACAACAAAGAAGAGGAAAACGAATCACTTGATTCTGAAATTATTATAAACTGCTTTGAGAAAGAGGAAGTTCGTTATGTAAAGGAAGGGTCTGTTGACAATGAGCCTTCAAAAGAAGATGTATTTTCAGCCATCTGTGCAATTTTAAAGCCTGGTGAACCAGTTACTGTTGAGGCGGCGGAAAAGGACTTGAATTCTCTGTTCTTTAGCGAACGTCGATACGATTTGGGCAGGGTTGGTCGCTATAAATTGAACAAGAAATTCAATTATAGTGATGATGTGCAAGAATATACGCTTATAAAAGATGATGTTATCAATACGATGAAAATTCTCATCAAGGTTTATATTGGCGAGGAAATTATTGATGATATAGATCATCTTGGAAACCGTCGAATTCGATGTGTTGGAGAGCTTCTTACAAATCAGATGAAGTCGGCATTCAAGAAAATGGAGCGCATCGTAAAAGATCGAATGGGTCAAAAAGAGACGGAAACGCTGAAGCCACAGGATTTACTTTCAATTAAACCGATTGTGGCGGTGTTGCGCGAATTCTTTGGCTCAAGCCAGCTTTCTCAATTTATGGATCAGGTAAATCCGCTTTCGGAGTTGACTCATAAACGCCGTTTGAATGCGTTAGGTCCTGGTGGTCTTAGCCGTGACAGAGCGGGTTTTGAAGTTCGCGATGTTCATTATTCTCACTACGGGCGAATGTGTCCGATTGAAACCCCTGAAGGTCCGAACATTGGTTTGATTGTGTCTCTCGCTATGTTTACGCAAATAAATGAGTATGGATTCCTTGAAGCCCCATTCCGTAAAGTTGAGGATGGCAAGGCAACTAATACTATTGAGTATCTTTCCGCTATGGATGAGGACAGGTATTATGTCGGTCAGTTGGTTGAGGGAATAGATGAAAAAACTGGTTCCTTCCCTTCTGAAATGATTTCTTGCCGACATAAGGGCGACTATACAACGAGAAATGTAAAGGACATTCAATATATTGATGTTTCTCCGCGACAGGTTATTTCTGTTTCGGCTTCGCTTATTCCGTTCCTTGAGCATGACGATGCTAACCGTGCCTTGATGGGCTGTAACATGCAAAGACAGGCTGTTCCGCTTTTGTTCCCAGAACCACCGTATGTTGGTACTGGTATGGAAAAGAAAACGGCTTACGACTCTGGCGTTTTAGTTAAGGCGAAGTATGAGGGAGATGTCGTTTATGTTTCAAGCGATTTGATAAAGGTTAAGCCAACGGATACAAGTGCTGGCGAAATCAACGAATATAAACTTTTAAAATATCAGCGAACGAACAACGATACGTGCAACCATCAAAGACCAGTTGTTGAAGTTGGGCAGCATGTAAACAAGGGAGATGTTCTTGCCGATGGACCTGCAACGTTCAATGGTGAGTTGGCTCTCGGCAGAAATATTCTTGTCGGCTTTGTTCCGTGGAATGGATATAACTATGAGGATGCTGTTCTTATAAGTCAAAGAGTCGTTCGCGAGGATATGTATACTACTATCCATATCAAAGAATTTTCTATTGAGATTCGAGAGACAAAGTTAGGGCCTGAAAGAATTACTCGTGACGTTCCTAATACTGCTGAAAAGGCACTTGACAATCTTGATGCCGAGGGAATTATCAGAATTGGTGCGAAAGTTCGTTCTGGGGATATTCTTGTTGGAAAAGTCACTCCAAAAAGTGAAACGGAAACAACCCCTGAATTCAAGCTGTTGAATTCGATCTTCGGTGAAAAAGCAAAGGATGTGAGGGATTCTTCACTTCATGTTCCGCATGGAGTTGAGGGTGTTGTCATTGATGTTCAGAGGATGAAAAGAATGGAAGGCGATGAGCTTTCTCCTGGCGTTGATGAGGTTGTGAAAGTTATTATTGCCAACAAGAGAAAACTTCGTGAAGGCGATAAAATGGCAGGACGACACGGAAACAAGGGTGTTGTTGCTCGAATTCTTCCGATTGAGGATATGCCCTATTTGGAGGACGGCACACCGCTTGATGTGTGCTTAAATCCGCTTGGTGTTCCTTCGCGAATGAATATTGGTCAGATTATGGAAAGTGAACTTGGAATTGCAGGAAGATATTTGAACCAGTTCTTTGAATCTCCTGTGTTCCAGTCTCCAAGTCAAGAGCAGATTTCAGCAAAGTTGGAGGAGGCGGGTCTTGCCGGTAATTCAAAGCAGGTTGTTCATGATGGAAGAACAGGCGAGCCCTTTGTAAACCCGATTTTTGTTGGCGTGATTTACTTTATGAAGTTGCACCACCTTGTTGATGATAAAATGCATGCGCGTTCAACAGGTCCATACTCGCTTGTTACTCAGCAACCACTTGGAGGTAAGGCACAGTTTGGTGGTCAGCGTCTTGGTGAAATGGAAGTGTGGGCGTTGGAGGCGTATGGCGCGGCAAACACATTGCAGGAAATGATGACAATCAAATCCGATGATATGAACGGGCGTTCTAAAATATATGAGTCAATCGTCAAGGGAGATCCAACATCTCCAGCGGGAGTTCCAGAGGCATTTAATGTTATGGTTCAGGAGCTTCGCGGTTTGGGACTGGACTTCTCTATTTGGGATGAAAAGGGCAAGCAAATTGCTCTTACAGAGCGCGATCAAGAGTTGATTGACAAGACGGCATCGGGATTTGACAAGGAAAATTTATAGGGAATGCATAGGAGATAAAAATGCGTGATATTCAAGATTTTTCAAGTATAAAAATTAAATTGGCTTCTCCCGAAACAATTCGCGCGTGGTCTTATGGCGAAGTAAAAAAGCCTGAAACTATAAACTACCGCACGTTACGTCCTGAAAAAGACGGTCTTTTTTGCGAGCGCATTTTCGGAACTACAAAGGAATGGGAATGTTACTGCGGAAAATTCAAGTCTATTCGCTATAAGGGCGTAATTTGTGATCGATGCGGTGTTGAAGTTACTCACTTTAAAGTGCGTCGTGAGCGTACGGGACGCATTGAATTGGCGGCACCAGTAAGTCATATTTGGTATTATAGGAGCGTTCCTAGCCGAATGGGGCTTTTGCTTGATATGCAGATTGCATGGCTTCGTGCAGTTTTGTATTACGAAAAATATATTGTTATAGATCCGGGCGACACAGATTTGAAAAAAATGCAACTGCTTACGGAAGATGAATATATTGAGGCTCGTGAGCGTTATGGCGAAACGTTTACTGCTGATATGGGTGCGGAAGCAATAAAAACGCTTTTGGACAATATTGATCTTGATGCGTTAGTGGCGGAACTTCGAGAAAAAATGATTGAAAAAGGCTCGAAGAGCGACAAGCGGCTTTTGAAGAGAATTGAAATTGTAGAAGATTTCCGCTCTTCTGGAAACAAAGCGTCTTGGATGATTCTTGATGTTATTCCAGTTATTCCGCCTGAACTGCGTCCGATGGTTCAGCTTGACGGAGGGCGATTTGCCACTTCTGACTTGAACGACCTTTACCGACGTGTTATAAACCGAAACAATCGTTTGAAGAGATTGCAGCAGCTTGCCGCTCCAGATATTATCATCCGAAACGAAAAGCGTATGTTGCAAGAGGCGGTTGATTCTTTGTTCGACAATTCAAAGAGAAAGCGCATTGTAAAAGGCGCGTCAAATCGACCTTTAAAGTCAATTAGCGATATGATTAAGGGTAAACAGGGACGATTCCGACAAAATCTTCTTGGAAAACGCGTTGACTATTCAGGACGTTCAGTAATTGTTGTCGGTCCGGAATTGAAATTATGGCAGTGCGGTCTTCCAACAAAAATGGCGTTGGAGCTTTTTAAGCCGTTTATTATGAAAAAACTTGTTGACAAGGAAGTTGTTTTCAATATCAAAAAGGCGAAAATGCTTGTTGAATCTGAAGCCCCTGAGGTGTTTAGTATACTTGATGAAGTTGTTCGCGAGCATCCTGTTATGTTAAATCGTGCGCCAACGCTTCACCGATTGGGTATTCTTGCGTTTGAGCCTGTTCTTGTTGAGGGCAAGGCGTTAAAGCTTCATCCGCTCACCTGTAAATCATTTAACGCTGACTTTGACGGCGACCAGATGGCAATCCATGTTCCTTTGACGCAAGCGGCGCAAATGGAGTGCTGGACTTTGATGCTTTCAGCGCGAAACCTTCTTGATCCTGCTAATGGAAACACAATCGTTGCGCCTTCTCAAGATATGGTTTTGGGAATTTATTATATGACTTCCGTAAAGCCAAATGCAAAGGGAACGGGAAAGAGATTTTCGAGCGCGGATGAGGTTCGTCTTGCGGCGGAAAGCGGTGCAATTGAATGGCAGGCATTGATAAAGGTTAATGCTCCAAAAGATTCATTCAAAGAAGGCGAATTTAAGGCAGGTGACTTAATTGAAACTACGGCGGGTCGCATTTCATTCAACGAATCTATGCCTGATGATGTTCGTTATGTGAATGAACTTATGGGTGATAAAAAATTAAAATCCATGATAGAAGATGTGTATCACTCTCAAGGACCGTGGCTCACAATACAGTTGCTTGATGCGATTAAATCTTGTGGCTATAGAAACGCTACATTCTACGGTGCAACTCTTTCTATGGACGATATTCTTGTTCCTGCTGAAAAGAAAGATATGGTTGACAAGGCGAACAAGGATGTTGAAAAAATCGTAAATGACTATTCAAAGGGTGTTATCACTGGAGAGGAGCGTTATAACCGTGTTTGTGATATTTGGGCAAGAACGAATGACGAACTCACTGATATAATGATGAAAAATCTTGCTCGCCATAAGGATGGATTTAATACAATTTATATGATGGCTACTTCTGGCGCGCGCGGTTCTAAAAAACAGATTTCACAGCTTGCTGCAATGCGTGGACTTATGGCAAAGCCGAGTGGAGAGATTATCGAGCTTCCGATTCGTTCCAATTTTAAAGAGGGGCTTTCGGTTATTGAATACTTTATCTCTACAAACGGTGCGCGAAAAGGTCTTTCGGATACCGCTTTGAAGACTGCGGACGCTGGCTATATGACTCGTCGACTTGTTGATGTTGCACAGGATGTTGTCGTAAATGATGAGGACTGTGGAACTATAAACGGAATTGATTATGAAGCAATAAAAGATGGCGATGAAATTGTTGTTCATCTTGCTGATAGAATTGTTGGTCACTATACTATAGAGCGCGTAGTCCATCCTATTACGGGTGACTTGATTTGCAATGTCAATGATTATATTACTCCTGCCCTTGCAAAAAAAATTGAGGATGCTGGAGTGGAAAAAGTAAAATTGAGAACGGTTTTGACGTGCGAGGCGCAGCATGGAATTTGTGTGAAGTGCTACGGACAAAATCTTGCGCGAAATAAAATCGTTGAAATTGGCGAGGCGGTTGGAATTATTGCGGCTCAGTCAATCGGACAGCCGGGTACTCAGTTGACGCTTCGAACATTCCACTCTGGCGGTACTGCGGATAAAGCAACGGAAGACAACAGAATTGTTTTGGATTTTGACGCAATCATTGATAATATCCAGGGAACTCATGTTGAAATGGAAGACGGTTCGTGGCTCTTTACTCGAAAAGGTTCTATAGATGTTTACCGAATTCTTGCTAGTGAAGAGATTAAAGATGGCGATGAATTGGCGGTGAAAGACGGAGACAGTCTTTTGAAGGATAGCACGCTTATTGTTCGACAGGGAAATGCTGTTCCGGCGAATGCATCTGGAAAGGTTGTTGTTCGTGACAATATGGTCTATATCGTGAACAAAGGGGTTAAAGTTGAAATTGTAAACAGCTCTAACATTCACATAAAAAATGGGGATATTGTCAAGGCGGGAAGTTCTCTCGGCACATTCGACCAGTATTCTGATCCGATCATTGCAGAAAGCGATGGATATGTTCATTTTGAAGATGTTATTGTTGGCTCTACATTGGCTGAAAAAGTTGATATGCAGACGGGTAAAACCGAGCGGACGATTACAGATGTTCACCTTGATGTTAAAGACCCGAAAATCCTTATCACAGATGAAGCGGGTAACGAACTTGGGCGATACAATTTGCCTTTTGGTGCAGTTCTTCAAGTTGAGGATAAACAGCCGATAAAGGCGGGTAATACTCTTGCGAGAATGCCAAAGGAAGCGGCGAAAACAAGCGATATTACTGGTGGTATTCCACGTGTTACAGAATTGTTTGAAGCCCGTAAGCCAAAAAATCCTTGCGTTCTTGCGCGAATTTCAGGAACGGTTAAGTTCAAGGGAAAAGCAAAGGGCAGACAGATTATCGAAATCAAGGATGAATTTGAAAAGCCTTATGAACATTTTGTACCCACTACAACGCGAATGCTTGTTCGTGACGGAGATAAAGTTACGGCTGGAGAGCCATTGTGTGACGGCGCACCAAATCCAAGCGATATTCTTGCAATTCTTGGAGAGAATGCCTTGCAAAATTACCTTATGGACGAAATCCAGGCGGTTTATCGTGCGCAGGGCGTTTCAATCAACGACAAGCATATCGGTGTGATTGTTCGCCAAATGTTGCGCAAGGTTGAAGTTTCTTCAGTTGGCGACACCAAATTTATATTCGGGCAGCAGGTAGACAAGTTTAGGTTCCACGAGGAAAATAGGCGTGTTGTTGCAGAAGGCGGACAACCGGCGGTTGCTCGTCCGATGTTCCAGGGAATTACAAAGGCGGCGTTGAATGTTGATTCATTTATTTCCGCAGCGTCATTCCAGGAAACAACTCGTGTTCTTACAAATGCGGCAATTTCTGGGGCTACAGATGGTTTGCATGGAATTAAAGAAAATGTTGCAATTGGACACATGATTCCTGCGGGAACTGGCATAAAGAACTACAAGAATATCAGGCTGTATGATGGTAGTGATACAGATCTTGATGTTCAGATGGAAGAAATCCTTGAACGACGACGAATAGAGCAAGAGCTTGAAAGAAATCGCGTTGAAGAGCCAGTGTTTGAAGCCGAAGATCAGGATTAACGTCATTTGAACTATGTACGTCACCTAGCCGGTTTTAATGGCATGGCGATCAAAACCGGTGAATTTGGTGAGGGGAAATCTTCCAAATCTACTTGAATTCATTTTTTGAATTCGGTAGACTTGAAAGGTGTTTGATTTGTAAATTTTTCCAGGTGCTGCTGGAAATAAAATAGGAGTTTAAGGCGATGCCTACAATAAATCAGTTGATTAGAAAAGGGCGCAAATCGGAAGCAAATAGGACAAAGGCTCCTGCGCTTCAGTCTTGCCCTCAAAAAAGAGGTGTTTGCACGCGCGTAATGACTGTTACACCAAAAAAACCGAATTCTGCTCTGCGAAAAGTTGCGCGTGTTCGTTTAAGCAATGGCATAGAAGTGACAGCATATATCCCTGGAATTGGACACAATTTGCAGGAGCACTCGGTAGTTTTGATCCGTGGTGGTCGTGTAAAGGATCTTCCTGGTGTGCGCTATCACATTATTCGTGGAACAAAGGATACTCTTGGCGTTGAAGATAGAAAGCGTGGACGCTCTAAATATGGCGCAAAGAGACCAAAGGCATAGTGGAGGATTAAAATGGGAAGACATAAGAAGTCAGAAAACCGTCCTGTTGTGCCTGATGTAAAATACAACAGCCAGGTTGTTTCAAAACTCGTTACTCGTATGATGCTCAACGGCAAAAAATCAGTTTGCACTACAATTGTTTATGATGCGATGGATAGACTTAAGTCAAAAACTGAAAAAGATCCGCTTGAGGTTTTGTTAAAGGCAATTGATAATGTAAAGCCGCTTGTTGAAGTAAAGTCTCGCCGTGTTGGTGGAGCGACTTATCAAGTGCCTGTTGAAGTTCGCGAAAGCCGGAGGGAAGCTCTTGCGATGCGTTGGATTATTGAAGCGGCTCGTAAGCGAAATGGACATGGAATGGCGGACACCCTTTCTGCTGAGTTGCTTGATGCATACAACAACACTGGAACTGCATATAAAAAGAAGGAAGACACTCATAAAATGGCAGAGGCGAACAAAGCGTTTGCAAGTTATAAGTGGTAGTTCTTTATTTTTCAGCAACAAACGAATTTTCAAATTCGGGAGATGCTGAAAATGCTGTTTCGCAACGAAATGCTTTCACAACAAGTGCGTAGCGCGAAGTTTCAAGCGGAAACTGCAAATGATAAGCGGGTTTTGAAGGAAACTCGCATTAAACGAGGCAACGCAATTTTAGCTGCCTCGTTTAAATATTCTGTTCTTGCAAACCGTCGTGTAAAAGCGGCGGTTTTTTTATGCCTTTGATTGGGTTTGTCATTTATAATATGAAGAAAAAAGTACTTGTTTTTATAATTTTGTGTTTTTGTTCTGTGATTTTTGCTCAAGCTGCCGGCACTTCAAATTCATTTTCGACGATTCAAAATTTGTTAAAAGAGGGGATTGACGAGAATTTCGTGGAAATACTGGACTGTGCTGGAACTATTACAGATGCGCAAAAACGTTCTCTTTATAGCGAATTCAAAAAGCAGGACATCGGACCGTGTTTTTTAAATCTTGCAGGTTTTGGGATCGGTTCGTTTGTTCAGGGGAATATTCGCGGTGGTGTAGGTCAGTTAATAGTGCAGTCTGTCGGTTGCGTTATGGCGGGCTTTGGCTATGGATTTGCGTTTTCAGGAGACTCCCCGAACATTGATATGGTGATTTTGGGTTCTGCGGGTATTCTTGCCATAGTTGCAGGTGAGGCTATCGGTGCAATTGTTCCGTTTAGATTTGCAAGAGAGTTTAACGAGACTTTGGCTCAGGCACTGCGCTTGGATTCCGCCGATCTTTCTGTTGTTCCGTTAATTCGCCCTGATGGTCGCGGCGGTATTGCACTTGGTGGAAAATTTTATTTTTAGTTTGAAATTACTCTGTTTTTATAAAATTCCGCTTGCAATTTTCTTTCAAATTTTGTATAAATTAAAGACTATCATTGCGTGTATTGTGCGTAATTTTAACAAAGGGTCTTTGAAATCAACAGACTGAATGGTATTTATACATTTCAGTCTTGTATCGCCGTAAAGTTAGCCTACGGGCTTTCAGGTGGATACGGCCCTTGCAAGCATCTTTCGTCGTTGACGGAAGGATGGTTTCGTGTGAACAGGGGCTTTGAGAGGCTTTGTGGATTCAAGGCAGGCTCTTGGGAGACCATACCAGTTGTCGGCACAGGATGCTAGATGATGATTTGGTGGTTACCGGCCAGGGCATTTCGATAATTATGGAATGCCAAATGAAAAACGTTTTCTATGTCCGAATAATCACAAAACAAATGGCTTTAAAGTGTGATGCGAATGTTTGCTATGTCTGTATGCGTGGCAAATGTTCTGGCTTAAAGTGCAGCACATAAAAATAAAAGTGCCGGAATTTATTTATCCGGCAAGGAGAAACACATGGCAAAGGAGAAGTTCGAGCGAACTAAACCTCACATGAACGTCGGTACTATCGGTCACGTTGACCATGGTAAGACAACACTTTCTGCGGCAATCACTTCATATTGTGCTAACAAATATGGTGATAAGGCCCTTAAG
Source organism: Treponema sp. (assembly GCA_014803985.1). Taxonomy (GTDB): domain Bacteria; phylum Spirochaetota; class Spirochaetia; order Treponematales; family Treponemataceae; genus Treponema_D. The sequence continues at coordinate 162,784 of JAAVAO010000051.1, forward strand.
TATGACGAAATTGATAATGCTCCAGAAGAGAAAGAGCGTGGTATTACAATCAATACTCGTCACTTGGAATATCAGTCAGACAAGAGACACTATGCTCACATTGACTGCCCGGGACATGCTGACTATATCAAGAACATGATTACTGGTGCTGCTCAGATGGACGGTGCTATCCTTGTTGTTGCTGGTACAGATGGCGTTATGCCACAGACTCGCGAGCACCTTTTGCTTGCTCGTCAGGTAGGCGTTCCAAAGATTATTGTTTTCTTGAACAAGGCTGATATTGCTGATCCTGATATGCTTGAACTTTGCGTTGAAGATGTTAAGGACTGTCTCAAAGAGTATGGATTCTCTGAAGACACACCAATTATTCAGGGTTCTGCATTCAAGGCTTTGAACGAAGCTTCAAATCCTGAAAACACAAAGTGCATCGAAGAATTGCTTACTGCTATGGACACTTGGTTTGATGATCCTGTTCGCGATGAGGACAAGCCGTTCCTTATGCCTATCGAGGACATCTTCACAATTTCAGGACGCGGTACTGTTGTAACTGGAAGAGTGGAGCGCGGTGTTGTTAATATGAACGATCCAGTTGAGCTTGTTGGAATTCGCCCAACTCAGCAGACAACTGTAACTGGCATTGAAATGTTCCAGAAGACGCTTGACAAGGGTATCGCTGGCGACAACGTTGGTATTCTTCTTCGCGGCGTTGACAAAAAAGACGTACAGCGCGGTCAGTGCTTGGCAAAACCTGGTTCAATTCACCCACACACAAAATTCGAGGCTCAGCTTTATGTTCTTACAGAGGCTGAGGGTGGACGCCACTCGTCATTCAGAAACGGTTATCGCCCGCAGTTCTACTTCCGAACAACGGACATCACTGGTACAATTATGCTTGGCGATGGTGTAGAAATGGTAAATCCTGGTGACAATGTAAAGGTTATCGGTGAACTTATCCATCCAATCGCTATGGACGAAGGTCTTAAACTTGCTATCCGTGAAGGCGGTCGCACAATCGCTTCTGGACAGGTAACAAAAGTTATCGAATAGTTGGTTACATACAGGAAATCTCTAGAGCGTTCGTTTTAGAGATTTCCTTGTTTTTGGAGGATATTTTAATGCCTAACGGAAAGATTCGTGTCAGACTACGCGCTTTTGATGTTGATTTGTTAGATCAGAGCAGCAAGACTATTGTTCAGGTTGTAAAAAAGGCGGGGGCAAAGGTTTCAGGACCGATACCACTTCCTACAAAAATCAACAAGTTTACTGTTCTTCGCTCTCCTCATGTTAATAAAAAGTCGCGTGAACAGTTTGAAATGAGGACTCATAAAAGGCTTATTGACATTTTTGAAATAACAACTGATGTTATGGATTCCCTTATGAAGCTTGAGTTGCCTGCAGGCGTGTCTGCAGAAATTAAACAGTAATAAAACTGTAAAAAAAACGGTACGGTCCCTGCGGATCTGGGATGACGACCTTGTAAAAAAACGGAATGTATGTTCTGTTAAAAATAGGAGAATATCAGAATGAAAGGTCTGATTGCAAAGAAAGTGGGAATGACACAGGTCTTCGATGAAAGCGGTAATTTAACACCTGTTACCGTGATCCGCGTTGAACCAAATACTGTTATTGCCACAAAAGTTAAGGAAAAATGCGGATATGATGCTGTTGTCCTTGGAGTTGGCGAAATGAAGCCAAAAAAAGTGACAAAGCCTTATGCTGGCATCTTTCCCGAAAACATTACCCCAAAGCGCACTTTAAAAGAGTTCCGCGATTTTGACCAAGAGGTTAAGATTGGAGATACCATAGGTTTGGAACTTTTCAACGAAACGCGTTTTTTGGATGTAACTGCCACATCAAAGGGCAAAGGATTTCAGGGCGTTATGAAAAGGTGGGGCTTCCATGGTGGACGCGCTACTCACGGCTCGAAATTTCATCGTGAGCCGGGTGGTACAGGCGCTTGTACAACTCCAGGGCACAACTTTAAAGGGACAAAACTCCCTGGTCATACTGGATTCAAGCGTGTTACTGTGCAAAACCTTAAAATCGTAAAGATTGATCCCGAATTGAATGTTATTTTAGTTCGTGGAGCTGTTCCCGGCATAAGAGACTGCACTCTTATCGTGAAGTCCGCAGTAAAGAAATAACACGGAGGATTAGAAATGGAAAAGAAAGTCTATTCAACCGATGGTAAAGAACTGCGTACTATTACACTTGATGATAAAGTATTCGGTCTTCCAGTAAATGATGCTGTAATTTACTATGCCATCACACAAGAGCTTGCAAATAAGAGAGTTGGTACTGCCTGTACAAAGACTCGTGCGGAAGTCCATGGCTCAAATGCAAAGCCTTATAAGCAAAAGGGAACTGGTAATGCTCGACGAGGTGATAAAAAGTCGCCAATCAATGTTGGGGGCGGTACAATTTTTGGACCTAAGCCACGAGATTATCACTATTATATGCCGAAAAAAGAAAAACGGCTTGCGTTGAAGACAATTTTGAGCATGCAGGCTCAAAGCGATAGATTTACAGTTGTTGAGGATTTTACTATCGAAACTGGAAAAACAAAGGATTTGATTAAAATTCTAAAGAATTTTTCCAATGATGAAAGAACTGTAATCATTCTTAAGGACGATGACGCTATGATCAAGAGGGCAGGGCGTAATATTCCTCGCCTTTATTTCCTTTCATACAATCGTTTGAGAGCACATGATTTGTTTTATGCACGAAAGATAGTAATTCTTGAATCGGCTGTAAAAAATCTTTCGGATTTTTATGCTGAAAAGGAGGCTAAATAATGGACTACACAGATATTCTTATTAAGCCTGTTATCACAGAAAAAGCAAATACTCTTCGTGAGCAGAATAAATATGTTTTTATTGTAGATCCTGCTGCCAATAAGTTGCAGATAAAAGAGGCTGTTACAAAGCTTTTTAATGTAAAGGTTATTGGTTGCACTACAATGAATGTTATGGGAAAAGTTAAGCGTGTTCGTGGAATTCCCGGACGCACTAGCTCATATAAAAAAGCAATAGTACGCCTTGCGCCTGGTCAAACAATTCAGGCTTTTGAGGGCGTATAAGTTCGCGTAGACTTTAAGGGGAATGGAAAATGGCTCTAAAAGTATATAAGCCGGTAACGCCAGGTACACGCGGACGTGTGGATTTGGTTAAATCTGAACTGACTGCTCAAAGACCCGAAAAAACTTTGACATCAGGCAAGAAGTCTAGTGGTGGACGCGGTTCAAATGGACGCATTTCTGTGCGTCATCGAGGCGGCGGACATAAAAGACGATACCGTGAAATTGATTTTAAACGCGATAAGCACGGAATCCCTGGGACTGTAAAAACTATTGAGTATGACCCAAACCGCAGTGCAAACATCGCTTTGGTGTTTTATGCTGATGGTGACAAGCGTTATATCATTGCGCCAAAAGGTCTTCAAATAGGACAGAAAATTATGTCAGGTGAAAATGCTACTCCTGTTGTGGGAAATGCACTTCCACTTGCAAGTATTCCTGTTGGTTTTACAGTGCATAACATTGAATTGAACATCGGTGCTGGTGGGCAGCTTGTTCGTTCTGCTGGTGCAAGCGCATCTATTACTGGTCGAGAAGGAGACTATGTAATTGTTCGCCTTCCATCTAGTGAAACGCGTAAGATTCACGGCAGATGCTATGCTACAATCGGTGTTGTTGGCAATGAAGAACACATGAATGTTCGGCTTGGAAAGGCAGGACATAAACGATGGCTGGGTATTCGTCCTACCGTTCGTGGTATGGCTATGAACCCTGTGGATCACCCGCTTGGTGGTGGTGAAGGCGCTGGAAAAGGACGTAATCCTGTTACTCCTTGGGGTCAACCTTGTAAAGGCTATAAGACTCGCAACAAGCGCAAGCCGTCTAGCAAGTTTATTGTTTCACGACGCAAGAAGTAGTTGCATAGGAGATAACCGTGTCAAGATCTGTTAAAAAAGGTCCTTTTGTAGAGAAAAGTCTTTACAAAAAGGTAGTTGCAATGAACAAAGAGGCAGACAGGAAAATGATCAAAACATATTCCCGCTGCTCTACAATCATACCTGAAATGGTAGGAAATACTATTTCAGTACACAATGGAAAATCATGGATTCCTGTGTATATTACGGAAAACCTTGTCGGGCACAAGCTTGGCGAGTTTTCACCGACACGCACATATCGGGGTCATGATAATACAGACAAATCAGCGAAAGCTGGTAAATAAAGGTGGATATTATGGCTGAAAAAAAAGGTTATGTAGCCACTTCTAAATTCCTTATCGCATCGCCGACAAAGGTTCGTCCTGTAGCGCGTGTTATAAACCACAAACCTTGTACTTTGGCAATGGCAGTTCTTGCTAATATGCCTCAGAAAGGTGCTAGACTTATAAGTGCTACGCTCAAATCTGCTATAGCGAATGCTTTATATGCAAATGATAAGCTTGATGAAGATATGCTGTACGTAAAGGAAATCAGAATTGACGAAGGACCGAGACTGAAAAGAGTTTGGTTTCGTGCTAGAGGGCGTGCTGACAGGCTTTTAAAACGTATGTGTCATATTACCGTCATCGTAGACGAAAAGGCGGGGGAATAAAGTGGGTCAGAAAGTTAATCCAATTGGTTTGCGCTTGGGCGTGAACAAAACATGGCAGTCTCGTTGGTATGCGGATTCTCGTGACTATGCAGACTTGGTTCTTGAAGATTTGAAAATTCGCAATTTGGTGAATGGTCTTCCTGAATGCAAAAATGCTGATATTGCTGAAATTGAAATTGTGCGTCATCCACAGCGAGTAACTATTATTATTCACACTGCCAGACCGGGTGTCATTATTGGCGTTAAGGGTGCAACTATCGAAAAAATCAGCACCGACATTCAAAATCAATTGACTAAAAAAGTCCAAATTAAAATCAAAGAGGTAAAGAGGGCTGATCTGAATGCAAGCCTTATTGCCCAAAATGTTGGACGTCAGTTGATGGGTCGGGGATCTGCAAAAAAGATTTTGAAGCAGTCTGTGTCTAGTGCGATTCGTGCTGGTGCACAGGGAATTAAGATTCGTCTTTCAGGTCGTCTTGGCGGTGCCGAAATGACAAGGACTGAAGAGCATCGAGATGGACGTGTGCCTCTTCATACTCTTCGCGCTGATGTTGACTATAGCACTTTTGAGGCTCATACAACATACGGAAAAATTGGCGTAAAAGTATGGGTTTACAACGGCATGAACTATGGCGTTGAGCAAAATGAAGATGCCGGACAAATTGTTCGCAAACCGCGTCGTGAACGACGGGTAGCAGATAAGAATGAAGGCGCAGATAAGGCTGGTAAATCAGAAAAATCTGAAAAATCAGAACCTTCTGCAAAAACAAGGAGTTAGTTATGCCACTGAGTCCTAAAAGAGTTATGCATCGAAAGGTGCAACGGGGCAGAGAGAAGGGAAACGCTACCCGTAACAATCACATTGACTTTGGGGACATTGCTCTTGTAGCGATGGAACCTACTTGGTTAAGTGCAAAGGTTATTGAGGCCGCTCGTGTTGCAATCAACCGTAAGCTTGATCGAAAAGGTAAGGTGTGGATTCGCGTTTTCCCAGACAAGCCGATTTCAAAGAAACCAGCTGAAGTTCGAATGGGTAAAGGAAAAGGCGCACCAGAAGGTTGGGCAGCGGTAATTAAACCGGGAACGATTCTGTTTGAAATCGCAGGCGTTGATTTGACGGTTGCTGGAAGGGCGTTGGAGCTTGCTTCAAGCAAACTTCCTATCACAACTAAAATCGCTTTTAAGCCAACGCATGATTAAGGAGGAATAAGATGGCTGATTCAAAGTTAAAGAAGAAAGATGACAGAGAATTGTCTTATTCTGAGCTTATTTCAAAGCGTAACGCGCTTAAAAAGGAGTATATGGATTTCCGCTTTAAAATGGTGGTTTCCCATGTAGATAACCCTATGCAGAAACGAACAATGCGTCGCGAAATTGCGCGCTTGAATACGTTTATCCGCCAGAAAGAACTTGCTGGCGAAACTAAGTAGGAGCTAAAATCGTGGAAGAGAATACAGTTCAAACTGCGAAGCCGAAACCGAACAAGCGTTCTTTTGTTGGAATTGTTACAAGCGATAAAATGCAAAAAAGCATCGTTGTAACCGTTACAACAAAAAAAATGGATAAGCTTTATAAGAAATATGTTACGCGTAGCAAGAAATATATGGCGCATGATGAAAGAGAAGAAGCTCATATTGGTGATACTGTTCGCATCATGGAATGCAGACCTTTGAGCAAACACAAGTGCTGGCGTCTAGTAGAAATTGTAGAGCGTGCTAAATAAGGTAGGGGTTAACTATGATTCAGATGCAGACTTGTATGACAGTTGCTGATAACTCCGGTGCTAAAGTGGCACAGTGCATTAAGGTGCTCGGGGGAACTCATCGCCGCTATGCTGGAATCGGTGACATTGTTGTAGTAGCAATTAAGGAAGCAATTCCTACTTCTACTATTAAAAAGGGTACTGTTGAAAAGGCAGTAATCGTTCGTCAGGCAAAGGAATATCGTCGCCCAGATGGAACATACATTCGTTTTGATGATAACGCTTGTGTTATTGTTGACGATAACAAGAATCCAAAGGGAAAGCGTATTTTTGGGCCTGTTGCCCGCGAGCTTCGTGATATGGATTTTATGAAAATCGTGTCACTTGCTCCAGAGGTACTCTAAGGAGCGTTTGGTATGAATCGAAAAAAGTTTAAGATTCATAAAGATGATACGGTTGAAATCCTTGCAGGAAAAGACAAGGGCAAGCGCGGAAGTGTTGTTCGAGTTTTAACTAAAAAGGATGCTGTTATTGTCTCTGGTTGCAATATCGTTAAAAAGGCGATGAAAAAACGCAGCCAGCAGGATCAAGGCGGAATCGTTGAGATTGAAGCCCCGCTTCACATTTCCAATGTTGGAATTGTGTGTAAAAAATGCGGACGTCCTGTAAGAATAGGTTTTAAAATTGACGGGGAGAAAAAATTCCGCGTCTGTCGTAAATGTGGAGATATACTGTAATGGCTAATTACGTACCTCGGCTTAAGAAAGTCTATAATGAAACTATCGCTCCCGCTCTTATGAAAGAGTTTAATTACACTACTCCGATGCAGATTCCTGCTATAAAAAAGGTTGTACTTAGTATGGGCGTGGGCGAGGCTCTCACAAATAAGAAACTCCTTGATGCCGCAGTGTCTGACTTGACACAGATTACAGGTCAGAAAGCTGTTAAAACAAGGGCAAAAAAGAGTATCGCAAACTTTAAGTTGCGTGAGGGCAATGAAATTGGAGCAATGGTTACTTTGCGCGGAACAATTATGTATGAATTTTTGGATCGCCTTATTAACATTGCGCTTCCCCGTGTAAAGGATTTCCGCGGAATCAAGGCTACTGGTTTTGATGGACACGGAAATTTTTCTCTTGGTATTACTGAACAGATTATATTCCCAGAGATTGACTTCGATAAAATTGCTAAAATTGCTGGTATGAATATTTCAATCGTAACAAGCGCAAAAACTGATGCTGAGGCAAAGGCTTTGCTTGAAAAGTTCAATATGCCGTTCCGTAAGTAGAGTGAGGAATACATGGCTAAGAAATCTTTAATCATAAAAGCCGCTCGCAAACAAAGGTATGCGACAAGACAATATAATCGCTGTCAGATTTGCGGGCGTCCGCGTGGATATTTGCGAAAGTTTAAAATGTGTCGCGTTTGCTTCCGTAAATTGGCAGGTGAAGGCCTTCTTCCTGGCGTCACAAAATCAAGTTGGTAGTGGTAGGAGAATAGTATGAGTGTTTCAGATCCAGTAGCAGATATGCTTGCAAAGGTTCGGAATGCGGCAATGGCCCGCCACGAAAAAGTTGATATTCCCGCTTCAAAATTGAAGTTGGAAATCGTGAAAATTCTGAAGACCGAAGGCTATATCAAGAATTTTAAAAAGGTTCAGGAGGAAGGGCATTCTATTATCCGCATAATCCTGAGATATGATGATAAGAATAATCCAGTTATTCACGGCACGAAGAAAATTTCTACACCAGGTCGCCGCGTTTATTCTGGTTATAAAGAGATGCCGCGCATATTCAATGGATATGGCACAATCATTGTTTCAACTTCTTCTGGTGTAATAACTGGAAAGAAGGCGTCTGAAAGAATGGTTGGTGGTGAACTTATTTGCTCAATTTGGTAATGGGGGGAAGAGATGTCTAAATTAGGAAAACTTCCTGTTGCTATTCCCGCAGGCGTTACTGTTACAATCGCAGATAATGTTGTAACGGTAAAAGGTCCGAAAGGCGAATTGAAGCAGAATTATAGCGACAATGTAAATGTTGCGGTTAATGGTTCAGAGATTATTGTTACAAGGACAAACGAAACAAAGCAGTCAAATGCAGATCATGGACTTTACAGAACACTTATCCGAAATATGGTCGTTGGCGTTACAGACGGATTTTCAAAAACATTGATAATTACTGGTGTTGGTTATCGTGCGGAAGTACAGGGTAAATATTTAGTGTTAAACCTTGGATTTTCAAGCGATTTTTATGCTGTCATTCCTGAAGGGCTTGCTGTTGTTGCTGACCCGAGCGGAAAAGTGACCGTTTCAGGTATTGACAAGCAGAAAGTTGGTGAATTTAGCGCTCAGATTCGTAAGTTGAGAAAGCCCGAACCGTACAAAGGCAAGGGAATCCGCTACGAGAATGAAGTTATCAGACGAAAAGTCGGTAAGACTGGTGTTAAATAAGGTGGTGTGTTATGCTTAGGAAACTAAACGATAAACAAAGAAGACGATTGCATAGAAAAATTCATATTCGCAAGCGTGTTTACGGAACAGCAGAACGACCGCGAATGACTGTAACACGAAGCAACAGAAATCTTTCTGCGCAGTTAATAAATGATGACGAGGGACGAACGCTCGCTTCAATTTCTACATTGGAACATGAATTTAAGGATTTGAAACCTACAGTTGCAGATGCTGCGAAATTGGGGGAAGCTTTTGGTGAACGCCTAAAGGATAAGAACATTACGAAAATAGTTTTTGATCGTAATGGTTATCTTTATCACGGTGTTGTAAAAGCCCTTGCAGATGGAACCCGCAAAGCTGGGATTGAATTCTAGGAGTCGCTGATGGAACGCCAAAAATTTGATAAAGAACCAAAAGAGAAGGAGTTTATTGAAAAACTCGTAAAACTCAATAGAACTTCAAAGACTGTAAAAGGCGGGCGTAGAATGTCTTTTGCCGCTTTGACTGTTGTCGGTGACCAAAAAGGTCGTGTCGGATATGGATTTGGAAAGGCTAACGATGTGGCAGAGGCTATTAAAAAGAGTACTGATCGTGCAAAACGCAATTTGATTTATATGCCAATCAAAAACGGTACAATTCCTCATGAAATTATTGGAAAGTATAAAAGCTCTTCAGTTCTTTTAAAGCCTGCTTGTTCTGGTACTGGTATAAAAGCTGGTGGTGCAGTGCGTGCTGTGATGGACGCTGCTGGTGCTACAGATATTATTTCTAAATCTTTAGGTTCAAGGGCATCTGTGAATGTTGTTCGTGCAACATTCAATGCAATTCAAAACCTTATGGATGCTAAGGCTGTTGCTACTGGTCGCGGAAAGACTATTAGCGAATTGTGGGGTTAAAAGATGGCTAGAAAAGTTAAAGTTACACTTGTCCGAAGTACAATCGGACAAAAACCTGCAAAAGTTAAGACTGTACGCGCCTTGGGATTGCGAAGGATTAGTTCTTCTGCCATTCATGAGGAGAATGACGCTATCAAAGGTATGATCGCGTCTGTTGCTCACCTTGTAAAAGTTGAGGAAGTGTGAAGATACTTGCATAAGGGTGCGGGTATCTTCAGTTCAAGTTTTTGTTTTTGAAAACTTGTTGTCAATAAAACCTTTTTGTTTGGAAAATCAATTGAAAGGTTTTTATGGAAGATAGCGTGTGAATGGTCGCACGAATGGCGCGGTCATTCACAACTCAAGTTTGCGTTGCAAGCTTGTTATTCACTGCATATTTTCATTTGAGAATATGCGTAAAAAATCAATTGCGATTTTGAAAAATCGCTCTTGACTTTTTATGGGAGAAGAATAATGTCAGATTATAATCCTGTGCTTCATGCTCCAAAAGGGGCAAATAAAAAGCCAAAGCGTGTTGGACGAGGCTCTTCTTCAGGTCTTGGTACAACTGCAGGACGCGGAAATAAGGGGCAGCAGTCTCGATCAGGTAAGCGGCTTCCGTATGTCGGTTTTGAAGGCGGACAGATGCCACTGTATCGACGCATTGCTATTCGTGGATTCTCAAACTATCCTTTCAAGAAAGAGTATGATTGCATAAATATTGATATTCTTGAAAACAAGTTTGCAGATGGTGAAACAGTTAATAAGGCAACTCTTGCCGATAAAGGACTTGTTTCACGAAAGTCACGAAAATTGATCAAGATTTTGGGTGGCGGCGATATTTCAAAGAAATTGACATTTGAGGTGGATAAGGTTTCTGAGTCTGCTAAAGAAAAAATCGAAAAGGCTGGCGGGACGATAACTATTATCGAAAAAACGCGCGCTTCTGAACGCCTTGAGAAAAAAGAATAGTCAACGGAGTTAAAACATGGCAGGCAATCCTATTGTTAATATGTTCAAAGTTAAAGAGCTTCGCGGACGGTTGTTTTTTACTTTGGTTGTGCTAGCGGTTTTCAGGTTGGGAAGTGTTCTCACGATTCCTGGAATTGATGCAACTGTTTTGCTTGATTACTTTAACAATTTGGCAAGTCAGAATAAAAATGCATTTGCTAGCTATATGGATTTCTTTGTGGGCGGGGCATTTTCTAACTTTTCAATTTTTATGTTGGGAGTGATGCCATATATTTCCACACAGATTATTATGCAGCTTGCTGTGATTATTTTCCCGTCTTTGAAACGCGCTGTTCAGGAAGATGGTGGTCAGCGAAAAATGGCTTCATGGACTAGAATAGGCACTATTTTTGTGTGCTTGTTGCAGTCTTATGCGGTTACCGTTTATGCTGGCAGCATTCCTGGATGTATTGTTCTTGATCCACGCTGGAAGTTTAATGCGCTTGCAATGCTCACGGTAACAACCGGCTCTATGGTGACGGTTTGGCTTGGTGATCAAATTACAGCAAATGGTATTGGAAACGGAATTTCCATGATGATTTTTGCGGGTATTGTTGCCCGTCTTCCAAATGCTATTGTTGAGCTTTCTCAAAAAGTTGCAGCGGGTGAAATCCAGTTAGTTTTTGTAATTGTCGTGCTTTTGATGTTCCTTGCTATAATTGCACTTGTCATTTACGAGGAGTCTGGAGAGCGGAAAATTCCTGTTCACTACGCGAAGCGTGTTGTCGGGCGAAAGATGTATGGCGGTCAAAATACGTATATTCCATTTAAGGTTAATCCATCGAATGTAATTCCGTTGATTTTCGCTTCATCTCTGCTCACGTTGCCTCTTCAGTTGGTTTCAACGATTGGAAACGGTGCTGGTGCCGCAAATTGGGTTACTCGTCTTTCTAATATACTTACACCAAACGGCATTTGGTATAATATACTGTTGGTAATCCTTATCGTGTTCTTTGCATACTTCTACACTCAGGTAACCCTGAACCCCACGGAAATCGCAAAGAATATCCGGGAAAACGGCGGCTCAATTCCCGGTGTGCGAACGGATAAAACCGAGGAATACCTTCAGAAAATATTAAACAGGCTTGTATTGCCTGGCGCGTTGTTCTTGGCGGCGATAGCAGTGTTGCCGACACTTATCCAGAATTTTTTTGGATTTCCTCAGTCAATTTCAATGTTGATGGGTGGTACTTCCCTCATTATTATGATTGGCGTTGACTTGGATACAATGAGTCAGGTGGAGGCTCTTCTTAAAATGCATCATCAAGACGGTCTTACAAAGAAGGGGAAAATTCGATCACGAAATTTGTAGAATTTTGTGAATTACCAGTAGAAAAAGAATGGGAATTTATGCTATAGTAGCATTTACCGATTTGCTCTCATTGTGAGGTGCTATAAATCGGTAAAATAATTCCTATGGGGGCTTTATATGAAAGTACGAACTAGTGTAAAACCTATCTGCGACAAGTGTAAGGTCATCAAACGACACGGCATTATCCGTATCATTTGCGTGAATCCAAAACATAAGCAGAGACAGGGCTAAGGAGTAACAGAATGGCTCGAATTGCGGGAGTTGACATCCCAAATAAGCATATAGATATAGCATTGACTTATATCTATGGAATTGGTCGTTCTTCAGCCAAAAAGATTTGCGAAGAAGCAAAAATTGATAGCATGAAAATGGCAAATGATCTTTCTCAAGAAGAACTTGCGCTTGTGCGAGATATTATCGACAAGAAATATAAAGTTGAAGGTCGTCTTCGCACGGAAATTGGTCTTAATCTTAAGCGTCTTATGGATATTGGCTGCTATCGTGGCTTGAGACATAAGAGAGGTCTTCCAGTGCGCGGTCAGCGTACTCGAACTAATGCGCGAACACGCAAAGGTAAGAGAAAAACTGTTGCCGGCAAGAAGAAGGCTTAAGGCAATCGGAGGAATCAATGGCTACAGTTAAAAAGCGAAAGGAAAAGAAAAGCGTCAATGAAGGCAATATTTATATTCAGGCGACGTTTAATAATACCATCGTTACAATTACAGATTTGAAGGGTAACACCCTTTCATGGGCTTCTTCAGGTGGGCTTGGTTTCCGCGGAGCAAAAAAATCTACTCCGTTCGCCTCTCAAGCGGTTGCAGAATCTGCCATTCAAAAGGCGTTGAGTTACGGCTTGCGTGAAGTTCATGTCTATATAAAAGGACCTGGTGCGGGACGTGAACAGGCTATTCGTGCCGTCGGTTCTATGGGATTGAAGGTTAAAACTATTCATGATGTGACTCCAATCCCACACAATGGATGTCGTCCGCGAAAAACTCGCCGTATGTAGGATTAAGGAGACTGAAGTATGGGTAAAAGTACACAACCTTTATTAAAAAGATGCAAGGCTCTTGGAATTAATCCGCTCGTAATGGGCTATGGCAAAGTTTCAAAGAGAAATCAAAAGGAAACTGTTAGGCGCAAGAAGTCAGAATATGCTTTGCAACTTAATGAAAAGCAGAAGGTAAAATTTATCTATGGCATTTTGGAAAAACAGTTTAGACTTTACTATGAAAAGGCCGCACGAAAGAGTGGAGTAACAGGCGAAGTTTTGATTCAATTGCTTGAATCAAGGCTTGACAATGTTGTTTTTAGACTTTCGTTTGCTCAAACGCGCAAACAGGCCAGGCAGATGGTGAGTCATAGGCATATTACTGTCAATGGTAAAATCGTTAATATTCCATCTTATCAAGTTAAGATAGGGGATGTTATTGCTGTCAAAGAAAGCAGCAAAACTTCTTCTGGAATAAAAACTCTTATTGCAAAAAACAGCAATAGACCCGCTCCAGAGTGGCTTGAGTTGGATCAAGAAGCGTATTCTGGAAAAGTGTTGGCATTAGCTACAAAGAAGGATATTGACTACGAGGTTAAAGAGAATCTCATAGTTGAGTATTATTCTAAATAAGGAGTTCCGATGGCTCGCAAAAATCTGCTTAAAGGTTTTAAAAAACCTAAAGGTATTAATTTTGAGCATATTGATGAAAATCCTAATTATGGCAAGTTTACTGCCTATCCTTTTGAAACAGGCTTTGGCACGACCGTTGGAAACACATTGCGCCGAGTTCTTCTTTCATCAATTCAAGGATATGCGCCAACTTCCATTAGAATTACATCTTATGATGCTGAGAATGTTCCTCATGTTATTTCTAGTGAATTTGAGGCTATCCCTAATGTCACTGAAGACACTTTGGAGATAATCAATAGTCTGAAACAGATCCGTTTGCGACTCCCTAATGACATAGAGCAGGATACAATACTTTATGAATTCAAGGGACCGGGCGTAGTTAAGAGCGATGATTTTGCAAAGGAAAATCAGCTTGAGGTTATGACCAAGGATTTGCTTGTGTTTACTATGATGGAAGGCTGCAAGTTGGAAATCGAAATGCAAGTGGATTTAGGGCGTGGCTATGTTCCAGCGGAAGTAAATGAACATTATATCGAGGTTGTCGGTACAATTCCTATGGACGCAATTTTCACTCCTGTTCCAAAAGTGAAGTATTCAATTGAACCTTGTCGTGTGGGGCAGCGCAATGATTATGACAAGTTGATACTTGAAATTTGGACGGATGGAACTATTGCTCCAGAGGACGCATTGGCTGAAGCCGCAAAGATTGCAAAAGACCATTTTTCAATCTTTGTTAATTTTAATGATAGTGATATTGCTAGTAGTGATGAAACGGATGAAGAAGATGCTCGCGTGAAGGAAATTCTTAACACTCCTGTTGAGGAGTTAGAGCTTTCTGTCCGCTCTTCAAACTGCTTGAAGAACGCAAACATCCGCACTATTGGTGAATTAACGAAAAAGACAGAAGATGACCTTGGAAAGACTAGAAACTTTGGCAAGAAAAGTCTTGCAGAAATCAAGGAGAAACTTCAAGAATGGGAGTTGACTCTTGGTATGACAGACTATAGTCATCTGAAAAACGCTGTCAATTTATCAAAGCAGAAGGAAGAAACAGATGAATCATAGAAATGGTTTTAATCCGCTTTCAAGAACAGCCTCTCATCGACGCGCTATGTCTCGCAATATGATAACTTCACTCTTTAGGTTTGAACGCATTACTACGACCAAAGCTAAAGCTCTTGAGGTTAGAAAGGCTGCTGAAAAACTGATTACACGGGGCAAAGTTGACTCTGTTCATAATCGTCGTCAAGTTGCACGCTATATTTCTGATGCGAGCGTTTTAAATAAGCTTTTTACAGACATTGCCCCTCGCATGAAGGAGAGAAACGGCGGTTATACACGCGTTTTGAAACTTGGCTATCGACAGGGAGATGCCGCTGATATGGTTATCCTTGAGTTGGTTGACTATAAATTAAAGTCTGAAGACGATGAAAAACAGTCTGACTCAAAGGAAAAGAAAGGTAAAAAAGTAGCTGAAAAGAAATCTGCCGCTAAAAAAACTGAAGGCGATGAGGCAGAGGGCAAGTAGGTGAATGAAGGCATCTTGCAAGTTGCGAATGCCTTCACCTTACCAAAGAGCGTGGCTATTATCAAGGAGCGGAAAGTCTAAAAATTGCTTTTGTACTTTTTTACGGCTTCCGCTAGAATACCGCCCATCATAGATGGGCTCACACAAGTTTGCGTTGCAGGCTTGTTATTGACCGTGCATTTTCATTTTATTGCGAATGTGCGTAAAAAGTTTTTTTGATTGCGAAAAGCAGTCTGCAAAACTTTTTAATGGGAGTGAAATATGTCTAAGAACCATCGTGGTAGTGGAATTAGAAATCTTCCGTTGCATGGAAGGGGCGAATGTCCTGTTTGCAAGAGAACTGGCGTGAAAATCCTTTACGAACAGACTGTTGACGGACAGACTGTAAAAGTCTGCAAAATATGCAATGCGAAACTAAAACATGAAGCTAAAAAAGCTGCTGCTGCGGCGGCTGCAACGGCATCAACTGCGACTGCGGAAGCTGCTGCTGAGTAATTGTGCAGTTTTAGTTTTATGGATTTTAAAGACCGCCCATTTTTTGGGTGGTCTTTATGTTTTTGGGAAATTTTGACGCTTTAACATGAACAAGAGGCGCATTTGCAATTTCCTTTATGATAAAATTGGCTTTGTAGGTGTGATGGAATGGCTACTAGTATTGTTAATGAAATAATAAAGGGGCGAAAGGTTTTTTTTATTGCTCCCGATCGTTCCCTGTTTCCCCAGTCCTTTTTGGAGGATTATCTTGCTCTTGGGTACGAATGTTATTTTATAGATAATGATATTTTCCTTGCTCTTCAAATAAAAGTTGAAATTCTTCTTTCTGTCTTTAAAGACTCTGTGCTTTTTTTTAATATCGATGCCCCTGTTCAAAATTTGGTTTGGCCCGATTTTGTGCAAGTTGTGAAGGAAAGGCATCCTGAAGCAATATGTGGTGTGATGTATGCAAGGCGACAAGCGGTGCAGGAAGCCACTGCAATTGAACAGCAATATTTTGGAATGATTGGAAATCAATGCGGTTGCATTCAATTGGAATATCAAAAGAAAAATAATTTTGGAATTGTGGAAAATGTTTTGCGTACCAATTCAGTTATGGGACGAAGAAAAAATGTTCGGGCTGTTTGTCGTTCGTCATGTCTCGTTCAGTTTTCAAAAGATGGAGATACTATTAACGAAAAGTTGAGCGATATAAGTTTGAGTCATTTTTCACTCATTTTACAGGAAGGCAGATGCGAATTTGAAGAGCATGAGAAAATTCGCAATGCGCAGTTTACAATAAAGGGCTTGCACTTCCGAAGCGATATTGCGCTTTTTATGACGCGCATGGTTGATGAAGGCGTTCTTTATATTTTTGCCTTTGTAAATGAACAAGGTCAAACGGCTCTCGATCAAAAAAACAAACTTCTTTTAATTCCAAAAATATACGACATTGTGTCTTCTAATTGTGATGAGCTTTTGAGCAAACTTTTTTCCTCTGCACGGCAAAAGCAACTTCAAGAGAAACGCGAAGGAAAGGCTTCCTAGTTATAAACTTGTCGGTGGAAATTCCGTGCTTCATCAGCCCATATAATCCCTGTCATAATAAAACTTGACATTTGATTTCATTTGAAAAAACTCTTGACAGGTAATCAAAATATGTTATTTTATAAACATCAGGAGCGTTGCTCCTTTGTTGTCTTAATTTAAGGGAGTGGATAATGAAAGAGACAACAAAAAAAGGCTCTGAAAAAAGTTGCGGAAGAACTTTACAGAGCCGTTGTCGAAATCCTAATAGATGTGCTGCTGATAATAATTAGTAAACACATCTAACGGGAGCGGGTAGGGGTGGTGTTACGACCGCCTGAAAAGCAGTAGTGTCTGCAAAGACAATGCTTTCTTCGTTCAGATAGCGGTACACATTACTGCCACATAGAAAACGGAACTGGGGGATCGCGCCAATGCGTAAAGACTTGCTGCAAGCAGATACATTTGCAATATTCCTTTCGGCTGGCATTTTCCGCCTCTTCATGATACACGACACTATGCGCAATGCAGGAATTTTTTTTGTCAATAAAAAACTATTTGATAGATTTGATAATTGCCTTTACTTCATTAATTGATTTTATGTAGGGGCGCTTTAAATCAATCTTTTCAAATGATTTTTTGATATTTTCGTTCATCTTTGGAGTTTCTCCAATGGTGTGGCGCACAAATTCAGCAGATAAAGCGGGAGAATCTCTAGCGACAAGAACGGTTGTTCCCATTTCATCGCTTTTAGAAAGTGCATAGTTTTTGGAGGAGGCGTAAGCGCGCGCTGTGTGGCGATCGGCAAGCACATTGTATTTTAGAAACAACTCCTTGGCGGCTGCATTGACTTCGTTTTCATCGATTGGCATAGGAAAAATAAAATGACGCATCATTGTGCTGTTTGCGCTGAAAATATTTTCAAGTCGCTCCAAATTTGATGGCTCTGAAGGATCGACAGGCTTCCTTTGTTTGAATGGAACAATTGAATCAAGCAAATTTGGTTCTCCAGATGGTTTTGTGCTTAGTGCATTTGTTTCTGGAAGGACAAATCCATTTAAGGGAAGTGCAAATTGCCATGCGTAAAGACCTGCAACAACATTACTGTAATTTCCCGGCGCAAGGGAGTAGAAAATGGACGAGTTTACCTTGTTTTTAATTCTTGAAAATGCAAACGGATAAAAAAATGCTTGTGGCAAAAGTCGTCCGATATTTGCAGTGTTTGCAACTGTCAAAAAAGCATCTCGTGCAAAAGTTTTATCTGCATATATTTCCCTCATAATAGCATGACAGTCTTCTTCTGTGCCGTCTATTTCAATGGGGAGCATATTCCCGCCGTTCCAAAATAGATCTTCGTCTGAAAGTCCTCGTACAGTTCCCTTTGGATAAAGTAAAACAGCCTTTATGTTTTTTTTACCTTTCAAAGCATGTGCAAGGCTTGCACCAAGTTCTCCCGTTGAAATGTCTAGAAAAGTTGCTCGTCCGCCTTTAAGATTAAAAATTGTTTCAATACATGAAACAAGATATGAAATTCCAAAATCTTTGTGGATGCCTGTTGGACCGTGAAAAAGTTCAAGCAGAAACAAATTTTTATCAAGCATTTTTATTTCAGGCGCGAATTTAAACGCTTTGGAGACAATTGTTTCACATATAATAGGGCTGAATTCATCCCGTATAAATGCAGAGGTCAGAGATCCTGCAATTGATTGAAATGTAGTGTTTTCGTCAGTGTATAAAACCCAGCGCCTTAAGTCTTCGGTTTCAAAAGGTACGTAAAGCCCACCATCATCTGGCATGCAGTCCAGCACCGCTTGTGAAAAACTTACAGAAATTGATTTGTTTCGTGTACTCGTAAACCTCATAATGCGATTATACCCACTATTATTTTAAATTTCAATTATATAACCGTAGAGAGTAGGACTTCAGCATGAAAAGAAATTTGTTCGTTTTTACATATAGATGAGGTGTTTGTAGTGGCAGCGAAGCTTCCAGTAGCGGTCATTTCTTTTCACTTGAAAGAAAATTTACAAAAGCTCGCTTATTTGTTGTGCTGAAATGCCTGTGTATTTTGTAATCAGATCGACAGAAAGCCCGTCTTTTAGCATATTTCGCGCGGTTTCTATTCTTTCCTGCTGCCATTCCCTCTGCTCTTCCTCTTTTCTCGCCTCGCTTTTCGCCAATTGCAATGCCTTCTGTTCTTCCCTCATCACGTCCGTCATCGTGTCGTTCTTTTAACATCATCTCCAATGTCATATATTGCTGCCTCCATTTTACCGCAGGGTAAAGCCCTGCTTGAAGAACTCCAAAAGTATCCTTTGCACCCTATCAAAAAAAAGTTTACAAAAGCTCGCTTATTTGTTGCGCTGAAATGCCCGTGTATTTTGTAATCAGATCAGCAGAAAGCCCGTCTTTTAGCATATTCCGCGCGGTTTCAATTTGTGTTTGCTGGATGCCAATTGCCATTCCCTCTGCTCTTCCTCTTTTTTCACCA
The DNA here is from genome assembly GCA_014803985.1 of Treponema sp. GTDB lineage: Bacteria > Spirochaetota > Spirochaetia > Treponematales > Treponemataceae > Treponema_D. The sequence continues at coordinate 181,882 of JAAVAO010000051.1, forward strand.
ATTTTTACGCCTCGCTTTTCACCAATTGCAATTCCTTCTGTTCTTCCCTCATTACGTCCGTCATCGTGCCGCTCTTTTAACATCATCTCCCATGTCATATATTGCTGCCTCCATTTTGCCGCAGAGCAAAGTCCTGCTTACCGAGTTTTGTACGCTGCGCTACCAAAACTCGTGAAATTTTTCACCGTTATTGCTCGTGTGCTGATAAAATGCCCGTGAACTTCGAGGCGGATCTCCCGCTAGCCAGTTTTGCGACACCTGAGCTTTGCGAGGTAGTAAAACTGGAGGCGAATGCAAAATCAACATCTTGTAAACAAGAAATTTAGGCATTCGCCACGTCTATCCTCATCGGAAGAAAATTTACAGCAACTCGCTTATTTGTTGCGCTGAAATACCTGTGTATTTTGTAATCAGATCGACAGAAAGCCCGTCTTTTAGCATATTTCGCGCGGTTTCAATCTTTCCTGCTGCCATTCCCTCTGCTCTTCCTCTTTTCTCGCCTCGCTTTTCACCAATTGCAATGCCGTCATCGTGTCGTTCTTTTAACATCATCTCCCATGTCATATATTGCTGCCTCCATCTTTGTTTGCCCTGCAACTCATGCAGTATTGTGTCCAGTCTGCCCGTGAGCCCTGGTGCAGACTTTCCACTTGAAAAGAACTCTAGCAGTTGCCGCCTATCCTCGTCTGAATCCATGTCATACCTTTTGAAATTATAGAACACTTTCAGCGTTTTGTCATTCAGTTTTATTTCGGGGTTCTCCCGACAAGTGTTCTCGAATGTGTAGACCGGCAGATTCTTCCCGAACAGGTCGAACGGGCATAAAAACAGCGTGTAGTTCTCCTTCATCTCGGAGTAGCCCATCCCCCCTGTTCAGTGCGTCAACGTCCGCTACGGACTGGTAGTAGCGTGCGCGCATGGGCAGGTCTCCCCTGTTGGTCATCTGTAATTCCACGTCAAAAACTTGGCTTGAGTTTGACACATACACGTCAAAGCGCACGCCCTTCGCCAGCGCGTCAACCTCCAGTGTTTTTTCGTCCTGCACGCACTCCACGCGGCTGATCTTTATGCCGAGGAGCGTTTCAATCACGCCCCTGCACGCGTCAAGGTCGCTTGTCATCACCTTGTTGAACATGAACGTGTTTGTGATTGG
>JAAVAO010000032.1 GCA_014803985.1 Treponema sp.
ATTAAGTGCTATTTCAACTCGCTAAAGTATTTGATAGTTCTAACCATCTGTGAAGTGTATGAGTTTTCGTTGTCGTACCAAGAAACAACCTGCACTTCCCAAAGACCGTCAGCAACTTTGTTTACCATTGTTTGAGTTGCATCGAACAATGAGCCATAGCGCATTCCGATTACATCGCTAGAAACAACTTCATCGGTATTATAGCCAAATGTTTCTGGATCAGCAGCAGCCTTCATAGCAGCATTTATATCATCTTTTGTAACATTGTCTTTTCTAACAACAGCGGTAAGAATTGTTGTTGAACCTGTTGGAACTGGAACGCGCTGTGCAGAACCAATAAGTTTTCCGTTCAATTCAGGGATTACCAAACCGATTGCCTTTGCAGCACCTGTTGAGTTAGGAACAATGTTTGCAGCACCTGCGCGTGCGCGGCGAAGATCGCCTTTTCGTTGTGGACCGTCAAGAATCATCTGGTCGCCTGTGTAAGCATGGATTGTCACCATAATTCCGCTCTCAATTGGAGCATAATCGTTCAATGCCTTAGCCATAGGAGCCAAACAGTTTGTTGTGCAAGAGGCTGCTGAAATAACTTGATCAGATGCCTTCAATGTCTTGTGGTTTACATTGTAAACGATTGTTGGAAGGTCATTTCCAGCCGGTGCAGAAATAACAACTTTGCGAGCGCCAGCAGTAATGTGAGCCATAGATTTTTCTTTTGATGTGTAGAAGCCTGTGCATTCAAGAACAACGTCAACATTCAAATCTTTCCATGGAAGATTTGCAGCCTGCGCTTCTTTGTAGATTGTGATTTTCTTTCCGTCTACAACAATAGCACCTGGCTCTTTTACTGTTTTTCCGTCATCGCCAAGAACATCATCGATGTACTCAACAGTGTGTTCATTTTTACCAATCTTTCCGCAGAAACCGCCCTGTGCTGTATCATACTTAAGAAGGTGAGCAAGCATTTTTGGGCTTGTGAGATCATTGATAGCAACAACTTCATAGCCTTCAGCATCAAACATTTGGCGGAAAGCCAATCGACCGATGCGTCCAAATCCGTTAATAGCAACTCTTACATTAGCCATAATATTATAACTCCTAGAAAAAAGAATTCTTACTTCCAAGTATAGCACACAAAAACCAAATAGTCTAGAGAATTGTTCGTTCCCAATATATTTAGAACAGTCCGATAGAAACGCACAAGGTCAAAATTCGAATTTTACACTTTTACATTTGGGCGGCTTGTTGCTTACGTTCGCTTCGCTCACGGCGCAAGCTTTACCGTACAACTTTTTCGGAAAACGGAGAAACCTTTTTCAAAGTTGTTTCATTTTTCGTTAAATGAGCACTTTTTTCTATACAAATACTGATTTTTTTAGTACATTTATCAAACATAAAGAATGCTATTTTTTAGATAATTTCCAAATCTGATGATTCTGGAGTTGTTTAGGAGGATACTTTGAAAACGAAAACTCGAAACATTTTAATTGGACTTTTAATCACACTTGCCGTGATTTTTAGCATGTATTCGTGCGTAAGCGGAACATACAACAGTATGATTGAACTTGACGAACAAGTAAAGCAACAGTGGGCGCAAGTGGAAAATCAATATCAACGTCGCTATGACTTAATTCCAAACCTGGTGGAAACGGTACGTGGATATGCAAAGCATGAAAGCGATGTTTTAACACAAGTGACTGAAGCCCGCGCAAGTGTTGGCGAAATGATAAAAATAGACGAAAGCATACTTGAAGATGAAGAAAAAATGGCGCAATTCCAAAAGATCCAAGACTCTTTAAGCGGTGCGCTACAACGCCTTCTTTCTGTGACGGAAAATTATCCTGAACTGAAGGCAAATCAAAATTTTCTAGCCCTTCAAGATCAACTAGAAGGAACTGAAAATAGAATTTCCATCGAACGAAAACGATACAACGAAACCGCCCAGGAATATAACACAAAAATCAGAAGATTTCCGAATGCATTTATCGCAAATATGTTTGGCTTTAAAACAAAAGCATATTTTTCAGCAGCGGTAGAAGCCCAAACCGCACCAAAGGTTGAATTTTAATGACAAAAAAACAACTTTTAAAGAAAATAAAGCTTTCAAACAGTGAATTGGATGAAATAAAAAGTGCAGTTGCAAACGCAGAAAAAAACACCACTGGTGAAATTGCACTTGCATTAACAGCAGAAAGCAACACATATTCATTTTGGGAGCTTTTATCCTCTATATATTTTGCGGCAATTGTTTTTATTGTGCTTTTGCCATTTGCACCTCACATCAATTCATTCTACCGGAAATTCCTTTGGCAAACTCCCGACTGGCTTATCCCTGCATTTTACGGAATAGCCTGTCTCGCCTCTATTGTAGTGGGATTTTTTATAATGAATATTCCCGCAATCGACCGACTTATTATTCCGCGCACAATTCGCAATTCCTGCGTTACAAACCGCGCATTCCGTCATTTTGCAGAGTCTGGCGTTTATGACACAAGTGAACATTCTGGCATTTTGATTTTTGTTTCGTACATTGAACGACAAGTGAGAATTATAGCAGACAGAGGCATTTCTGAAAAAATTTCGCAAGACATTTGGAATATAATTGCTGATGACCTTGCAGAAGGAATAAAATTGGGCAAAACGAAAGAGGGTTTTTTAAGCGCAATTGAAAAATGCTCGGAAATTCTTTCAGAACATTTCCCCGCATATAACAAAGACCAAAATGAACTGCCAGATGGACTTGTTATTTTGGATGAATAGCACGCATTTTATATTTTTTCGTCAGTTTTGCAGGTTTGCTATGCATCTCTTATTTTGGTTTTCCACCAGTAAATCACTAGTAAAACGGGCGTAAAATATATCACAGTAAGGAAGCGGTATTAAAAATGAAACGAAAAATTCTTGTCCTTTGCATTTCTCTTTTTTCATTCATGGCGTTTTGCCTTGAAGTTCCCCCTTTAAAAGCCCACATAAATGACTATGCAGGAATTATGAATGCACTGGATGAGCGCAAGGCGGAACAGTATCTTTCCGATTTGGAAACAACAACAGGAATACAAATCGCGCTTTTAACAATTCCATCGCTTGAGGGAGAAAATCTTGAACTGTTTGCAAACACTGTTGCAGAAAAATGGGGTTTAGGGCAGAAAAAAGAAGACAACGGCGCACTTTTATTAGTTGCATTTTCAGATCGCAAAATCAGAATTGAAGTGGGATACGGTCTTGAAGACAAACTCACTGATGCAAAAACGGGCTTGATTATACGAAATGTAATTGTGCCGGAATTTCAAATGGGAAACTACTCAACGGGAATCTTTCGCGCCCTGCAAAACATGGGAGGCATTGCAAGCGATGATGCGAATTTAATTTCAAAAAGCGTTGCTTCTGGAAAAGAACAAAAAGAAGAACTAACAAGCGTGTTGTTTGCCGTGCTTTTTTTCATCGGCTGGTTTATTTTATTCTCCTGTCTTGCAAGCGGTCGCCAAAACCACTGGCTTCCGTGGATCATTTTCTTTCCACACTCCACAAGAAGAAATCACTTTGGCACAACATATCATTCTCATTCAAGCAGCAGCGGATTTTCAAGCGGCTTTAAAGGCGGTGGCGGACACTTCGGAGGCGGAGGCGCGTCTGGAGGGTGGTAAACGGGCGAATGTGGACATTCTCATACAGTGAATGTGTCCTTATCTTTAAAATACCAATTCATCCCGTATTTCTTTGATTGATTTTTTTACGAGAGCAGCGATTTCCTCGTTTAATTTTTTTTCTTTTTCGATTCAAACTCTACCTTTTCTTCAGGAATAAAAAGCTCATACGGAGAAACACCAAGCGCAGCGGAAATTTTTTCGAGCGTAAAATCACTTATCCAACTTTTTCCACATTCAATGTTCGCAATATATGTATTGGAAATATCCGCAAGCTCCGAAAGTTGTTCTTGAGTCATAGATTTTGCTTTTCTTGTTTTCTTGATATTTTCCGCCAAAACAAGCCTAATTTTTCCCATGCTTTCCATAATGAAATAGTATGAGATTATCATAGTTTTTATAATACATTATTGTCATAGTTTAATTATGATGATATAATAATAAAAGCCATATTAAGGAGAACTAGAAAAATGTCAATGAAAGAGATAGGTATGTTGAAACGGGTGGCGATTGTTGTCGTAATGTGTTTTGCTGTTGGCATAGGATTTGTCGGTTATTCTGCCGACAAACAGTCAGCGGAGCAATCTGCCTCACTTTTTGAAGCTGCAGTAAAGAATAATGCGCTAGACGCACAACGCTTTATCAATGAAGGCATAGATGTAAATGCAAAGGGCGATTATGGAAAGACTGCACTTATGTATGCTGCAGAATGTAACTCTGTTGATGTAGCAAAACTGCTCATCAAGGCAAAGGCTGATGTAAACGCAAAAGACAATGATGGAAAGACCGCACTTGTGTATACTGCAGAATATAACTCTGCTGATGTAGCAGAGTTGCTCATCAAGGCAAAGGTTGGTGTAAATGCAAAGGGCGATTATGGAGAGACCGCACTTATGTATGCTGCAGCATGTAACTCTGTTGATGTAGCAAAACTGCTCATCAAAGCAAAGGCTGATGTAAACGCAAAAGACAATGATGGAAAGACCGCACTTATGTATACTGCAGAATATAACTCTGCTGATGTAGCAGAGTTGTTCATCAAGGCAAAGGCTGATATAAACGCAAAAGACAATGATGGAAAGACCGCACTTATGTATACTCCATACCATGATCCTGCTGCCGATGTAGCAGAGTTGCTCATCAAGGCAAAGGCTGATATAAACGCAAAAGACAATGATGGATATACTGCATTGAAATACGCAATGGACGGTGGCTATCCTGATATTGCGCAGTTGATTAAAGAAGCAAATACAAAGGGGGCTAAACAAAAAAACAAGAAAGCAGAATTGTCTTTAGATGATATGATAGATAAATTTATGAAAAATGGTGCATATGTAAAAGAATATGATAGAAACACAGTATCGTATGTACAAAAATCAACTCTTAATGGCATTGAGATTACAAAAACTAGAGTTAAATTTTATACAGGACCTCACTCTTTGGAGTTTAATTCATCCAAAGACCGCATATCGCTTGATAAAAACAACAATCTCATAATAATCAAGCAATAGTAAACCTCACAATGACGAATGGCAATGAATCATCTTTCACGCTATCATTGCAACTTCTCCTGCCTGCAATAATATCCCATTCGTCATTGCAAGCGTTGCCTGAAAAGTGCGCTATCAAAGCAATCTTGTTGTAGATTGACATAGAATTGCGATGACGGAAAGCGGTAAATTTCCCTAGTGTACAAGCGAGATTGTGATAACATATTTAAACTTACACCTGTGCGATTGGGTATTCGCCGCAAAAACAGCCTTTGCAGTAGCCATCGTTTTTTGGGTTGCAAGAGCGCAATACCTCGCACATACCTTCCAAAGAAATAAACGAAAGTGTGTCCGCGCCAATCTCCTTGCGGATTTCTTCAACTTCGTGGGCAGATGAAATTAATTCCGCCTTTGTTGGCGTGTCAATTCCAAGATAGCAAGGGAATTTTACTGGTGGAGAAGACACTCTAAAATGCACTTCTTTTGCCCCTGCCCTCCGTAAAATTTGCACAAGACGACGACTCGTAGTTCCTCGCACAATCGAATCGTCAATCACAACAACTTTTTTTCCGCAAAGGTCGCTTTTAATCGCATTGAGTTTTACAAAAACCATATTTTCCCGTTCTTTTTGAGTGGGAGCGATAAAAGTGCGCCCTATATATTTATTCTTCACAATTCCCATCACATAAGGAATTCCAGATGCCTCTGAATATCCCAAAGCCGCCCCTATTCCGCTGTCAGGAACGCCCATTACCACATCTGCTTCAACGGGATTTTCCTTTGCAAGCATTTCTCCCATTTTCAATCGCGCCTCTTGCACAGGAATTCCATCGATTATGGAATCTGGACGCGCAAAATAGACATACTCAAAAATGCATGTTTGCTTTGAAGCCTTTTCCGTCAAGGATATTGAATGCAATCCGTCCTCTGAAATTATTACAACTTCGCCGGGATGTATATCTCTCACGAAAACGCCATTCATTGCGTCAATTGCACAAGACTCGCTTGCAACAACCCAGCCACCATCCACCTGCCCCAAACACAACGGACGGATTCCATGAGGATCTCGCACAGCAATCAAACAATTTTCAGTCATTACGCACAGAGCAAACGACCCCTTTATCAATTTAAGCGCACTCAACAACGCATTTTCAAGTCCTTTTTTATAGTCTCGTGCAATCAATTTTAAGATAATTTCTGTGTCGCTTGTGGAGGTAAATGTGCATCCTGTTTCCTCAAGCATTTCTTGAAGTGGCTCATAGTTTACCAGTTGACCGTTATGGGCAAGTGCGATAGACCCCAACTTGAATTTGTTCACCATCGGCTGTGCATTTTCAATCGTTCTTCCACCAGCAGTTGCATAGCGAACATGCCCAACGGCGATATGCCCCTTCAAAGCCGCCAATCCTGCCGCTTGAAAAACATCGGAAACGAGCCCAACGCCTTTTTGAATCTTAATGCTTTTGCCATCGCTTACGGCAATACCCGAACTTTCCTGTCCGCGATGCTGCTGCGAGTACATACCAAAATATGAAAGGTTTGCCGCATTTTCAGCATTTTTATCGTTTAAGTACACACCGATTACGCCACATTCATCGTGAAATGCATCGCTCTTATCGTCATATAATTCGCACGTCATAACATCCCCCTCAAAAAACAAACTACCACTCACTAAATTATATTGATTTCAGAGCACTTGGAACAGTGGTTTTAGAATAATTTTCACTTCGCCACAAAATCAAATCCACTAGCCAGTTTTGCGTAAAGCCGAGCAGTGCGAGGTAGCAAAACGGGAGGCGAAAGTTTAAGAAGTAAAAGGTGGAAAAGAAATGCATCTTTCGCCCGCACACGCTACAATTTCATCTATCAAGTCATCAAGATTTTTATGAGTAACAAGCGGGTTTAAAAGCGTAATTTTGAGGCAAACTCGACCGTCGGATACAGTCTGCCCTACGGAAATGCCTTTTTTGTGCAGTAGATGTTTTCTCACGGATTTATTTAAAATGTCGTTTTTCTCCTCGTCTGAAAATCGCACGCACCGAAAGACTACAGAAGAAATCTCAGGTTCCACTACAACAGAAAAATTTTCGTTCGATTTTATCTTGTTGTAAAAATAAAGTGCATTATCCATAACGGTTGTGATAATTTCAGACCAACCGTCTTTTCCGCGCATCAAAAAACTCACCCACACTTTCAGTGCGTCAAAACGCCTTGTCGTCTGCAATGATTTATCCACCAAATTTGTATACCCTTCTTCCTCGTCTTCCTTTCGATTAAGATAATCCGCTCGAATCGTTAGCGTGTCAAAATTTCGACCGTCTTTTATTAGAACGGCACTACAACTTATAGCCTGCAAAAACATCTTGTGAAAATCAACGGTAATGGAATCACAAAGGGAAAGAGATGCCACCTTCGACTTATACTTTTCGCTCATCACAACGCCCGAACCATACGCCGCATCCGCATGAAGCCACATTCCATACTTTTTACAAATCTCATTAATTTTTTCAATTGAATCTATGCTTCCAAAATCCGTTGTTCCCACAGTCGCCACCGTCAAAAACGGAATGTTCCCTCTTGCAATATCCGCTTTAACCAGATGTTCAAGCGCATTCACATCTATCCGCTTGTTCTTGTCACACGGAACTTTCACAACCGCACGAGTTCCAAGCCCCATGATATATGCCGACTTTTCAACGCTAAAATGACTAATTTCACTTGTATAAATGCGCAAGGCGGAAAAGGCAGAAGGTAGCCCATCCCGGTTTATATTGTGATTTAACTTTTCACGACAAAACCAATCTCTTGCCAAAAGGATAGCCGTTTGATTTGACTGACTTCCACCCGACGTAAAAACACCGTCCGCCTCACTTCCCAATCCATAAAGCGCGCACAAATGATGTATCACTTCCGTTTCAATTTCAGTTGCAACGGGTGCTTGATCCCACGAATCCATAGACTGATTAAACGAAGAAATCACCGCTTCAGATGCAACGCTTTCAAGCAAGGCTGGCGAATGCAAATGAGGCATATAATGCGGTGAAGAAACCCGCAGCATATTTGGAAGAATCTTTTCACGCAAAAGGGCGAGCGTATTCTCCCACCCCAACCCCTTTTCGGGTAAAATGGAATCACGATGAATAATTTCCTTTAACTGATCAGGAGTTGCGCCATCATAAGACGAAGCATTTGAAAACGCATCGCAAATCTGCTCATATATCTCTTGCATCATCTTTTTATATTCAAATTGACAAGGTGTTTCGGAGTTCAAAAAAAGTATATTTTCATTCATACAGACAGTGTATCAGAAAACAAAAAAAAACAAAATCTCTTTACAGAAAATGAAGGCTTCATCACGAAAAAGCAATGCGGCATCGTGAAAGGCATTGCACCTCGCCTATCAATTGCCGTTTCCGCTTGAAACTTCGCGCTATGCACTTGTTGCGAAAGCATTTCGGTGCTTAAAATTGAGCAGGGAAAGCAAGCGCATTGGAGGCTTTGAAAATCCTTATCTAAAAAGAGAAGTAAATATAATACGTTTTTTGTTGTGCATTTTTTTTATATTCTGTATAATATATATGAGAAAAAATCTCACAGAGGTTATTGATATGTTAAAAGAGTTTTCTGTTAGCAATTTTAAATCTATCAATGGTGAAATATTTTTCAGTATGGAATCTGATTCTAATAGAGTTAGTGAGTTCCCTGAACATCTAATCTCGGTTAACAATAACAAGTTGTTAAAAGTTTCTTCAATGTATGGTCCGAATGGCGGAGGAAAAACAAATATTTTAAAGGCATTGTCTTTAGTTAAGGTTGTTGTTACTTCTGGGGAGGAAACAATGATAATTCCTGCTCAATATGACTGCGCATTTTCTGAAGATGATGTTATAAAAGAAACAGTATTTTTTGTTGACGAAGAATACGAATATGGATATCAATTTGAAATTAAATTTAAAATTGAAGAACGTCAAGAAACAGATTTTTTAAGAGAACGAAGGACAAATTATTATGCGGTTGTAGAAATAGTAAACGAAGCTGTTTCATACAAGAAAAAAAATGAAGAGGGTTATATTGCTTTGTTAGAAAGAAATAAAGAAGGATATATCAAAAGTGAGTATTTGAATAATTTTATTCTTAATATTCAATTATCAAAAAACAATTCAATCTTAAAACATATTTATAATAATTTTGCTAACAATGATTCACAAATTGAAGAATTAAATGTTATAAAAAATTTGTATAACCAAATTGTTAGTATAACTAATCTAGATCCTCTTAGAATGATAAGCCCCAATGATTTGGATTTTATAGATATAAATAAAAACAGTTTAATTGAATTGTTAAATAGGGTAGATATAAATATAAAAGACATAAAAGTGTATCCAGAACAAAGAGATCAAGTAGTTTTTGTTAGAGAGTTATTAGTTAGCGATAAACCAATTACGACGGAAATAAGTTTAAGGCAGGAATCCAGTGGCACAATTAAGGCATTTTTCATTTTTGTAGATGTATTAAAAAGTATTAAATCAAATAAAATTTTTTATTGTAATGACATGAACTCTTTTCTACATCCCAAAATGTATAGAGCAATAATTGAACTGTTTAATTCGGATCTTAATAAAAATTCACAATTGATATTTAACACGCACGATATCTTAAATATGAATAACACTTTATTCAGAAGAGACGAGATTTGGTTTGTTTTTAGGGATGAAAATTACTCAACAAAACTTATTTCATTATCAAATATTGTTAATTATAAAGGTGAGCAAGTTAGAAAAGATGCTAAATTTTATAAGCAATATTTGGAAGGTAAATTTGGCGCAGACCCATTTATAAAGCAAGGATTAAATTGGGGCGAGGTAATAAATGATGGAACCAATTAAACCCAGGGGACGAAAAAACTTTCCTGATGAACTACGTCAATTCGGTTACCATATTGTTTATTCTGAAGGCACCAAGACAGAACCTCTATATGTGGATAGTATCAAGAAGGCTATTGCTAATAAATACAGATGCAATCCTAATGACATTGAAATAATAGCCGCGAGTAAAAAAAGCTATAATACAATTGGACTTGTAAACTACGCAATAAATGACATAGCCAAGCGATTAAGGGCAGGAAGTTCAATCGATCATGTTTGGATCATGTTCGATAAAGATTCATTTCCTGAAGGGGACTTTAATGCAGCAAATAATTTGATAAATTCTAAAAATAACTCTTCCAATATAAATTCTGATGGCTTCAACTATGATAAAGAGACGGGGATTTGTTGGCATTCTTGCTGGTCAAATGAAGCATTTGAACTTTGGCTTTGTCAATATTTTAACTATTATAGTATTCCTCATTCTAGGAAAGATTATATTTCATATTTACAGAGCATTAAACAATTAAAAAATAGTGGCGTAATATACAAAAAGAATATGAAAGGCATTCATCAAATTTTTGAAAAATGTGGCGGATCAATTGATAAAGCAATAAAAAATGCAAAAAAACTTTGTAAAATAAATGGATTTAATAATCCTTCAACAGAAATGTACCTATTTGCAGAATATTTTAATCCATACATGAAACAGTAAAATGCAATCGGCGGAAAGTCGAAAAACGCTCCGCCGTTTCTATATCGTTTTTAAAAAGTTCATAAGCAGTGTCTGTTGATTGGGCGTTAATCGTGAAATCAGTGTTTGAATGGTGGCATTAAGTTCCTTTTGCTCCTCGGACTCGCGGAAGAATTCTGCAAGAGTAATTCCTAACCCAAAGCAAATGTAATCCAAATACTCAACAGTAGGACAACGCTCGCCGTTTTCAAGTTTATCAATATACGTTGGCGAAACTCCTGCAAGGTTAGCCAGCGTATTCTTCTTTAAGTTTTTCTGTTCGCGCAAATACTTAATACGCTTGCCGACTTCTTCCGCTGTCATTGTAAACCTCAAAATTAAACTATTGTATATAGTTTATGTTAATTTTGGGATTGATATTTAAACTATTGGGTCGATTTACAAAGACGATTGTATTACAATACCTATACAATAGTTTAAAATACAAATAGTTATGACAACCCACGAAAAACAGACAAAATCGAAAAGCCGAGTGCGCAATCATGGAGAAGTGTTCACGGCGGAAAGAGAAGTAAACGCAATGCTCGACCTCGTTAAAAACGAAACAGAGCGCATTGACAGCCGCTTTCTTGAACCCGCATGCGGCAACGGTAATTTTCTTATAAAAATACTCGAACGCAAACTAAACGTTGTAGATAGAGCATACAAGCGCAGTCAGTGGGATTGGGAAATCCACGCAATGGTTGCGGCAGCAAGCCTGTACGGAGTAGAGCTTTTGCCCGACAACGTAGCCGAATGCCAAAACCGTCTTTTCGATTACTTTAAACAAAGATACAAAACGCTGTACAAAACCAAAATCTCAAACCGCTACCTTGAAAACATTTTGTATATCTTTCAGAAAAATATCGTTTGCGGTGACGCGCTCACGCTTTTGCAAGCAGACGGCACGCCAATAATCTTTTGCGAATGGGGATTTGCGGGAAGCAAAGTTACCCGAAGAGATTTCACAATGAGTAACCTTTTGGAAAGCAGTCAAAAGCAGTCGCAAGACACGTTGTTCGCCATGCAGCCCGAAGAAAAATTGCCCGTACCCGTAAGGCAATACCCCGCCGTAAGTTACTTGGAGATAAAAAACCATGCTTAAACCCAAATACAACCCCGACGTGTTGAGTTGTCTAGCTAACCTTTCAAACGACGAAGTTTTCACGCCGCCCGATTTGGCAAACGCAATGCTTGATACTCTTCCCAAAGAGATATGGCAGGACGAAAACGCAACTTTTTTAGACCCGTGTTGTAAGTCGGGCATGTTTTTACGGGAAATGGCAAAGCGGCTTATCGCTGGCTTAAAGGACAAAATCCCCGATGAGCAACAGCGTGTAGACCACATATTCAAGAATCAACTTTACGGAATATCCATAACCGAAATGACGGGGATGCTTTCGCGGCGAAGTGTATATTGCTCAAAACACGCTAATGGCACATATTCGGTGTGTACCAAGTTCACAGACGAAAGCGGCAATATCATTTTCAACGAAATAAAGCACACCTTTAAAAACGGCAGATGCGAATTTTGCGGCGCGGCAGAAATCGTATACGGCGAAAAGGTAAGGGTCAATTTAGAGAGTCACGCATACCAGTTTATACACACTTTAAACGCAGAGGAAATTTTCAATATGAAGTTTGACGTAATAATCGGCAATCCGCCGTATCAGTTGTCGGATGGTGGAAATGGTGCGAGTGCAAAGCCGATTTATCAAAATTTTGTATCACAAGCAAAAAAACTAAAACCTAGATTTCTTGTAATGATTATTCCTGCCCGTTGGTATAGTGGAGGTAAAGGACTTGATGAGTTTCGTGAAAGTATGTTGAACGATAAACATATAAGAGTATTACAAGATTATTTTGACTCAACACTTTGTTTCCCAGGAGTTGATATATCAGGAGGGGTTTGTTATTTCTTATGGGATAGGGACAACCCAGGCAAGTGTAAAGTAATATCTACCAGAAAAGATAAAGAAACAGTCGAAGAAAGGTTCTTATTAATTGACAAAGAAAAGACATTTATAAGATTTAATGAAAGCGTAGAAATTGTAGAAAAAATTCAAAACTTGCACGAGAAATCTTTTAGTACTATTGTTAGTTCGCGCAAACCTTTTGGTTTAACTACATCAGTAAGATTAAATAAATACGGCAACGAGGATTCTGTATATGTTTATGCTTATCCTAAAAATGGATACATAGAAAAAGTAAATATATATTCTAATATTGAAGCGGTAAGTCAATATAAAGTTTTTATTGCAAAAGCATACGGCGAAAGAGGTGATTTCCCCTATTTGGTTTTTGGCAAGCCATTTTTGGGTGAGCCAAATTCTTGTTGTTCTGAAACGTATTTATTAATAGGGGCAACAGATAATAAATCGGAAGCGGAAAATATAATTAGCTATATAAAAACAAAATTTTTCAGATTTTTTGTATTGTTAAAAAAGAATACTCAAAATGCGGCGAGAACTGTTTATGAATTCGTACCTATGCAAGACTTTACCGAAAACTCTGACATATCCTGGCATCAATCAATAAACGACATTGACAAACAACTCTATAAAAAATACGGCTTGTCAAATGAAGAAATTCAATTTATTGAAAGCATGATTAGACCAATGGAGTAAGTATGCCGCAAGAATTTTTTCCGAACAGACCAAAAAGCACACCGCAGATTTACGCTTACAGTGATACGCAATTTCCGAATATGCTAAAAGTGGGCTATACCACGAAAGACGTGGAAGAGCGTGTTGCAGAACAGTACCCGACGCTTACGCCCGAAAAATCTTACAAAATTAAATACGTTGCACCCGCAATGAAAAATGACGGCACAACTTTTACCGATCACGATGTGCATAAAATTTTGAGAAAGAAGGGATTTTCAAATCCTAACGGCGAATGGTTCAAATGTACGGTTGCAGACGTTCAGGCGGCAATATATGCCGTTAAATCGGGAAAAGCCAATATAGAAAATCGCAATCAGACTTTTGCTATGCGTCCCGAACAAAAAGAGGCGGTGCAGAAAACAGCGGACTATTTCCTTGAATATATGACCGATGGAAATAGCAAGCCGCCTCACTTCTTATGGAATTGTAAAATGCGTTTCGGCAAAACTTTTGCGACTTATCAACTTGCCAAAGAGTTGGGCTTTACCAAAATTTTAGTCCTCACGTTCAAGCCCGCCGTGCAGAGTGCGTGGGAAGAAGATTTGCTCTCTCACGTCGATTTTGAAAGCTGGCAATTTATTGCGAGAGGCGGTCTTACTTATGAACAGATAGACCACGACAAGCCTTTTGTCTGCTTTGCATCTTTTCAAGATTTTTTAGGCAAGAATAAGGCAGGTGGTATCAAGTTGAAAAATGAATGGGCGCATACCATTTTATGGGATATGGTTGTGTTTGACGAGTATCACTACGGCGCGTGGCGCGAGAATGCGAAAGAGCTTTTTGAAGCGGAGGACGGCAGGGAAAGCAAAGCCGAGGACGGCGGACAAGAGTTCTTTAACGAGGATTATATGCCCATATCAACGCGGTCGTATCTGTATTTGTCTGGAACGCCTTTCCGCGCTATTTCTTCGGGCGAATTTATCGAGGAACAGATTTACAACTGGACGTATTCGGACGAGCAGCGCGAAAAGCAAAACTGGGATTCATCCGCAGGGCAAAACCCCTATACCAGTCTGCCGAGAATGGTTTTATTAACCTATCAGTTGCCCGAAAGCATAGCACACATTGCATCAGGCGGGGAGTTTGACGAGTTCGATTTAAACGTGTTCTTTTCCGCCGAAGGCGATGGAGATTTTGCGCACTTCAAGTACGAGGACGAAGTGCAGAAGTGGCTGGACTTAATCCGTGGCAACTACCTTGAAACGACAATAGACAACTTGCGTTTGGGTGCGAAAAAGCCGCCCTTGCCGTTCAGCAACGGACAACTTTTGAATTTGCTTTCGCATACGTTTTGGTTTTTGCCGAGCGTTTCGGCGTGTTACGCAATGCGCAATCTTTTGTCGCAAAGGCAGAATAAGTTCTATCACGATTACAATGTGGTGGTTTGCGCGGGCGCACAGGCGGGAATCGGCTTGAATGCATTGCCACCCGTAAAGCAGGCAATGGAAGATCCGCTTTCTTCAAAGTCGATTACGCTTTCTTGCGGCAAGCTAATTACGGGTGTTACCGTAAAACCGTGGACAGGTATTTTTATGCTGCGCAATCTGACAAGCCCCGAAACATATTTTCAAGCGGCATTCCGTGTGCAGTCGCCGTGGACGGTAAAAAGCGAAATAAACCCGAACGAGGAAGAGATTATCAAGCAAGAGTGTTACGTTTTCGACTTTGCGCCCGAACGCGCATTGAAGCAGATTGCCGATTATTCCTGCCGGCTGAACGTGGACGAAGTGAATCCCGAAAAAAAGGTTGCCGAGTTTATCAAGTTTTTGCCCGTGCTTGCCTACGACGGAAGTTCTATGAAGCAGATTGACGCGGCGGGTATTCTTGATATTGCAATGAGCGGAACGACAGCAACGCTGCTTGCACGGCGGTGGGAGTCGGCTTTGCTTGTAAACGTGGATAATCTTACGCTTGCCCGGCTTATGGCAAACGAACAGGCGATGAATGCGCTTATGAGTATTGAGGGTTTTCGTTCGCTCAATAACGATTTGGAAACAATTATAAACAAGTCGGAAAAGATTAAAAAGGCAAAGGAAAAGGCGAACAGCGAAGAACTGACACAAAAGGAGAAAAAGGAGCTTTCCGACGATGAAAAGGATTATAAATCCAAGCGCAAAATAATTCAGGAAAAACTGATCAAATTTGCAACGCGTGTGCCGGTATTTATGTACTTGACTGACTACCGAGAACAGACTTTGAAGGAAGTTATCACGCAGTTAGAGCCAGGTCTTTTTAAAAAAGTTACGGGCTTGGACGTGAAAGACTTTGAATTGTTGGTTTCGCTTAATGTTTTTAATGGACCTTTAATGAACGATGCAGTGTTTAAGTTTAAGCGGTATGAAGACAGTTCATTATCTTACACAGGCATTAACCGCCATTCTTCCGACACGGTGGTCGGGGGCTTTGATACTGTTATTTTGAATGACGGCGAAGGCGCATAAGATGCCTTTGTTTTGCATTTGCAATTACAATCTTGACGATAACAACAAGCCGCCCAAATATAAAAGTGTAACACTCAAATTTTGACCGAGCAAAAAACCCTTGCACTATTCTCAAATTCTTTGATATACTATCCTATGGAAAACACAAAAAATATCTTATCACCATTTATCCCGTCGGATTCAGAGCGACTGAACAGCCAGTTGCAATTCACCATTGAAGTTGACAAAATGACACAAATCCTCCGCAGAACACTTTTAACAGACGGCTCAAGGCGTGAAAACGATGCAGAACATTCGTGGCATATCGCGCTGATGTGTATGCTTTTTGCCGAATATGCCGATGATCCTCCCAATGTGAATCGCAGCGCGGTTATGTGCATTGTTCATGATTTGATTGAAATTTATGCTGGCGACACATTCGCATTTGACAAAGAGGCAAATAAAAACAAAGAGGAGCGCGAAAAACTCGCCGCTGACAAACTTTTTTCACAACTCCCTGATGAACAAGCAAAAGAAATCCGCGGACTGTGGGAAGAATTTGATGCAATGAGCAGCGCCGATGCAAAATTCGCCGCCTGTATGGATAGGCTTCAACCATTTTTGCACAATACGCTCACACAAGGTCACACATGGGTTTTGTCAGGCGCAAATATAAAAGATGTGGAAGAGCGTATGCGTCCTGTCAAACTCTATATGCCGAGACTGTGGCAATGGGTTCAAAAAAACATTGAAAACGGCACAGCAAAAGGCTGGATAAAGGAAGGTTTAAAATAGGCAGCTAAAAGGAGAAAAAATAACTATGAAAATTCTGTATGGAACAACTAATCAAGCGAAATTACGTATAATGAAATCGGTTGCAGATATATTGGCGTTTGAATTAATCGGACTTACCGACATAAACAGTCCGTTGCCAATCATCGATGAGTGTGGAAAAGATCCCCTCGAAAACGCGCAAATTAAAGCGCAGGCATATTACAAAGCATTTTCAATTCCCGTGTTTTCGTGTGACAGCGGATTATATTTCGATGGCTTGCCCGATGAACTTCAACCAATGACACACATTAGACGGGTCAATGGGAAGACATTGTCCGATGAAGAAATGATAGAGCATTACGCAGGATTGTCGAAAGCCCACGGCGGACAGCTTGTCGCCAGATATAAAAACGCCGTGTATTTTATTTTTGATGAAAACACCGTTTTTTACAGTATGGATGAAAGTTTGTCGTGCGCACCATTTATTTTATCGAGCGTGCCGCATAAAAAGAAGGTAAGCGGATTCCCATTGGACAGTTTGTCAATTGATATAAACACGGGCAACTATTATTACGATATGGATGCGAGCGAAACAGACAATCTTGCAGTTATTAAAGGCTTAACGGCGTTTTTCAAAAATGCATTGTCAAAAGTAAACGGATAGTATTTTTAGATATGTCATTAAAACCAATTGAATTTATAAAAGATACCCATCACGGCGAGTTGTTTCCATCTGAAAATTCGGACATCGCTATGATAGTTGTCACAGGCAGTGACAGCGGAATAAAATGGGCAAGGGAGATTTCAAAAGTTTTTTGTAATAACGGGCTGTCCTGTCTTGCACTTGCATATTAGAAGAAAAAGGGTTTGCCAAAGACCTTGTCGCTGATTCCCATTGAAATTATTTCAGATGCCATCACATATCTTAAAAATAAAGGCTATTCAAAAGTGGGAATCTACGGTTTTTCAAAAGGTGCGGAACTGGCGTTGATTGCCACAAGTTATTTTCCGCAAGTCGATTTTGTAATTGCCGTCTCCCCCTCCTGCTGTGTATTTGCAAGAATAGAAAAAAACACATATTCCAAAAATTCAAGCTGGTCGCATAATGGACAGTCCATTCCACACATTAGTTTCGATGGAATAAAAACAAATTATATCAAAAATTTCATTAAGAATCGCGAATGGGGATTTGCCGAACACTATTCGGAGGTTATTTCAAAGCAAAAGAACGAAGAAAACACTATCAAAGTCGAAAATATAAACGCCCCGATTTTACTGCTATCTGCTGAAAACGATGCTTTATGGTGTTCAAAGCAAATGGGAGAGCATATCATTAAAAGGCTGCAAGAAAAAGAATTTAAATATACCTATCGTCATATTGTTTTTCCGTATGCAAGCCATATTCTCTGTCCGATAAAACCAAAACGACGGCTCGCATTCAAAATAGAGCGCAAATATATGAAAAAATGCAACGCTTCAAGAGAAAACGCCCTGAAGATTACCTTGAACTGGCTGTCAGAATTGCAAATTTTATAAAATTAACGAGATTTTTTTCAATATAGTTAGAAACAGTGAAAAAGTAGGTGTATAATGAATGTTATGAACAACGATTCTATGAAAGATTCTATAAAAGAAAAAATACTTTTAGTAGCGGAGCGATTGTTTGCATCAAAGGGATACGATGCTGTAGGTGTTCAAGAAATTGTTGTTGAATCAGGGGTTACAAAGCCCACGTTATATTACTACTTTGAATGCAAGCAAGGTGTTCTTGAGGCAATTATCGAGCAAAAAGGCACACGACTCATTCAGACGACTAGGAAGATTTCCGCCCGTTATACAGGTGATTTTTTTCATATTGTTTCAGATTTGATAGAGGCACAAATTCAATTTGCCGAAGAAAATCCTGATTTTTTTAGAATTCATTGCACGCTTTTAAATGCTCCTGAAAATTCAATTCCGCACGAGGTATACAAACACACTGCAAAAGCGTTGTATGAAATTATTTTTGATCTATTTCAAAAAGCGACAAGCGTCTTTGGAAATATGAAGGGAAAAGAAGAACTGTACAGCACGTTATTCTTTAACAATATGACAACCCTTGCAATGCTTTACACTCAAAAAAAATACAAAATAGACAAGGATACGCTCTATCAAATCACACATTCAATTCTGTATGGATTTGCTGATTAGACAACTCATAAAAATAAAAACCGCAGAAAATTGTAATCCCAAGATGAGCTCAGTTTTATCTATCAGCCCTGCACTTTCTTTCATCAACAAAAATTCCAATCGTTATTTTTAGCGGAGATTTTTTATATACGTTTCTTTGTTTCATACTATCAATTACCTTGAATAAAAAATAAATTTACATTACAGTGTATACAGAGAAACGCAAATAGTGGATATACATATATATTTCTACCTGTTTCACTCTTACAAAATAGGATAAAACGGAATCGCCCCGCTTTTTCTATAAAACCACCTGTTGCAGCCAGCATTGAAATGCAAAAGTGAAATTCAACACCGCAGCAGATACTGTTTCAAAACGAGGAAATCAAAGAGCAGTTTATATTTGACTACATTTTTTAGAGGTTATATAAAATGGGAACAAATTATTTCAATTCAATTCCGTGGAGAGAGGCACGACTCCAATTAGGACATTGCCGCTCTATGGCTAAAGAAGAATTTGCCGATGGTGTTAATGCACTCAAAGGTAAAAAAATTGTGATTATCGGTTGCGGCGCACAAGGTTTGAATCAAGGTCTTTGCTTGAGAGATTCAGGGCTTGATGTTTCTTATGCACTGCGAGAATCTGCGATTACAGAAAAGCGACAGTCTTGGAAAAACGCCACGGAAAACGGCTTTAAGGTTGGCACTTACGATGAAATGATCCCAACTGCGGATTTAGTTGGAAACCTTACCCCTGACAAGCAGCACACGCCAGTTATCACTGAAGTTATGGCGAAAATGAAAAAGGGCGCAGGACTTTGGTATAGCCACGGATTTAATTTGATTGAAGAGGGAATGCAAATTCGCAAGGATATAACTGTTATTATGTGCGCACCAAAAGGCCCTGGCACTGAAGTTTGGCATGAATTCCAGCGCGGATTCGGAGTTCCTGACTTAATTGCTGTTCATCCTGAAAACGACCCTGAAGGAAAGGGTTGGGCATGGGCAAAGGCTCTTGCCGTTGGAATGGGCGGAAGCAAGGCAGGAGTTCTTGAGTCGTCTTTTGTTGCCGAAGTGAAATCTGACTTGATGGGCGAACAGACTATTTTGTGCGGTATGCTTCAAGCAGGAACAATCGTATGCTATAGCAAAATGGTAAACGAAGGAATTGCCCCTGAATACGCCACAAAACTGTTGATGCACGGCTGGAATGTGGTTAGCGAGGCAATGAAATGGGGCGGAATTACAAATATGATGGATCGTCTTTCAAACCCCGCAAAAATCAAGGCAAACACGCTTTCTAAAGAAATCAAAAAAATCCTCACACCTCTTTACCGCAAGCACATGGATGATATTATAAGCGGAGAATTTTCTTCAACTATGATGAAAGACTGGGCAAACAAAGACAAGGATTTGCTCACGTGGCGCGAAAACACAGGAAAATTGCCGTTTGAAGCAACTGCGGAAAGCGCAGAGGAAATCAGCGAGCAGGAATACTTTGACAAAGGAATTCTGTTAGTGGCAATGGTAAAAGCGGGATGCGAGCTTGCGTTTGAAACTATGGTTGACGCTGGAATTATGCCAGAAAGTGCATACTATGAATCATTGCATGAAGTTCCTCTTATCGCAAACTTAATAGACCGAAAGCGTCTTTATGAAATGAACCGCGTTATTTCCGACACCGCCGAATATGGATGCGCATTGTTTGCAAATGCCGCAGTTCCGATTTTGGAAAAGGAATTTATGCCTTCTATTCATACTGATGTTATTGGAAAAGGATTGGACATCAAAGATGCTTGCGTAAACAACACCGAGTTGGTAGCGGTAAACGCTGAAATCCGAAACCACCCGATAGAAACAGTGGGACGAAGACTTCGCGAGTACATGACTGCTATGAAGCCAGTGCTATAACGAAAAATCAGAACACACGTTTTTCTGAATGCAAAAATCTTTATAGAATAAACACCGCCCTTTTTCAATGGCGGTGTTTATTTTTGTGGAACTATCAAAACGGGAATTGATGGCAAGTCGTTTTCAGCCCTCGTGGATTTTCCATCGTGCAAACAAAGCGATCTAAAAACGTGAAATGAATTTTTCATTGAAAATTTGGAAATTTCGAGATTGATTTTCTATTTAGGAGAGAAGAATGAAACAAAAAAAACGTGTTCGCATTTTCGCTACGGTTTTACTCTTGCTGCTTTTATGCATTGCAGGATATTCTTTTCTTTCTCCAAAGAGCGATGAAATTCCATACACACAATTTTTGTCACTTATAGAAAATGGAGAAATAGAAAGCGTGTCCATTGGAACAGATTTCATCACCTTTATGAAAAAGGCAAATATACAGAACAACGACAATGAACGCATAGAAAACAAACACACGTCCTACAAGACAAGGAATCCTCATTCCGTAAATTTAGAAGAGCGACTTTTAACACAAAATATTGATGTAAAAATCGAAAAATCTGGAGCAGAACTTATTTCCCTTGTTTTTGATTTTATTTTTTATGCCCTATTCCTTGGTGTTATTGTTGTGGTTTTTAGAAAATTTATAAGCCCAAACACGTTTCATATTGTAAAAAAAACAGGCGTTTATTTTTCCGACATTGCAGGAATGGAAGATTTAAAGAAGAATATGATGCAAATCGCAACATTTATGAAAACCCCTTCTCTTGCCACAAAAAACGGAATGCGTCTTCCACGAGGTATTTTACTTGAAGGCGACCCAGGAAATGGCAAAACGCTTTTTGCCCGCGCTCTTGCACAAGAGGCAGGAGTTAATTTTATTCCCGCGAAGGCAACTGATTTTGAAAGTATGTTTATGGCTATTGGGCCTGCAAAAGTCAAGTTGCTTTTCAGAAAGGCTAGAAGAGCCGCCCCCTGCATTGTTTTTATTGACGAATTTGATGGAATCGGAACTCGCAGAAACTATTCTGGAAGTGCAATTGAAACTGAAAACACAAGAATTGTCACGGCATTGCTCAATGAACTTGACGGCTTTACACCGCACGAAGGTGTTTTAGTATTGGCGGCAACAAACAGCATACGAGCGTTGGATGAGGCGTTGATACGACCAGGACGATTTGACGCAAAATATACCGTCCCATATCCCGACTCACACGCTCGAATTGCACTAATAAAAATGTACACCAAAAACAAAACGCTTTCGTCTGAATGTTCAGAGAAAAATCTTTCCGAAAAATTCGCAGGCTTTTCCGCCGCAAAAATAGAAAGCGTTCTAAATCGCGCCGCAATGATTTCATCACAAAACGAAAGAAGTGAAATCACAATGCAAGATATACAGTTAGCAACAAAAGAATAGCACGCTTTTTGTAAAGAAAGCCGCTTGCATACCCTGTGTTCTCGTTCCACTATGCGCATACATAAAAAATACAATTTGGAGGATATATGAAAATCATATCATGGAATGTCAACGGAATTCGCGCAGCTGAAAAAAAAGGCTTTTGCGAATGGTTAAAAAATTGCAATGCCGATGTCGTCTGCATTCAAGAAACAAAGGCATCACCTGAACAACTTTCTGAAAACCTCACCGCCCCGGAAGGTTACAAGACTTTTTGGTCAAGCGCAAAAAAGGCTGGCTACAGCGGAACTGCACTGTACTCTCGCATAACGCCAGATAAAATAGAAAAAATGGGAGATGACAGATTCGATGACGAAGGACGTGCGCTTTTCGCCTACTTTGGAAACCTTGTTGTTATTTCAGCATATTTCCCAAACAGCCAGGATGCAGGGAAACGCCTTGACTACAAACTTGCATTTTGCGACACAATGCTATCCAAATGCACTGATCTTGTAAAATCCGGCTTTAACATTGTCCTTTGTGGTGACTATAACATCGCACATAAACCGATTGATCTTGCAAATCCAAAATCCAACGAAGGAAATGCAGGTTATCTCCCAGAAGAGCGTGCATGGATGGACACATTCACTGCAAATGGGTATGCAGATGTTTTCCGCAGATTTTGTCCTGAACCACAGCAATACACATGGTGGAGCTACAGATTTCACGCGCGAGAAAAAAACATTGGATGGCGCATCGATTATACGTGCGTAAACGAATCTTTTTTTCAAAATGTACAATCTGCTGCAATTCATTCACAGACACAAGGAAGCGATCACTGTCCTATTGAAATTGTTGTAAATTATCCCTGTAGGCAAAACCATGCGCAATAAAACAGAAGCGGAGTCATAAAAATGAATCAAACAGAAAGAAGACGTTTTTTAATCAAGCACTTGCTTTCAGAAAAAAATGCTGACACAAAAATACCTGATGATGAAGAAGAACAAAAATTGCTCTTGAGAGCCTTAATGAATGTGAGGCTGCCAAAACCAATTTCACACACCTTTTTAAAAATTCAAGACGAATATTTAACCGAACGCAAAATTGAAAAAGGCGTTGTAACTCTTGACAGCCTCATTTTTCACGGATTGAACGGCATACTTCAAAATCAAATTGCCGTGTGGCAAGGCGATATAACATGCATTGCAACGGATGCAATTGTAAACGCCGCAAATTCAGGGATGACTGGCTGCTACGGCGCAAACCACGCTTGCATTGACAACGCAATCCACACGTATGCAGGGATTCAACTCCGCCTTGAATGCGCCGAGTTAATGAAACAGCAAGGTTATGAAGAACCCACCGGAGACGCGAAAATCACTGCGGCATATAATTTGCCCTCAAAATATGTTATTCACACAGTGGGACCGATTGTTCAAGGAAAACTGGAGACCCGCCATATAGTCGCATTAAAATCTTGCTACAAGAAATGTCTTGAGGCCGCTGTAAAAAATAATTGCACATCCATAGCATTCTGTTGCATTTCGACAGGCGTGTTTATGTTCCCCAATGAAAAAGCCGCTGAAATTGCCGTAAACACAGTAAAAGATTTTTTACTCGAAACAAAAAGCGCAATAAAAGTGGTGTTCAATGTCTTTAAGGAAAAAGATTTTGAAATCTACGAAAGCATGTGCAAGTAAATTTCATTGGAAACATTTCATCGTACATGCAAACTTTAAATCCATTTTCCAGAGCGTTTTTCTAAAAAGAAAAATAAAACAGTTTCTCCCTCTGCGCCAAATAAAGTATTGTCACTATTCTGAAAAATCTTGCCAACGCTTTATTTAAAACTTCGGCATTTCACGCATTTTGGTATATTTCCAGTCGTTTGGATGGGAATTTGGTCGCAAGCCTGCAATACGTTCGTTTTCCGCTCGAATTTGATCTGTTATCATCTGTTTAAATACCGTCATCAGAGGTTCAGGATTCGTTTCCTGACTCACAAGATGTGCAGTTTGAAGTTCACGGATAAGATAATAGCACGTTTCTATCGTAGAAAGACATTCAGGACGTGGCTCTCTCTTAAAGGTGAATATTGAACGATATTCGCCTGAAAAAGTCATCTTTGGCAAATCCAACAAAAATGGACTATGCTCCAAAATTTTTCTAGAGCAAAACCACGTTGCATCAATTACAATTGCCAAAATGGTCTTTGAGCCTATCACCTCTGCAAATCCATCTTTTGTAGCGTTCCACGCATTTTTATCAGGATACAGCAAAACGGGGAAGTAATTTTCATCTTGCAAAAGAGAACATAAACGAGCGTTTTCTGAAAAGTCAACGCCGACTAAAATTTCAGAGTCCTTTAATGAGATTTTTGAAAGCCGCCCAGTGCCTGTTCTCTGCTTTCTGTATTCCTTTGGGTGAGTTAAAAAAACAAACTTCACCCCTGAATCTATTTCACATGTATACGAGCAAAGACAAAAGTCCATCGGACGAAAACAGTTTTGACATCTTACGCTCATTAAAAAAGCCCCGAAATTACTCCATCATCATCAACATCTATATCAAGGGCGGCAGGTCGTTTTGGAAGCCCCGGCATAGTCATAATGTCGCCTGCAAAAACCACCACAAAGCCCGCCCCCGCATAGAGCTGCACATCTCGCACAGTGAACACATAATCTCGCGGAGCACCAATCGCTTTTGGATCGTGGCTTATTGAATTCTGTGTTTTTGCCACACAAACAGGAAGATTTCCATACCCCTGCGCCTCAAGCTCCTTTAATTTTTTAAGAGTGCCCCCTTGAAACTCAACGCTCTTCGCACGATATATTTCCCGTGCAAGCGTTTCAATTTTTTGAGAAAGTGGTATTTCAAGGTCATACAAATAGTGGAAGGAAGATTTTTTATCACATTCAGAAACCACCGCTTTTGCCAACTCCACCGCGCCTTCTCCACCCTTTGCAAATCCCTCTGAAACAACAGCCTTTGCGCCTATTTTTTCACAAAGAGACACAAGCAGAGAAATTTCATCATCTGTATCAGTATTAAATTTATTTATGGCAACAATTGCAGGAACAGAAAATTTCGCAATATTTTCAAGATGCGTTGCAAGGTTTTCAAACCCTTTTTCCAGCGCGCTTGTATTTGGCATGCTCAAGTTGCATTTTGCAACTCCTCCATGCATTTTTAGGGCGCGAATTGTCGCAACCACAACAACTGCATTCGGCGCAATGTTTGCAGAACGACACTTGATGTCCATAAATTTTTCCGCCCCCAAATCCGCCGCAAAACCAGCTTCGGTAACAACATAATCACCGCTTGCAAGAGCGCACAAAGTCGCATTAATACTATTGCAGCCATGCGCAATATTTGCAAAAGGTCCGCCATGCACAAATGCAGGAGTTTTTTCCAATGTTTGCACCAAATTCGGACGAATTGCATCTTTTAATAATGCTGCAACCGCTCCTGTACACTTTAAATCACCGAATTTCACATTTTCTTTATTGTAATTTTGCCCGATGATACTATTTGACAGCCGCTCTTTCAACTCTGTAATAGACTTTGAAAGGCACACAATCGCCATAATTTCTGAAGCAACTGCAATCGAAAAATGATCTTCCCGCACCACGCCATTAGTGCGTCCGCCAAGCCCCACAATTGCATTACGAAGAGCGCGGTCATTCAAATCAACACATCTTTTCCAAGTGATAGTGCGCGGATCAATGTTCAATTCATTGCCCTGCTGAATATGATTGTCTATAAGAGCGGACACAAGATTGTTCGCAATAGAAATGGCGTGAATGTCTCCCGTAAAATGCAAATTTATATCTTCCATAGGAACAATTTGTGCATAACCGCCGCCACACGCTCCACCTTTCACGCCAAAACACGGCCCTAAAGAAGGTTCTCGAAGAGCAATAACAGATTTTTTGTTAATTTTTCTTAAGGCATCTCCAAGCCCGATTGAAACCGTAGACTTTCCCTCTCCCGCAGGAGTCGGAGTAATCGCCGTCACTAGAACGAGTTTTCCACGCGCACTCGGATCTTCAGCCTTTTTTTGAAGCGCGCGTAATTTTTTCATTGTAATTTTAGCCTTGTAAGAGCCATAGAAGTCCAAGTCGTCTTTTTCAATATCAATTTTCGCCGCAACCTCTTCAATTGGACTCATTATATTTTTCTGAGCAATTTCAATATCCGTCATATCTTCCTCAAAAATTTAATCCCACAGTTTTAAACTTGTTGCAATTTTTTGTAATTCATTATCATGTAAAGTAGAATTTAGATCGCAATTTATAGAAATTATCTTCTCATTTTCTACAAATGAAAGTTCCCGCACACCTTCCTCCTGTAAAAAACCATCCGCCGTGCCATTTATTGTTCGAGAGCGAGATTCCCCAGCGGAAGTTTTATTTTGCTCGTCTTTAAACGATACATAGGCATCAGAAGCATTATATTCATCACCAAAATCAAAAATACTCACTTCAACATTCTTGCCGCCGTAATTGAAAGCAACACTCGCATTATACAAATCCAACATTTTCATAGACCACTCAACAAAACCTCGCTCTTCCACATAGCCCATTCCAATCTTTTCTATGTCATAGCACAAGAAGTCACACGATGTATCTTCAGGGAGAATACCAAAACTGTTTTGTATTTGCGGATAAGCACTGAAAAGACTTTCGGAATTATAGTTTTCCATGAATGCTGTCAAATCATCTGTTGTAAAATTTTCCAGTTTTATTTTAAGAAAGCATCTTTTATCCTCTGTAGAGGCCGTTAAAACATAGTTTCCGCCATCTTTTGAAATCACAGACTTTACAGTTCCACATCTTAACAAAAAATCCTTTTTTTCATCAGCAGCATCAGAGCCATCGCTTTCAGGCAACTCAAACACAGAAGCCTCTGACACAGCGACAAATACTTCTACAGATTTATTTGCATTATCTTGGTAGGTTGCAAAAGCACAGGCATCCACAGACTTGGAAATTTCATCTCCTACAGTAGAAACAAAAACCTGCCCATCTTTCGCATCGGAATTCTTCCGTACATTTGCAATGCACTTAACAAAGGAATCAGAGCCGCCAGATGCGTTTCCTCCAACAGCAGGAATTAATGATGTTTTATCAAAATCACCGAATGTCTTCCTAATGTGATCAACATCAAAAATTTTCATAGTTTCTAAACTAAAATTTTTATTGGCAGGAAAGCGGTCAAGGCAAATCTTTACGCTTTTAGATACACATTGCGACAAAGCATCGATTTCTTCGTCAAACACCTTGTTTTGATCTAGAGTGATTTCACTCGGTTTCTGTGAATTTTCAGCAGGTTTTTCAGGCACAACAGGTGCTTCAACGACAACTGTTTCATTGGAATTGGATTCGGAACTGTTCTCGCTAGAATCTACAACCGATTCATCAACAGCAACAGGATTCAATGCAACAGATTCTGCAACTGGACTAACACTTGTCTGTTCCTCCTCCTGCACAGGGGCATTTGTCTGTGGTGAAACGGCATCGTCATTCTTCACAAGCACTTCTTTTTCTTCAGGCAGAACAATCGCCTTTTGCGGTGCATTTTCCGCAGCCGGAACACTCGTATTTTTTTGAACACGCTCTTCCGTCTTTGGCACTGAAATATTCTTTTTTTGTTCAACTACTTTCTGAGAGGAGGCAACGGGAGATTTTGGATTGGAAAGTTTTGCAGAATGAACAGGAGCTTGACAAATCCATGCGCCAGTAATATTCTTTCGCCGCGCAAAATCGCTCCTTGAAAATTCATCGCGTTTATCCCTTGCATCGGCTTGCGATTTAGATGGCTCTCCAATCATAACGCGATACAGTTGACCCCCCGTCTTTGAAGTGGCAGGCTCGATAAAAGACTGAAAGCCTTCCATCTCCAATTCATTACATAAATTCACCGCATTTTTCTTAACGAAAAACGAGCCTATGCAAACATACCAATCTTCTGCAAATACTACTGAAAACAGCACAAATAAAAACAATGCACAAAAATTCTTCTTCATACACCTATATCCTCCAGTCGCTTTTTAATGAAATGCAACAAAACGAGTGCATAGTGCAAAGCGTCAAGTGAAAACAGCAGTAATATGCATTTATGCAAATCGTGCATTACAATTCTGAATCGACTTTAATCACAACCCTTTCAAGTATATCCAAGCCCGTCTTCAAGTCGTCATCACTTATATTCAACGCACAAAGGCAACGCATCACAGAACCACAACGGCCGCCCTTTTCCATGATCAAATGATTCTCAAAACACAACCGTTGGACTTTTGCAGCAATTTCACCTGAATGAGGGAGAGAACCAAGCAAATCAGGATTCCCCTTTGGATTTACAAATTCAATTCCCATCATAAGCCCTTTGCCACGAACATCACCTATAATCCGAACACGGTTTTTCAAATCGGTCATTCGTTTTCTCGCATAATCGCCTTTTCTGCGAACATCTGCCAAAAAATCAGGTTGACTCACGCGCTTCAAAAGAATTGTTCCCGCTTTCATAGCAAGTTGATTTCCGCGGAATGTTCCCGCATGCGCTCCAGGCTCCCACTTATCAAGTGATTTATCATACACAACGATTGAGAGCGGCAGAGACCCACCGATTGCTTTTGAAATCAAAATAACATCAGGTATTATATCGGCATATTCAAACGCAAAAAGTAGTCCGCTTCGTCCCATTCCGCACTGAATTTCATCAACAATCAGAGGAATTTTGAGTTCTTTTGTCACTCGACGCACCGTTTTCAAAAACGCAATGGGAGCAGGAATCACTCCTCCCTCCCCTTGAATCGGTTCAAGAATAACTGCTGCAGGAAGAGGAATGCCCCCTTCAGGATCTTTTAATGCACGTTCAAAAAAATTACAAGCCGCATCAACGCCAGCCTCTCCCCCTAATCCAAACGGACATCTATATGAATTGGGAAACGGAAAAAAATGAACTTCAGGCGTCAATCCCAAAATTTTTGATTTCGCACCAAGATTTCCAGTACATGAAAGAGGTCCTTGCCCCATTCCGTGATAACCGCCCTGAAACGCAATAATGCTAGCACGTCCTGTAGCAGTTTTGCACAGTTTTATCGCCGCATCACACGCATCAGAGCCGCTCGGTGAACAAAATTGAATACGTGCATTTTCCGCCATTTCCTTTGGAAGAGAATGTAAAACGGTATGAACAAATTCGTCCTTAACGGGTGTTGTCAAGTCAAGCGTATGAAGAGGTGCATTTGAAGAAATCAAATCTATCATAGACTGATTGACTTCCGCATCATTATGACCAAGGGCAAGAGTTCCTGCCCCACACAAAAAGTCCAGATATGTATTTCCCTCTACATCCTCTACCCAAGAGCCACTGGCTTTTGTCAATGCAAAAGGAAATTTCCTCGGATAACTACGTGCATTCGACTCTGTAGCATCCTGTCTGGTAATGTAATACTGATTGGTGCCCTTTTTCTCAAGCATCGACTTTCTCCATTACAACTAGGCATTTTCACATTTTCAATTATGAAAATGCTCATTCATCAATTTTTCGTATTTTTCCGCAATTCTTTTTGATTTAACTGCGGCAAGACCACAATAGTTCGCAGGATGCTCAAAGAATAAGGCTGGATTTTCAACGCCTAATTTTTCAAGTTGTGCGGTGATTGTTTCATACACATCGGAATGCGTCTTCAAAACCTCAAAGAATGTTTTTCCGCTTTCCTCCGCCTCAAGCGTAATTTTCCGAATAATTTCGTGTCCATCATTAACGCCCGCCTCTCCAAGCAAAATGTATGCAGGTTCTGCCAAAACACCACCTTTCACCTTGCCACCTGCATTCTCCAAATTGTGCGCCATAGTTTCTTTGTCCGCCTGCAAACCAGAAACAACGGAATTCATACGAGAAATAGCCATAGTAAAACCTGAAACATAATCAGCAATAAAACGCTGGCTCGCACTGTTTGTCAAATCCCGTTGATGCTCGGAAATTTGATCCATATAAAATGTAATCACACGTGGACACATCGCTTTCCAAAGAGACTTAACATGCTCTGAATTCCACGGATTGCGTTTTTGTGGCATTGTAGAAGAGCCAACTTGCGTTGATGCAAAATATTCAAACACCTCGCCAATTTCACTTCTCTGCAAATTGCGCAAATCATCTGCAAGGTTTGCTATAATTCCAAACGCAACATTCATTTCCAAAAGAAGGCGAAGCAAATATTCCGGCTCAACCAACTGGTTTGCATATTCACTCGGACTGAGATTCAAATAATCAAGATAGATTTTTTCAAGTTCCTCTGGCTCTTTCACAATCATTGAAGGACCATTATAACTTCCAACAGGTCCCGCCAATTTTCCCACAAGGTGGTTTGAAAGCCTTTCAATTTCTAAAATTGATTTTCCAAGTCGAGAAACAAATTCCGCAATGCTCCAGCCAAATGTAATTGGAACAGCGTGCTGCCCGTGCGTGCGTCCAACCTGCGGAACAGCAAAATCACGGGATACAATTTTACAAAGATTTAACTCCAGTTTTTTCAACTCGGGAAGAACAACATTTTTTGTAACATCGCGCATACGACAACTCAACGCCGTATCCAAAATATCAACAGAAGTCGCTCCAAGATGAATAAAAGGTCCAATCTCCGAAGAAGCATGCTTTTTCATCACATTAACCAATGCACGGATATTGTGTTTGGTCAATTCTTCCTCCGCATAAACTTCTTCGGGATCAATTTCCTCTGCGATTTTATCAAGACTTTTTGCAATTTCGTCATTCAGCTTGCCACGAAGCGTTAAGTGCGCCTTAACAAGAGCAACTTCACACCTCGCGCAAGAACGAACACTTGCCGCCTCTGAAATATATGTAGACAATTCGTCAAAAACAACTGCTTCAGACTTAGAATACCTATGATCTATACAAGAAAGATTCTCAAAAATATTGCGTGTTTCCATAAGTCCAATTATATGCAAAAACAGACTTTTTTTCAATCACAATCTAGTCCAAACTAGTCATATCTGTAATTTCTTTTTCGTAGTCAACGCCGTCAATATCAAATCCATTTGTCGCAAGGAAGTCATGTTTATAGCCATCAAGATCACACAGTTCAGCAATAGTATCATTGTTCACTTTTGCCATAATCTCATTCACTTCAGCCTGCACATCATCTTTCATTTCAAAGTCATCAACGCGGATTCGATTTTCACTGTCAACAGGAACTTCTCCCGCCCCGTTATGTTCTCCTGTGTAAAGCCGTTCTGCAAAAAGACGCTCCATCTGTTCAATACAACCTTCATGCGTTCCCTTTTCTTTCATCACTTTAAACAAAACAGAAAGATACAGCGAAATAATTGGTATAACTGCACTTGAACGAGTAACAAGCCCCTTATTCACGCTCACATACGCCGAACCACCTATCGTTTTTAACTCATTGTTCAAATCGTGGGCAGCCGCCTCCAAGTCTTTCTTTGCCTGACCAATTGTTCCATCTCTGTAAATTGCATGGCTCAAAGAAGGGCCAATATAAGAATACGCAACTGTCCTGCAGCCTTCAGCAAGCACTCCCGCCTCTTTTAACTGACCTATCCAAAGACGCCAGTCATCTCCACCCATAACCTTTACCGTATTTTCAATTTCTTCCTCTGTCGCTGGCTCTGCGCTAGACTCCTTCAAGGAATTTGTCAAAATATCAATTCCAAGTCCCGCATACGTCTTTCCGATCGGTTTTATTACAGACTTATACAAAATATGCTGTCCCGTTGCCTCATCTATTTTCTCAGGATCAGAGCGAACAGGACTTGCAAGAGAATACACGATTAAATCAATTTTTTTACCAAGTGCATTTACTTCATCTATAATCATTTTACGAGTTTCATTGCTAAACGCATCAGCACTGAAAGTCTTTGAAACCAGCCCTGCTTTTTCTGCGGCACGATCAAAGGCAGCATTATTATACCAGCCAGGAGTTCCACCCTTCGTTTCAGTAGGAGCTTTTTCAAACGAAACGCCTATCGTATCCGCACCATACTCAAAGGCGGCAGAAATACGACTTGCAAGACCATAGCCCGTAGAACATCCCAAAACCAGCACCAGTTTAGGTCCAAGACCGCCTTCTTTTACGCTTTTAATTCCACGCTCAGTTTTCTTTGCCAAAACATACTCAATTTGTCGCTCTGTTTCCTTTGCACATCCAACAGGATGAGAATTCAAACACATATTACTGCGAATCATCGGTTTAATAATCATTTTTTCCTCCAAACTTTATTTATACAAACTTTAATCTTTATATTTTTTTAAAATAATACAAGCATTATGCCCCCCAAAACCCAAAGAGCAACTTGCAGCCGCATTTATGTTGCATTTAACTCCCACATTAGGTGTATAATCAAGGTCACAACCATTTTCAACATCGGGATTGTCAAGATTTATTGTCGGCGGCACAAAACCTTCCTCTATCGCCTTAACACAAAACAACGCCTCAATTGCCCCTGCCGCTCCAACCAAGTGACCTGTTTCACTCTTTGTTGATGAAATGTGAAGTTTACTTGCATACTCTCCAAACACAGCCTTTACCATTGCAGACTCCGCCGAATCATTTGCAGCCGTTGAAGTTCCATGTGCATTGTAATATTGAATTTCATCAACCCCCATATTAGCATCTTGAAACGCCTTCTTCATTGCAAGCGCACCACCAGAACCATCCTTCAATGGAGCAGTTATATGATACGCATCACTTGAAGAGGCAAAACCTGCCACTTCAGCATATATTTTCGCGCCACGTTTTTTTGCATGTTCTAACTCTTCTAAAATCAAAACAGCAGATCCCTCGCCCATAACAAAACCACTTCTATTCTTGTCAAACGGACGACTTGCCTTTTCTGGTGCGTCATTAAAATTCGGAGTTAATGCTTGCAAAACAGAATAGCATCCTATGTTAAAGCCAGTTATATTGGCATCAGTTCCACCAGAAATGCACATATCAAACCGTCCAAGCCGAATCATATCAAACGCAAGTCCAATAGCGTCAGTTCCAGAAGCACAAGCAGTTGAAATAGTGTACGAAGGTCCCTGCAAGTTATAATACAAACTCACATTTGCCGCCGCCTCGTTATTCAATGAGAGCGGAGAAGTGAGCGGTGGAAGTCTATTTACGCCCGCATGCGGATCAAAATACTTTTTATAACCCGCTTCAACTCCATCGCTCAAACCAATTCCAACGCCCGCAATAATTCCACAACTCTCATTTTTAAGCGTTTCCTGATTAAATCCCGAATCTAAAACAGCCTCTATGCTTGCTCCAAGCAAAAATTTCTGAAACCGTGCCATCTTACGAGCCATTTTATGGTCAACTGCATACGAATCAAGCGAGAAATTCCGAACTTCAGCAGCAATTTGAACAGAATAATCCGTTGCATCAAACAAAGTAATTTTTCCAATGCCACACTTTCCGTTTTTCACAGACTGCCAAGATTCACTAGCACTGTTTCCAACTGGACTAATAGCCCCAAGTCCTGTAATGACAACCCGTCGATTCATATACATCCCCTCTATTTTCCCAGCCAATTTTGAGCGCAGCAATCAAAACGCAGCCCCTCATTCAGCAAAATCTCATAAACCCCAAGAATAAAGACATATATAATTATATATGAACTTATCTTATTTTTCAATAAAAGAGTTTTACCCACCTTTCCTCTATGTGATACAATAAAACATCAATTTTATTTAGGAAACAAACTATGAAAAAGATTTACAAAGGAATAACAGTTTTAGCCATTATAGTTGGGCTTTTTTGTATGTCTTCGTGCGCAAGCGTTGCAAACAAAGGCGGACAGCCTCAGGTTGTTGTTCCTATAAGTGATGAATACACTGTTCAGCGAGAAATTCTTGACTAGTACACATCTCTCGGTGCAATCCGCACAAAAAGCAGCGATAAAGTTCCTGCGAGTGTTGTTGTTGATATTGCTTTGGGATATAAAAAAGGACGACAAGGCAACTTTCAAGGAAATTACGCAGAGAAATATTGAACTGAAGGATTTTCTACGCCGATACTTTACGAAAAAGACGGCGGCACAACTTCGCCCTCAAAATGAAAACAACCTGAAGAGCGAGTTGAAAAATGCAATTAATAATAAGATTTTAAGTTCGTCAAAAATAGAGGATATATCGTTCTTGCAGCTTGATGTGGTTGAGCAGCAATAATTGCATTATAAGGCGGATGTTACAAAAATGAAGCTCTGGCACGAAATGAGATTGATCAACTTCTGACTATGATTAGTTCCTGCAAGTAAAAAACAGATGAGTTTAAACTATGCCTTCATAATCATCTCCCCTGTTAAAATAGTGTGTTTTTTATCCTAACAATGGTTTTAACTTTCAGAAGGTTCCATTTATTTCTTGAAATATACATAAGACAGCTTGC
Source organism: Treponema sp. (assembly GCA_014803985.1). GTDB lineage: Bacteria > Spirochaetota > Spirochaetia > Treponematales > Treponemataceae > Treponema_D. The sequence goes on from JAAVAO010000032.1 coordinate 34,484, forward strand.
GCTACAATGCGTATCAAAGCTAAGAATTATGTTTTCTCATGTGTAAACTCTGTTTGCACTACAAAACGTATTAAATAAAAAACGCTCCCCGAATAGTGGAGCGTTTTTTGTTTGACTTGAATTATCAGCGGGTTAACGCAGTCTCTTGATCTTTGTCAGCCATGAATAGGTAAAAGCGTTCTGCGGAAATGAATGAATTTAATATTGAGCGGTTACGTTGGACAGGATTAGATCCGGATGGCTTATAAACTTGATCCCCGGTGACATAACCCTTGCCACCCAAATCGGATAAACCAAACAAGCCTTCGTTATATAAAGCCATTTCAACCGCGGCTTGCAGGGTAGCGCGGCGGCAACCGGTTTGGGTGGCCACATCATCCAATAAACCGGCCAGCGTCGCTTCCACGGTGTGATAGTCATTGGGAATGCCGTATTCGGCCAATTCTTGGTTGATTTCGGGTTCGTCATCTCGGAAGGTGGGTAAGCCGTATTTGTTGTTTTTCAGACCCAACGAATCATCGTAGGCCCGTACGGCTAACTTATCGTAACAGGTGGCAAATTTATAGCAATCATCATTGCGATTATTTTGCGTAAATTTGTATTGAATTTGTGCTAAAAATTTAGCAAAATTTTCGATATTTTTGCCAATGGCAACATCAATCGAATGTGTATTATAGCGGCTTAAATCGTTAGTAATGTAGCCAGGATTGGGTTGGGTTGATAACAACCACGCTGCATTGGGATCCGCAGCCACCATTCGGTTGAATTCGTCCACTTTGTGATCCATAAATGCTTGCGCTTCATTGAAGCGTTGGGTTCCCCATGCCAAACGCTTTTCTTTGGTACTACCGTTGATAGTGGGGCTATCAATAACTCCGGCAAAGCGGTGGCGATTAAAAATATCAATTTCTAAATCTTGGTCACGTTCTTGGTTAATTTCATCCAAGGTTTTTTCGTGCGGTTTTTCTTCGGGATATTCGTAACCCGCATCATCCGCATTTTGCACGCAACCCACGCCAGTTGCCATCATTGCGGTGGTTAAAACGCCAATTTTTAGAATTTTTTTATAAAAGTCCTTATTTATTTTTTCGTTCATAAATATTTTATCTCTCACACCTAGTTTACAGCAAAACAACAAAAAACTGGTCGTCCCTTGATTTTTTCTACATAATAAACAGAAGCAAACAGCAGTTACTCTACAGGTTCAATTATATCCAACTTTGGATATCGTTTAAAATAATCATCTGTCATTTTAGCAACCACACCGCTCAAAACTAAAAGCGAAACAATGTTCGGGAGAGCCATAAGAGCGTTCGTAATATCTGCAATTGTCCAAACAGCACTCAATGTCATATACGGACCTATGAAAACTGCAACAATGTACAAAATTCTATATGCCATGACAACATCTTTTCTTCCGCTAGCAAGATATTCTATTGAGCGTTCAGCGTAATAATCCCAGCCAAGAATTGTTGTAAATGCAAAAAAAGCAAGACAAATCATTACCAAAACACGAACAAACATTTCAAGTCCAACACTATTTCCAAAAAGTTGAGAGAAAAGTGTTACAAATGCCGCTGTGGAAAGGTCGCCGCCAGAAAGTTTCTCCCCCGCAACAACGAAATTTGCTCCCCACTCACCACCAGAACCGATTCCTGCAATTACAATAGAAAGACCTGTTATCGTACAAATAATAATTGTATCAATAAATGTTCCTGTCATTGACACCAAGCCTTGCGCAACCGGCTCTTCCACCTTAGCCGCAGATGCTGCAATTGGAGCAGAACCAAGACCTGCTTCGTTTGAAAAAATTCCTCGAGCCACACCTTTTTGCATTGCCACAATCATAGCACCCAATGCACCGCCTCCCATAGCACGTGCACCAAATGCGCTTCTAAAAATTATTTCAAACGCCTCTGTAATATGGCTTAAATTTGAAAGAAGAATGAAAACGCCTATCAAAAGGTAAAGAGCCGCCATAAAAGGAACAACAAATGAAGCAACTTTTGAAATTCTCTTGATTCCGCCTATGATTACGAGAGCGGCACAAACAGTTACAATCAAGCCAGCAACCACGACAGACCAAGAAATAGCATTACCACCAATTGTAATAGCGACATGAGCATTTTCAGGATCAAAAACGCCTTTTACGGCATTTGTAATTCCGTTGATCTGTGTCATTGTTCCAATTCCAAGAAGACCTGCCAACATTGTGAAAACGGCAAATAAAATTGCAAGCCATTTCCATTTTTTGCCCATACCTTTTTCAATTGTATAAAACGGACCACCTAAAACATGACCATTCGCATCAACTTCACGATAATTAACCGCAAGCATACATTCTGCATATTTAGTCGCCATACCTAAAAGAGCTGCAAGCCACATCCAAAAAAGCGCACCTGGTCCTCCTGTGGAAATTGCAGTTGCAACACCAACAATATTACCAGTACCAATTGTCGCAGAAAGTGCTGTACAAAGTGCACCAAAACTTGAAACTTCGCCCGCCCCGTCAGAAGGTTTTTGTACAATTGACTTTAAGGCTCTTGCAAGTTTTTTAAATTGAACGCCTTTTGTGCGAACAGTAAGAACAACGCCTGTTCCCAAAATAAGAATAATAAGGATCGGTCCCCAAACAATGCCATCGATTTTATCTAAAATCGCTTCAAACAACTCCATTTTTTGACTCCCAAAATAAAACAAAGAGGGGGGCCGCCAAAGGCGGGCCCCCCAGAAGGAAGCTGGGCTTCCGGCCCGCCCCGTGGATAGGGCGGGCGCCGTAAAAAGGAAGCCCGGCGGCAGCCTGCTTTCCCGGGCTCGCGCCCAGTATCACCGGCGAACGGGGGCTTGACTTCCGTGTTCGGAATGGGAACGGGTATTTCCCCCC
>JAAVAO010000033.1 GCA_014803985.1 Treponema sp.
CAGCAATGAGCGAATTGTCAAATTCGGGAATTGCTGAAAACGCGATTTTGTAGCGAAGCGAAAAATCGCAGTACAATAAGCGAGTTTTTGAAAAAAAACTCGCCATTAAAAACAGCAACGCTATTTCAGTTGCTGTTTTTAAACCTTCCTTACTTTTCAGCAACGAGCAAATCTTCAGATTCGGGAGTTGCTGAAAATGCTATTTCGCAACGAAGTGAGAAATAGCAATGAATAAGCGAGTTTTTGTAAAAAACTCACATTAAAATCGGCAACTCTATTTGAGTTGTCGATTTTAAACCTTCCTTAATTTTAAGCAAAGGAAAAAGTTTCAACTTTTTCCTTTGCTTAAAAAGTCATTTTGAAACGAAGTGAAAAATGACAGTAAATAAGCGAGTTTTGAAAAAACTCGCATTAAAAACAGCAACGCTATTTTAGTTGCTGTTTTTAAATCTTCCTTCAAAACTGCCAGACAAAAAAAGTATAGCAAATTTTCATTTTTTGATAAACAAGTGAAAATACCTAAATTCGTTATTATATCAGTAAGCACAGTATGCAACACCTACAAAATTGCTACTACATTTTCAATCACAACCTACTAGCCAGTGTTAGGCGCGAAGCATTACAAGGTAGCAAAACCATCCAGCAGTTTGTCTCCACGAGTTTTTACGTTTTTTGGCAGCGGAGCGAACGAATTACACAACCCACTAGCCAGTTTTATGCGCTTCGCGTCTAAAACTGGAGGCGGAAGTTAAAGAGTAAAAAATGGAAAAACAATGAATCTTCCGCCCTTGACTTTCTCCGCATAATTCAGCAGAATGTCTAAAAATAAGGGGGGCTGCCACTTTAGGCGGCTGAGAGTAGGATGAATCCTTGACCCATAACCTGATTTGGATAATGCCAACGTAGGAGATTTTAAAATGATTACACACACCGAATTGTACGAGCGGGTTTTAAATGCAATTTTGCGCGTAAAAAATGAAACACCGTTCGCCCCATCAATTACCAATTCCGTTACAATCAATTTTGTTGCAAATGCACAACTAGCAGTGGGTGGCTCTGCCGCCATGGTGTGTCTACCCGATGAGGGAGAGGCAATGGCGTACGCATCAAAGTCGCTTTATATAAACATTGGAACTGACTTTCCATTTTATCGCGACACACTGCAAAGAACGGCAAAGGCATGCGCAGAATGTGGAAACGCATGGGTTTTAGATCCTGTTGCAATCGGCATTGGCTCGCAACGAACAGAACTTTTGCGCTCGTTCAAACAGTACCCGCCGAAGATTATACGTGGAAACGCAAGTGAAATTATCGCGCTCGCAATACTATGGGATTTAGACTTCCCACCCGCAGAAAATAGTAGTGCCGCCCGTGGCGTTGACTCAACGTGCGAAGTCGATTCTGCAAGAGGAGCGGCTATCGCCCTTGCAAACTTCACTGGAGGGGCGGTCGCCGTAAGCGGAAAAACAGATCTTGTTACAGACGGAAGCATTGTCTGCCGCTGCTTTGGAGGCTCTAGCCTTATGCCACTCGTAACGGGAATGGGGTGTTCGCTTGGCGGCGTTTGTTCGGTTTATTCGTGCGTCACAGAACCATTTATAGCCGCATTGTGTGGAACGCTGTTATATAATAAAGCCGCCTTTTTCGCTGAAAAAAAGTATTCAGGACCTGCAAGTTTTTACACCGCTTTTTTGGACAGCCTTTACAAAATCACGCACACCGATCCAAAAAAATACGGCGCGAAAAAACTCACATCATTTCATTTTGAAATAGAAGAAAATTGAGTGGAAAAAATAAAGAAACACCGCAAAAATGGTGCAACGCTTTTTTCTTGTCAACTTTACACTTTTGCCCAACCTTGCTATTTTTTCCGTGCCCTCGCACCCGCTAAAAAGGCAATTGCGATTTTTCAAAATCGCTCTTATTTTTTTATCTAGGAGAATACTGTGACGCTCTTTAAAAATGTAAAAGAATCACTTTGTTTGTACGCAATCACCGATCGAACGTGGCTTTGCGGAAGGAGTCTTGAAAGTCAAGTGGAAGAAGCCTTGAAAGGCGGCGCAACTTTTTTGCAGCTTAGAGAAAAGAATCTTGCTGATGACGACATTTTAGAAGAGGCTAAAACCTTACACTGTCTTTGCAAAAAATATAAAGTGCCATTTGTTATAAACGACAACGTGAACATCGCGCTCAAATCAAACGCAGATGGAGTGCATATCGGGCAAAGTGATACAACATGCATTGAAGCACGAAAAATGCTTGGAAATGAAAAAATAATCGGCGTTTCTGTACAGACGCTTGAACAAGCGCTTTCTGCGGAAAAAGACGGTGCGGACTATCTAGGGGTAGGCGCGATTTTTCCCACGCAAACAAAAGACGCTGAAATGGTAAGCATAGAAACGTTGCATACCATTTGCAATGCAGTGAAGATACCGGTAATTGCAATCGGCGGAATAAACGAAAAAACCGCACCCTTGTTAAAGGGAACGGGAATAGTTGGAATAAGCGTAATAAGCGCGATTTTTGCCGCTCAAAATATAGAAAATGCCACACGGACTTTGAAGGATATTGCAATGAAATTATAATAGTAGTTTTTAGGGCGCATTTTGTTCGCACGGTTTCACCTTGCGAACAAAACCGGGCTGGCTTCGGGGTTCGCCGTCTTGCGCGGCTCCGTTGCCTTACGACAACCGCTTTGCGCCCTCCGCATCCCTTGCGCGTAGAACAGCAAAACCGTTCTTCCGTTTTCATTAACAAATCGCATCTTTTTGACAATTGTTTGAGTTCAAAAGAGTTATATCAATATGTTCATACGGAATTTCAATGCCGTTTTCGCCACACACTTTTACGATGTTCATATACACATCGTTTTTTGTTTGAATAAAATCATCTTTTTTAAACCAAACCGTCAATTTCAAGCTTATTGCCTCTTTAAAGCCATCGTAAAAAACTGTTGGAGCAGGCGTTTTTAACACTGTCGGACACAAATCCGGAACAGTTTTTATCACATCAATGACTTTTTGCAAATCCGCAGAATAACTTATTGGTATTTCAAACATAAATCTCCGTAAGTCAAAGTGACTGTAATTTGTCAAGTTGGAATTTATTATCCTGCTATTTGGAATTCTCACCATTTGATTATCGGAGGTATGAATTCTCACGCTTAAAAGTCCAATGCCATCCACAGTTCCGCTTACGCCGTCAACTTCAATAAAGTCATCTATTCTTATCGCCCGCTCTCCCAAAACAAACATACCACTAATTAAATTACTTACGCTTGTTTGCGCCGCAAAACCTATTGCCAAACCTGCAATGCCAACAGCCCCGAAAATCGCTTTTAAACTTATTCCCAGCAAACCAAGAATATACATTGCAATAGCCACATAAAAAACATAACTGATCATCTTTGAAATCATCACTGAAGCATGCTTTTCCATTTTTTTAGCGGTTTGCTTTTTTACAATCGCCTTTATCACTCGATATATAATGTAAAAAACAAAAACCGACACGACTCCAAATATGACTTTTTTCAAATTCGCCATTGTAAAATACGCTGACAATTCATTGATATGAAACAGGTCTTTTATTTTCTCCCACACTTTTATCACCCCTTTGCTATAAAATAAAAAGCGTCATAAAAACGCCTATACAAATAATATATAAAACGAGAGAAAACATCAATTTAAAAACACCCTTAAGTTATCAAGACAAAAAAAGAAAAAAGGATTGAAAGGGAAAGAGAAAAATCTTTGCGCTTTCCCTTTCCCCCCTCAAAGACATTGCACAGTATGCGTGATATAGTTTATAATAGTGCTCACAAGGAAGAGGATTTTAAAATTATGAAAAAAAATAAAACACCATGGGATTTTTTGGAAGAATTCAGGGGAAAAGACTTTTTAGGCGAATGGCCGACCGTGCTTGAAATGTTTTTAATCACGGCAAAACGACACCCCCATAATACCTGTCTGACAGATTTTGAAGGACCGGACGGTTCTAAAAACACGCTGAACTATACACAGGCAAAAGAAAAAATAGAGGAGTTGGGAGCGTGGCTTGTTCAAAATGGCGTAAAAAAAGGAGATAGAATTGCTGTAAGTGGAAAAAATTCTCCAGAATGGGCGGTTGCGTTCATTGCATCTTTTTTTGCGGGTGCGATTGTTTGCCCGATTGACTATGCCCTGCGTGAAAATGAAATCGAAAACCTCTTGAAAACGGCAAAACCCACATTTCTTTTTATTGACGAGGAAAAATTCACGTATTTTTCAGAGGAAACATTTGACTTCAAAACATTTTCGCTTTCTCCAAAACATGCAGATCGATATGTTTATAACTTACGTGGAGACAAAAACCTTCTTGCGCCTGAAATCAGACCAACGCAAGACGACATTGCCGTTATTCTCTTTACCAGCGGCACAACAGGAACTCCAAAAGGCGCAATGCTCACACATAAAAACCTTACTTCAGACACCTATATTGCACAAACTCGGCTGGACGTTTTTTCAACGGATGTGTTTTATGCCATTCTTCCGATTCATCACGCATACACTATGCAGGCTGTTTTTTTGGAAGCGATTTCAGTTGGAGCGGAAGTTGTTTTTGGAAAGTCAATGGCTGTCAGCCGTCTTATGAAAGAGTTAAAGGAAGGACACATAACAATGCTTTTGGGCGTTCCTCTCCTATTCAATAAATTGCTTGCAGGAATTATGAAAGGAATAAAGGCAAAAGGACCTGTCGTAAACGGTGCTATTCACGCCCTTATGGGTATTTCATATTCCATAAAGAAAATATTCCACAAGAATCCAGGGAAACTGTTATTCAAGGCGGTTTTAAAGCAGGCAAACATTTATTCTATACGAATTGCCATTTGTGGCGGAGGTCCTTTGGCTTCGAGCGTATTCAAAGCATATAACGAAATGGGAATTGACTTTGTGCAGGGATACGGTCTTACTGAAACCAGCCCCATTATCACGCTAAATCCTATTGATCACTTCAAAATTGAAAGTGTTGGACAATATTTCTTCCCCTATATGGAAATGAAAATTATCAATGAGGGAGATGACGGGATCGGAGAAATAGCGGTGAAAGGACCAATGGTGTTTAAAGGCTATTACAATATGGAAGAAGAAACAAAAAAGGTCTTTACCGATGATGGATTTTTCAAGACGGGCGATTTAGGAAAACTGGACAAGGAGGGATATTTAATTCTTTCAGGGCGCGCCAAAAATATGATCGTAACAGAAGGCGGAAAAAACGTGTATCCTGAAGAAATTGAAAATGCATTCCAACTGTATACGGACATTGAACAAATAACAGTGCAAGGCTATATTGAAAACAAAGACACAAAAAGCGAGGCAATTGAAGCATTAGTGTATGTTGCTGATGACGTTTACAACCGACTTGGACTTGAAAGGGAGGGTAATGTTGAAAACGAGCAGGTTAAAAATATAATTCAACTGATTATCTCCACCGTAAACAAGACGCTACAGCCTTATGCACGAATCACAAAGGTTACCTACCTAAAGGAACCACTTGAAATGACAACGACAAAAAAAGTAAAGAGGCTATACAAAACAAATAATTAAAGACAGCAACCAAATTGGAGTTGCTGATTTTAATGCGAGTTCTTTTCAAAAACTCGCATTAAAATCAGCAGAGGAAGAAGTTCTATGAATTTTCTTTTTTTTGTAAATAGCGTTGCTCTAGGAATAGGACTTGCAATGGATGCATTTTCAGTTTCTGTTGCAAACGCCTTGCACGAGCCAAAAATGCCTCCTCCGAAGATGTGCTTGATTGCAGGAGTTTTCGCATTTTTTCAATTTTTTATGCCTATGGCAGGATGGATTTGCGTTCATACAATAGTGGTATATTTTGAACGCATTCAGTTTTTGATTCCGTGGATTGCGTTGATCCTACTTGGATGGATAGGCGGAAAAATGATTATAGAAACAATGCGGAAAAAAACAAATAATGACAGCGAAAAAATGGGGTTTCTTTCGTTTGGAACGCTTTTAATTCAAGGAATCGCAACGTCCATCGACGCACTCTCCGTTGGCTTTACGACCGCCGAATATAGCGTTCTCCTTGCATTGATTTCTTCGTTTATCATAGCCATTGTAACATTCATACTATGCATTGCAGGTATTGTCATTGGAAAAAAAGCCACCTCTCACCTTTCAAATAAAGCAGGTCTCCTCGGTGGCGTACTATTGCTGTTAATTGGACTTGAGATTTTTATACGTGGTGTAGTAGTGAGGTAAAAAAATGCATTTTTTAGTTATGAAGCAATTTGTCATTATGATCATTATCGCAGCGGTGGGATTTATCATAACACGGGCATTTAAATTTGGGAAAACAGAACAAAACTATGTGAGCACCACATTGTTGTATTTTATAAATCCCTGTTTAATTATAGATCATTTTAACATTGAATTTGATGCAAGTCGCCTCAAGTCGTTCGCATTTGCAACTTGTCTTTCGATTGTTGTCCATCTTTTGATGATGGCATTTGCCGTTTTGATTTTTCGCTCTAAAACAGAAGAAGAAAAAGCCCTTGACTGCCTGGATAGAACCGCCGCTGTTTTTACAAACTGCGGATTCATTGGAATTCCGCTGATACATGGAGTGCTCGGCACGGAAGGAGTGTTTTACCTTTTGGCGTATGTTGCAGTATTCAATGTGATGCTTTGGACGTTAGGATACGCGCTGATTGCAGGAAAACCCAACGCAAAGAAAATTATCACAAATCCGAATATTCTGTGCGTGCTAATAGGAATTGTCATTTTCTGTCTACCGTTTAAAATTCCTGAAATTATAGCAACACCCATAAAACTGATTGGAGGAATGAACACCGCAACTGCTATGATTTTGCTTGGAATGCTATTCGCAAACTTCAAATGCAAAAATATGCAACGCCGTGCTTTTAGAGTCATTCGTCTTTGCTTCGTCCGACATATTTTATTCGCTTTTGTTGCGCTTCTAGTAGTTTTTTTCGCGACAAAATGCTTCCCAAAAATTAACGATTTGAAGATGATTTGCACTGTTGTGTATATTGCCGCCCTTTGTCCTGTGGGAATGAGCGTTTCCAGCATGGCTGTCATTTTTGACAGGGACGAATCATATTCCGCCTTGCTTTGCCTTTGCACAAGCATAATAAGCGTCATAACATTGCCCGCATCAGTCGCATTGGCAGAACACGTATTAAAATAGTACGCAGGGTTGCTTCGCCACCCTACTACCGAGTTTTTGCTTGCTCACAAGGCTGTCAAACAAAAACTCTCGTTGCTGATTTTAAGGCGAGCTTTAAAAATATATAAAAAACATTCACGAAGGCGCAGGGAAAAAGGCAAAATCGCTCTCATTGTGGTCGCTGCAACAGTAACGAAAAAATCCTTGCCACAATGAGCGCGAAATGCGCGAGCGCATGCTGAAAATGCATTTAGCCAGTTTTGCGTAAAACCGAGCCGTGCGAGGTAGCAAAACTGGAGGCGAAAGTCGAGGAA
>JAAVAO010000034.1 GCA_014803985.1 Treponema sp.
AACCCCGAAAAGGTCGCAGGGCAAGCCCTGCTTACCGAGTTTTGCGTTGCAAAACTCGCCAGTGAATTGTTTTCACGAATTTTTACTTGCTTGCAAGCAGGCAAAGCCTAAAACATGAGTGAAGCGAACGTAGCAACAAGCCACCCGAATTATATAAGACTCGAATTTTTAGTTGAAATATAACGGGGCTATGACATAAAAAGCGGACTTCATTTTGTGTGAAATCTTCCAAACTACTTTAACATTTCTTTTATAATTGATAGAATATTGTTATGCGACGACGAATTGTTTTTTTTGTAGGGTTAATGGTTATGTGTGCTTTTATGTTTGCAGAAAGCACGGGGATACGCTTGTTTCAGGAAGGTAAAATGCGTGAAGCGATTCCTGCATTGGAAGAGGAAATTCAAAACGGAGATGTTTCAGATAACACCTATAATTATTTGGGGATTGCATATTTTAAAAGCGGAGACTACGACAAGGCTCTCGATGCGTTTGAGCGCGGATTACAATCTCCTATTTCTGATGTCAAGCAACTTTATTTTAATGAAGGAAATGTTGCTTTTGTAAAAGGCGATTACTCTATGGCGGAGGCGTGTTTTTCTCTTGCCCTTGCAGTTTCTCCTCAGATGTACAATGCGCTTTTAAATCGTGCAAATGCCCGTCTTATGCTTGAAAAATATGATCTCTCTTTAAAGGACTATACGGATTTTATTGCTGCCTGTCCCGATGACGTTCAAAATGAAAAGATAACCTCTCTGATTTCATATATTGAGGAGCAAATTGCCTTTGAGACGGAGGAAAAACGGTTGCTTGCAGAAGAGTATGCCGCTTTTGAGGCGGAAAATCGAAGGGTTGAAGAAGAGGCGGCGAGAAAAGAGGCTGAAAGGACGGAAGAAGAGGAGAAAAAACGACTTTCTGAAGAGGCGATGCAACGTAAAATTTTGGAGGATATGGCAAATTCCTTGCAGACTAAGATCGATGATGAAAATGCAGAGGCGGAATCCGAAGTGGGATACGAGCAGGTGAATGAGGGTGAATTAAGCGAAATGCAGGAAAAAGATGATCATTTGGCAGATAAACAAAATGAAGAAATTGAACTCAATAATGAAAAAGTGTGGGAACTTGAATTAAAAAATGAGGAATCTGAAAAACACGATTTGAATTACGAGCATATAAAGGAAAATGAATTAAAAGGTGAGGGCAACGAGCAAGATACTCTGCCTGAATTGAACTATGAGCAAGTGATGGAAGCCGAATTAAAAGACGAAGATACTGCTGAAAATCAAATGAATGATAAGCAGGGCAAGGAAAGCGAAGCGAATTATGAGAAAGTGATTGAGGGGGAGTAAGATAGAGATGGACATCTCTAAAAACTTGTGAAAACAATCCACTGGCGAGTTTTGCATGCAAAGCGTACAAAACTGGGTAAGCAGGGCTTTGCCTGCGACTGAAAGTCGAGAAATAAAAGGTAAAAGAATACTGTATATTCCGCCGCAGCCCTTACAATCCTTGCCGCATTAAAACGTGCAATTTGACCTTTTATATAATTTAAGCGGTTTATGAGTCCCTCGCAAAAACTATAGATTTTTCCGCATTTCAAACAATTTACAAAATACTACACACATTATCAATACTCCCTCTCCCAAAGAATCCCCTAAAAAAAATCCATTTTTTTGTAGAAATTTACTTGACAAAACGAAATAAGGGGGGGGGGTATACTTATAAGTGTGAACTATATGTCAATTATATCAAAGCGAAAGTCTCCCCTTGAAAAGGATTGCGAACTGGTTGACTGCCAGAGTCCAGTCTTTAATCGGTATGGTCTAGAGTGGCTGACATCCTTTATTTCTATGTACATTGCGGACTTTGAAAAGAATGACCTTGTAGAATTTTTTAAATGTCGCCTTTCAGTTGACCATTTTTACGTACTTCGTGTTGTATACTATTCTTTGTTTTGAAAGCCACTGCACAAAAGGAGGTGTTTTGTCGTATGGAAAAAGCCCTTGAAGAAAACTCTCGGGAAAAAGACAGTGCTATTCAATCGCATACAGTTTGCGTGGACATTGATGGGCGGGAATATGTTTATTTTATGACGAACAATTTTTCCGATATCGTCAAGAAACTGAAAGATATGGGATACCGTGTTCCCGTTCCTCAAGATTGGCGGTGGAATCCTGCGTTGCATCAGAACGTTCGCAACAAAATGGCAGAACTGGGCATGCAGTATTCGCTGACAACGAGCCATAACGTTGCCGTTTTGAACAGTCATACACCGAATTCGCTTCCATTTATTATGTATCTTTCTGATTTGCACAAACATAAGTCCGAAGTGCAGAAGTTGGTAAAGGTTTTAAATATGCCACCAAAAAATATGCCGCCATTGCTGTATGCCTGTGCGGTCGGAAGCATTGAAGGTGTCCGCATCTTTATAGAACACAAGGTTGATGTCAATGTTCAGGATGAGAATGGTTTTACGGCTCTTATGTTTGCATCAGTCTTGAACAGAAAGGAAATCGTGCAACTTTTGCTTCAGAACGGAGCGGACATGTCACTGAGATCGAAGAGCGGATATTATGCGCTGCTGTACGCTATGTTTTCGAATGCAGAAGATGTAGTGAAAGTGCTTGAAGATGCTGGAGCAACAATTTTGCCTTTTCCTCTTAATTCTAACGTTGATAAGAACGAGGTGCCGTTCACTGAGAAACTGAGATATTATGTTCTGAACGCTGTGGAATATAAATATGGCAAGAAGAAAGGCTTTGCCTTTGTCTATAAGAGGGGAAACATAAGTCGCCAAACATTTTCGAAAATTTGGAGTTCAAAAGATTCTGACTTTCGACCCAAAAAGAACACAGTACTTCAACTTGCCATAGGTTTGCGACTGACGATTGCCCAAACGAAGGACTTATTGGAGAGTGCTGGATATTTTCTTATGCCCAACGATGCATTTGACACTATCGTCTCAGAATTTATATCACAATTGGATTATGACATCAATAAAATTGACCACAAACTTTTTGAGGAAACAGGAAGAACGTTGAGTTCTTATGACTAGGGCGGATATAAACGAAAAAAAACAATGACGAAAAGACCGCAGTTATGAATGCAATAGAGCGTATTTCGACAGACATGGTAATTGCTTGAAGAAACTGGTGGGCGATAGTCGTTCATGTGTTTTGCGCAAAGCGATTGCCGAATAATTGTGATGAATTGCAATGACAGGAGGAAAACAATGTTTTGTAAAAACTGTGGACAAAAAATTGAGGGTACTGTGAAATTCTGTCCAGAATGCGGTACTGCACAGACCGTTTCGGAAAAATCAACGTTTAAAATCAACAACTAAAATTGAGTTGCTGATTTTAATGCGAGTTTTTTCAAAACTCGCTTATTCACTGCCATTTCATTATGAAATGGCGTTTTCAACAACTCCCGAATCTGAAGATTCGCTCGCTGTTGAAAATTAAAGAACGGAAAGCGAAGAAATTTCGGACAGCGGATTTTTTCATCGTTGGATTATGGAAAATAGTCTCGAATTCTGCGAACAAATCCTGAAGTCGGAAGGATATGACACAAAGGATGCGCTTATTGGTTTGACTGCATCTGACCTTGATAGGTTGGAGGTGCTCGGTAGAGGGGAGAAGTCAAAAATCTTGAGTGCTGTGCAAAAACTAAAAAGCGAGAATAACGTGTATGCAGCAAAAAAAGAGCTTGCTGGAAAAGACGACATTCCCAACCGATGCCCAAATTGCGGAGAAATTTGGAGCATGGCAAAAGAGAATACGGGAGCAGGAAACACGCTTGGTAAAGCACTTATCGGCGGACTGCTTTTAGGACCGATCGGCGCAGTTGGTGGGGCGGCGTTCGGCAATAAAACGACGGTTTATGTCTGCACTAAATGCGGCTTTAGAAAGGAGTACAAAAGTTCGCTCGTAAAAGGGGCGGTGAACGGCATCAAAAATATGTTTAAATAAACGGAATAATACACATTAGGGGGAAATAAAATGGAAGCAGTCGATTGCAAAAAACAAAAGGTTATGTTTGTATGCATTACAAAATCATTTACTGGCAAGCCTGGATTTGAGGATCGCAAAGACAAGCCGTATGAATGCACCCAAAAATACTGGAATTTGAAAGGCGACAATCTTGTTAAAGCAAAAGAAGCCGACTTCATCTGCGGTACGTCAAATTGCAAAATCAAGGGCATATATAAGAATACGTCTGGGTGGAAGCGCGTTAAGGAGTTTGAAAGCATGAAAAACGATCCTGAAGTGGTTGGATTCTCATCCGGCAAAAAACAGTACCTACCACATCCTGAATATGTGGATAGATACGCTTTTGAAGGCGAAGATACTCTTGAATGCAAATATCGTATCGGGCAGCGGATACCCGAGGAGTGTAAGCACAACCAAAATAAGGTAGTCAGCTTTGATTTCTGATTATAATTATGAAGCATTTTATCGTTGTGCGGACGTAAAGCGCAAAGGTGTATAGTATGAAAAAGAAACTTATTGTTACAACAGTGGTGTTGTTGCTCGCAATGTTGCCAACGGTGGCGGAAAAATCGCCTATGGAGGACTGGCAGTATACCAGTTTAGTTACTTTAAATGGGCGAGAATTCTATGGCTTTGGACTTGATGGATATTCTGGCTCGTACAGGGAACAGGATGGATATGCGCTCGTGCTTGGGCACAAACTTCACTATTGGCTGTATGACACATATACATACCACGATGGCTATGATTCTGCAATCCTCAATGAGATTGTCCCGAGGTGGGTTGAAGACATGGGCTATGTCATCGACTTTGACAACATACAAGAATCTTATCCGAATACTGATCTAGCAAATTCTGTGAAGGCACTAATGAAGCAGCGTAGATGTGATGTGAGCGTCACATTGATTACGCACGAGAGCGATTATCCTACCAATACAGATTATGTCGTGATAAATAGTTATGACATAAGCGAGGATATTTACTTTACGACAATTTATTACCTGCGTAAATAGCACAGTCATTGCAGGTATTTTTAACTGGTGGAATTGAAAAATGGAATCAAGAAATAGGAGTAATGAATATGAGTCTAACAGAAAAACTTTTAGAAATTAGCAAAATTCCTCTGCCAGAAATGCAAATCGGATACGCAGAGGACATTAAAACATTTTGGCACGATTTTGTTGAGCCAAGATTGCCCAAAAAAGAAAGCGTGCTTGCTTGGCATGAACTTTTGATGCGTTATGTGCAGGATTATGACGCGGTGTTCGTGATAAGGGCTTTTTCCAATACAAATACAAATCCGAGACGTGGCTTACTTACTCAAACAGACAAAGATTTTTCGTTCACTTATTCAGATAACGGCTTTGCAAAATTGATAGCAAAGATGGTGATTGATGATTTTTGTCCGCAATATAACGAATTCAAAGATTCCATGCATAATGGCACAATGCCCATTTCTGAGTTTATGGGTAGTGAAGAAAAAACGAGAACATTCTATAAAAAACTGGCGCAAGTCGGCTATGCAGAATATAAACTGGCTCATATAGTAGATTCTGGAAAAGATTTCTTGATTGACGGATGCAATTACAAATTAGCAGAAATATGCCAAAAACATTTTCCTGCCGGCGAGTTTGATGACTGGAAATTTGAAGAAAACTATTATGTCCGTAAGTTGTCTGTATCATCTGAAGCCCGAGATGTTTTAATTGCATATTTTCTGCGCTATGTTGACCCCTTAAATTATTTTCTTACACCAAAACCAAAGAACAAAGGCATTACATATCACACAATGGAAACAGGCATAAGGGATATTGCCGAATACAAGCAGTTTCAAATATATGCCATGCAGCAATTCCATGAGAGATACGGTCATGTTTATGAGGAATACTTAAAACTTTTGAAAATTCCGCCAGAACTTTTGGATATATTGGGGAAAGAAAAATCTTATGGAGAGAATGTAATTAAGATTCATTATGGAAAGACAAACGTTGGTGAATATTCTGTTTATAAAAATGAAAGTGAGATAACAACGAATACTGCAGAATACAGAGCAACACGCCTTACATTTAAACGCGATGAGATAGAACGTTTAAGCCCCGAAGGTTTGATAATTATTCAAACTCCAAAGGGTATTTTTAAAATGACTAAAACGGAGTTCTACGAAACTTTTTCGAGTGTAGTGAAATCGAAAAGTTATCGAGAAAACGGGATTTACAACTATCCCATTATTCCAGACAAAGCATACAAGTTTTACGAAATGTTGTGAATAGCAGATAAAGAATTCAAGCAATACTGTTCGGGGTGCTGTAAATGAGTGTGGACGTGGGGTGCAGTATTGAGGAGGGCATGATGGAGGAAGGACGTGAACGCGAAGATTAATAAGGGCTGGACTGCCCTGATGTATACGGCGCAGGAAAATGAAACAGGTGCGGCAAGGATTTTCATAGAGGCTGGAGCGGACGTGAACGCAAAAGATAACCACGGTATAACAGCGTTAATGATTGCCGCGGACAACAATGCGGAGGACACGGCAAAACTGCTCATAGAGGCTGGAGCAGACGTGAATGCAAGGAACAAGAGAGGTTTTACTGCGCTGATGTATGCGGCTCAAGAAAATGCGGTTGACGTTGCAAGGCTTCTCATAGGTGCTGAAGCGGACGTGAACGCAAGAAACAAGAGAGGTTTTACTGCGCTGATGTATGCGGCTCGAAAAAATGCGGCGGACGTTGCAAAGTTTCTCATAGAGTCTGGAGCGGACGTGAATGTAAAGAAAGCTGGCGGTAAAACTGCGCTGATGCTTGCAGCGAAACATGGTGCAACGGATGTAACAAAGTTCCTAATATCAGCAGAAGCGAATGTGAACGCAAGGGACAATAAGGGCTATACGGCACTTGTGCATGCGATGTGGAAAAATGCAGCAGATGTGGTAAAGCTGCTGATAGAGGCTGGAGCAGACGTAAACGCAAAGAATGATTGTGATTTTACAGTGTTGATGTATACGGCTCGAAAAAATGCGGCGGATATGGCAAAACTGCTGGTAGAGGCAGGAGCGGATGTGAACGCGAAGAATGATTGTGGTTTTACAGCGTTGATGTATACGGCTCGAAAAAATGCGGCGGACGTTGCAAAGTTTCTCATAGGTGTTGGAGCGGACGTGAACACAAGGAACAATAATGGCAAAACTGCGCTGATGGTTACGGCTCAAGAAAACGCGGCGGACGTTGCAAAGCTTCTCATAGGTGTTGGAGCGGATGTGAACACAAGGAACAATAATGGCAAAACTGCGCTGATGTATGCGGCTCAAGAAAATGCGGCGGACGTTGCAAAGCTTCTCATAGGTGTTGGAGCGGACGTGAACACAAGGAACAATAATGGCAAAACTGCGCTGATGATTACGGCTCAAGAAAACGCGGTTGACGTTGCAAGGCTTCTCATCGGTGCTGGAGCGGACGTAAACGCAAAAGATGATTACGATTGGACAGTACTGATGATTGCATCGGATAATGATTCGGCGGATATTGCAAGGCTTCTTATAGAGGCTGGAGCAGACGTGAATGCAAAACACGATCATGGCTGGACTGCACTTATGGCTGCGGCGAATAAAAATGTGACAGGTGTTGCAAGACTTCTCATAGAGGCTAAAGCAGATTTGGACGCAAAGACTAATGACGGTCGGACAGCGTTGATGGTTGCGAAATATAAAAAAGCGTGGGATGTGGCAAGTCTGATTGAAGCCGCAAGCAGACGCACGAAAACTGTTCGTGTTATTGTACGCAAGAACAAAGTTGATAGGAAGAGATGCAACGATGTAGATAGCCCTTGTCGCTTTGTATACAGGAAAAAGAGGAGACAAAAATAGTTGTTCGACAAATACCATTCTAACCTAAAAATCGTCGTGCGGACGAAAAGCGCAAAGGAGTTATTATGATAAAACTGAATGCAAGGAAAATCGGCATGGCATTGTGCGCGGCTGTCGCGTTGACTGTTGTCTTGGCAACGGGATGCAAAGGTACGGTTTCTGGCGAAATCGAACTGGGCAGTGACGACAAAGAGCAAGACAATGGAGACAAAGACCCTAACAAGGAAGAGAGCAATCCGTCCGATTCGTCCAGTTCGACTGATATAACCGATGGAATCGACTACAAAAGCGATGCGAACGGAACGCTGACAATCAGAAACAACACGAAAAAGGACATGGTGCTGTTCGAGGGCGAGACCCCGAAAAAAGACACCATACTCGGCGGCGTGCGCGCGCAAAGTTCGAGAGCGTTCGACGTGTCGAAAAAAAGTGACTTTGCCGTAGGCGGCTGGATGATTGTGAAGGGCATGGCGGCAAGCGAATATGCAGCGAACAAAACCAACCTCACCAAGGCGAAAGTGGAATATTCGACCATGGCGACCTATCACGCGGGCGAATACTACGAGGCGACAATAAACGCCGCTTATACGGGCGACTACTGCTTCAAAGTGACTAATAATAGCGACATCGGCATTGAACTGCACAAGGACAGTTTCAACGGCGAAAAAATTGCGTATCTTGCTCCCAACAAACGGAATTACTATATCTATTGCGACAGCCAGGAGGGAATAGACCTTTTTCCCGTATACGTTTATTACAGCACAAGAACGAAAACGGTGACAACGCTGAACAGTACGCTATTTGATACTGTCCTTGCGTCACCACTTTCCGTGCATGACACTTCCGTAAACTCATATACCATTCCCGATGACGTGACGCAGACTTTGAGCATGATATCTGCCAATGTGAAAATTCCGTATGCGTATATCATCGCCACAAATAATGTCCCGAACCAAGGCGCACGTTTCGGCAGGGGAAGTACAGAATTAAAAACACAGGGCGGACAAGATACTGTTTCGGGAATTCCTTTGACGTTCGAGATTGCATCGTCAGAAGAAGGACAGGAAACACAATTTTATTTCTCGCTGTATGGCGGACAGATAAAGGTTTTTGTAGAGGATGCAGAGGGCAATATCCCAATTATCAAAAACGGATATGACTACACCGTTACGCTTTCTATGACAGGAGCAGACAAAACGTCTGTTGAAAGCTACAAGGCAACCATCTCCACAGGAACACCGCGTGACATTAAGTCTGAAATAGAAACGCTTCCGCAGCAGCAATAAGTGCGGCATTTTTTCCAGCATGCGCCGTCCGCAAAACAACGGGCGGCATATGTTTTGTACAGTCAAAAGGAGTTATTGAAAATTGAAAACTATGTTTTCTTCATGCCGATTTGTGTTAGTCTCATTATCAATTATGCTGATTGCTCCGTCTGCCTTTGCAGAATATTATGATTATGAGGGAATACACATAATGCTATCGGGGGGTGGTTTAGAACAAGCACTAAGTGGTGATCTCAATAGAATTGCAAAACCTCTGATATATGCGGAGGCATCGGTAGGTTACAAATTTGACTCCATCATTTTCATCAATGGCGCATTTATGATTTCCTATGATGAAAATGATGATTTACACTATGCTCTAATTCCATCAATTGGTTTGTATCTGCCACTCGGCATCACCGATCTATTTGCCACAACAGGAATAGGTCCATACCTTTATGATAAAAAACTGTCATGCATCATAGACATCGCAGTCGGTGGTGATATCTATTTCTTAAAAACAGTGTTTTTCAATATCACCAATCATTTTAACTATAGGCTTGGATTTTATTCTTGGTCTTACCATCTTATGGCTGGAGTAGGCATCAGATTTTGGTAACTATGCTTGGAAATGGAGGTATTGAAATGGAAAAAATCATGTTTTGTATTACTGGGTGCATTCTTGCGTTATTCTTTTTTTCATGTGGAAATATGTTGTTCCACAATAATAATGAAAACAGTGATGAAAATGATGATGGAATATATATTGTTATTGATGAAGTGGACGAAACAAAATCTGTTCCTGTTGGTACAGATTTGCACTTGCATTTAAGCGATAATTCATACGCATATTGGGATGTGGATGATAGTGAAAAAGCAACTTTTTATTTACACTCTGGTGTAATGCCTGTTTTGACAACGAAAGCAACAGGTTCCGTAACAATTACTGCGAGAATTTATTTCGAAGGAATTGCTAAATACTATTATTATACATTACAGAGCATAGATAGAATCATTATCGAAAACAAAACTAGAGACGATTTCGTTAAGGTCGGGGATACGTTGACTGTTCGTATGGCTGGTCACACGCCGGTAACGTGGTCAGTAAACGATGCATCGGTCGCAACTTTTTCCGAAGATACATATTCACAACTACTGACCATAAATAAGTCAGGCAGTGGAAAAATCATAATTACTGCAATTGATGACAATGAAAAACAATACGACTATACTATATCGATCTCAAATGTTATGTTCGTAAATGAATTTGAAAACTATAAAATAACTGTTCGTCGTGATGGTGTGAACGAAAATAACATTGCAGAAATTTTTCCACGCGAAAAATGGACTGGATATGTGAGACCTGGTGACAGAGAAACTACGTTTTATTTTTTGTATTCCGCATTAGTTGTTGATGATGACGATTATGGAAAAGTTTGGCTAGATGCCGAATACAGCAATTCATATAAGCACCCTATAGATTCTGTTGATTTAGAGACTAGCTATGTACAAATTGATATACCATTGCAAAAACTACAATTTAAAGATGCTTATCTTAAGATTTCCAATAACTCAAATGAGCAATTTTCTCTTATTGTAGGAAATAATCAACAACAAAAAACAATAAGAGACACTTTATATATTCAACCTAATAAAACAGGAGTATATAAAATACCTTCAAGCAAAATTGGCAATCTATGTAGTAATTGGGAATTACAAACTTCGAACGAGAATATTTTTATTGCGGAATTTATTGTGCAAAATGGGGGAATTTATGAATGCCAGTTTTATGGCAAAAGTGTTACAACCCCTAGAAAATTAGATTTGTGAGATTGAATATTATTGATAAAAGAATATTCGGTGCATTACAAAGTGGCGTATATCTTTCGCCTGCTTTAAGGAGGTTTACGATGAAACGACTGACGTTATTGTTGGGATGCGTTTTTGCGCTGGGGCTTTTTTCGTGCAAAACGCGGTTGTAGAAGAAGTGCCAGCAAATGACGAGGATGTATACATTCTTGTCAACGGCTCGGAGACAATGACTTCTTTAGAGGCGGGGCAACGGTATATCCTCCGCCTGAGTAACAGCTCTTCGGCAAACTGGGCGGTCAGCAATGCAGTTGCGGCAACGCTTTCCGCAACGTCAGGCGTTTCCGTAAATCTTTCCGCAAAGTCGGCGGGCAGCGTGACTGTTACGGCGACAGTGAATGACAAAACGTATACTTGTGCATTGCAGATAATCAAGAAGGGCGGTGAAATAGAAGTGCCACCAGACAATGGCGAGACCAATGCACCAAACGTTTCCTTTACCAATCTGTCGGCGTACAAAGTACTAGTGTGCCGTGACGGACTGAGTGCGGAAATTACAACGGTTGAAGCGGGTGACACAAAAACAGTGTACGTCTCTCCTGGCTCAAACGAAATCACGTTCCACTTCCGCTATTCTTATTGCATCGTTGACGATGACGACAACGGAACAATTTGGATGGATGCGACGGACAATGGCGCATACACGTACCCAGTCGATTCCGCAGACATTGCGCAGGGCGTAGTACAGATAAACATTCCCGCGCCGAAAAATCCGCAATTCAACGCTGCATACCTCAAGGTCGAAAATCAATCTACGCAGCCCGTTTCGCTGTACAACGGAAACACCCAGCAAAAGCTGTATAGTCAAGAAAAATACTACATCCAGCCAGGACATTCGGGCATGTACGCCATACCGCCGGATGCACCGTTTGAAGGCTTCAGTGTTGGCGCATCACCTTCTTTTGCGATCGCAGTTGCGCCGTTTGATGTGGTGAGCGGTGTTTTGTATACTTGTGAATTTGTAGGAACAGATTTGCCTATAAACATACACGAAGAAATACAACTGGGTGAAATGTGGGCGGATGGAGTAGGCACCGTAACATTTGAAGCAAATGGCGGAACAGTTTCCTATCCTATGGAAACAAGGTTGTTGGAAGAATCAGATATGCCGAAGCCGACACGACAAGGATACTGTTTTGTCGGATGGTATATTGACAGCGAACTACAACATACAGTCGTCTATCCGTATATGGTGACCGCAGACATCACGTTGTATGCAAAGTGGGTAGAAAATACTGATACGATTTACACGGTGCGTCATTTCAAGCAGAATATTGACCGTACATCGTACACACCAGCAAAAACAGAAACGCTGACACGAACAACGGGAACAGTCTCTGCCGCCGTTGCGATGACATATATCGGCTTTACCGCAGAGTCATTCGAACAAGTGCCTATATCCGCAGACGGCACGACTGTTATCGATATTTATTATGACAGAAACGAATATACGGTGACATTTTATGCGAATAATGGAACGGACGATACACAAAGTCAAACTTTTTATTATGGCATCGAAGAAAAACTGAAAGACAATATGTTTTCTAATTCTGGCTATGGTTTTTTAGGTTGGGCGACTTCCGAAACAGACAATCCTGTATATAATAACAAGGCAGATTTTTTGATCGGAAGTCAAGATCCGACAAACATCACGCTGTACGCAATTTGATTTCACGGCATTACTGTTACGGATGATACTGCCAGAAGCATTGATTTGAGCGATATTACAGATGAATATACAATCAAAGTGACGGGAAACATATCGCAAAGCATATTGCAAACACTCGCAGACAAGATAAAAACTGCAAAGACTGCAATCAATCTTGATTTGTCAGAAGCAACAGGACTTATGGCAATAAGCAGCATTGGCGGATCAACATCATCTGATTCAAAATCAATATTTGCCGATTGTCGTCTGCTGAACTCGGTTGTATTGCCAGAAATGCTGGAAGTAATCGGAAGTTACGCGTTTGCAGAGTGCAATATTAAATCTGTAGTGATACCTGCTGGAGTGCAAACAATTGGAGATTATACTTTTGCATATTGTTCTAACCTTGAAGCAGTAGAGATTGACGGAACAGAGACGATTGGAAATGATGTTTTTTATAATTGCGAGAATTTGAAAACCATTGTATTAAAAAATACTAAGACTATCTACTCGCGGGCTTTCTCAGGCTGTTCCAACCTTGAAGCAGTAGAGATTGACGGCGTAGAAACGGTTAAAAACGATGTTTTTTATAATTGCGAGAGTTTGAAAACTGTTGTATTAAAAAATACTAAGACTATCGACAGGACTGTGTTTAAGGACTGTATAAATTTGTCATCAGTTACTATGAAGTTAATTGGTACTATTAAGAATGAGGCTTTTGAGAACTACACAAGTCTTTCTTTTATTACAATTGACGCAGAATCTATAGGTTCTTGTGCTTTTAAGGGGTGCACCTCTTTAATTGCTGTGGTTATCGGAAAAAATGTGAACTTGATTAACAATATCGGTGACGGTTGCTTTTATGGTTGCACACAACTTATCTCAGTGCGGTTTGAGGATACGGAAGGATGGCATCCCAAGTGGCGTTATTATAACGGTGATGCTGATATTTTATATACAATTGACGTAACGAATGCCACAGACAATGTAAGCACCTTTAAACAATATGTCAACTACTATTTGTATAAGAAATAAGACTGACTTGCGTTAAGATATATTGTGATTTACAATAATAAGAAATAATTTTTTATTAGGAGAATTATATGCCTATTACAACTCAAATGACAGAAGCCTGTTATGAAGCAGCAAAGTCAATTTATCCCGACAGAACAAAGATATCAGAAGCAATAAAAAATGTCTGCATGAGTACAGATATGAACGATCGTTCTGCAAGGGATTATATTAAAGATTTCTTCTCTATGCGGGAGGGAGTCAAACTAGGAAGATGCATGGCAGAAGCAGATGCACGATATTATTTTGAGCATATACATGATGATTATGGCGAAGAAGGTTTAGCCACTGCGTTGGATTCATTGCAGGCATATCTTGACCATGATCATCAAAATCATCCGGGATTGCAAGAACTCATCAATCAATTTCGGCAGATTGTAAAAGAGACAAGATAATCCGCCCAAATTGACATCGCGACCAATGCAAGCAACTCACAATCTATGACCAATAATTGGTATAAGGAATAATACCAAAAAGATTGCAACAAGGATATGGTATTTTAAGGAGTATAAAAAACTATGAGCATTCAATGGGGTA
Organism: Treponema sp.; assembly: GCA_014803985.1. Lineage (GTDB taxonomy): Bacteria > Spirochaetota > Spirochaetia > Treponematales > Treponemataceae > Treponema_D. The sequence continues at coordinate 14,242 of JAAVAO010000034.1, forward strand.
GAAACAAAAACATTACTCGGCACAAATATATGGACGGCTTTTCCAAAAATTCAAAGCCAAATAGCGTATGCACCAAAAGCAAAATAGAAAAAGCCTATGAACAGGCGGCAAAAACACGTGAGTTTGAAATCGAACTATACTGGAAACGCGCCGGATATTTTTGGGCATTCATCGTCTCAATTTACACGGCATTTTTCAGCGTGCAGAAAGAGTTTTACTATGACAAATGCACGGGCTTCACCCATGGTGCAATCCCGTTGCTTGTTTTGTCCGCGCTCGGATTTTTCTTTTGTCTTGCGTGGCTACTTTCAAGCAAGGCATCTAAATTTTGGCAGGAAAACTGGGAAAGTCATATAGATTTGCTTGAAGATTACGTTACCGGACCGCTTTACAAGACATACCGTGCCAGTGCGTCATTTTCCGTTTCAAAAATCAACATTGCGGCAGGATATGTTATTTCCGTCTGCTCGGCAGGGCTATTCGTATTTGAGACGGTTCACTTCTGTAAAAATTTAAAGTCGCTACCGAGTATTTTGGCATTTGTATCAATACTGGCACTCACAATCTGCGGCTGTGCAGCATTTCTTGTTTACGGAAAAGGAAACGCAAGTAATTCTGGCGAAATCGAATTCGACCGCAAAGTGTATGACGGGGATGAAAAATGAAGCCGGAAAAACTATTCCTCGTGCTTTTTGTATGCATGGGCATTCTGCTTGCAATGCTGTACGGAGTATTTGAATTAGGAGGTTGGGAAATGGGGACGTGTGAGAAAGTATTTAAAATCATTTCAATAGGGCTTGTGGTAGCCGCAATAATCATCGTTGCCGTGTTTGCTTGTATTGCAATTGGAAAAACTTCAGTTTCAAAAGAAAAGAGTCCTGTGTATTTCTATGATAACGAACTTGCCGAAGATGCGAACAATCTTTTTATTATGAGAAAAAGAGGTGTTCAGATTCCGCAGGAAATAGACACAATCATATATATGGGCGATGAATGTCTTGAAAAAAGTGATTTGGAGAAAGCTGTATCGCTAAAATATCTTTATTTTATTGGAAATGAACATAAAATTGAAAAAGCCTTATATACAGAGCTTGCCAAAAAAGATATAAACATCATTTGTAACAGCAACACGCTTACCGTCATTGATGATAACAAGGCTCTTTCTGTCAGAACCGCCCAAATGCAGGAAGTTACCGAAAAGCCGACTTCTGCCAAGATTTCAGGGCAAATTGATATTTCAGTCCTCACAAAGTAATTATTGACACCGACATACAATAGGTTAGGATAAAAATGAACCTACTCTTCCAGCCTTGTCCCTTTCCATTCCACAAAATCCGAGGAATAAAGCAGTTCTTTCACGTCCGCTTCTGCGCAGTTTCCAAACACTTCTGGAATTCCGCCAGTCCATGCACGGACGTTTTCTTTCCCGAAGATTGCCCATGCGTTTTCAATCGCGGGTACTCCGTAAGATTCTGCGTCTTTGTTTTTCTTGTATTCGGAGACATATTTTTCAAGTTCGTTTTGATAAAGCCATCGTTTTTTGCCTTTGTAGCCGACAACTACCGTGCAATATGCTTTGTTTTTAGACTTAATCCTGCAACGCACGGCTTCCGCAAAAGTCTGCTGCCACACAGTGTCGTCCGGCGGTAACTGATACCCAAGAAGAACGATATGCCGAGCGTTCTCTATCGAAACTTTTACGTTCCGCTGAATCTCTTCCAAGAAAGATGTCGGGGTCGATTTGTACATCGTCTGCATAATCATCGGGGCGGAATGCGCGAACGTCTCGGACTCGCAGTGCATGCACTGCATTGAATCATAATGAAGCAAATCTTTCCGCCACTTCCATTCTTGTTTTGTAAGCAGCTCGTAATCCTCATACTCGAAAAATGGAATTGGGAAAGGCGGAATGAGTTTCGGCGATTTGTATTCCCAATGGTTTCCGCCGTTAAAGAATGTCATGCGCCCGCAGACAGGACATTCGCGCCAGTTTGACGAGCCGTGCGCGAAATAAAATTTCCCCGCGCGATTCAGCGGTGTGCCGATGTGATCGTCCTCGTTCTCCCTGCTCGCGACAGATTCCGTGAATTCAAGCGTGGGAATAAGATTTTCCTTGCTATCATCAGTTTTTCTTCCACGATGCTCCACGCCAAAATCCAGCCAAAGTTTTATGGGGTGGCTATTGATGTACGTTTTTTGCTCTGTGTTCAGTTTGCGGTGAGAGTTCATCAATATCCACGGAAACACTATCTCAAAGTTGAGGGAGACGAAAGAGCACGAGAAAAGATAGAAGTCCCGCGCGTTCGCTTTATATCCTTTCGCGAAGAATCGATGCCCTTCGTCCTGCATCATCTTCCCGAACGTATTAAGAAAAGCCTTGTATTTTTCGAATTCACTGTCTTTTTCGCCCTGCGTGATTTTGTGCCATGCCGATGCGAATAGCATATTGATGATCAGCGTCAAAAAATTGCGTGCACCCTGCAATCGACTTACAGGCAGAATTTCCTCATTGCCGTCGTCATCTGCAAGGACTTTTATTGACTGGTTGTTTATAAGTTTCTTGTCAATTATGGAATACAAGTCGCGAATCAAGTTGTCGATGCCGTCCTTTTTGTCGGGGCAAATTCCGATGATTTTTTTAGCGGCGTTCCAGTCGTAGTCGCGTCGCAACTCAAAAATGCGGTTTCTCAAACGCTGGTTGTCATCTTCGTGCCGGTAGATGTTTTTCATTTCTTCTAAATCATCGTCCGAGATTTTGAGATTGCCCGAATCATCTTTGTTGCCGTCAAGGACTTTTAGGAAACTGACCATTTTGTCGAGATCTTTGTCTTTGAAAAATTCTTTCAGTATTTCCGTAAGATTTGCATCATCTTTTGCCTCCGACAATTCACGAAACAATTTTGACTGTTCGGCAGTCTGCGGCATCCCCAATTTTGCGGTTGCCCCTGCGCCGATGATTACGAGAACTTCGGAATGGCGGGTATTGAATTCAAGTTCTATCATAGCGGTTTTATTTTTGAAGTAAACTCACGGATTGTATAGGGAGTGGCAAGTTGTTGCCATCGCCATGAATGTAGTCTTTCAATTCCTTCGTATCTTCCAATTCTATTGTCAATCGAAGCTTCTTTCCATGCACAGTTGCTTGTGTCAAAATGTTTTCAAAATTGTTGTCCACAGTAAATTCATTTTCAGAATTAGCGATGTAACCATTGCTACGATTCCCTGCTTCTGATAAATCTTTAGGACGAAAAACATTGTAAGTTTTGTCACCCTCTTTTATCGCATAGCCTTCTGTCCCAGAGATTTTCACTGCAATTTCACTTTCTTTCACTGTCAATTCAGAAACAGTACATTCGATAACATAGTTTGTTCCGTTTGCCATTGTTTTCTCCTTGTACTTTCTAGAAGTTGTTGACTATTATACTCCCAAAAATCTCAAAAAGAAAAGCATTAACTAAAATTTTTTCTTTGTTGTGGTATAAGATATGAATATTTTCATCGAAAGTTTTTCATGTTTTGCGCCTGAGCGAGTGACGATTTCTACAGTATTAGTTTTTCCGTGCATTTCTTACTACAATAGTCACAGGAGTATCGCAAAGGACGGTATTTACCACTGTACTTACAGTAATCATATTCAGAATTTGACATTTTTTATTTTCCATGGATTCGCTTGTACTCTCCAAAAATGAGCACTGATCCTAAAAACGGAATTTTCATTGACTATCTGTTTGGATGGGAAGACCACGAAGTGTTGCTTACATTGCTTCAAGGTGTTGACGGCAAATTAAAAGATTGTCCTGATAAAATTGATAACATAAAAAAATTGGTGCAAACTAAAATTGATTGTGCTTCCTTTTCAAAGTCGATGTCCAGGGGATCTCCTGTTACAAACGGAACTTTGTCAAAGTCAAAGCGCAATCGTGCAAAATCTTATGCAGATGGAATGATTTTTCACAAGAAATATACGAGTTCTTCGTTGCCTGAATCAAGGCGACTTGAGGCTGATTTAAATGAAATCATCCGCATTTATGACAAAGTAAAAAGGCTAGAGATAAAATAGTGTACAAGGTTGCTTTGTTATGCAATCCAAAAACTCTTTTTATTATTTCCGCCCTAAAATTATAAAAAAGTAAAAAATCTTTCAACTCATCCCAAAATCACTTCCGATTTTTCCCCTAAAATTCATATAACTAGTAGTAGAGAGTCATCTCCAACAATTCTAAAACAAAAAGAGGGATTAATATGGAAAATCGCACGCTGCGCCCAACGCCCGACGCGCTGTTAAACCCGCGCCAGGACGCGAACTTCAAGGCAATCTTCAGCGAGGACTCCGAGGAGGGGCGGCTCGCGCTCAAATCGTTCCTTGAGGCGATATTGAACGCCAAAGTGTCCGACATTCAACTTTTACAAAACGAGCTGCCCGTGGAGTCTGAGTATGTCAAGCAGTCCGTGTTCGAAATCCAGCAATGACAACGCGCTAGTCAGTTTTGGTAGCATAGCGTACAAAACTGAAGGCGGAAGTCAAGTAGTTAAAAATTGAACAATTTCTGTATCTTCCGCCACTGCACGCTTGACGGAAGACGGCATGTCAACATAGAAATGCAGGGGTTGAACATAGACAACGCCTACGACCGGCGTGCAGAGTACCAGGCGGCGCACCTCTTGAACCACACCGTCAGGCGGGGAATGAAGTGGAGGGAGACGCCCGAAGTGTACCAAGTGTCCGTGTTGAACTTCATATACGACAAGGAGAGCGACAGCGGGGTGTCCGAGTACAGGATGAGAAGGAAGGACGGGAAAACGCTTTCCAGGAGGATGGCGATAGTGTTCGTGGAGCTTCCGAAGTACAGCGGCGAGAGCGAGCGCGTGGAGGATTTGACAGCGGCGGAAAAATGGTGTAAATTTTTATTGTACGCGGACGACAGCGCAAGGCGCAGTCTTGTTGAGGAGATATGCAGGAGCGAAGGGGGTATTATGGCGGCAAGCGGAATACTGACAAAAATAAGCCAGGACGATGTAAACTGGCTGAGGCAGACAAACAGGGACCTATGGGAGCGCGACCAACTTTCAATCAAGGGCTATGTAGAGGAGCTTACGCAGGAGTTGGCGGAAAGCCAAGCAGTCATTGAAGAAAAAGATGCTGTCATTGAAGAGAAAGATGCTGTCATTGAAGAGAAAGACGCAGTCATTGAGGAGAAAGACGCGCAACTTTTGGCGCAGATGCGAGAGATTGAATCGTTGCGCGCAAAACTGGCGAATAAGAAAAGCAGCGGTATAGTAATAAGGGGATTCTCTTGAAAAAACTATGTACATATCAACTATATCTGAGCGAAACTTATCTCTTAAAACGGATGTTAAACTGCTTGACAACTAGCCCTAGTCCTTAATTAGCAGCAAATTTTCTAAAGAATATTTTTCCCTCACCCCTTCACATACCCATCCAAAAAATCAAGTACGGGCGTTTGCCATGAGGTGTTTTGAGGGGATTTGCTTTCTGATAGCAATTTTTTATACAGGGCTATTATATAACTTCGGATTTCCGTTTTGCAAGACTCTTTCATATAACTGTCGCTATTGCTATCGTTATTTTTGAAAAGGCTATTCACAAAATTGAGTGCGTCAGTTTCAGAAAAAAAGTCTTCTTGAAAAATCGCGCTCAACATATACAGGGCTCCCGCCACGCAATTTATGCTGTGTTGTTTTATAAAAAGCACGCTTTCTGCGATGTTGACAGCACCATTATAAATTTCATTTAAAATCGTATCTTTTTCACTATTTGAGATTATGGCTTCATCCGTTGCAAAAATTTTTCTTACAAATGCATAGCTTCCAGCAACGATTGCAATGTGAAGGCTCGGCACGCAAAGAAAATGCGGATCAAATGTATATATCACCCAAAAATGAAAGTTGTTTTTATAGTGGGGGCGGTTTGTTGTGCTTAATCGTTGATTGTAGACCTCGCTTGCGCTATGGTAAAGAGTGGAGAGAAAGTCCACGAATTCAGCGCATTTTTGGTAGCGAGTGTTTTTTGGGAAGCTCTTTTTTATCATCGAAAGAATTCGTATGAAAAATCCAACGAAGTCGAGATATATTTCAACTTTTTCGGGAACAAAGGGAATGGTATCATCAAGCGGATGTTCAACATTTACAACGGGGATTTTTGTCCTGCCAAATTTTTGTTTCTGTTGAATCATAAAGAAATTCGTCCATGCTTCACCGATGAATTTAAATGAGTGCTTTGAAGTTTTTGGATTGATAAAATGCCAAAAGAATGTTCGTACAACAGAGTATCCTGCAAGTGGTTTATGAAATTTTTTTGAATAGTTGTTTTTCATATCATTTTCTCCTCATTATTTATAACGTGGGCGGCTTGTTGCTTCGCAACAACCAGGCTTTTCGGGGTTTCGGCTTTTGCCTCCCTGTAATGATAATCCTCTAGTCAGTTTTGCGTAAAGCCGAGCTGTGCGAGGTAGCAAAACTGGTGGCGGAAGTCGAAGAATTAAAAGTGAAAAAACCATGCACCTTCCGCCACTTCCCTCGCTCGTAAACTCGTTCAGTCCAGTGGCAGCCTGCGGCTCCCCTCCAATCCTTGCCGCAATAAAAATCGCAATTGCAACCCGCTAGCCAGATTTGCACCACCTGAACCGTGCGAAGTAGCAAAATACGCAATTCCTGCGGAATTGCTACCGAATTTGCGTTGCAAACTCGTTTATTTACTTCCGTTTCCGCTTGAAACTTCGACAGCAAGTCTTTGACTTGCGTACTTGTTGCGAAAGCATTCCCTTGCGGAACAGCATTTTGTGTACTAAAAAAACTTGAAAGTTTCTTTAGTGCACAAAATCGAGGAAGAATCAAAAGTGAAATAGCCATGTACCTTCCGCCCTATATCATCTCCATTTCCTTTTTCAATGAGTCAAGCCATTCAAGGCGTTTTTTGTCGGGGGTAATGCAAAGGTTTTTTTCATTTGTGGGCAGAACAGTTCCTTTTGGAGCGTTTTTTGCTCTTCGCAAATGCTTTACGCTTGTATAATATAAATCAACTTTTCCCGCATTTCGAGCCTTTGAATAGTAAACGGCGAGATTTGCCGCATACAGAAGAATTTCAAGCGGTACAGATTTTCCCTGTCTATTTTTTATAAAGACATATCCGCCCGGAAAATCTCTTGTGTGAAGCCAAAGGTCATTTCCCTTTGCATAATGACGAAGAAGCTCGTCGTTTTCATTTGCATCCCGACCCACTAATATATACCAACCATCCACCGTGTAGTCCAGTCCTGGATGCTCTTTTTTTTGCTGTTGCTTTGTGGCGGTGTTTTTTCGTAAAAGTTGTTCGATTTTTACAGGGTTCATTTCACGTTGCATTTCAGCATAGAGCCTTGTTAATTTTTCTATCCTTTTTTTTGCAACATCTATGTCGTGTTCAAGAGATGCCGCGCCGGTTTTTGCCTTTTTACATTTTTCATAATAGTATGCAGCATTTTTGTATGCATCTTTTGTTGGATCAATATGAATTTTAATGGTTTTTCCCGTTTTGAAGTCCTCGCATTCAAGAAACGGTGAAGAGGGATTTAAAAGATGTGCGTTTGCGGAAATTAAATCCCCAATGTGTTTCAAATCTTCTGCATTTTCAAACTCATTTTGTTTTTTGATGAGGTTTTCAAGGGCATTTTCCATTTTGCTTTTTGATGATTCATACCATTTTTCCGCTTTTTCCAGCAGGGCTTCCCGTGAAAGATTTTCTGCATATTCTCCATACCATAAGTCAACTTTTTCATTGAAAGAAAGCGTGTTTTGAGCGGAGGGGTGTATTTCGCTGAATTCTCGCACTGGCCAAATGCGCGTTTCTGGTCTTGCTTCAGGCAGGGTGAAAGTGCTGCCTGTGACTTCGCCTTTTTTTGGGCGGCGATACAGAGAGTCTATGATTTTATTTTCGGTATTGCACAATATAACGTTTGCCGCTCCGCTCCACAGCCGCACATACAGCAAAAAAGATTCCTGGGCGTTGGAAAGTTCAAAACAAATTATCCTCTGCTTTTCAATTTGACGGCATTTGTTTATTTTTGTTCCCTTTATGCGGGATTTTAAAAGTTCCATAAAACGCAGGGGCTTTTCATTGCGAGTGATTTTTCGTCTCGTTTCATTTATTCGGCAGGCATTTTGCGCCGTGCATATTAAAATGGTTTTTGCATTCCCTGCGCTATAGGTGTACAATGCGAGCGTGTCGTATCCTGGTTGTATAATATCTTGTATAAATGCGCCGTCAAGAGAAAGTTCTGACAGCACAAGATCAATTTCATTGCAATTTAAAGACATAGTTCTATTTCTATTGTATAATATCCCATTTCCAATCGATTATTCCGCCAAATTCCTTTATGTTTGTGTAACCGATTTTCGCCAGTTTTTTTGCAGCCTCCTTGCTTCGTCTTCCGCTTCTGCAATATAGTAAAATCAATTGCGATTTGTCCGTGAGTTCAGTCGGCTCTTTGTCAAAAATAGTTTCATTTGGAATGTTGACAGCGTCTTTTATGTGACCGCTTGCAAATTCTTCAGGGGTGCGCACGTCAAGAATAATAAAATCTTTTTCTGAATCCATCATTTTTTTTGCGTCTTCCTGTGTTATTTGCTCATACGGCATAGTGCTTTCCTCGCTTTTTTTGGATTTATTATTTTGCAGGCACGACATAAAAAGAAAAGCCATTGCCGCAAAGAGTGTCAAAAACAGCAGATTGTATATCTTCTTCATTCTGTTTATTTTATCGTGTTTGTATTAAAAAGTGAATGTGTTTTGTGTTTTTGACAGAGATTTTTTTTTCACGCAGAGAAAATGTGGGGTTTTAAAAATAAAATTTGTGTTTTTGAAAATCAATGATAAAATATAAAGTAGAAAATTTGCGATTCTTATGAGAAATTTTATAAGTTCTTTTTACAAAATAGTGCTCTGTTATTAAGCCTGCCCCCATTAATATCTGTGCATTTACACTGCAAATTTTGTTATTTACCGTACATTTATATTTTTCTGAGAATGCACGCAGAAGTTGTCATAATTTTGACAAATCTATTTTAAGGTTTTATGGGGTCGTATATGAAAAACAAGAATTCTTTTGTAATTTCTCTTTTGATTTGCTTGACATGTATTTCAGTGCTTATAAGCGCGTGCAATGTCGGGCTTGGCGAGTCTGTTGACACTAAACCTCCAACGGTGGAATTTACGTTTCCAGAGGCAAGCTCTGTTGTGAGGTGTGTACCTGAAAACGATGAAGACGACAAAATACTTGTAGTGGGGGGGGGTGTTCCGATGATAAATCTATTAAGAAGATTTCTTTGCGCCTCGTGGATGCGAAAACCAATCCTGCGCATTACTATCCCAGCGATGGATATTTTGAAGCGGTAGTTGACACAAGCAAAGAGGACTGGACGTGGGAATGCAAAATAAATCTTGAGGAAAATAAAATTCCCGATGGTTCTTATGACGTAATTATTACCGTTGAGGATGGGGCGGGAAAAACAGGCAAGGCGGAAAGATCGTTTACTATTGATAATACGCCTCCATTGTTGGTGTTGAGCAGACCTGCTGGAGGATGGGCGGAAGGAATCGACAAAAGCAATGTTCAAAATTATGGTGCAACATTCACACTAAAAGGCGAGGCAGCCGATGACAATGGAATTTCGCTTATCGAACTGTTTTTTTACAATGAGGCGGGCGAACTTTTAACGGAGGAGCCTGTTTCCATAAAGAACGCCTTGAGTACCATAAATGAAGATGTTTTTTCCTATGAAGATGGAAGCGGCATTTATGAAAGACTTTACGGTACCTATGATGAAAAAAATCCCGAAACAAAATATTTTTCAATGCTTGTAAAAATTTATGATGAGGCAAGAATTTTTCCTGCTGTTGAGGGGGATAAAGGAAACTATAGGGAATATTTCTTTTTAAATGATGATGTTTCCGCTTCCATTTTGAGGAGCGAGGTGAAAATTTCTGGTGCATATCAAATGGAAAATGGACGCTACCTTTTAACTAAAGGAAACACAGAAGAAAACATTGATACGCAGAATAGAACTATGGATATACTTGCGAAAAAGCAAGTTGTGAGAACTGCTTTTTCACTCAATCCCTCCAATAATCCGCAAATGAGCATTTCAAGCCTCACAAATCTTTCTTCTGTAAAAACAATGGCTGAAAAATATGAACTTATAAAAAATTCTTCTGCAAAAAATGTATTAAAAAGCAATGACTCCTTGCCCGTTGCTATGGCTGTTGGGCTTGATGAAATTCCGCTGGTAAAAGATTCACTCGGAGTGTATCTTGAAAAATGCGTGTATGAAAATAATGAAATCAAAGGCGATAACAATAAAATTTGGCTTGTAAAACCTACGAGTGAATACGCGATAGATGGTAAGCCACTTACCGAAAACGAGAAAAATGCCCGTCTGCTCATAAAAAATCAAGGCAACTATACCATGAACATTCCTCTTTCTTCTTCTGGCATAAGCGGAACAATTCCTGAAACGGGCGAGGCTTACACAATTCCGTCGATTGCTACGGGGCAAATGTATATGATTTGCGCAGTTGGAGAGGATCAAAATGGTGTGAAATTCAAAAATAATGTGAACTGGGCTCTGTTCTTTGCCCCAAGCGGAAATGCGCCAACTCTGTATGATTTGACTCCTGAAAAGGCGAAGACAATTTATTTGAACGACAAAAAAGAATCTGTTCCCTTTAATGGGAAAATTCGCACGGAACAAAAGACAGCCGTTTCTTTATTGCTTAATGGCTCGCAAGTGAAAGATCAGGAATTTTCCATTGAAAATGCGTATGACGGTGCATTCAGCAAAGCCTTGTCACTAAAATCGGGGGATTTCAAAGATGAGGGGGCATACACGGTGAGTATTCATGCGAGTATCGATCCGACTCTTTTTACGCAGTCTGATTACACCGTTATATATGACACGACCGCCCCGCAAGCAAAATTTGAATATTCTCCGACCGTTAAGGACTGGCAGATTACAACTGAATCGGGAAAAATTGACACAATAAAGGTGTACACCATAAATGGAAATGTTTCTGTAAAAGTTACTTCTTTAGAGGATTCAAACGGAGTGTATTCGGAAAAAGATGGCGCATATCCAAGTCCGACTATTGAAATTTTTGAGTGTGATGAAAACGGAAAAGTAAAAGAAGATGCTGTTGCAATTGCCTCTTATACAAGTGACGACAATGATGAAGTGGAGAGAAGAAGACCGCAGAACGAATTTGATACAACCACATTTAAACGCCCTAATGGAACAAAGATAGACAAAACCTATTTGCTCATCAGAGTGATTTCCTATGACAACGCTGGAAATAAGGGCTGTGAAAGCAAAGTTGTATATCTTGATCAGGAATCAGACAGACCGGTAATAGAGCCAAAAAATGTCACTGAAAAAAATGAAGAAACCTATCCTTCGGAAATCAAAAACGTATACAACACGGAGGGGCAAATTACCTTTGCGGTTTCAGACGATGATGGAGTTGATTCCGTGGAAATTTCCCTTTATGAAGTGGATGAAAGCGGAAAGGTTAGTGAATCGCATTATGAAGGAACGGGCGACAATAAATTCGAGGGAAAAAGAACATATTCAGTTGGAGGGCTCACGAGAGATACTATTGAATACTCTCTTCCGTCTGCGTATGGCACATACAAACTTGTTATAATTGCAAAAGATACAGCGAAGAAAGAAGGGCAGGACACTGTTAAAAATCAGTTCTATTTAAAGACCACGCCTTCTGCTCCTATCCTTTCAATTAGCAACAACGGAAATTATTATGCAAGGCCTGGTGCACAGTTAATAGTCGAGGGCAGAGTAACTGGTGTTAATGGACTTGAAGTTTTCAATTCGTTTGTTCCGAATGATGAATCTAAAAATATACATGCGAGTGGAAATAGTGAGGGGAAAAACAAGGGCTCTCCAAAGAGCGAGCAAAACCCTGATGGCATTGACGCGGCGGCAGGTTCTGCAACGTGGAATGACACGCTTTCGATTGCTTCCAATGCAAAAGAATCGCAAACTGCTTTGACACATACCTATATTGCACGGGATAAAAACGGAAAGACGGGAAATGCAACGCTTGAGTACTGGATTGACAGCACGCCTCCCGTTGTGAAAATTGATGCTCTTACGGTTGCAGACTCAAAAATAACTGTGCCAAAATATTCATTTACTGGCTCAAGCGAAGAGGGAAAAAGCGATTCTCCGCAAAGTGGCGTGGCAAAAGTGTTCTATAGGATTGTAAGCGATAAAACAAAAATGGTGGACAATGACGCTAAGCCCGTTTTTGATACTGGATGGCAGCAATGCGCAACTGCTACGGTTTGGAAAATTGATTGCAATTTTGTGGATGTCAATTCAAGTGTTCCAGACTCATCTCCGTTGACATTTAGCGAAGGAAAATACACGCTGTATGCATATTCAGAGGATGCCGCAGGAAATAGGAGCGTTAAGGATATAGATATAAAAGATAGCGGCATTGTAAAATTGCCATTTACCGTTGTGCTTGGAAACCCTGTTGTGGATTTAAAAACGATTTCTGGCGGCACTACAATTAAAGACGGAGCGTCCTCTAAAAATCCATTCAAATTTAACTATAGGGCGGTAGATCCAGCCTCTTCAGGCTCAAATCAGGGAACAAACATAACTTTGAATGAAGAATATGTTGAAGTAACAATTACTCGGGTTGCAAGTCTTGAATCTAATGCCTCTGTTGAAACCTTACAAAAAAATGTTGACTATACAATTTCAAGCGAAATTGACGGTGATGGTTACGCCACAATAACAATGACTGGCAAAAATGGGGCGGGTGCTTTGAATGATGGAAAATACACCTTGACAGTCAATGCAAAAGATCCCGCGGATAAAAGTGAATATACAAAGGAATCTATTTCCATTGTGTATGATACAACTGGTCCTACTATTAAAACTCCAGTTCTCTTTTGGGGGACAGGAGATACTTCTCAAGTCGCTATAAATGGGTATTATAACACGCGCATAGTGAAAATCACCAATATAGAATCCCTTGCAAGCGATGACTTGAGCGGACTTTCTGAAGTTTCATACTCATTTATACAAAAAGAAACCAACTATGAAAATGAATCGGAATTGAAACAAAACCCGCCGTCTTGGAATCCAATTGCATTGAATTCTAAAACGCAGACGATTAGCCTTGAAGACACCTCTAGCGCGTATCTTTGGATAAAAGCCGTTGATGTTCTTGGAAACGAAAGGTATTGGCATGATCCAACGTGCTATAAGGTCGATACAACGCTGCCGCAAATTGCAGTTGTGTCTCCCTCAACGAATCCTGCGACTGTTGGAAGTGTTTTTGAGATTAAAGCGGAGATTTCAGATAGTGGAAGCGGATTTTTAAATGCAGACGGAAACATATTGGGGAAAGTTGAAGCAAAATTTGAAGGTCTAGAAAACCCTGTTGTGCTTTCTGTCAGTTCAGATGAAGACGATGTCGTTTCAAATGATTCCTCACTGTGGAAAGGTGAAGTTGATCTTTCAAAAGTGACGGCAGATTCGGTGGGCTACACAGTTACGGCAATTGATAGTGCTGGAAATGCAAGCGTTAGTTCAAGGCGTGTGGTGAAATTTGACCGTGTACCCCCAAAAATCAATTCAGTTTCTCTTTCAAATGACAGTGTCGTTTATGGAAAAGAGCTAACTGTTTCTGGAACGGCTTCTGATGATGAGGGATTACAAAAAGTGGAGGTGTTCCGAAAGAAATCGGAAAACGAAAGTGGTACGACGATGTCATTTACATACACGGACAAAAGTGGAACAAAAACATATAGTGATGTGATACCGCTTGATATAGAAGATAACGGGTCAAACGGAGTGTCGTGGAGTTTAAAAGTGCCAATTGATACAACTGCTCTTGACAACGAGGACGGCACAGGAGAGCTTACGCTGTATGTTCTTGCAACAGATACATCGGGAAATCAAATGCTGGAAACACGAACAGTTTCCATTGATCAAGATGCCGCCCGTCCGATAGTGAAAATTGGCGGAATTGACTTAACCGCTTCTATGAATAGCGAAAACCCCATTTGGGTTACAAGCAATATTCTTTACAGTTGTTCAATAAACGCCGCCACAAATATGGAAATTGAAGCGGCAAAATATGGATATGCGGCGAATGCTATTTCAAAATCAATTTCAAGTCCATCGAGTTTTTCAATTGAGGATATGCCAGAAGGCACACAATCACTCTATTTTTATGTAAAATATAAAAGCGGCGAGGAATACACTTCAAGCGCGTCATATTCTTTGAGCGCGCCAAAACTAACCGACAATAAAAATAACAAATATGGATATAAGGGTGAGGGTATTTCTCAATCTTTTGTTTCTATGACAGTGGATTTAACGCCGCCGCAAATTAAAAAAGTGTTCTATGCAAATGAATCTAATGAAAGCAGCATTCCCACAATTAATGAAACAAATGAAGCAAAATGGAGCGTGTGGAATGATACTGAAATCCCGGCGTTTGGAGGAACAAAGCGTCCGTCCGTGGACATTGTGCTTTATGTGCATGATGCAAACGGGATAGGCTCTGTTTCCGCTTCCACTCGCAATAACGAGACAATTTCTTTTGAAAAAGTTGACGGGATGTCAACGGCTGACGGAACATGCTATAAGGGGTCATACACTCCTGCAAATATATCGGGATCAACGCGCATAACATTTACCGTTAGGGATAAGGCGAATAATGTTTTATCTGCGGCATATACACTCTATTTTGACAATCAAGGGCCTTCTGTCATTATAAACACTAGCTCGGAACAGCAGGTGAGTGGCGCAAATATTACTCTTGCAGGACGCACAGAAAACATCATCGGAAGCAACGATTCAACTTCTGCCTTGTATTATGCAATAAAGCCTCTGAAACGTGAAAATTTAGAGTGGGGGATTGACCGCCTTTCAGGAACACCTCCAGAAAGTCCGAGTGTGGACGATGCGGACTGGGAGGAATATAAGGTTAGCAGCGAGATTGCGTCTCTTGGCTCTTGGACAATTATATTTAACGGAGAAACGCTTAATGGCTCTACGCATACATCTGCAAAGGTGTTGAATGACTATATTATAAAATGCTATGGAGAAGCATATAGCGAAGCGCAGAAAACGGGGAAATTCCCAACAATGAAATCAACCCTTTCAGAAGCGATTTCCGATGCAGACCCCAATACACAATATAGCATCATAACTCCTCTGTATGTGTTCTTTAAGGCAGTTGATTCTGTGGGGAATATTACAGTAACCCAAAACACCTTTTTCTATAATGTTGACCCGCAGGGAAATAGACCCGTTGTGACAATTTCAAACCCCACAAACAAAATCACCACGGGCGGAGTTATCAGAATGTATGGATCTGCGTCAGAACTTAAAGATGGAATTGAAGCGGTGTATGTGCAAATCGATCCAAAATTAAAAGTGAGCGATGAAAATAATCCTGATTTGACTCAGTTTAATAAAGACAGTTGGTTTAATCATTTTCCTGCTGAAAACACGTGCGTCACAGAGGAGGTTGTGGATTCAGGCTCGGCAATTATAGGAAAGGGCATTAAGACAAATCTCGATGGCGGCTTGTGGAGTTTGAATATAAACAACGATTTGAGTCTTAAAGAATGGATTGGCATTCGTGTGTATGCCGTTGGAAAAAATGGAAAAATCAGCTTCCCTGCGGAAGTGGTTATAAAGGTTGCAAAGGACATTCCGATTATTGGCGGTTCAGAAAGACTGTACCTCGTCCAAAGAGAAGGGGATAAATATGATGGAAAAATAACCGCAAGTCGTCTGTATGAAAGTGGAATGTGGGTGAACGGAGCGTGGTTTTTGACGGGAAGCGTTGAGCATTCAAATGGAATTTCAGAATTAACGATAGAAAGCGGAACTTCAAACACTAGTCTTGTTTCTAATTCCATAATACAGGCAAATGGCGCGGTTGAGGCAAAATCATGGAACACGGGTAGCGCAAGTGTCACTTCGAGTGTCACGTATGGCACAAAAGGATATGCCTTGAACTACCGGCTTGGCACTGAAACTGGATTTGGCGCATTGAATTTTAAGGTGTACGCAAAAGCAAATGTTTCACAGGATACGAAAGAGACTCGTATGCCTATTGTGATAAACTATGACAACACGCCTCCTACTCTAAACATAGACACTACCGCTGGTTTTATGGTGAACAAAGGAGAGGTGCAGAATTCAAACGGCATATATACAATGGGAGGAGTGGTAACTGAAAATTCAAACGGAAGTTTCACGCAGTCGGGATTTCATCGGGTGGCATTTTACTTTACGCGGGAAACGAAAAAGAACGGCAACGGCACAACTTCAACGCAAATATATGATCCGATGGTTGCCACAAAGAGCGGAGCGGGAATCCTCCTCGACAATACAATTGTAGAAAAAGAGGGGCTTTTGTGCAAAAAACTAACGGTTACACGATCAAAAACAAATCTTGACACCTTGACGTTTCCTTTAGGCGATGATTTTGCAAAAAATCATATCCGAGCGGGTGGTATTGTTATGGTGGACGGAACATTCTACCTCATTTCAAGCAAGTCTGGAAATTCGGTGAAAATTTCAGACCAAGTGCGCTATTCAAGTGAAAATGATACAATGAACGAAGAAGTGTATTTTGCCCTTGCCCAAATTGTTGACAACTTGACTGCGGAAACGCTTTCTAATGACAAAGAAACAGTGCTCTATGATGATGGAGACGGAATGTGTGAAAAAGTGATAACCACTGGAACGACAACAAACTTCCAAGCCAGCTTCAACTCTCACAACATTCCCGATGGAGAAATAAAAATTCACATTGTGGCGTTTGACGTGGCTGGAAATCACACCCCTATTTCCACTGATAGAATGGTTTCTAACAATGCACCACGTCTTGCAGGAGTGAGAATTGCCTCCGATTTGAACGGAGATGGCAGGGCGGATTCCAATGAGTATATAGGTCGCTGGAATGCTCTTATGGAGCGATATATGTATGATTCAAACTATGCAGATTATTCGTCAAAAATTTCCGGCAACGATGTGAACGCAATTGAAAAATATGACGAGTTTGTAAAACTGTTAGGCTATGATTCGGCTGCCCGCAGAAATTCTGCAATTATACTGTCAAAAGACACAACGGAAAACGGCGACCCCGAATTGACTATACGCGGCGACACTTGGATTTACCCAACGATTGTGGGAGGAAACTCAAGCCTTAAATATGAATACAAAGTGTATAAGAATAGTAGTGATACAACCGCTGAAAGCACATCAAATCTTATGTCAATTGCAACAGATGTTCAATCGGATTCCGTAAACTACAAAAAGGCAATGACTTTAACTTTGAAGGATGATTTTCTTACAGCAGGGGGAAGAAAAATTTCCGATGGAATGAATAAAAAAGCGGTGTTTACCATTTGGGATGCAACAGAAGGAACAACGCAAGGCACGGACAGCCAGTATGCCACAATCACATTGATTTTTAATCTTGCGTTGGACGACAAAACCGCCCCAGAGGTTAATATAAATCCATTGTATTGGAAGAGCGCGACAGACAATTCACTGTATCAATCAAGCAAAGAGTATGGACATATAGAGTTGCCTTCAGATTTGGCGGGTCTTTCAAATGTTCAAATCACTGCCTCTGACACATTGGACAAAAAGACTCCAAAAGTGAGCGGAAAGATTGTGATAGAGGGTTCTGCAAACGATAACAATAGAATTGACGAACTATATTTTGCGTTTGACTCTCTTCCTGCAACAACCGATGGAACTTCAACGAAAAAAATCCTTGCCGCGCGTTATGATCCGACAAATGCCCAGTCAAAGAATGACTTTGTGATTGCTTCTGGACACGACATTGCCATTGCCAATGATGCAGCGTCTCCACAATTTGCAGACGGATGGATGTTTGAGGTAACGTCAAGCGAATTTGATATGGACAAAGGGCATACCGTTGGCTTTAGGCTCTATATAGACACGCAGATGATTGACACCGTGGCAGCCATTGGAAGAAACTGTTATGTGTATGCAGTTGACCGTGGAATTCCAACGCTCTCTGACAGCACAGTGGGGTATGCAAACGGCAATCTTTCTTTGGAAAAACCCTACAAACTTGACATTGTGCCGTATATAACAAGCATTGAAACGGACTTGAGAGATAAAGGCGGACTAAAGAGCAACAATATTAGAGGCGCAAGCGGAAAATTCTCTGTGATGAAAGGAAACGACAGCACAACGGCTACAGATTTTATTACGGTAAAAGGCTTTAATTTGAACCCAAGCAGTGTAAGAATTGTAAAATCGGACGGAAAAAACAGCGCAACCCCAACTTCTGGCACAGCAATTGACTATAGCAATGGCAGCAAGACGATTACTGAAGATGGAAAAATGGAGTTTAATTGCAAAAACTCATTTGATAAGTCTGGCTATCTTGAAGTGTGGACAAATGGAGTGCGTGCAATAAATAACGTCAATAATAATGAAGCGCACGGCTCATATTCAAAGCGCGCCTCCTCTTACGCAAACTATACCCAGCGTGCAACGGACTATCAAAATATGTATAACCGCGAACCTGATTTATATGTTACGTCAAATGTGCAGCTCACAGATGATAGATATATATTGCTGTTTGATATGAAACAAACGGATGTTAAAAACGGCTATTACCCGACTATGATTATGGATGGCAATAATCCTGTATTTGGTTATCTTGACAAATCAGGTGGAGAAGCAGTAGGACTACAGGAAATAAAAGATAACAAAGGAAATTTAATAAAAATAACAGCAACAAAAACTTCTAGAGGTGCTAATAATGCGGCTGGTAGTTTTCATGCAGGCGATGCTATGCCACAGAGAGCGAAATTTAATGGTTCAACAGCGGCTCTTATGGACAAGGAATTCCTCATCAAGGCATCCGCATGGGATCAAATGAGCATGGCTAAAGATGATTCGGGACGATATTATCATTTGGCTCTTTATGATAGGGATGGGGGTGGATTAAACTTTGTGTATGATAGATACGCAGAGTTATATAATAACTCAATTACTGTTAGCGGTACGCCTTATGAAAATCCTGCTTGTGGTTGGGGGGCAGGATATGTATATAGTGGCTATCGATCAACGTATAGCATTACTAGCACAGGTAATCCTAATAACAATGTTGCCCTTGATCTAAATAACAACGCTTTGGCATTTGAAGCGATTACTTATGGTGGGACATCAGCGGTTTTTGGACGCTATCAGTATCCAAAAATAATTGCAAAAGGGGATTCTGTGTCCGCGAATTCTCATGCAACTGTCTATATGTGTTATTATGACAGTTATGACACGAAGTTATATTTCCGTAATTTTCAACTGGGGACAAAAGTTTCTGGAACCGCTTATTCGTTGGCTACGAGTGGAACGGCATCTGATGGTAAAACGACTTATGCGCAAAAGGTTAACATAAAGGAGGCTGAGCCATATAGCATATATGCAGCATTTCCTAAAGACGATAGTATAAAGGGGCGTATTCAAGCAGTTGCCAAAGGAAACGCTTCAAAACATTTTTCTATGGGAGTAACAAGTGATAACCATGTTGTGTTTGCGGTTTATAATCCATCAAAAGGAAAACTCCGCATTAGATATAGCGATAACTCGATAAATGGATCAAGCCCAACTACCGAGCCAACGTTTACCAATAATGATTCTGCGGAGGGAAAATTGCCTTCTTATGTCGGACAGTATGTGAGCATGGCAATCGATTCAAAAAATCATATACATATTGCAGCGTTTGATGCAGATGATGCGGATTTGGTATATATCTATTTGGATAACTATAGCGATCCAAACCCTGTTATTGTAAAGGTTGATCAGGCGGGTTCCGTTGGATTTTGGACGCAAATTAAAGTTTTAGAAACGGATGGCAAAATAATTCCGTATATTGCCTATTACAACACTTCTGAAATAAATAGCAGGGAAGGAGTGAAACTTGCCTATTTCAATGGCTCTATACTGTCTTCGAGCGATGTGAAGCCTGGCGTTGATGAAAAGACTGGCTACACAACAGGCGACTGGGAGTATATGACAGTGCCGGCAATCACTCCGCCTCAAGGAGGCATTGAAGAGTTTGAAAATGTGTGCTTGGATTTTGACAAAAATAACATACCTGTGTTAGGCTATTCTGCAGATTATATAGAATTCGGCAAGTGGTGCAACGAATAGGTCGCAGGGCTTGCTCTCCTTGAGTTTTGCCTTGCAAAACTCAAGGAGAGGTAAAACTGTTGGAATTGCTACCGAGTTTTTTTCAAAAACTCGCATAGCAAAACTGGGTAAGCAGGGCTTGCCCAGCGACCGGAAGTCGAGGAATTAAAAGTAAAAGAACAATGTATCTTCCGCCCTATTCCTTTCCGCAAAAAATGATTTCAGGGCTTAATTCAAAGCCTTTTTGTCGCTTTACTTCGGCTATCGCAAGGTTTACAAGGGCGCGGACATCTTTTTCACTTGCATTTCCTGTGTTTATTATAAAGTTTCCGTGCCACGGAGCGATTTGCGCGCCCCCTATTTGCGTTCCCTTAAGACCGCATTCATCAATGAGTTTTCCGCTGGGGCTTCCAAAGTCGCGGTTATTTTTAAAGACGCTTCCTGCGCTGGGAAATTCAAAATGCCCTTTTTTTACTCGCTGCTGCATATATGAGCGGCATTTTTCGCATATTTGTTCTTTTTTTTCATCGTTTTTGACAAGCGAAAAAGTTGCGCTCAAAATAAGGACATCTTTTTCTTGGAATGGAGATTTCTTGTAGTCCCAGTCGCTTGCAGAAAAAGTATATCGTTCAGTTTCCATTGTGTGCATATCCAAATAAAAGACGCTCTGTATTATGTCGCTTATAGATTTTTCAAAGCACCGCGCATTCATATATACTGCGCCGCCTATGCTTCCTGGAAGACCTGAAAATTCCTCGCAATTTTCAATTGCATTTTTTTTACAGAAATTGATAAATGCTGCAATTGCTGTTCCCGCTTCACACGTTATGCTAATAGGGTGGGGCAAGGCTTGCCCGTCGTTTTTCTGTCTTTCATCGCTGGCTTCTATTTCTGTTGTTATTGCAGAAAGCCTTGAAGTGCAAACTACTGCGCCATCAAATCCCTTGTCCGAAACGACAATGTTGCTTCCGTGTCCCAAAATAAAATACGGAATTTCCTTTTCCTTCAATGCTTTTATTGAAGTGATAAGAGAGGTGCAGTCCTTTGGTTCAAGGTAAAGCGGTGCATTCCCCCCAATTTTGAAGGTGGTTTTGGGCGCAATCGGTTCATCAAGCAAGATAATTCCTTCGTATTTTAAAGAGGTTTCCAGTTCGATTTTCAGAGATTCAAAACAATTCATACTTGACATAATACCGTCAATTCAAATAAAAGGCAATTTCAGTATGTGTGCAAATAACAAGAAGATGTGATAAAAAACAATATTTTACCATAAAATTCACTTGAATTGTAAGCATTTTCAACTTATAATCTTAAGTAGTACTATTTTATTATTTTATATGGGTGGATGTTTTGCTGCAATTATCATTTGTTAATTTTAAAAAAGGAACGTATTTGTTTATTGATGGGGCGGAAACTAATGACCGTTTTTATATTATTCAATCAGGCAAGGTTGAATGCACAAGTTCAATTGATCAGGCTAATGGTGCAAAAAAAATTCTTACAACGGGAGACTTTGTAGGCGTTATCCCTTGTATGGCATCTCGCGGGCAAATTGAAAATTCCCTTGCCATAACGGATGTGAAGTGCATTTCAGTTCAGAGGGAGCAATATCCTGACTTAATCGAAAAAAATATTCCTGTTGCTTTGAAAATAATTAGAACGTTTTCAAAGCGTATGCGTGAGTTAAACGAGCGGTTTACGCAAGTGTCGGCGCAAAAGGCTTCTCAGGACGCTCCAGAGCATATTTTTGAAGTTGCGCAGTATTATGATACGGAAGGAAGACGTGACATTGCCGCTTACGCATATTATCAATATATGAAAGAATGTCCGCATGGAGCGCATATAGAGGAGGTGAGGGAGCGTTTTCTTGCATTGAAAAAACTTGCAAGTCCTGTGTATCTTGATCCCGATTCTTCGCCTTTGCGAAAATATCCTGTTGAAACAATGATTATGTCTGAAAACCAGAGTGGTGCGGAAATGTTTGTCATTCAGTCAGGGCAGGTAACCATTTCAAAAGTGGTTGATGGAAAAGAAGTTGTTCTTGCCGTTCTAAAAAAAGGCGATATGTTTGGTGAAATGGCGCTTCTTGAAAACAAGCCTCGTTCTGCAACTGCCATTGCACATCAAGATTGTACCCTTATGGTGGTTAGCCGTGCAAACTTTGACCAAATGGTAGGGAGTCAACCTCAATTGATTGCTCGCCTCACCACAACTCTTGCAGACAGGCTGTGGGCTATGTATCGTCAGCAGGGAAATGCTGCATTGCCTGATGGGGCGAGCAAGGTGATTGATATGCTTGCTTTGCAGCTTGAAAAATCTCGGCATACGGACGGCTCTTTCCAAACCGATTATTCTATTGATGACCTTATTACGATGAGTTCTATTTCACCTGAGTTCTATCAAAAGGCAGTGGCTGATTTTCAAAAAGAGAAATTTATTAGAATTAACAACAATATGGTGTATGTTACAGATTGCGCTGAAATTATAAAGCTTTCAAGATTTTTACGAAAAAAGGAAGCGCAAGACGACTTGAAACTGTAGCGGAGCAGAGCAATGAAAAAATTTGCGGTTGCGTTTTTTTTGTGTGGGGTGTTTGCCGCCTTTTCGCAATCCAAAGACTTGCCAACTGGTTATGGTGGTGTAACTCTTGGAATGTCGATAGAGGAAACAAAAGAGGTTCTTAAGAAAAATACTGACTTTGGCTATCATGGAGATCGTGATGTTTCCCTTTTGCCAAATGAAAACCGCGCTTTGATTGAAACTGATACTGAAAAAGGGCATGTGATCTCTTATCTTGAGCGATGTTGGTTTCAATTTTATGAGGACTCCTTGTATATCATTACAATAAATGTCAACAGAGAGAAAATGGATCATTACTCAATTTTTGAGGCTCTTTGCAAAAAATATGGAAGTCCTGATACTGTTTCGCCTGAAAAATCTGTTTGGAAAAATGACGCTGTTACAATGAGCCTGGAACGCCCTCTCACTTTAAAATATGTTGATCAGGCAACATTTGACAAACTGCAAAACGCTTCTCTTGTTGGTCCTTCAGGAACTGAAATGAGCCGAGAGATGTTTTTGGAGGGGCTATAAGATGTGGCAAAAGTGTGCGTTTTTAGTGTCTTTTTTCATTTTGATGATATGTTCGTGCAAAAGTGAAAGCCTCCCGATAAAAAAACTTGAAATTCAAACGGCAAGCGGAGAAATTGTTTCCGTGAAGGCGGAAATTGCAGATTCTCAAGAAAGCAGACAACGTGGGTTTATGTTTCGTAAAAACATTCCTGATGGAACGGGAATGCTTTTTGTTTTTGAAAACGACCAAATACTTCAGTTTTGGATGAAAAACACGCCACATCCACTTTCCATTGCATATATTTCAAGCGATGGCAGTATTCGAGATATTTTTGATATGACCCCTTATAGTTTGAGCGATGTAACAAGCACCAGTTATGTGAGGTATGCGCTTGAAGTTCCTCAAGGGTGGTTTAAAAAAAGCGGTGTTGCAGTTGGAGATAGGGTGATTATTCCGCATTTGCAATAATTGATACGATGGTTCTGTCCTTGCTGGAGAAGAGGGGCGGAGAAAATTACTGTATGTTTTCCAATCGAGCCAGTTCTGCGATGGCAATTTTGTCGTTCGGGTTGAATTCCAAAACGGTTGTAAAATATTTTCGCGCTTCTTCATTGTTGCCAATTTTTTCAAATAAAAATCCGAGGTTTGAAATTATTTTGGTGTCTTCAGGAGAAAGTGAAAATGCTTTTAAAAGCGATTTTTTTGCTTCGTCAAGATTTCCCATTTCCATTTGACAAATTGCAAGTTCATTGTATGTTTCTGCGTTTGTGTCCGCTCCGCATTCAATTGCTTTTGAAAATGCTTGCAACGCCTGTTCGTAGCGATTTGTTCTGCGCATTCCCCAGCCCAGCAAAAACCATGCGTTCCAAACCTTTGGATTTGTTTCAAGGAATTTTCTGATTTCTGCAAGCCCTTTTTCTTCTTGACCACTGGAAATAAGGCGCGCGGCATTGGAAAATCGTTCATCGTCCATATTGTCATTTGCGATGTTGTTAATTATTTCTTGAGCTCGTTCTTTTTTGTAAATGCCATTCTCTCCCAATTCTTCGTCAGTTATATCGCAGGTGAGGGCAATATATGTTTCAAAGCATCCCTTTGCCTCTCTAAAATTGCGCTGTTTTAGGTAAAAAAAGCCTGCATTAAAAAATGCATCGGAAATGGGAGGCTCTGCGTTCATTGCGTCTTTGTAGTACATAAGTGCGTCATTGTCATAAGCGTCAGCGTCATCGTGAAGTCCAGAGCGACGATAACTTTCTGCACGTTGATCCAAAAAAAGCGCAGTGTTTAAGATGATTGCATAGTTTTCGGGTTCTATGCCTCGAAGAGTCATAAAAAGTTCTTCAGCAAGCTCCCAGTCCTCATTCTTTGCCTTTAAAATTGCCGCGTTTGAAAGTTCGGTTATAATATTTGGACGCGCTTGTTTTATGATTGATCGATAATAGTCCAAATGCTCGTTGTGATGGTCATAAGCCAGCGTCAAAAGAATTCCTGAAAGAATTTGCTCTGCCGTTAAATCTTCCATATTGAAGTTTCCAGGGGCATCGCTTGATTTTCTTTGTACAGGCAGAGGAATAGTTTTATCTATGTGCATTGCACTTGATGACAGAGGAAAATTATCAGGAATGTTTATAAAATATACAGATTCAAGAGGATTATGAGAATTCATATTAGTTTTGTTATGGTTGTGTCCTTTCCGCTGTTATATGTCCTTCTGTTTGTTCTGCTGCAGCACTTTGTTGTAAGACAGTTGATGCCTCAATAAACGTCTTTTTGTTTGTGGAAAGATATTCATTGATACGAATTTTATATGGTGGCGGAACAAGATTTTCGTCAAACTTCACACCGACCGAACAAAGATCTTTTCTTCCTTCGACAAGCTCGCATTTTACAAGAGTGCCTTTTATGTCCACAACTTCGTTTGGATCTGAAAAAACAAGTCGCAAGATTGAACTTTTTCCTTGAAGAAATTGCGGCAATCCCATGAGAATAATTTTTGCGCCAAAAAATGACAAGTCCCAAAGAATGCAGCGGCGCGGAACTCCCTGAACAAAAACTATGGACTCCTTTTTGTCTAGTCGAAGGGCTCGTTGGGTGGATTCATTTATTGTGATTCGCTCTGCACGTCTTTTGACAAAGTTGAAGTCTGCATCAAGCATAGTGCCGATTTTTAAAACAAAGTCATCAGGCGGCTGTTGATTATATGATAAGGTTACAATGACTAATTCATTTGATGTTGTGTATGGAGTTATATTTTCTACTTTGCATGAAATAAAAAAGAAAATAGGATTTCCATCGTCCTCAAAGCAAAAGTGAAGGTTAACGGGTGGTGCATCTTTTTTGGCAATGTGTTGAAAAGCCCCTCCTGCTGTTCCAATGATTATTTTTGCCATTTGGAATGAAGCCGAATTGATAATGCACGGCCATTGTCCTCCATCGCACTTTACATAAATCTGCCGCGGGTTCATCCGCAATGTGCGAATAGTTTCCTTTGAGAAAGTAATTTCATTTTCACGATATAAATCGTAGTATTTTTTTACTAACTGATTTACTGATATAGTCGGTGCAAGTGCCATTTTCTTTTAGTATACTGCATACGCTTTGAGTTGTCAATGTTAATGTTATTGGGATAAAATTTGTGAGGTTAGTTCTTGTTCAAACCGCTCTTTTTCTTTATACTTTTTAAAGATTTTGAAATGAACGGGGGATAAAATGACTTTGTTTGAGGACTTGAAATGGCGTGGATTGATTAAGGATGTGGCGGGGGAGGAAAGCGACCTTCAAAAGATTCTTGATGGAAAACCAATTTCTTTTTATTGGGGAACAGATCCGACTGCCGATAGTTTGCACCTCGGTCATTATTCATCTCTTTGCATGGCGAAACGGCTTGCTAACGCAGGACATCAGCCGATTTTACTTTGTGGTGGCGCAACAGGACGAATTGGAGACCCTCGTCCCACTGCGGAGCGTGAAATTATTTCAGAAGAAACCATTGTTCATAATATTGAGAAGATCCATAACCAAATTGACCGTTTGATAGATGGAAAGGCGGAGTTGGTGGATAATTATGAATGGCTCAAGGGATACACTTTTTTGGATTTTTTGCGAGATGTAGGAAAATATATAAATGTGAATTATATGCTTGATAAGGATATAATTCGTAGACGACTTGAAACAGGAATTACATTTGCAGAATTTTCCTATATGCTTTTGCAGGGATATGATTTTTTACATCTTTTTGAAACAAAGAACTGCATAATGCAAGTGGCTGGAAGCGATCAATGGGGAAATATAACAACAGGGGTCGATTTAATCCGTAAAATTTTGGACAAGACGGCTTATGCGTTTACAATGCCTCTGATTCTTGATTCAACTGGCAAAAAGTTTGGTAAAAGCGAAGGAAACGCGCTGTGGCTTGATAAGGAAAAGACTAGCCCATATCAAATTTATCAGCATTTAATTAACTCTGATGATTCAAAAGTTCTTGAGTATTTGAAAGTGTTTACATTTCTTTCTAAAGATGAAATTGATGATGTTATGGCAAAGCAAAACGCCGCGCCTGAAACACGGATTGCTCAAAAGACACTTGCCTTTGAAGTTGTAAAAGATATTCACGGAGAGGACGAGGCGAAAAATGCGGT
This sequence comes from Treponema sp., assembly GCA_014803985.1. GTDB lineage: Bacteria > Spirochaetota > Spirochaetia > Treponematales > Treponemataceae > Treponema_D. Next base: position 41,179 of record JAAVAO010000034.1, read on the forward strand.
GCATGTTTCAGAAAAACTTTTTGACGGCGATTTTTCCGGTCTTTCTGTTTCGGATATTAGAACGGGAATGAAAAGCGTGCCGTCTTTTTCACTTGCGTCATCTTTATCGCTTATCGATGTTCTTGTGGAAAATAAAATTGCTTCATCAAAGCGAGAGGCACGTGAATTTTTAAAGGCAAATGCAATTTCGATTAACGGAAAAATTGAAACAGATGAGAATTTTACTATTGGAAAAGAAATCGCGCTTGGCGGAGAACTTGTCATAATTCGTCGCGGAAAGAAAAAATATTTTGTGGTGAATGTATAAAAGGGCGGCGTTTTATATTATTCGGACAGCTTATTTGTTACATTACGCAAAACCTGAGTAAGCAGGGAAAATCCCTGTGGCTGGAAGTCAAGGAATAAAAACGGGGAAACGGATGCATCGTCCGCCCTCTTATACCTTCTTTCTCTGAAAAAGGCTTGCGATTTTTTTAAAGAAGGCTTTTATGGCGTTTAGGATTCTTGTTAAAATCGATGGGTTTCGTAGTTTTTCCAGTCTTTCGTACCCCTCTAGCAATTCTTCCCTGGTGAAGTCTTTGCGCTGGTTGTTTTCTTCAAGTTCCATTTCAAGTTTTTCAATGTCGCTTATATTGTCTATAATATTTGCGTTTATGCTTGTCCAGCCAAGTTGTTTTGCCGCTTGAAGTCTACGCTCTCCCGCAATGAGTTCATGGTCATGCGTAATTGAAATTGGGTTTAAAAGTCCATACGTCCGAAGACTGTCCATGAGTGCATTTAAGTCGCCTAAGTCCTTGCGAACACGTTTTTTTATTTGAATGTCATCAATATTTACAAGCATTTGTTTATCCCGTTTTATTCCATTAGATAGTTGTAATTTAGGGTGGAGTCTTCATCGAGATTTCCACCAGTGCTTTCGCTATTTTCAATTTTATTTTGAACAAGAATTTCATCTTGTTGCGATTCCTCATAGTCAGCATTTAAAAAGTCAAGATGTAAAGATAATGGGGTGGTGTCGATTGTTTCCGTTAAGTGTTGACCTGATTGATACAATTCGCTTTGAAGTCTAGATATAGATAGTGAAGACATAGAATTGCTTGAGTGAACGGTGCATATATTTGTTGGCTGTGTTCCCAAAAGATACCATTGCCTTGTTATATGACCTTCGCAAGATGGAGTTGGTATCATTCCGCTTGTTGAACAAACTGCTGCTTGTATAACACCTTCTGCGGGTTTTGGAAAGTCCTTTGGGATCATATTTCGATGAACTTCACGCATATAGTCGCCCCATGCATATCCTGCGAGCGTTGCGCCTGTTATATGCAGTCCTAATGATTGTCCTGGTCGATCAAATCCAAACCAAAATGTTGCGGTGTAGTATGGCGTGTACCCAGATGTCCATGCATCCGCCCAGTTTTGTGTTGTTCCTGTTTTTCCTGCCGCTGGCATTTCATACCGTGCGCCTTTTTCTGTTCGATACGTGAGTTTCCAACTTTGCGCGCTGAGCGTTCCGCTTCTTACTGTTTGTTCAAGAAGTTTTGTCATTACAAAAGCAGTTTGCGGAGAAATAACTTGAGATGCCTCTCCTTTTGCCTGTTGACTTTCGCGGATTTCTCTCTCTGGATTGAGAATAATATTGCCATTTCTATCTTCAACAGTGCGGATTGCCATTGGTGTAACCGCTTTTCCTCCCGATGCGATTACTGCGTAGGCGCGGGCAATTTCAATTGGACGGACAGAACATACTCCCAATCCCAATGGATAGCCAGGTACAAAGCCCCGAGATGGAAGGTCGTCTTTTGAGATGCCGAGCAATGAAACTGAGCGGGAAATTGCCGCATCAAATCCTATTTCATCAAGGACTTTTAGCGATGGAACATTCATTGAGTGGGTGAGCGCGTAGTAAAGCGGCACATTTCCAAGCCATTCGCCACGGAAATTCTGTGGAATATACGGCTTTCCATCTGCCGTGTGAAAAACTACTGGAGTGTCGGAAATGATTGTTGTGGAGGTAAATTTTCGGGAGTTGATTGCTTCTGTGTAGTAAAGCGGTTTGAAAACTGAACCTGGTTGCAGTTTTGCCTGCGTTGCGCGTATAAATTGATTTTCCTGATCGAATTTACTTCCGCCAACAAGTGCGGTTATGTAGCCTGTCTCGTTTTCAAGGGAAATCATTGTGCCTTCGACAGTTGTTCTTTCGTTTTCCTTTTTTGTTTTTACATTTGCCCTGTTTACAATGGAAATTTTTACGGTGTCAATTCCCGTCATCATAGAAAATACATCAAGAATTGGATTTATTTGATTTAAGTAGGTTGCATTTGAAATTGTTTCTGCGCGTTGTTCGCTCACTTTTATTGCAGGGATGTTAAATGTCAGGGCAAGAAGTTCTGTCATTGGAATGTAAGTGCTGAATGCCATTGCAGAACGCGATTCATGTTCTTTTTGATAGCGACGGTTTCCTTCGGCAATGTATTTTTCCATAATATCTTGGGCAATTTGTTGGTTTTTGAGGTTGAGCGTTGTGTTCACCGTAAAGCCTGCGGTATAGATGCTTTGGGAGCCATATATCAAATTGCCTAGTTCTCGCCTAACATATTCGCTAAACCATGGCGCTTTGTCATCGCGAATCATATATGCAGAAGAGCTTGTTCTTGTGTAGTCGAACGCCGCCCAAAAGTCATCAAATGATTCATCTGATTCTTCCTGCGTTATATAGCCTGCCGCCACCATTGAATCAAGAACATTCTTTTGCCGATCCATAGCGCGATTTGGATGGTCAAACGGATTATAAAAGGCAGGGTTTGAAAGTTGAATCACGAGAATAGCCGCTTCTGCCGGAGTGATTTCTTCTGCGCTGTGTCCAAAGTAATATTTTGATGCAGCATTTACGCCATACGTTCCGCCACCAAAATAAATTCTATTTAAATATAGTTCAAGTATTTCATTTTTTGAATAACGGCGCTCCATTTGGATTGCATACCACAACTCCCGGATTTTTCGCATAATCGACATTTCTGCGCGGTCGCAATAGAGCGTTCCTGCAATTTGTTGAGTAAGGGTGGAGCCTCCTCCCAGAGAACGACGGGTGAGTTTTCCAATTACAGCGCGAAACACAGCCTTGAAGCTAAACCCACGATGTGAATAAAAAATTCTGTCCTCACGAGTCAAGAGGGCGTCAATCATGTGTTGTGGCAGTTTGTTTAAACTGATTATCTCTCGTTTTTCATCAGATGCAAATTCCGTTATAAGTTCTCCGTTAATGTCAAGTAGTTTTGTGGGAAGCGCGGTGTAAAAGGACTCAATGTATTCGGAATTTTTCATATTTTGAGTTTCAGAAAGTCCAAATCCCAGCGATGCGCCGAGAATTAAAGCCGCCAAAAACAAAAGACAAATCCAAATAATCGTTGACTTTTTGACTTTTTCCATACATATAATTATATATAAAAAGAAGCGTTGTGTGAATATGGAGAGGCAAAAAAAATGGCACGGTATGAAAACCGTGCCAATGCCCATCAGGCATGTCGGGGGCATGGGTGGGAGGGGAAAATGCCCCCGATATTTTAAATATCGTCAAAGATTGGAAAAACTTTAGTTTTTTTTGATGGGAATTATACAATCCATGGCAATGAAACAGGGGGTAAAGAGTGTCTGTTGAATGCATCTAGCACTGTGCCTCTTGTATTTTCATATTAAAAAAACAAGCGGCATTCCATTCGCAAGATAGAAAGATCTCGTATTATGGAATGCCGCTGTTTGTATCGAATCGCACTTATGAATATGCTTATTCAGCTTTCCACAAGCCGTGAATGTTGCAATGTTCGTATACTGCAACGAGTTTTTCGCCTTCTGCAAGATTGAATTCGGCTTCTGGTTTCATATCCGCTGTGAGATGTTTGATTTGGCTTCCGTTTGTTGTTTCAATTGCAATGAAATCAATTAAATGTTCTTTTGTCATTGGATGCTCAACAGAGCCGACTTTTACTTTTACAGTGTTTCCCTGAATTTCAAAGACAGGAACATGCTTTTCCACCGCAGCGTCAACTGTTCCAGGGAGAAGTTCTGTCATAGCCTCTCCACAGCACACAGGATTCACACCCGAATCTTTTACCATCAAAATAAGGTTTCCGCAATGTTTACAAATGTAAAATTTCATTTTTTTCTCCTTGTTAGTTTTAAGAATAAAAAATCGAAAGGGTCGAGTCGTTTTGCAAGCAATCAATTCGACATTTTCTTTATATCTAATATAGTGAGGAAAATCAAAAAAGGCAATTTTTTTTGAAAAAAAGTGTGTTCTGTAGCAGTTGTAAACAGTAAAAAAGTATGTTCAGAGAAAATTATATGCATATCTCTGAATTGCCTTGCAGGGTTTTATCAAGTTTTGCGGCTTTTTTCATTTTACCACTGACTTCGGCAGACTTTTTTACGATTTTTTAATAGAGTTTCATATTTATACGCACATATATGCACGTTTTATTGCATTCCTTTTACTTTGCGGATAAAAATTCTGCATTTTCCTTGCGCTATAATTTTTCGTGATGAAGCCTCTCAAATATCTTTTTATCAACTCTTGACTTAAAACCAATAATACTATACTATTTAAAAATATCAGTAAAATATTGCATGTTGTGGTTGCGTTTTGAACTTACGTTCCGCGCAACAGGGCAAGTGCAGTGGGGGAAAAATGAAAAAGGGAATTCATCCTGAGTATAAACTTACAAAAATTACATGCGCTTGCGGTAATGTAATTGAAACTCGTTCAACAGTTGAGAATATGTTTGTTGAAATTTGTTCTGCATGCCATCCATTCTACACAGGAAAGCAGAAATTGGTTGACACCGCAGGTCGTATTGAACGATTCAACAAGCGTTACGGAATTAAAGAAACAAATTAAATGTGTAAAAGCCGTCTCATTCAGACGGCTTTTTTTATCTTTTGCTCGTCAAAAATAGAAACTTTATTTTACACTCTCTCAATTTCCCATGCTTTATGGCATTTTTTGCCTTCAAAATCCTTGTGGATTGAAAACGGTGTTATGTCTGTGATTTTCAAGGGGAGTCGAGATTGTATTTTTTCCTCTGAAAATGATAGCCGCGTGCTGTTTGTGGAAAAATAAAGAATGCCGTTTGGATTTAAAAGCGATGTGCATTTTCCTACTAGTTTTGGCCAGTCTCTATTGATGTCGAGTATCGTGTTTGTTGACTTTGAGTTGCTGAAAGTCGGCGGGTCTAAAATTATTATGTCATACTTGTCTTCCGTGCGATGGCTTTTTAGTTTGCTTTCAATGAAGCGAATGCAGTCTGCCTTTGTGTATATGTATTTGTTTTCATCGGAAAAACCGTTTGAAGCCATATTTTTCTTTGCCCATGCCAAATAAGTGTTGGACAAATCTGCGGACTCCACAAACTGCGCGTTTCCGCTTGCGGCATATACTGAAAATGAACCTGTATAGCAAAACAGATTTAAAACACGCTTGCCGTTTGAACGCTCCCTCACTTTTTTTCGCAGCGGTCTATGGTCTAAAAAAAGCCCGGTGTCAAGATATGTGTCCAAGTCAACGTAGAAAATCTGACCTTGCTCGTACACGAGTCCTGAAAATGAGAGGGTGGGGCTTTCAATTTTTTCATATTGATTCAATCCCTTTTGATGGCGGCGCATTTTTGTTATGATTTGTTCTTTTGGAATGGAAAGCGCATTTGAACAGGCATCTTTCATAACTGAAAGCCATTCTTCTTCCTCTGCCTCGTCCTTTTCGTACGGTCTTTCGTAAAGATACATAACAGCATATCGACGAGCCGCCATTTTTTCTGCAACGGATAGATCATTTTCGCTTAAGAGTCTGTTTTGTTCTGTGAAAAAAACAGATGCCTCTGCGGGAGTTTTTATGTCTTTGGGTAAAAATTCGTATATGTCGAGGGAGAGGGGGATTTCAGGGATGTCACGATTATACAATCGATAGCATGAGATGCCGTTTTGTCTTGCCCATTTTCTTAAAATCCTGCTTTTCTTTTTTAGTCGATTGAAAAACAATGTCGCTTGATATTCGTTTTTTGCAATCGAATTTTTTGTGATTTCTGTGTTTTCCATTATCGGTCGTTAAAAAAGCGACTGGAATCGTAAAAATTCCAGTCACCTTTTCCTTTTAATATTTGCTGTCTGCAAATCCAATCCAACCATCATTTTCAACCAATGCTTTTTCAAAGTCATCGAGTTTGAACGGATAGCTTTTGGAAAGGCTGCCTGCTATGAGCTTTACTTTTGACGAGCCATCGTCATTGAATACAACCTTGCATTCTGTATCTTTATCGGCAAATGTTTTGAACATATCATCAATGGATTTCTTATCAATTTCAATTGCCATCATTCCGCAATTATACATATTCTGTCGGAATATGCGGGCGAAATTTGTTGCAACTACAACATATATTCCGTTCACTTCCAAAGCCCATGGAGCGTGTTCTCGTGAAGAGCCGCATCCAAAATTTTCTCTGGTAATAATAACCTTTTTTCCAGCGACATCCGTTTTTGGATTGAATCCCTCAAGCTTTAAATCTTCAAGCAAATAAGGTTTTAACGCTTGTTTTGAGATTTCAGTGAGATATTTTGCCGGAATAATTTCGTCCGTGTTTATGTCCGAACGATCCAAGAATAGTACATTGCCGCCGAATTGTTTCATTTTTTCCTCCAAATCTATGCTTTATATAGTGGTGAGTTAGTGATAGTTCCGTTGATTGCCGTGGCTGCTGCTGTTGCAGGGCTCATTAAGTAAACCATGCCGCCTTTGCCCATTCGACCGTTGAAATTTCGGTTTGTTGTTGACGCGCACGATTCTCCGCTTGCAAGAACTCCGTTGCTCATTCCAAGACATGCTCCGCATGTTGGGTTGGTGACGCAAAATCCTGCCTCCATAAAAATGTCAATTATACCTTCTTTCAACGCCTGTTTATATATAGCGGGGGTGGCAGGACTCACAATTCCCCTCACTCCGCTTGCAATCTTTTTCCCTTTTAAAACTTCTGCGGCAATTCGCAAGTCGCTTATGCGTCCGTTTGTGCAAGAGCCGATGTAAACTTGATTGACTTTTGTTCCGTTCATTTCAGAAACCTTTTTCACTTGGTCGGGCTTGTATCCAAATGTACAAACTGGCTCCAAAGTTGAAAGATCATACGTGAACACTTTTTCATACTGTGCATCTTCATCGCTTTTCCATTGGCTATATTCAGCGAGCGCATCTTCTTTTGATTTATACTCGTCCTTGATAAATTCCCAAAGATACTCCACCGTTTTTTCGTCAGGATAACAAATACCACTTGTTCCACCTGCTTCAACCGCCATATTGCAGAGAGTCATTCTTTCTTCCATTCCGAAATTGTCAATAACAGGACCAGTGAATTCTACCACGCAATTTGTTGCTCCATTCACCCCGATTTTGCTTATCAGGTAAAGAATAACATCTTTTGCATAAACGCCTTCTTTTAAATTTCCATTTAACACAAATTTAATTGATTTTGGCTCTCTAAATGAACAAACGCCTTTTAAAATGCCAACTTCAAGATCCGTTGTTCCAACTCCTGCGGCAAATGCTCCAAATGCGCCGTGAGTGCATGTGTGGCTGTCCCCCATGATCACTGTGTAGCCAGGGCGAACAAATCCCTTTTCTGGAAAAATTGCATGACACACGCCGTTTGAGCCAACGTCAAAAAAATCTTTGATTTCGTGGCGGCATGCCCACTCCCGCAGGATTTTTCCTTGTTCCGCCGTTTTTGAATCTTTTGCAGGTGTTACATGGTCGATTACCGCCTTGATTTTTGTTGAATCAAACACCTTGTCTTTCCCTCTCTCTGTTAAATCCAATATGGCAGTCGGAGTTGTGATTTCGTGGCAGAAAACGCGGTCTAATTTTAACACATACGTGTTTGGAAACGGCGTGTCTACAAGATGTTTTTCAAAAATTTTTTGAGCAATTGTTTTTCCCATAAAAATGTTACCTCTTATATATATTTTTTGACTGTTAGAATGACAACGAAAATCAGGTCAATAGAACATCCTTTCTTAGATTTCCGTTTATCCAACTTTCAAAATTTTCAAATGCCATTTTCATAAGTCTCCTTCTTGTTTCTAGCGGTGTCCATGCTATATGAGGAGTGATTATACAGTTTGGAGCGTTAAAAAGAGGGCAGTCCTGTGCCATTGGTTCGGTTTCAAGGACATCAGATGCGTAGCCTGCAATCTTTTTGCTTTCAAGAAATGCGCGAATATCCCTTTCGTTTACAAGTCCCCCTCGCGCCGTATTTATTAGGTAAATTCCGTCCTTCATTTTGGTGATGGAAGAGGCGTTTATGATGTTTTCCGTTTCTGTAGTCAACGGGGTGTGCAATGTAATCACATCGGATTTTTGCAAGAGTTCATCAAACGAAACGCAATTTTTTATTTCACTTGAGGGATGATGCGGGCATACAATAACATTCATTCCGAATGCTTCTGCAATTTTTTCAACTTGCCGCCCTATGTTTCCGTAGCCTAGAATTCCAAGCGTCTTACCATACAGCTCAAACAACTGTGTTTCCCAATAGCAGTAGTCAGGACTTTTCATCCATTTTTTTTCTTGAACGGAGAGATTATGCTGTGCAATGGAATTTGAAAAATATAATAAAAAGGCAAACACATGTTGAGCAACTGCCATAGTGCTGTATGAAGGAATGTTTGTTACGCAAATTCCCGCTTCCTTTGCCGCCTCTCTGTCTATGCCATCATAGCCAGTTCCAAGCAGTCCAATATAGCGTACATTCTTGCATTCCGAAAGGATTTCTCTTGTGATCTTTACTTTATTTAAAAGAATCGCTTCATTGTTTCCTATGCGTTCAACAACTTCATTTTTACTTGTGCGTGGAAAAACCGTTATATCTGCGTATTTTTTAAAGGAATCCCAACTCAAATCACCAGGATTCAATGCGTTTCCGTCTAGGATTACCAGTTTCATAATCTTTTTAGGGATTAGTCGAGAACTTCAACGCCATCAACGCTTGCAATTGCACTGTTTATCGCACCTTCAATTCCAGCTGTTCCTTCATCAAATTCAACAAGAACTTGTGCTTTGTCAGGATTTGCCGTTACGCTTGTAACTCCGCCAACTGTTTTTACAGCCGCATCAACTTTAGACGCTGTATCAGCATCAAACATTCCAGCAACATATATTTTTTTCTGCATAAAGATGCTCCGTTTTAGTTATTTTTATACTTTCAATTATACGGCATAAAAGCAGGATGTTCAAGAAAAAATTTTTTTATGTCGTTTTATTTTGTTTTTCCCAGTTGACCGCATGCTCCGCCGATTTTTTGACCGCGTCTTTTTCTTAAAGTTACATTCAAACCTGCTTTTTCAAGCATTGAAACAAATTGTGCAACTTCACTTGAAGATGGTTTTTCAAACGGCAGTCCATCCACAGGATTCCATGGAATGAGATTTATGTTTACATTCAAATGTGATGCAAAGTGAATAATATTTTCCGCACTTTTTTCACTGGTATTTTTTCCTGAAAGCAGTGCCGCCTCTAAAGTCACCCGCTTTCCTGATTTTTCTGTGTAATAGCGAATGGCTTTTTTTAATTCATCCAAAGGGTTTTCTCGGGATATGGGCATAAGTTCATTTCGCAATGATTCATCTGCTGTTGTGAGCGAAACTGCAAGCCTCACAAGAGGACCGTTGTCCGCCAAGTCATATATGCCCTTGATAATTCCGCATGTTGAAAGAGTGATTCTTCGGGAGGATAGGGCGCGTCCTCGTTTGTCTGTGAGTATGGAAATTGCCTTGCGAATAGCGTTAATATTTAAAAGCGGCTCTCCCATCCCCATAAAAACGATATTATCAAGGCGGACGCATTCTTTTTCGAGAAATAAAAACTGCTCCACAATTTCCGCTGCGCTCAAGTTTCTTGCAAACCCTAGTTTTCCCGTTTTACAAAACGCACAGTTCATTGCGCACCCTGCTTGACAGGAAACACAGGCAGTTTTTCGACCCGTGCTGTCGATGAGCAAAACTGTTTCAACTGCCAGTCCGTCAGAGAGCGAAATTTGCATTTTTAGTGTGCCATCATCATCTTTAAGGACTGTTGAAATGGACGAGGAGCGGAGCCGCGCTTTTTCTGAAAAAGACTCCCGATCGATTTTACTTATATTTGTCATTGCGTCAAAGGTGTCTGCGCCTCTTGAAATCCATTTGAAGAGCTGCACGCCACGAAAACGTTGGTTTAATGCAAGCGTGTCGCATATTTCTTCAGGTAAAAGTCCTGTGAGAACGGGTTTTTCAGTGAGTGTCGTTGCCATTTGAGTACCAACTGTTTGTTTATTCATTTTTTAGCAAGGATGAAATTATGGTTGCAAGGTCTTCATATATTGGTTCTGCCTTTGTTTTGTTGTGGGCAAGAATATACTGCTTTAATGCATCTATGCTCCGATTGTCCTTGCTGTATGTGTCGCCAATTCGAGTAAGTCCATCGGAATATCCTGTTGTTGTGAATATTCTTCGAGCTTCTTCAACCTTTCCTTCATTAAAGAGGGCGTTGCCTTTTCTATTTAGAAGCACTTTTTGATTGGGATTTAAAGATGAAACAGGATTGTCGGTAACTTTGATAAATCCTTCGGAGTCCTCTCGATTTTCAATTTCATTTAGAATGGAATTCATACTGTTTCAGTATATCACAAAACTGCTTGAATTAACAGTTGTTGACAGTCGAAAGTGATAAAAAAAATACTTTAAAACCGCTCTAAAAATTGTAATTGTTGACGATACTTATTATAATAGAATATGATAAAAATAACATCTGTGCCATTTTTTATCAGTGTTAATTTTTTGCGGAAAAGCGCATGTCGACTGTCGCACAAAGAGGCATAAAAAATCAATTGGGAGAATAGGTTGTTTTTTCATCACAAATATGAAAAATCCACATTTTTAAATGCGTCTCTTATTTTGCTGGTTGCTGTATTATTTGTTCAACCTGCGTTTGTCTGTGCGCGCCAAAAATTTGATGAATTTGATTATAATAATTTTATTTCAAAGGCAACAAAACGAGAGTTGTTTGATGAAATTCGTGAAAATCCGTCAATAAAAAAACAAAAAATTCCGCCTCTTAATGAAAATATGTTGCTTTGTGGCATACGAAATGATCTTCCGCTTGAAAATATAGAACTGATCTTGTCCGCTGGGCAGAACGTGAAATTTACAAACGCCAACAAACAGGACTCTCTTATGTATCTTGCACTGTATTCAGAAGACAACAGAAAGATTATGAGACCGATTCTTTTACAGTATGGCAATAAATCCAACCTGAAACACGCTTTAAAAAGACGGGACAGTTATAAAAAAGATGCGCTTGACTATCTCATTGAAAAGCGCAATATCCCTTTGTATGATGAATTGTACTTTTTGCTGGGGGAGAAGCCTATAAAACGATGCAAGGACGCCCTTTTCGGGGTGAATTCAACGTATGTTCCAACACCAGTCGAGGAGGATGACGAAACCTCTGAGAGAGAAATTATTGTGCCTGACGTGACGGAGACAACAAAAAAGGTTGAAGAGGTGAAACTTGAAGAAGTCATAGAAGAAGAGACTCCCGATAGTGATGGACTTGAGAAACTTAAGGAAGTTGATGAATCTGAAGTTCCTCCGCTCACGTTTGATTCTTTGGATGTCGAATCGGAAAAATCAAAGCCGATATATCTTTATGACTATATGCCAAAGCAAGAACAATTTGTGCCAGAAAGAACAGATCCAAATCGCATTGCTCTTGCAAACATCGAAAATCCAAATTCACGGGATTCCAACGGACGAACAATGCTTATGAATGCGGCTAAAAATGGCAGTGAGTGGGAAGTCCGTTCTTTATTGAATTCCGGTGCGGATGTTTCGCTTTGTGACTACGAAGGATGGAATGCATTGATGTTTGCCATTCGCTACCAAAACAATTTGAATATTGTGAACGTGCTTTTGGAAAATGGCGCGGATATTTATGCATCTAATAATTATGGAGCAAATTCATTTCAACTTGCCGCTTTATATTCAAGCAATCCTGAGATTTTAAAGACAATTTTAAATCAGTATACAGCGGGTTCAAATGAGATTTTTAGGGCATTTATCCTTACTTTAACATCGAACAATACCAGTTCAGCAGTGCAAGAGTCAAAGGTGCAAGTGTTCATCAATAGAAATGTGCCTTTGAATAGATTTTTTGAAGGAAAAACGCCCTTAATGTATGCTGCGGAATTTTCAGATTCAACTTCTATTTTAAAGCTGCTTCTTGATGCAGGTGCAATTTCAACAATGCGCGATGCAAATGGAAAAACTGCTTTTGATTATGCAAGTCAAAATGTCAAGCTTGCGCATGATGATGTTTTTTGGTCTTTGAATAGTAATTAAATATTTAAATTGAACTGCAACATATTTTTTGACAAAGCGAAACTATCTAAAAAAATCGAGGAAAGATATGCGGATTACGGGTGGAGTTCTTAAGGGGAGAATAATAAAATGTCCAGATGGTATAATTCGACCTGCGATGGACAAAATGAGAGAGTCGGTGTTTGCAATTTTAGGCGACTTGAATGGAAAATCATGGCTGGATTTGTTCAGTGGCTCTGGAACAATTGCAATTGAGGCAGTTTCTCGAGGGGCTTCACGAGTTGAGTTGTGTGAAAAGGACAAAATAAAGGTGTCTACGGTTTTAGAAAATGTTGCTCTTGCGGAAAATGAGTGCGGAGTGAAAATTCACTGTCATTTTATGCCGACGGAATATTTTATAAAACGGTGTAAATCGCAATTTGACTATATTTTTCTCGATCCGCCGTTTCCGTATAAATTTCATGAAAACCTTATCGCTCAAATTGCAAAAAAAGAGATGCTTGAAAAAAACGGAACTCTTATGGTTCATCGTCCTGAAGAACATTATATGCCTGATACCATCGGAAATTTGGTGAGAACGGATAAACGCACCTATGGACGTTCAATCGTGGATTTTTATATGTGTAAGCCCGCCTGTGGCGGGCAGTGTTCTATCGGAAGCCGTTAAAAATTTGCGAAAGTAACAATGTCAAGAAAAAGGAAAAATAAAGAAAAATGCAAAAACTGTTTGATGTAAAAATAAAAGAAATAGACGACAAAGAAACTTCTTTAAAAAATTCATTTCATTTTCAGCAAACTTCGTTTTGGGGGGAATTTAAAGCGCATCATGGCTGGACTCATAAATGCTTTGAAATTGAATGGAGTTTTTTAGGTGATGAGGATAATTTTCCAAAAAACAAAAAAGACACAGTTTCTGTGTTGTTTAGAACGTTTGCACAATTTTTTAGCATCGCTTACATTCCCCTGTATCCAGCCCTTCCGTTTGATAAACAGTCAACGAAGGGAGAGGGCGATGAGTGGGCTTCAAAACAGACGCTTGAATTTGCCAGTCTTTTAGAGGGCATTGCCGTTTCCTTGAAGAAGTTCCTTCCTAAAAATACGCTGTGCGTTCGTTTTGATCCCGCTGTTGATTTTTCTACGCCTGAAATGCGAGATGAGTTTAATTATGGCGTTGCACTTGTTTCGTTTGCCGACCGTTTAAAAGTTATAAAAAATTCTGTGGATATTCAACCTCCTGACACAACGATTGTTGACTTAACAAACACAGAGGAGGAAATTCTTTCTGCGATGAAAGGCAAGTGGAGATACAATATTCATCTTGCCGAGCGAAAAGGCGTTTGCATAGAAAAAGTTGATAGAAATTGTATTGACTTGTCTACAAAAATAGACGATTTTTACAAACTGTATAGAATAACAAGCGAGCGCGATGGCATTTCAATTCATCCGAAACGGTATTATCAAGATTTGATGGAGCGTTCAGCAAGCCAAAAGGATGCTCCTCTTGTGACTCTTTATATTGCGAGACATGGAGAAGATTGCCTTGGCGCGATAATAACGCTTTTTACAAAAAAAGAGGGCGTGTATCTTTACGGAGCATCGTCAAATGTGAAGCGTAATTTTATGCCGAATTTTCTTTTGCAGTGGACTGCAATGAAAGATGCAAAGGAGTACGGTTCTTCATTTTATGATTTATATGGAATGCCGCCAACCGATGATGAAAATCATCCAATGCATGGTCTGTATCTTTTTAAAACGGGGTTTGGCGGAAAAAATGTCCATAGAGTTGGAAGTTACGATGTGAGGCTTTCTGCACTGTATGGATTATGCACGAAGCTTGAATCTTTTAGGGCGTGGTGGCATAAAAAATTTCTAAAAAAAATACGAGGAAGGTAAAACAGGCACCTAAAATCTCGTTGCCTGTTTTTATGGCGAGTTTTCTTTGAAAATATAAAAAACATTCTTCCAGTTGCAGTGAAAAAGGCAAAACCATGCGCTCGCGCATTTCGTACTGATTGTGGCAAGGATTATCGTTTCGCTGCTATCGCAGCGACCACAATCAGAGCGATTTTGCCTTTTTCACTGCGCCTTTGCGAATGTTTTTCATATTTCAAATGCTGAAAATGAAGGAAAGTTTAAAATCAGTAAAGGAAGGTAAAATGAAGTCTTGTCTTATAATTTCTGGAGGGGAGTACAGTGCTATTGATGAAAAAGTTGTTGCAAAATGTGAGTTTGTGATTGCCTGTGATAAGGGGATTGAATATGCACAACAAATGAATATCAAAGTGGATCTTGCACTTGGCGACTTCGATTCTTTTTTGGGAAATTATGAAAAAATTGAATTAGATGAAAAAATACACATTATGCGTCTTCCTGCTGAAAAAGATTACACTGACACTTTTGTTGCAATAACAGAGGCTATAAAGCGTGGATTTAAAGACATTGTGATTGCATGTGCTTTGGGAAGACGGCTTGACCATGAACTTGCGAATATGCAAAGTGCTGTTTATGCAGTGAAAAATGGTGCGCGCGTGGAAATGATTTCCTGTGATGAACATCTGTATTTTTTTTCCAATGGAACAGTTACTCTTGAACGAAGGGAGGGATTTTCGCTTTCTGTTTTTTCTTTGTCAAACAAATGCGAAGGAATTTTTGAGCGAGGAACAAAATATACGCTTGAAAATGCAATGTTAGAAAATTCGTTTCCTATTGGAGTTTCAAATGAATGGGCGGAAGATGTGGCTGAAATTTCTGCGGGGAAGGGTGTTATTTTAGTTGTGGAATCACGCTTGCGCTAAAAAATTGTGGGCGGTGGTGAAAAAGGCTTTTTCGGCAGGGGTTGAGAAGGACGCTTCTATTTCTTCCAAAGCGTGCTTTAAATCGTTTTTTGAGGGAGAGGCTAATATCACTTCGCAAAACCCTTTTTCCCTGCGTTGTTTTGCTGCGTCGTTTGAGGTTTGTGAAACACTTTTTACGCAGGGAAAAGAAAAAAGCCGTTTTAAATCTTCTTTGGAAAGCAACGGAAGTTTTATACTCATCGTCAACTGATTTGAAATGGCGGAAGCAGCTGTTTTTCTTTTTGCGCTGAATGTTTTTTCAAAATCCAGCAATGCTAAAAGCGGGTTGAAGTTGTAGGCGGTGGAAACGGTTTTTGTCATTCCTGAAAGGCGAGGGTTCACTTCGATGATAAACCATTTTTTGTGAGTGTTGCTAAAAACCAAGTCAACTTGACACATTCCGTTTATGTTTAAGAGGGTGGCAAGCCTCAAAAGCTCTTGCTTCAATTTTTCAACGCTATATTTTTCATCTAAAATAGGACCAAATCGAATGCTTTGTTTTGGACTGGTGATTCCATATTGATTTACAGAGAATTTGAACGGACCAAGAACTTCGTACTGTCCATTCCTGCCATACACTTCCGCTCCAAACTGCTCTCCAAAAATAAATTCATCAATCAATCGATCACCGTTGTTTTTCTTTGAAGCGAGATATGCTTTTGCTTCGTTAAAAGTGCGCAAAACATCCACTGAGAATGAACTTAATCCAACGGTGTCTTTTACAACGATTGGAAATTGCAGCCTTTTTAGTTCACGAAAAATATAGTCCTTGTAGACATTTTCTTTCACCTCGACAGTGTTTCGTTCCGCCCAAAAAAGACTGTGGCGAATATACAGTGATTTTGCCGTGAAAAAACCGTTTGATTTCAAAAAATCGTGTGTCATTTTTTTATCAAAACAGAGCATTTGCGTTTCTACAGAATTTGAAATAACGGTTACTCCGCGGTTTGAAAGATTTTCAGCAACTAATGCATCGTTTAGAGAAAGCCAGTCAAAGGGTGGAGTCCAAAACGAGGCGGCAACTGCAATGTCGGGGGCAAGAGAGTATAGTTCATCGGCTATTCTTTCATACTGTTGTTCTTGCAGCGATATATATGTCACATTTTGTAAGGTGCTAGATATGTTTGTGTCGTTTTCGTCAAACAAAAAGATTCCAGGGGCTTGACTTGCAATAAACAAGTTGTCATCGGGATAAAGACGGGCAACTTCATTGATGAGCGTTTTATACGGAGGGGCGTTATAATGATGAAACGTTTCGCTGCAAAATCGAGTGGGGTTTGTGCTGTAAAAAACAATGTTCATAATGACAATATATGCCGAATTTAAAAAAAAGAAAAGCACTGTGTTTTGACAGGTAAAGTACTTTCAATTGTGTTTGAGCGTTATTGCAAAATGGTTTTATGCGAGTGAAAGAAAATGCGTTGAGGCGTGTGTATCTTTTTTGAAATGTAATCGATAGGTTAAAATTCGAGTTTTACTGCGGCAAGGATTGTAGGGGAGCCGTAGGCTGCCACTGGACTGAACGAGTGTACGAGTGAGGGAAATGGCGGAAGGTGCATGTTTTTTTCACTTTTTATTCCTCGACTTCCACCACCAGTTTTGCTACCTCGCACGGCTCGGCTTTACGCAAAACTGGCTAGAGGATTATCATTAC
>JAAVAO010000035.1 GCA_014803985.1 Treponema sp.
TGTTCTTCTACTTTTAATTCCTCGACTTTCGCCTCCAGTTTTGCTACCTCGCACGGCTCGGTTTTACGCAAAACTGGCTAAATGCATTTTCAGCATGCGCTCGCGCATTTCGCGCTCATTGTGGCATAGATTTTTTTTTCGCTGCTGTTGCAGCGACCACAATGAGAGCGATTTTGCCTTTTTCACTGCGCCTTCGCGAATGTTTTTTATATTTCCAAAAATCGCATTAAAGCAGGCAACTCAATTTTAGTTGCCTGTTTTAAACCTTCCTTAATTTTCAGCAACGAGCGAATCTTCAGATTCGGGAGTTGCTGAAAACGCGATTTTGTAGCGAAGCGAAAAATCGCAGTACAATAAGCGAGTTTTGAAAAAAACTCGCCATTAAAAACAGCAACGCTATTTCAGTTGCTGTTTTTAAACCTCCATATTTTTTCAGCAATGAAGAAAGTATCAACTTTTGAATTGCTGAAAAAGGCATTTTCGTAATGAAATGAGAAAATGCAATTGATAAACGAATTTTCACAGAAAACTCAAAGTTTAAATCCGCACAGCATTTTTGTGCGGATTTAAAACCTTCCTTTATGTAAAAACATCGCGCATTTGTGCAGCGTTTTTATCATAACTCCTTATTTCTTACAACGTTCAATTTTTCGCACACGAATCCGCATCAAAAGCCGCCTGTAATTTTTCGTCCATAGGATTCTTATCTCGCTTGAACGAATAAATTTTTCCGTCCTTCATAAAGCAATGCTTTGATTTTGCAGTCGCCACAACATCGCCCGTTTTCGCATTCGTAATTGTATATAACAGTTCAAATTTCACGCCGTTATAAACAGAAAAACAAACTGCAACATCTAAAACATCGCTAAAAACCGACGGGTGCTTGTATTCAATTTCAAGACCAATGACAGGTGAAACAATTCCCAGCGCCTCCACATCTTGAAAAGGAAGTCCTATTTCCTCCAAAAAACCAACCCTCGCTTCCTCCATAAATTTTATGTAGTTGGAGTGATGAGTAATCCCCATTTTGTCTGTTTCGTGATAATTTATTTTTCGCTTGTACACATACATTTTATTATTTTATCCTTTCGTCACTATTTTTATCTACAGGAGGCTCAAGACTTGAGCGCAATGCACCGAGTTTTTCGTTTGTTTCTTCCCATTCCCTATCAGCATTTGAATCATAGACAATGCCACCCCCTGCCTGTAAAGTCCATAGAGAATCTTGTTTTAGAGCGCACCTCAATGCAATGCAAAAATCCAAGTCGCCCGATGCCTGCAAATAGCCGATTGCACCTGCATAAAAACGCCTCTTCACTTTTTCAAGACGACTTAAAATCTCAATCGCACTAATTTTGGGAGATCCCGAAACAGTTCCAGCAGGAAAAGCCGAGCGTAAAACCTGAATTTGCTTCACACCATTTTTTACCTTTCCTTGAACATCGCTCACTAAATGCATAACATGACTGAAGAATTCACAGTCCATATATCGGGTCACCTCCACACTTCCCGCCTCGCAAACACGCCCCAAATCATTTCGAGCCAAGTCCACAAGCATCAAATGTTCTGACTTCTCCTTGTCATCATTGAGCAGTTCATTTTTAAGCCTTTCGTCATCCTCCGCATTTTTTCCACGCCTTCTCGTGCCTGCAATTGGACGGATTGACGCAACTCCATCTCGCACACGCACAAGACTTTCAGGAGAACTGCCAATAATTTGCCTGTCACCAAAATCAAGATAAAGTAAATAGGGGGATGGATTTACAGAACGCAAACGGCGGTAGATTTCCATAGCGGAATTTTCATTTTCAATTTGGAGACGACGAGATGGCACTGCCTGAAAAATATTGCCCGCAACAATCTCTTTTTTCAAGGCGAGCACTTTTTCCTTGTATTCCCTTTCACTTTGCTCCAAGTCCGTTATTGTGCGACAGGGAAGAGGATCTTCAGGGGGAGCAAGATATGAAAAGTCCAAATCACTCAAACGCTTTTTCAAGTTGTCAACAGCCTTTTTAAGATCTATTTGATGCTCTATATAGTTCAGGGCAAAAATGTGCAGCGTTTCTGTAAAATGGTCAAACACAATGTACAGATGCCCCACAACAAATTCGCTTTCGGGGATTTTCAACTCGTCCTTTTGAGGAGCAAGCTGGATCGTATCACACCGTGCGCAAAATTCATAACTTAAATACCCCACTCCGCTTGCAGGAACGGGAATTCCTTTTACAGGCATTTCATTTTCCTCTGCCACATACAACAAAGCGTCAAGCACATCAGGAATATGCGGAACGGTAGAGCCAGGCGCAATCTTTTCAATCTCACCGCCATTGCTAGACGCAGTTTCAGCAGAAAATGGAACACGCCGCCCATCTATTATAAACGCAATTCCCTCGTCGTCCTGCAAAATATGAAAGGCTTCCTCCGCCATTAAAATTGAATAGCGTTCTCGCCCCATATTGAATCGTGCGCTTTCTAAAATCGCCTTCGCCCCAATCTTCCGCGCCAAGCTAAACGGAGTGTAGCGGTCGCTCGGCAACGCAAGATATATAGAATCAGTTCGCTTAACCATAACTCTTCCCTCGTATATGTTTCTATGAATAGTAACACACAAAAGGAATCCTGTCAATAGATCGTCCCTTTGCACCCCTGCACCGATTACTTCACCACGCAATGCGTTTTCCTGCACATTTGCCACAACTCTATTTACAAGATTTTAGTTTAACTCTATTATAAATCTAATGACTATAAAAACTCGCAACAGAATAAATCTTTTTTTAACATTTATGTCTCTTACCATTGTCATAGCGGCAATAATTTTCACCGTATTTTTGCAATTCACCGGTCATTTTGCGTTTCCGCCCGATATACTGCGTCTTCCTTTTAGTTCGTTTTTTCTAACAAAATTTGATTTTAGAGCGGTTCTCATAGCAATAAACCTTTTTCCCGCTTTTTGCTTTATTATATTTTTGTATATGAACATAGAATTTGAAAATACCCAATCTACAGAAATAATCTATCTTTCATTTTTTTTAATTGCATGCCTAACCGAAACGGCGCGCCTTTTTTTCCCGTTTTTTAACCTTTGGAATTCAAACGTTTCTCTTGCCGTCTACTCAAGCAATGTTGTTCTTTTTGGAAGGATTTTAGCACCGTTAAGTCTTTTCTTTATGACCCTATTTGCAAAAACAGAATCACGCCAATACATTGAACAAAACATTATCATATTGATTGTCATTTCGGCATATATAATTATGATTTTGCCACTCGATACTACAAGTCCTCAGGTGCTCGGATTTTTCAAATGCGGATATTTTATGTTTTTTAAATATATACGGCTATTGATTTTAATTGCAGCAATAATAACACAGACTATTTTTACTGCGCAAGACAAAAACCGCCAGAAAGTTACAATAAGACTTTCTCTGATTTGCGCAGGATATATAATTTTATGTAACACCTATAATTTTTTGATGGCAGCCCTTGGAGCGACTGGCATTTTTATTGGAACAATACTCTACTTGAAAAGCATTCACAGCATGTATCTTTGGAACGACTAACAAGAGCAATAACTCGCATTTGCAAACTTGAATTAAAACAAGCAACGAGAGTTTTTGTTTGCCAGCCTTGTGAGCAAGCAAAAATTCGATAGCAACGCATCGCAAAACTGACCTAGCGCAGCACATTGTCATTGCATTTTCAAAAATCGCATTAAAATTGACAACGCTTAATCGGTCGTCAATTTTAATCGGTTATTTAATCTTACCTGCAAAAATTTGTGCGGAGTGCATCCTCTTTTTCTGGCAGACCAAACGCCTCTTTTCCCAATTGAATGCTTTTCATAAGAAAAACCATATTTTTGGCAAGCGTTCGCATCATTTGCAAGCCCTCTTTGTCTTGATCGAACAAATCCGTTCTATCCTGTTCGGCAGTGGAAGGTCCATGATACCCATTCCAATATTGACCAGAAGCAACAGGCATGCCGCAAATGGTAAAATATTTATTGAGTTCATCAAATGTTGCAGTAATTCCCCCTCGCCGCGCCGTTGCAAGAGCCGCACCCACTTTCATCCGTTTGTCAAAATGAGTGCTAAAGAAAAGACGATCTAACAGCGCGATAAGAGTTGCGTTTGCAGAAGCATAGTAAACAGGAGTTGCAACAACAAGTCCGTCAGCCTTCTCAAATTTCGGGGCGATTTCGTTCACTGCATCGTCAAAAACACACTTTCCATTTTTGAAGCAGGACGCACATGCAATGCAACCACGAATGTCCTTTGAACCAACATGCACAGTTTCATATTCAACGCCGCTTTTTTCAAAAATCACTTCCATTTCGTGAATGGCTTTATAGGTCGTGCCATTTGAATGCGGACTTCCATTTAAAATTAAAACGTTCATACGTACAAGTATATACCAACCATTTCTGTTTTTCCACCATTTTTTTCTGAAACTGCATTCACTTTTCTACTGGAACTTGTGGCTATGCAGCATCCGTATCCGTTTAATTGACCTATCACTAAAACACAATCTTCTTTTCATCTTCGGGAGACACAACGGCAAACCATCGTGAACTTTCTGAAAGCCAGTATTTTTTAAAAACCCGCAAAACATCTTGTGAAGTCGTTTTTTTTGCCTGCTCCGTAATCCTGTCCGAAAAATGTATGTCGTTTCCCTGCAAAAGTCCTGAACACATTCTTGCGGCAAGCCCTCCTGTCGTTGCAGCAGAAGCATATTTTTTATTGATGTATGAATTTATATATCCTTCAAGTCTATCATCCAAATCTTCAAAAACATAGCGTCCCTTTGAATCCCTGCCAGAAATCACCTTCCCGCTTGCCATAATAGTTCGCGCTTCTTCAACATATTTTGCAAAATTCACCAAATCCGAAGTTCGATATAAATACTCAAATCCAAAAGGGGCTTCAGAACTTAAAATTGAAGATTCAGGAGTATAACACGCCCCGTAATTTTCACGCACAACATTAAAAAGCACGTCCGAATAAACAGCGCACACAACCCTTGCAATCGGATAATCTTCGCTTGAAACTTTTGGAGAAGCAAATGCCCTCATTATAAACCCCGTGCCACTTGCCGCATCATGGACAAAAATATCGTTCTTCCCCTCAACCGTAATATCTGGAACAGCATTTTTTTCATAAAAAAAGCTCAAGTCGCTTTGGGCAGGGATTTTTCCAAGCGTTGAATTCAATTTTTCCTCAAGAGACGAGGCTTTAAAAGAGCCACACGCCACAACACTTATTCTTCGAGCGTCCAGCATAGCCTTATAATACGATTGTATAGCCTCAAGGGTAATATTTTTTATTGAATACGGAGTAACACTGGAAGAAACTTCAAAAGGATGCCCTGAATAAATAGATTCTTTAGCGTTATAAAAAAGCAGTGCGCTTGGATTATTCAGCAGAGACTGAATGGACTGTCCATAGTGCGTCATCAAAAGTTCGTACTCTTTTTGAGAAAACAACGGATTTAAAAATGCATCGATAAAACGGTCGAACGTCCTGTCAAAATAATGGGAAAGACTGGTCATTCCAAAAACAGAGCCTTCCCGCACGGATGAAGAAGTAAACTCTGACTGAAAGTCATACTGAAATTTTTGCAAATCAGAATAGCTGTAATTCTTGCTTCCCCTCTGCAACAAAGAAAAAACAGCATCCTCAAGTCCTGAAGTTTCCTTGCTAAAACAACGTGTTCCGCCTTTCACTACAATATACACAACGTCAATGTGGCTTTCGTCAATAGCGTTTAAATACACGGGGATTCCGTTCTTTAAATCGAACTGAACAACGGATTTCATATCAAGAGAATATGTTTTTTGGCAAAATACACAAACAAGAAAAAGCAGCGTTATTTTTCCCAAGAATATGCCGTTCAGTAGATTTTTTTTCATAAAAATATGTTTCATTTTCTACAACGCCCCTCTTCGCTTTCACTCAAAAGTATGTTTCCACCAAAACGCATTGTCCGATGAAATTTCTTGAAATCCGTTCTGTTCAAATTCATCCTTTTCAATTTCATAAATGTGCGGATTAACAAGAACAGTTATCAATGGAAATGCGTCCGCTATGTATTTTTCTGTAAATTCTTCAAGATCTTCAGGGGTAACTTCCGACATTTTTTCAGAATATGAAAAATAATAATCAACTCCTGTGGTAATCCACCAAAAGCGAACGGTTTGCAAAAGCCCCTCGGCAGTTTCCGCTGAATAGATATTGAGATCGTTTATTTTTCGTGCAATATCCTTGATTTGCTCTTTCGAAATATTCGCGCTTCCTTTTACCAATTCAGGGATTTTTTCCGCAAAATAAACGGCGCGGCTCGGCAAATCAACTTGAGGCGTTTGCACCATCGCACCAAAATTGAGCATTCCGCTCACGAAAGACGTAGGATAGCCGCCCCAAACATAATCCGCATTTGGAATGGCAAGATATGCATCGTTTGTAAGAGTGGTCGCAAAAAACCCCGTCGGATTTGAAAACGTCTCGCTCAAAACATCAGCGGGATACGTGCTTTCAACATCAAAAAGCGTGTCAGGTCCTCTGAAAACCACTTCAATTCTTGCAAAGTCACTTGAAATGCGCTCGTATGGCATAACACATTTTTTCGGCGCGGAAAATGGATTTGTATTATGCTGGAACAAATTGCCCTCAAACGGATTTTCACCTCGCTTCCACGAACCAAAAATTCTTTTCACCATCTCATAAACATCATTGGGATTTACATCTCCCCCCACAAAAACAGCGGAATTATTCGGCACATAGTATTTTTTTTTGATTTCCAAAAGCTGCTTTTTTGTTGCATTTATAACCACCTCAGGCGATCCAGATGGATCTGTCTTCCAGGGAAAATCACCGAAAATTGAAGAACAACGAGCAGCCGTCAAAATGCGCGCAGGATCAGTGAAATTACCGTTTATCTCTGAAAGCACCACTTTTTTTTCATTTTCAAGCTCTTTCTTTTTTATCAAAGGAGTCCTAATTGCGGCGTTCCAAAATTCAAGTCCTCTTTCCGTTTCGTCAGAAGGCACTGTAAAATAATAGTTCACGCACTCAAGCCCTGTCGAACCGTTCCATTCAGAAACTCCCATAAGACTCAAAGCGCGGGTAACACTTGCGGCATTCGGGAAAAGGGAATTTCCCTTGAACATCAAATGTTCATACAGATGAAAAAGACCTGCCGTTTCCTTTTCCTGTGTAAAAGCACCGCATTTAACTGCAATTTCAATATACGAAAGAGGAACAGAATGGTTTTCGGCAACAAAAAGCGAAAGCCCATTGTCGAGCGTATATTGATACAAATTTTTTACTGGTGTTTTTTCCGCAAAAAGAGAAAATGAAATCAAAAATAGCAAAACAATTTTATAAAATCCAACACGCATTATAATTTTAGTATATACAAAATTTTTATAAATGGAAAGTGCGAGGTAGCAAACTTGAGCAAGCAGGCAAAGCCCTACAACCAGAAGTTGATGGGTACAAAGGTGGAAAATCACCGCGCCTTCCGCCTTTGCAACTAGAAGAATATTTTTTATCTTTTCAAAACTCGCATCATATTTTCCGCTGAAAAAATCAAAAGCGTGTTTTCCCGTTCTACCATTCCAATCGTTTTTCTATGCATTTTCTATGTCCATAAAATTTGTGAGTTCCTTGCGAAAATCTACAGCCTCCTTGATATGTTCCTCTTGTATGTTTTCACTCTGTTCCATATCGGCTATTGTTCTAGAAATTTTCAATATGCTCGCCCTTGCTCTCGGCGAAAGATTGTATCGTTCTTCCGCAGCACACAGTATTTTTTGGGATGCCTCATTAACTTTGCACATGCCTGCCATTTCATTTGGAGTGAGTTTTGAGTTGTGTTTTCCCTGCCTTTCACGTTGAATTTTTACCGCTCGCGCAATGCCAACACGCAATTGATCTGTAGAAATGGGAGTAGCGTTTTTATCAACTTTTCTGCCCTCCTCCCTCATTTCATTCGCAACCGAAACCCGCAAATCAATTCTATCAAGCAACGGACCTGAAAATTTTTTCCAATACATCTCTATAGAATGCGTACTGCACAGACATATTTTCGTTTTTGATCCAAAATTTCCACACGGGCAAGGATTGGCTGCCATAAGCAGTTGAAATGAAGCGGGATAAACCGTTGAACGCCCAGCGCGAGCCAACGTTACCCGCCCTGTTTCAATAGGAACACGAAGCATTTGCAAAACCGATGTACGAAATTCCGCCGCTTCATCCAAAAACAAAACTCCATTATGTGCAAGCGAAACTTCTCCAGGACGACAGTTCGGGCCTCCTCCACAGATTCCCTCAATTGAGGCTGTTTGATGAGGCATTCTAAACGGAGGAATTCTCACAAGCGATTTGTTCGGCGGAAGAAGCCCTGCAAGAGAAGTAATTCTCGTCACGGACTGCGCCTCTTCCTTTGTCAAAAGCGGCATGAGAAATGGAAATTTCATCATCGCCATCGTTTTTCCGCATCCCGGCGCGCCAACGGCAATCACATTATGTCTGCCAGCAGCCGCTATTTGAAGCGCGCGAATAAGTTTTTTTTGACCATACATTTCAGAAAATTTGCCGTCAACACCAACTTTTTGAAAAAAAACACCCTCTATTTCATCAAAGTCTTCACCAGCACAGTCTCCTCTGTCAAAAGAATCTGAATGCTTTGTAAAACTTTCATTGTTTGAAAGGGCGGCAAAAGCATCCTCCAAGCAGTCCGCCCCAAACACCCTCATTCCAGAAACCTCGCGCGCCTCATCCGCATTTGCAGATGGAACTATGCACTTTAAAATACCTCCATTTGCTGCAGTTGAGGCGGCCGCATGCACTCCTCTAACCGCACGCACTTTTCCAGAAAGCTCTAACTCCCCCATTATTAAAATGGGCTCGTCTGCGTCTAAATGCAATCCCCCGCCACTTTCATTTGAATTATTATTTGCAGCAAGAACGGCAAGCGCAATGGGAAGGTCAAATCCCGCCCCCTCCTTCTTCAAATCCGCAGGGGAAAGACTGATTAAAACGCGCTCCACAGGAAAACCAAAGCCCGAATTCCTAATCGCCGCTTGCATTCGTTCACGAGACTCTTTTACAGCGTTGTCCGCAAGCCCCACTATGTCAACGCAAGGAATTCCCTTCCTCAAGTCAACTTCAACTGTTACTAACGCCCCCTCGTATCCAAAAGGTGAAAATGAATAAATCTGCACTTTTTCCTCCTACTTCATATAAAAACACCGTGTTACCGGCAAATGTAAGGATAGCGAGAATGTGACTTGGTGAATGCATATGCATCCTGACAAATTATATTCACAGAAAAATAAGAAAATTGATTTACCCACTTACCCACGCTATAATTTCTCGTGCACTATTCCTGCGTCTCCATACTATATATAGTTTTTTTCAACCGAAAAACCGCAAGATTTTTCAAAAAAAAGTAAAAAAAATGAGAAAGGAGGAATGCCCTTGCCAAATTGCACGCGGGGCTGCTGCACTCTCTATCGAGTTTTTGTTTACTCACACCGCCCTATACAAGAGACATAAAAAAAGTCCGCAGAAAACTTCCACGGACTTAAATCTTTATTATTTTCAAAGAGGACTAGTTTATTTCTGTTTTTGTGCTTGCTATGTAACTTTTGCTTGACTGAAAATTGTCAATCTTTGCGATTTTTCCCTGCCAATACTCAGCCTCGCTTTTTGTGGTATATGGACCTACCCTTACCCTATAGAAAAGTTTTCCCTTCGCATCGGTATAGGTGAACACATCCGCATTTATTTCATTTTCTGCCAAAACTTCTCGAGCGATGTCAGCATTTTTACGGCTTGAAAGGGCGGTTACCTGCACCCAAAACTGTGTCTTTTCAGCAGCCTTTGGCAAAACCTTTTCTGACGATGCTTTTGCAGGAGCAGATTTTGAAGAACTTTGCTTTGAAGCAACCTTCACATCGGTTTTGGCAGTTTGCGCCCTGTTTTCAGAAGAAGCAGTTTTTTCAGCACGAGAAACCTCCGTCCGTGCAACTGCTGGAGAAGAAGATGCAGTCTTGACAAATGAAGATCCTTGCGCCGTCGCCGATGAATCCGCCACATCTATTTTCAAATCAATAGTTGTTGTGATGGACGGAACATCATATCCTTGATTTTGAACAGGCATTTTTGAAGACGCTGTTGGGGCTTGGGCAATTACCGCATTTTCCGTGGCTACATTTTCACCTTTTGAATTTACAATAGTCGCATTTTCCGCATACACGGTCAACTCGCCAACTTTTAGAGACTTTGTTCGTGGAAGCGATCCTTTTGCAAGTGATTCTTCTTGATCTTCATTTTTTCCAACAAAATTTTCATCGCGATTTTCAAAGCCTTCTAGACTGTACTCATCTTCAGTAGCATCTAATGAATTCAGCGCATTTACTGCATTTCCTTCTTGCATTGGTTTTACTCGCTGACGCACATTTGCTTCTGATGGAGCAAGCGAAATCCATCCATTTGATGTCGAATCTTTCTGCCGTGACACTGCAACTGTTTGAGAGCCTTTGGAAGCGGGTGAATAAAGAATTAAAGCCGCACCCAAGACAACCATTAAAAAAACGCCAACTGCTGCAATAATCCATAATGTTTTCTTCTGTTCCATAACAACAATCCTCTTCTCAAGATTTCCTTACTTTGAAAATGCGATGTTCTATCATCGCACCATTATAGCAACGATAGAACTCGTCGGCACCGCGATAAAAAATTGTCAAAAGCAAGTTTTTCGAGATGTCCTACTTTACTATCGGAAATTAAAAAAAAATTTTGAGAAAAATATAAAAATTTTTCGTTAAAACTTCAGTTTTTTGCTCATAAAACTCTATATATACTATATGAAAAAAATGATATTTTTATTCCTGCTGATTCTGATGAATCTTTTTTCTTACACCAGTTTTGTTTTTGGGAAGGACTATTTGAAAAAAATCGACTCAAACACAACGAGTACATTCACCATTAAAAAAGACTCTGATGGTTCACTCAAAAAATCAACTTACGCACTGCATAACTACGCAAAAATTTCACTTCGAGATGTAGAATTTTCGGGTGTGTACAAAATTCCGACAAGTGTTTTTGGAAAAAGCACTGAATTCAACAATTATGCTCTCGGAGCAAGCATGTTTTTCAAAGAACTATTGCACATTCCGCTTGCACTCAGAGCCGGCAAATTGAATTTTTCAGGGGCAATTTCAAAATTGAAAACCCCTGCACTCAGCACAGGCGTTTCATGTTTTTCAAGTTGCTCCGCCTCGGCAACGGGTATTTCAAGTTCCCTTCCAGGAGTTGGAAGCACAGCAAAACCGTGGAGCATAGCAGCATATTATGACTATGCGAATGTACACGGAATTTTGAGAAATGCAAAAGCCACGTGCTTTTATGATGGAAAGAACAACTTTGGCGAGTCATTGCTATTCATAATAAAACCACTCAAAAAAATCCAAATCAGTTTTTCTGAAACGGCAGGGTTGTTTTCAATTGAAAATACATCATCGTCTTCGTGGTTTTCAGACGGGGGATTTTTTCCCAAAAAACAAATTCTTGCTGCAAACGTGCAAACAGCAATTACCTCTCCGTATTATCGAGGACGATTTTTCACGAACTTTTATCAAATTGAGAATCGAAAGATGGGAAACACATTCACTCTTGAAAACAGCATTGTTCTTCCAAACTTCAAATTGAATGTATGGGGTTTTTACGCAAATTCAATGAAAATTTTCACAACATCTTCCACAAAACTGAAAACCCTATGGCAACTGAAAATAAATCCCATTGTACATTTCACAACTCCGTCAAGAACAACCCTCATAAAACTTGGCGGCACATTTTATATTGATGAAAAAATGGATTCACATAACAAAAACGCATTCACATACAAATGGAGCGGTGGCGCAAACATAAAAAAACGAGCGTTCTCATCAACTCTCACGGCAACAGGAGCACAAACATACTATACAATATCAGAAGGCATTTCATTCCATGCGTGGATACAGCCAAACATTTTATCATCATACACACTATATCTAAATGATAATGAAAGAACACTCGAAAAACACCGCATAAAAAACTCGATAAGCGCACAAATTTTTTCAAAAGGCAATTTTACCTTAAATGCAAAGGAAACGTTGGAATTGACTTTTAAAGAAGGCGCCATTTCAGGAACGAACGCATTTTCCATTTATGCAAAGCAAAAAATAAAAAAAACGAACATAAGCGCAAGCGTGAATATAAAATATACATTTTAAAATACTGAGTCCTTTCATAAGAGAACTGTATATAAGAGAGGCAGCGTATTTATCATTTAACGTACCTTTCTCAGCATCACTTACCTTGCAATTTTGCTTCATCCCAAAAGGCATTTTGTTCAGAAAGATGCGCATTGTCCATTGGAATGTTGTTGTCCCGCATTTTTTGTTCAACAAATGAAAAGCGACGATAGAATTTTTCGTTTGTGCGAATAAGCGCATTTTCAGGATTCACGCCAAGATGTCGCGCATAGTTTACAATGGCAAACAAAACATCTCCCACTTCACCCTCAAGGTCAATTTGCGCTTCGTTGAGGGCGGCACTTGAAGACACTTCAAACGCCTTTTCCGTACGTCCCCTTTTTTTCTCGGCGTTCTGTATTTTTTCAAGATTGAGACGCGCCTCTTTGATTTCCGCCAATTCTTCCATTATTTTTTCAAGCACAGGTTCGCAAGAGTTCCAATCAAATCCCTTTTTTGCCGCCTTTTTTTGCATTTTATACGCCTTTAAAAGCGGAGGAAAGCCCTTTGGAACTTCGTCAAGAATTGTTTTTTCTTCACCACGATTTTCCACATCTCTTTTGATTTTATCCCATTGATTTAACACTTCGTCAGGGGATTCCGGGGCTTTATCCATACATGCAGCCCCTTCGCTTTGAGGAAAAACATGAGGATGGCGACGAACAATTTTTTCAGCAACTTCATTTATGCAGTCAGAAACGGTAAAACATCCGTTTTTTTCATACATATAAGCAATCATCAGCACATTTAATAAAACATCTCCCAGCTCTTCTTTTGCATGGTTTGAATCGTTTGAATGTATTGCATCGATCGCCTCAAAAGTCTCTTCCACCAAACTCTGTCTCATAGAAAGAGGTGTTTGCACCTTATCCCATGGACAGCCATCATCTTCCGTAAGCCTTTTTATAACAGTAAAAAAGTTTGAAAACGCCTCAGAAGCCTTTTTTGTTTCATTTTGATCAATCAATGTCCTCTCCTTTCTTTTAAGCGAGTTTTGAAAAGATAGAGAAAACATTCTTCTAGTTGCAGTGAAAAATGGCGAACGATGCATTGATTTTTCATTGCTACTTCCTCAACTTTCGCCATCAGTTTTGTACACACGTTTGCATTGCAAAGTTGTGTACAAAACAGGCTAGTAGATTGTCATTTCCAAAACTCTCATTAAAATAGACAACGCCATTTTCGTTGCAGATTCTCACTATGTGGCTTTCGTCCACAATTTTACGCACTCTGCCATCCAAAATTGACCTTGCATGTTTTGTTATTGCGCTAACAGGAATATATTGAACGCTTTATTATTCCTCTTCTCCATTTGCAAGGCTCGTTTTTATCAGCATCGTGAAGAGGTAAATTTTTTTGTAAATGTCAACGCTAAATTCTTTTAGCGGTTTTTCTGAAAAATGAATAAGCTCCTTCCAGTTTGTAATCACGGACGGCTTTTGTTTTTGTATGTCCTCAACAAGAGCCTTTATCGATTTTCCAATTGTTATGACATTTTTTGTGCTTGACGTTACAAATTCATAAGCACTGTCATTTGCATCTTGAATAAGACGATTTATGATGTTTTTCGCTCCATTGTCCCGATCTGTTTTTGGAAGAAGCGTTTTTATTTTTACCCCAATGCTCGCATCGTCTGCAAGAGAGGCATCAAATCCTGTTATTTTTTCTGATATGGTTAAAAGTTCATTGTATGATTCGGAAAAAGGAGAGGAAATTGCCTGAGACTCCCAATGTCCCCGCACAACTACAATGTCATAGTATTCTCTTATATCCTTTTTAAATATTTCAATTAAGAACGTCTTCAGATAAATTAAGGCTTGAGAATGAATAAACGTCTTCAACCCCTTGCGTGAAAACACTTGGTTTTTCTCTTCCGTGTAATTTTTAAGAAGAGAAAGCTGTATGCCATTAAAAAGCTGCTCGCTCAAGTCATTTGTCTTTGAGTTTCTTTCTTGCGTTATGAGTTTTTCCACAACAGATTCTGTACTCGTTTTCAGGTTGTCAAGATATGGCTCAACAATATTTGTGCTCTGTGAATTGATCGTCACCACTTCACCAGGATTTGAACTGATCAATTTTATCATCATTTCAAATGCGCCCGATGATTTTAACGTTGAAATACGAGATACAATCTTTTTCCAGTTTTGAAGAGTTATAGGCTCAACTCCGCCCTTGAACAGTTTTAGCATTTTAATCATATTTGAATAATCAGAGGTGGTAGGAAGTGCCCATGCAACAGACACAAAATCCTTCAGATCATCAATTATGTATTCTGCATTTATCTTTTCAAACGGAGGAACTGCGTTAAAAGATGCCTCCTTCATAGACTTGCAGAATTTTTTTAGCGTAAAAAAATAGTCAAAAGTGCATAAATCCTTAAAAGCAAGAATCTGCATATACAGCGTGTTAATTGCATTCACTTTTTCAAGTGAAAAATAATCCGAGAAATTTGAAAGGCGATTCAATGCCTCCTCCCGTATTTTTGCCGCCGGCAGTTTTTGCGCCAATGCAAGGAGTTTTTCTTCCGTTATTGAATCTTCCAAATCTCTGATTTCTGCTGGTAAAAAAAAGTCAATTGAAAGTCGCTTTAGCGTGTTTGGATTTTGTATTCCTTGAAACATAGTTTGGGCAGGATAGATTACCTTGTATATTTCAAAAAAAGTGCGGGCAAGAGGAGGCAATGCCTCGTTACCCTGAACTTTATAAAATTTATTGAATTTTGATTTTGCATATTTTTTAGCAATCAATTTTAACTGACGTTTTTTTTCTGCCTCTGCATCATTTGAGCCAAATAAAGAGCCAAAAAGATTTTGAAAAAATCCACCTGATTTTTTACTTTCCATTGCTTAATTGTAAAGAAAATGCGGGCGTTCGTCAATGCGTGAAAATTGGTTCTTTAAATTGCCTTCAACTTGATTTTTCTCGTCACCAGTTCCCTATCCTTCCGCAAGCGCAAAACAATCTGGCTCCAGAACGCCGTTTTTGCAACCATTAGAAAATAAAACTACGGTGTCAGACGGAAGCAAGACGGTTTGTTCCGAACAGTTTACAAAAAGGGTCATCTCTTCACCCGTCCTCTCGTCTTTTTTTGCTATGCGCAAAAGCCTTGTGTTTTCGCCTGAATCTGTCGTCCACTTTTCAAATGTGATCTTTGTGCCTCTCAACGCGGGATGAATTTTTCGCAAATCTATTAGCGTTTTCATAAAGGCAATATCATCCTCAAAGCAACCTGCATCAATTTCCGTCCACGGCATACATCTTCTATTATCTGGATCATCCCCACCCTCAAGGAAAATCTCAGTTCCATAGTAAATGCAGGGAGTGCCTGGCATAGAAAAAAGCAAAACAAGTGCAGTTTGAGCGAGGGATTTATTGTTTTCAAAGCGCGTTATCATTCGCATAGTATCGTGGCTATCCATTTGATTAAAAAGCACTTTGTTAGCCTGCTCGCAATACATTGAAAAGCATCGGTTAATCCCCCACTCGAATTTTTCCGCCGTCTGCGCCTTGTTTTTACAAAATGCAAGAATCTCGTTTTGAAGCGGATAGTTCATTACAGAGTCAAATTCATTCCCTTGAAGCCACGGTTCAGAGTTATGCCAAATCTCTCCAACTATATAAAAGTCCTTTTTAAGGGAAGTCATTTTGGTTTTCAACTCTTGTATGAATTTATGGGAAATTTCGTTCGCCACATCCATTCTCAATCCATCTATGTCGTAATATTCAACCCATTTTGTAGCAACATCGATTAAATACTGGCGCACTTCAGGATTGTTTGTGTTTAATTTTGGCATAAAGTCCGTAAATGCAAAAGAATAGTATCGCATATTTATGGCGTTATCCATCTTAAACCAATCCTTTTGGTCAATTTTAAAGTTGAAGTCGTTAATCATAAACCATGAGGCGTATTGTGATTTTTCTCGTTTTTCTATGACATCCTGCCACTGCGGAAATGTCCAGCCACAGTGATTAAAAACTGCATCCAAAATTATTCTGATTCCATGCTTGTGAGCATTTTCCACGAGATTTTTTAAGTCTTTATTTGTTCCAAATGATTTGTCAACCGTTAAATAGTCTTCCGTGTCATACTTGTGCTGGCTTTTTGCCTGGTTTATAGGGGTCATGTATATTCCCGTTATTCCGAGATTTTCAAGATAGCTGAGTTTGTCAGAAATCCCCTGCAAGTTTCCACCAAAGACTTCATTTGACACTGCTTTTTCTCCGAATTTCCCCCATTCCTGCATGTTCTCCGGTATAAAATCGCTTTTTCCCCTGCAAAACCTTGACGGAAAAATCTGGTAGAACACCGCACTTGCAGCCCACTCTGGGGTTTTCATAATATCAGCGGGATTCATCCATGGGAATGTGAAGCAGCCGGTAAAATTTTTGAATTTTTCAAATTCCTCTTCCGTATAAAAGCCCGTCTCAAGAAAGTACATTGTTTCACTTCCAGAAACAAGCGTAAAGTAATACCGCGCTCGTTTTGCTGGTGGCGTAATTCTAACAGTCCATCTAAAGTGCGTTTGAAGCGACTTTTTTTCCGTCATTTCAAGAGAATCCGCCTTCCATTTGAAAGTTCCTCCAAAAATTCCGCCCCTAAATGGATCTGCCCAATGTAAAAAAACTTTTTCAATGTCCTTTCCCGTTAAAACACTTATTTCAAGTCGGTTTTCATCAACGGCATAGCAAAAATTATTATATGCTTGATGTTGTATTGCATTTAAATTCATATAACAAACTATAACACGGTTTTTTATAAACTTCTAGTTGTTTTTTTCCGAAATTGTAGTATGGCTAACAATTATAGCAAACCCGATTTTTGGTCAAAAAAAGCGTTTTCAGAAGGGTATCCCGCTCGTTCTGTGTATAAACTTGAAGAAATTGATCAAAAATTTTCTTTAATTAAAAAAAAGACTTGTGCTCTTGACTTGGGGGCGTCTCCTGGAAGTTGGACAATTTTTCTTTTGCGAAATCTCGGAGAAAATGGCAGGGTTGTTGCCTGCGATTTAAATCCGCTTTCAAAAAAAGTGAGGGCTGGCAATCTTTGTTTTGTACAAGGAGATTTAAATGATGCTGAAATAAGGGAGAAAATCAGAAGCGAAGGTCCGTTTGACTTGGTTGTCTGTGATGCCGCTCCAATGACAACTGGAAACAGAACTGTTGACACGGCACGATCAGAACAATTAGTTGAAATGGCAATTTGGTATGCGGAGCAAATGCTAAAAAGCGGAGGAAACTTCGTTGTGAAAATTTTTCAAAACGGAGACCAACAGCAGGTATTAAAAAAAATGAGAGAGATTTTTGAAAGCGCAAAGGGATTTAAACCAAAAGCGTGTCGTTCAGAATCTTTTGAAACATATCTAGTTGGAATTTCTAGGAAATAGGTATATAATATATGAACGAATTTAAAAATTATAAAAAAGATGCTAATGGGCTAAAAGGATTTTGTCAAATGATTTTCGGAACTCGCGTACAGAGAATTTTTCTATCATCATTTATAGCGTTCGTGTTTGGTGTTGTTCTTACAACAGGCGTTCTTTCTCTGTCAAAGCGCGTCTTAATTAAAAGAGGCGTTGGAGGTCTTGAAACAGCGGGCGTTCCAGCTTTCTCTGAAAGCGACTTTGAAAACTCTGCAATTTCGCCCATTTCAAATGATGGCTTTGCGGACACAGAAATGTCGTCTTTAAGCGAAGAACTTGACGATCTTGATTCAGCGGCAAATATTCTTGACGAGGAAAATCAGGGTTCAGACAAAATTGAACTTTGCTACTATACTTACAGAGTGAAAAAAGGCGATATGATTGGATACATTGCGGATTCCTTTAATATAACGCAGGACACTATAATTAGCGTGAACAACATCCATCAATCTCGACTTTTGCAAATTGGTCAATATTTAAAAATTCCTTCTATGCCCGGAATTGTCTATACCGTTCGTTCAAACGGAGAAACTCTTGAAAGCATTGCCGAAAAGTATGAAGTGAGTGCGGAAAAATGCGCACGCGTCAATTCCATTCAGTCAAATGTTTCATTGCACAGCGGTACGTCAGTTTTTATTCCCGATGCACAACTTGACTGGGTGACACGACAAGAAATCAACGGAGATTTATTCCACAAGCCTCTACACGCTCGATATTGGCTTTCATCATATTATGGCTGGAGAAGCTCTCCGTTCAGCGGCAAACGTTCTTATCACTCTGGAATTGATATGGCAGCCCCTCAAGGAACACCTATTTATGCGGCTCTCGGCGGAACAGTTTCATCCGTGGGCTACAATAATGTGTATGGAAACTATGTAATCATCACGCACCATTCTGGATACAAGACTCTCTATGGACACATGAGTGCAACATTAGTGACGCGAGGTCAATATGTCAGCACAGACACAAGAATTGGTCGCGTTGGAAATACGGGAATGAGTACCGGACCTCACCTTCATTTTACGGTATATAAATTCGGAAAAACGGTAGATCCTTTATCACTTTTGAAATAAAATTGGCAGGCTTACAATGTTTAAAAAGGCAGGAAAAACCTGCCTTTTTTTATATCACACCCAAATACAACTCCAATTGAATAGTAAAAAATCTGCTTTTTTATAGTGCGTACCCTATGCCAAATGAAAGAGAGTGAAAGTTCGTTTTCTTTCCATTTGAAAATCCCTCTTCTTTTATAGTTTCAATATCAAATGGGAAATTGTAGTCATAACCTAATTTGACAATAAGCCTTGAAATTTTTATATCAAATCCACCGCCAACTTTTAACTCTACATTTTTATTTGTTTTATATGCAGCACCTGCTTCAATATATGGAAGAAGTACATTTAAGATCGAAAAATTCAAACCGCCTTCAAGTCCAAACGAAAAAACAGGGGTTTGTGAAAACGCCATTGTGTTTATGCCAACTTTTGCGCCATAGAAAAAATATCGTCCAATCCCCCCTATATATGAAATGTAAATGTTGTTTATGTAGGGAGATGTAAAATACTCGCTTGAAAAATCAAGTTTTTCCATTTCCATATCCGCTGAAAGATATACACCTCTTCTTCCATATACACCTGGCAAACCTGCAAAACCTAACCAATTATTTTGAAATGATGGAGAGGGTTTTCGCATTTTTGCAACTTTATATTCCTTTGCTTTGTCACCATACGTTTTATCTATATCAGCACTGGCAATGTATCTTTCAGACTCGCCATTTAAAATCCTTCCATATCCTAAAAAATGTTTTTTCCAATAGTTTTCGTCAAGCGCAGCAAGGGCTATACCCGTTCGAGGTCCTTCGCTCACAGCAGAAAGAAACACTTCTTTTCCATACAGTCTTTGATCATTTCCTATATATAATCCATAATAAATGCCGACATGAGAGATTTTCCCTGGATTTAATTCCGTGAAAAATACTAAGTCTCCTGGCTCTCTGTCTTTTTCATCTATCTTTACACAAACTGCATATTGTTCACCTGAAACTCGTGAAAGGGGGTAATGTATTCCGTTGTTAAATACATAATACACAAAGCCGCTGCAATCAAACCCCTTTGGAGATGTTCCTCCCCACACATACGGAACACCTTGAAAGGTAAGAGCGTATTCTAGCAACTGTTTCCGCGTGTCTGAAATACTCGCAAGAAAAAAATCTTCTGTATCAGCAAATACATTTTTTGCCATCATCATAAAAATAAAAAAACTAAAAAATATGATACGCTTGTTTTTCATAGTTTCCCTCTTTGTGAATATGCATAGCACGACAATTACTTGTATGTAATTGTACCATAAATATAACAAATTAAGTAAAAAAAATGTCTCAAAAGGTATCTAAAATGTCGCGAAATGTAAGCGGTAAAATAACATGCGCAAAAAAAAAGACACACAGGATTTTGAGTTCTGAGATGATTGCCACGGACTTTTAATCCTCACGAACGGAAAAATGAGAATTTGCAATTTTAGCCTTCACTTGCTATAATCAATTCTATGATTCGATTAGTTGTTTTTCTTGGAAATTATGGACGAGAGTATGAGAAAACGCGGCACAATGTGGCATGGATTTTTGAAAAGTCGCTTTCCATCACTCAAAGCCTTTCATGGCAAAAAAAATTCAATGGAAACTATGCGTCAACAGAAATTGACGGACAGAGAATTTATTTTTTAAAGCCTGAAACGTATATGAACAATTCGGGATTGTCCATCATTGAAATTGCAAATTTTTTTAAAATCAAGGCAGAAGAAACTCTTGTCGTTCACGATGAATTGGAACTTCCGTTTGGAACCGTTAGCTTTAAGTGGGCGGGAGGACTTGGCGGACACAATGGACTTCGCTCAACGAAAGCAGTTTTTAACACCGTTGACTTTTGGAGGCTGCGCTTTGGAATTTCAAAGCCGTCTGGCGCGAACATTGCCGATTACGTTTTAAGCCCATTTAGTCAAGACGAACAGATTTCACTGAATGCAATTTTTAAAGAGACGGAAATTTTTCTTTCCAAAGTGCTGCGTTCAACAGACCCAAAACGATTTCTTCCCGAATGGTCAAAGAAAAAACTGACGGTGAATGCAAGGCCTGCATCCTATGAACAAAGAATTTAGGAATCCGCCACAATCTACAAAATCAAAAGCATTTTTTCCGCAATGCCGCCGACTATTATGGGAATTAAAATATTGTCAAAATCCCCTAAAGGAAGAACCTCTATAATCATAGCGATAAAAGCCAACATATATGCATACAGTGTGTTATGACAAACTAAAAAAGAAGATACAAAAACCGCAAAAAAACACACTAAACTTCCAACAACCGTTTTCCCCTTTGTCCATGGAATATGCACACGCCCAAAAAGTTTTCCAAAAAGACTTGCAAATCCATCTCCAAAAGCAAGCGCGTAAATTCCAATCGCTGTAGCCTGTGGATGCCAAAGCAATGCACAACCGATAATCCCTAAAACCAATGTAATAGGACCTTTTACAAATTGATTTTCATCTCGTCTTCGAGCGGCAACAGCGGTTATTTTCGCAACAAGAGGCACCTCAATGCCATGCACACGCAAACTTTCTGAAAGGCAGTATATTACAAGGGCAACCATAAGAAAAATCAACGTTGGTATATATGCAACACTCAAGAAAAATGGCACAAAGGAACTGCATATATGAATGGACTTCCTAACAACTTCCTTGAGAATGCTATTTCGATATTGAACAAGGGTTATTCCGCCTCGCAAATTCATAGCCATTATGGAACAATGCCCTCCTCTGCCGTTAGAGTGTTCGGAATATCTGTGTAAATCGCAGGCTCAAATTGTGGAATGGACTGCAAGAGATAGCGAATATTTTGTTCCGCAAGATTGCTACCGCCAAGTCGCACCAAAGTTTGTTGATTTCTCGTCAAAGCATCCCATGCTCGCAAAGACTCTTGAAAATTCACAATTGCCTGTGCATTAAGAGAACTGTTTCCCGTAAGACGAGAAAGTTTATACAAAGAAACGCCAAGATTGTTTGATGCCCTCATATATGTGTCAACAATTTCAGCCTCTCGCGCATCTGTCTGTGGGAATAGCATTCCTTTTTTCGCTCTCTCAAGATCCAGTATATTTTTCAAGTGTTCATAATATCCTATAGTTGCATATATATCATCTCGCATAGAAAGGGTGTTTCCCATGGCAATTAACAAGCTTGTGTCATCAGGATACTCCTCCGCCGCCTTCATAAATGAACCCAACGCCTCAGAGTAATTTTTTCTTCCATACTGTATATTTC
The DNA here is from genome assembly GCA_014803985.1 of Treponema sp. Classification (GTDB taxonomy): domain Bacteria; phylum Spirochaetota; class Spirochaetia; order Treponematales; family Treponemataceae; genus Treponema_D. Next base: position 22,030 of record JAAVAO010000035.1, read on the forward strand.
CAATCTTGTAGCGAATTTTTCCATTGTCATTGAAATTATTGATTGACATCTCGTAGTTTGCCTTTGCTGCCTCCATATCCCCAGAAATAAAATAGTCAATGTCAGCCATATCAGCGTACAGTTCGCCTATCTCTTTTGTTCCTAAAAGATTACTTCTCTCCTTCTCTGAATTAAAAAGAGAAATGCCAAATGTATATGACTCCCGCGCCTTCAGATAGTCGCGTTGTTCCATCAATTGCTCGCCCAAAAATTTGTATGAATTTATATATTTATACATATCACGCTTTTTGAGAGACGGGGCATTTGAAAAGGCATCTATAGTAGTTTTTAGCCATGCTTGTGCTGCATCGCTATTGTTCATCGCCATATAATACCGTGAAAAATTATACAGTGCGATTGGATTTTGCGGGTCTGCCGTATATGCCCTCACAAGCGTTTCCTTCACATCCTCAATTTTATTTCTCAAATATTCTTCTGAAGGCTTTAAATATCCATACAGTTTATCAAAAAGGAAGCCGCTCAAAGCCGTCCAATCTTCCGAGCCGAGTGCATTCTTCTTCTTTTTGGGCATAAATCTCGCCTTTAGTTCCAAAACTTTTAGCAAATTATCCGTTCTGATAAAATACCGCAACATTCGAGACATATACAGGTCTGTTTCCCCATACAGTTGAATCAATTCAGAATAACGAGCACGCGCATCTTCAAATTTTTGCGGATCTTTTTCAGTTGCCCACTCAAGATATGTATCGCCCAAAAGCAAAAGGCAATCCGCATCGTTTATATGATAGTCCAAACAATCACGCAAAAGCACGTTTTCAGCTTTTTCATAATTCGCAAGATCCTCAAGTTCCATTCTTGCATATTCAAGTCCGGCTTGTTTATCATGCTTAAAGAAAGTCAAAATGGCCTTGTACATTTGTTCAGCGCGGATATATTGTTTTTTATCTCTATAGGCACGAGCATATCTAAAGAACCAATTTTTCTGTGCGTCATATTTTACTGCCTCATTAAACTTAATTTCGGACTGCGGATAGTCATCGTTTTCAAGAAGCTCATACCCCTGTCTATATAAAGAAGAAGCACGCGCTGGCTCATAAATAAAATACTTTCCAAACAAAAAGAAAAGCACGAATAATCCCGTTGCAACAACTCCTAAAACAGCGGCGGGAACTATTCTATTTTTTATCTGATATTGCAAAGAACTCTTATATGCTTCATATTCCTCCGTTGTTCTTCGTTCAAAGTCACGAGGAACAGGAATTGCAATATCAAGCACTTTTTCAAGTTCTGAAGCGAGTTGTCGCGCAGGAATTTTCTTAATGACTTTTTTTATGAGGGCAAATTCCGTTTCATCGGTAAATTCATCTTCAACAATCAGTTGTTCAAGCGCAATTCTCACATTGAGCGGATATGTTGCAAGATTATCCAGAAATTTTTTGTATTGCTCGTCTGAAAGAGTGTTTGGAGGAAGTCCCAAATCATCGTCTTCATCTTCCTTTTGACGAGAATTCTTTGCCTTTTTCTTTTCCTCAACGGTAGCAACATCGGAAAAACCAGGAATTTCAAATTCATCGTCGTTCATAATATCGGAATCGCCACTCAATTCAAAGCCGTCTTCAGACAGCTGCTCATCAGTTGAGGGGAACTCCAAGTCGTCCATAGCAGAAGTATCAAAAGGCTCATCTGGAATACCTTCGTCAAGTCCAAGATCCGTTTTCTCAAGATTATCAGACTGAGATAAATCATCGCCAAAATTTTCATTTTGTCCGTCATTTTCATCTAAATTCGACAAATTACTATCATCTGCATTAGAAAACGAAGAAGTGGATGGCGCACTATAATCTTCAATATCAAGATCCAAATCATCTAAAGAATTGTTGCCTGAACTTTCACTGCTCGCACGGGGTTTTGCTTCCTCTGAAACACTCATCCCGCTCATCACATTTTCAGGCAAAGGAGAATCCTCTGGCGCGCTGTAATCCTCTATCTCAAATCCCAAGTCATCATCGATCGGTTTTGTCTGCTCTTTTTCAGGGGCGGAAGAGTTTTCCGTTGCATCCCCGCTAGAAAGCACCCCCTCACCTGTCGTCATTACAGGGGAATTTTCTGGTGCGCTGTAATCCTCTATCTCAAACCCCAAGTCATCGTCTATCGTTTTTGTCTGCTCTTTTTCAGAGGCGGAAGGGGTTTCCGTTGCATCCCCGCCAGAAAGCACCCCTTCACCTGTTGTCGTTGCAGAAGAATTCTCCGGCACGCTGTAATCTTCTATCTCAAACCCCAAGTCATCGTCCATCACGTTTGCAGGTTTTTCATCGCTAGAAGAATCGACAGAATCTTCGGCTTCACTTTGAGGCACATCGTCAAGAATTTCATCTTCGCCATTTGAAACGCCACCAGTTTCCCCAACAAACGAAGCAAGATCATCAAGCGAAAAACTTTCTCCTGGCTGCACATAATTTTCGCTGTCAGTTTCATCAAGGGAATCAAGAGATTCAATGTCGCTCACGTCATCACTGCTATCCAAAAAATGTAAATCGTCAACGTCATTTGAATCTTTCAAATCTTCAGAAGCGGAATTTGAATCCTCCGATACAGACAGATCATCAATTCCATCAAGGTCATCAGGCAAAGACAAATCATTTAAATCATCAAAATGAGCGGTGGAATCTGCACTTCCTTCATCGGAAATATCGGGCAAAGAAAAATCTTCATCCCCTGCAAAATTATCTCCCTCACCAGAGGCATCTTTTGCAATTGCATTATCACCTGCATTATCACCAGCGAACATATCGCCAAACATATCGTCCGCAGCTTCCGTTTCATCAAGAGTCGAGGGAGCGTCCAAATCTGGCAGTTCGTCTACCGTTTCAGTTTCATCTCCATTTGGCATTTCATTTACAGTATCATTATTGTTAGACAAAACAGCATCAACACTATCAGATTGCAACAGATCATCATCTATAGGGGTATTGTTGGACAAAGAATTAGAATCGTTTTCATCAGATCCATCGAGCAAGCTTTCAAAATCATCTAACAGAGAATCAAAACTCATATCCGCATTTTCGCTCTCATCATTTTCAGTCAGTGCAGCATTTTCTTTAGCAGACATTTCTCCAGAAGCAGAGTCATCATCAAACAGTGAAAGGTCAGGCATATCATCGCCGTCTGCCGTTCCCTCAATCGAATTTAGATCTGGAATATCCACAACAGCATTTGCCTCGTCAGAAGAAGCATCAGAATCGCTTGTGAACTCGTCTTTTTTCAAAGGCATCCCATCAACAAAATCATTTGAATCATCCTCGTCCTTTACAGAGGAAGGAATCGGTGGCAATATAACATCCTCGCCGCGTTGAGAGCGCACCTCAGCTTCATTTCCAAGAGAAAGAATATCAGAATTAAATTTTTCCAGTTGTTTCAATCCTGGCATAATAACATCACCCCACAACCCCACTCAATGAAAAAGTAAGATTGCTTCCCCTCCAAAATAGTACCCACAGAATATAAAAAAATTCGCGGTTCTCTTTATTATAGATTAACGGAAAAAAAATCGAGCCACTTTACATTCCTCTTTCTATTTTACTAGAAAAACAATAGAAAATACACTTTTTTAGTAAAAATAAACGCTTTTTTTTCCGAAATTTTAGTATGAAAAACTGTTTTTATTTTATAACAACACTTTTTATTTTCTTCATCGTGAATCCAAAAGCATTCTCACAGGAACAAGATTTATATGAATATAACAATATAATACACCGCCTTGAAAAAGTGCAAAGTCCTATCGTCACCAATGACTATATAATTTTCACGCAGGAAATTGGACATCGCTTTGCAGGAATTGCATTTGACTTTGAAAACTATAGCATTGTGCATAAATATATGAAGCAAATCAATAGAGATATTGATGGAAACATTACCAGCACCCTTATGTTTTTTCTGCTCAAACGTCCCGCAAATGTTTCTGAAATTACATACAGGGTAATTATTGACGGAATTTGGACTGAAGATCCGATGAATCCTGTTAAAAAATACGACCCTAAAAGCGGTCTCACCCTTTCATACATAGACTTAGGTGGAACACTTCCCAAAATTACAGGCGAGGAGAAAAAAAGCACCGTAAAATTCATTTACAATGGAAAAAGCGGACAAACCGTAAGACTAGGCGGATCCTTTACCAATTGGGACTCGCGCATTTACAAGCTAACGGAAACAAAAAAAGGTTTTTACGAACTAGATTTGCCTCTTCCGCAAGGCAAGCACTATTATAACTATTACATAGGGATGCAAGCCATCCCCGATAAGACAAACCCAAACAAAGCATACACTTCAGACGGCAGAATTGCATCTGTAATCGTAGTGGAATAAAAAACGTGCTTATTGCCTGTCATTTTTCATTTCATTGCAAAACAGCATTTTAAGCAATAACTGCAAGCCTAAATACAACTAACGCTTGCACCGTAAACCCATAAAAAAGCCGCCCTTCGACTGAAGGGCGGCTTTCATTTTCTCGTATTCTATAGCAAATACATCTTTTGTATCTTATTAGTTAGTTCAAATCAAGCGCACCAGCTTTTATTGATTTTTCCGAATGATGAACGCCAAATTTTGGAACCCACTTTTTTCGGAACAATGAAATAAATCCGCTTGAAATAAATATTGAAGAATAGCATCCGCTGATAAGACCGACAATCAATGCAAGAGCAAAGTCCTTGATTGAACCAGTTGTGAAAATATAAAGCGAAATGACGGCAAAAAGAGTTGTCAACGTAGTGATAATTGAACGACCTAACGTATCTGAAAGCGCAATATCAAGCACCTGCTCGAATTTCGTAATCTTAACACCCTCATAAGAGTCGTTTCCGTCCTTAAACTTTGCCACAACAAAACGAACTCTATCAAGAATAACCACAGTTGCATTGATTGAATAACCAATAATGGTGAGAACCGCCGCAAGAACAGTGGTCGTAAATTCCATTTGCGTCCACACTATAAATGTAAACATAATGCACGTATCGTGCAAAAGGGCAATAACAGAACCAAGCGCAAAATCCCAGTGGAATCGGAATGCCGCGTACACCCAAATTAAAACAACTGTACAAAGCAAAAGAATTATTGATTTTGATGCAAGCGTTTTTGAAAAAGACGAACCGATAAAGTCCGTTTTTACAACAACAATGCAGTTTTCACCGAATTTTTTAGCAAGCGTATCTTCAACCGTCCCTTGTAACACGCGAGAGGAATCCTCTTCTGAATTAACCGGCATACGAATTTGAAAGCTCATTTCAGCTCCGCTTCCCAATGCCTTTACAGAAATGCCCTTCATATCCTCAAGAGCCGCCCGAACGTCATCAACAGAAACAGTGGAATTCTTGGCATATATATATAAAGGAGTATGCGAAAGTTGCGTTGAAATCGCTGAATTCAAGAACATATAGAACGCCTCAACGTCTCCATCCTCATTGACAGTCGCGCTCACCCCTTCAACAGTATTCAATGCCTCCGCCACATCTTGAACGGTTTTATAGTCCGCATAAGCAAATGTAGAAGTTTTGTTTTCCGCACCAGTGCCGCTCACAATCACAGAAACTCCATCGCGAGAAAGCTCCAAAGTTGCACGCGCATTCCCATCATAAACAACAGAAACAGCGGGATTTGCAATTCGCACGTCTTCAATAAGACCCGGTTTAAAGTCAAGTCCAAGATTGATGCCCTTTGTAACAAAACCAACAACGCCAAAAGCGATAATCAAAACGCTAAGAATTGCACAGGGAATAAAACCTTTGCTAAATCTAATAGTTTTTTTCATTTTACAACCCCCAGCCAATACTTATTCTGCCCGACTTGAATACATCAGTGCGAAAATCAAACATCAATCGAGAAACAAATAGAGCCGTAAATACAGATGAAATAACACCGATTGCCAACGTCACCGCAAATCCTTGAATTGAGCCAGTTCCCAACTGAGAAAGGAAAATAGCGGCTATAAATGTGGTTATATTAGAGTCCATAATCGCCCAAAAAGCATTGTCAAAACCCGCTGAAAGGGCCGCCTGACGACTTTTTTCAAGCGCCAACTCCTCTTTTATTCTTTCAAATATAATTACATTCGCATCAACAGCCATACCAATTGTTAAAATCATACCTGCAATGCTCGGAAGGGAAAGCGTTAAATTGAACGCAGAAAGAATACTGAACACAATGTAAATATTCAAAACCTGCGCAACAACCGCATTGAATCCCGCCCCTTTATACCAAATCAGCATAAACACCATAATCGCAAGAAGACCAACTGCAATCGCCTTAATACCTTGATTGATTGCCTGTTCTCCAAGAGAGGCGCCAATCACCTGCTGGCTTTCAACTGAAAGCGGAACATTTAGCCATGCAGTTTGCAAAACTTTCTGCAAGTTCTGCGCCTCTTCAAGCCCAAAACCAGTTATTGCAACGCGTCCGCCCGTGATTGCATCGTTTATACGCGCATAAGACTTGATTTTGTTATCGCTAACAATAGCCAAGAACTCACCCTTGTGCGCACCTGTAAACGTTCCAAAAATCTCCGCCCCCTCTGAGTCAAGGACAAAGTCAACTTCAGGACGATTAGTCAAATTGTCAGCCCCAACTTCCGCAGATTTTATATGCTGTCCATCGAGGGCAATTTCTTTTTTCACCACAAGATAACCAATTCTTTCGTCAAGACCATAGTCGTCCTTTGTGTACTGCCCCATAACCTCGCAATCCTCTGGAATAATCGACGGATCGATCAAGTCACCAAGCGCATTGAAAGTGCTTGCAGCATTTGCAGCATAATATTGATTGAATTTATCACTCGCAGCAGAATCAACAAGGCGGAAATTCAAAATTCCCTTACCCATAATAATTGTGCTTATTGCATCCGCTTCCGCAGCCCCTGGCATCTCAATATAGATTCTGTCCTCACCTTGTTGACGAATCACCGGCTCTGTAAGACCAAATCTATCAATGCGACTTGTCAGATTTTCAATCGCCTGAGCCATTGCCTCAGACTTGAAAGTGTCAATATTAACTTCAACACCACTTGCCCTCTGAGATTCCAACGCCGCATCAAGATCCGCCTTTACAATAATATTCATACCGCCAGACAAATCAAGACCTAACTTCACCGAATTTTGATAGCGTTTTTTTGCCTTCAAAATCTGATCGCGATAGCGTCCGCTTATTTCATCAACAAGCTCCTGCTCATTGCTATATGCACTCAAAATTGCACCAATTGTCATTGAAGAAGGCACTTTTTCTCCCTGTCGCTTATATCTCTTAGCGGCAGCCTTTTCAAGCCAACTGTACTTACCATCTATTACAGAGGCAGGATTTTCATTAGCGGCAGCCTTTATCGCCAAAACATCTTGCGAACCTTGCGCCGTTGAATAGTCCTTAATATTTTCCAGCGAACCTAATGCCAACGCCTGAACTTCCTTTGGAGTTCCCCAGTACCAAGAAACTGAAGGCCAAAGAAAGACAAAACAAATGGCAAGAACCGCCAGAAGAATAAGAAAACGAGTTCTTTTATTCATTTTTCACCAATCCTTATTTTGATTCAGGGGCGGTTTCTTCCGCCTCGTCCGAATCTTTTTTTTCCTTTTTATTTTTGTCCTTTACTTTTTCCGCTTTATCGCCAGCATCATCAGATTTTTCAATTTTTTCAGTCTTTTCAGGCTCAACGCCCGCAATCGCTGTTCGACTAAATTCAAGCTTTGTGTTGTCGTCAACCTTTACAATAACTGTTTTTTCCTTTGTGGAAGAAACAACGCCGTGAATACCGCCAATTGTAACAATCTTGTCGCCCTTTTTTAATGCAGCGATCATTTTTTCCGTTTCCTTTTGCTTCTTATTTTGAGGTCGAATGAGGAAGAAATAGAAGATTAAAATGATAAGCACAAATGGGATAACAGTACCCAACAGCCCCGCCGTTGAAGATGCACTACCAGCCCCGCCAGTCGCTGCAGTCTGTAAAAAAGAAATAAAGTTCATACCTATATCCTTTTCTTGTTAATAGAATTTTCTGATAAAATCAGTTTTGTTAGAATACCATAAATTCCGCCCACGCGTCAAGGCAAACTCAATAAGACACCACAGCACGAATGAATGCATGCACATCGTATTCCGCCACCATCATTGTAAGTTTTCCGCAGTAAAAGCAAGCAAGATACTTTTTTGGGCGTGCCCCCCTTACCTCCATAAAAGAGCGTGTGAAATTGTATGTATTGCACAGATTCTATTTTTACTTTTTTAAAAATACAAAATCGGGGGTCGGGCTTTGCGCGGCTCCGGCTTTCGCCTACGACCCGTCTGCAAGCAGCCGATTTCACTTCGTGCCCGCTCCAATCCCTCACGCTGCAAGCTGCGCAGGCAGGAAATACGGTACATGTAATTGGTAGTTTCGCTAAAAAATCAATAACAGAACACAGCGCATAAAAAAGGCTTGAATCACTTTTGATTCAAGCCTTTAGAAGTGGAGATAGCCGGGATCGAACCGGCGACCTACTGATTGCGAACCAGTCGCTCTACCAACTGAGCCATACCCCCCAATGCATATATCGCATTTTACAATATCGTAAAAAAAAAAGCAAGGGGCTTGGTACATTCCTTTTTGAATCGCTGGATTTTTCAGATCTTTTTCCAACAAAAAAGAAAAACCTGACGATTGGCAACAAGCAGACACTTTGCATGAGAGGTGAATGCAAAATCAATTCTCTGTGAACAAGGAATTCAGGCATTCGCCCACAATCACAATCCACTAGGTCAGTTTTGCGTAAAGCCGAGCAGTGCGAGGTAGCAAAACTGGAGGCGAATGCAAAATCAATTCTCCGTGAACAAGGAATTCAGGCATTCACCCACAACCCCACCCCACTAGCCAGTTTTGCGTAAAGCCGAGCAGTGCGAGGTAGCAAAACTGGAGGCGAATGCAAAACACATTCTCTGTGAACAAGGAATTCAGGCATTCGCCCATTTTTTTCTTATTGAAATTGTAGAAAGAACTCAAAAAATCATCAGGGTCTCTGTTCTTTTTTTTTCTCGTGTGTTAGAATTGTAGACTAATTGTTGGAAAATGCGGGTACGCGTGTTTTCCGACAAAATACAAAACTAGTAGGAGGTTGCTCATGATGAGAACCATAAAAGCCGTTTTCGGCATCGGTCTTGCCGCCCTGTTCGTTTTTGGACTTGGCGTTTTTTCCGCCTGTTCAAACAGTACAGACGATGAAGATGACAGAATAGACGGGGGGGGGGGTACAAAAACCTATCATTGAATCCATTTCACAAAGCACAACAGTACTGAAAGAAACGTCACTATCACTTATTGTTGTTGCGAAATCAACTGACGGCGGAGAGCTGTCATACCAGTGGTATTCCGCTTCCAGCGCAGATTCGGAAGGGGAGAAAATCGCTGGCGCAACATCTGCATCATATTCGTTCATTTCATTAAGCAAAACAAACTATTACTATGTCATTGTTACAAACACAAAAGACGGCAAATCAGCCGAAATAAAAAGCAGTATTATCACTGTTTCAATCACAGAAAAAGCAGAAGAGATCTCATTGCCAAAGACACCAGTTGTCACAAAGCAGCCGGAGCAGACTATAAAGGCACTAAAAGACGGGGAAGTCACGCTTTCCGTATCCGCCTCATCGCCAGACGGCGGCGCACTGTCGTACCAGTGGTATCGGGCTGCGGACGCATCCGCTAATGGCACTGCAATCAGCAGTGAGACAGCTGCTTCCTGCACGATAAAGGCAGACAGCGAGGCGTACTATTATGCCATCGTTATGAACACCAAGAACGGACAAACCGCTTCTGTCGCCAGTAATCGCACGCATATTGTAATTACTGATAACCCTGCCGAAGTTGTGCCTCCAAAAGCACCTGTCATTTCGGTGCAACCTGTCGGCGGAACAGTGAAAAAAGGCGGAACATATATGCTTTCTGTCACAGCATCTGTTACGGACAACGGCGCATTGTCATACCAGTGGTATCGAGTTGAGGATGCATCCGTTGAGGGCGTGGCAATCGACAGTGCAACTGCCGCTGGATATGCATTGAAAGCGGATAATGTTTCAGCGGAAGCATATTACTATGTCATCGTCACGAATACCTTGAACGGACGAACTGAATCTGTCAAAAGTGCCGTTGTCAAAATTGAGTTTGAGCGTATCTCCGTCACCGTGGATGCTGGCGGCGGCTCATTCGCTGATGGCAAAAACATGGCAACGATCTCCATCATACCAGGCGAAAGTCTCGCTGATATCATCAAAAAAATAGGGATTCCAACAATTACAAAAGACGGCGAAACGCTCTTTGCAGACTGCTTCCTCGACAAGGAATCCGCAGATGATCCAGATTTCAACGAGTGGACTTTTGATTATGCAGGATTATTATGGGAGTCGATTGAAAAAGCCGCCACATTTATTGCACAGTACAATAACATCGATTATCACCATATTGAATTCTACGACAAAGATGCTAAAGATCCACAGAATGCGTGGAATTTATTGCATAAAAATTTGGAAGAAACTGATGACGGGTATTCTGTCATTCTTCCTGTAACTGAGAGAGGACAGAAATTCCGAATCACATCAAAATGGTGCACATTCTTCTACGGAGACGGAACTACTCCAGCCACATTAAAGCCAGGCGAATCGACTGTGCTAAAGCCCGTCCTGCACAACGGAGACGACACTGTCGGCGGAACAATTGACGCTGAGCCAGGATTTTACAGGCTGGACATTGTCGTACAGTCGGACGGCAATTTGAATGTGAAATTGAACACTATTCCGAACGAATATACAGGCGATTATGTGTATATAGTTGGAGGAATAACATTTTCTACATTGGAGTCTGGCGCAACTAAAAACGATGACACTTCTGATGCCGATGATTATATTGACTTTTTTAAAACTGCATGGGAAGTTCCCGTTTCAAACGGTGCGTTCTCATTTGAATTCACATACAATGGCAACGATGGATGGGGCGGTAAGTACGGCGAACATGCTTTTACAATCATGTCAGATGTCGATTCATGGACTTCTGAGTTCCGATGGGGCAATGCCATTATTTCTGTAGGAAGTGAGACAACGCTTCACATGTCTGATGCCAATATTATGATTAATCATCTTGTAGAAGGCACGAAATACAAGATTTCTGGAACACTGCGACAATTTGACGGAACTCTATCAGTAACAACCGACGAAGAGATTCCTCCAGATATGAATTTGGTTTTTGATGGACAGAAACCTATTCCAATGCCACAAACTTCCGCCTCAGAATTTGAATATGATATCCCTACATCATCAAGTGCAAAAACTATCCAATTCTGTCTCAATTATGGTAATAAATGGTGGGGTGATTCGCAAAAGTTGACCGTTAGAAAGGCAATAGAACTGCCTGCTTCTGCAACAAAGCCTGCTTCAAACATAACATTCGACTGTGAGGCAGGTTTAAAATACACAATACATATTGTTTATGATGATACAATGGAGAAACTGTCCGTAACCGTCTTTGGCGGACGATTTGTAAATACGGCGGCAGTTTGCGGCTCATTTGAAGAATCTGGCTGGAATCCCTGTTGGCTTGAGCCAATAAATGAAACGACAGGATATTTTGATTTTGTTGCAGATAATACAACAGAGCCTATAGAATACGAATTCAAAATCCAAGAAGTATTTGGTCATTGGGATAATGCATACGGTTCATCGTTAAATAGAGTTGTTGCCGTAGAAAAAGACGGAACCCCAATGCCTACACAATTGTACTATAATGCCAATGATAACAATGCAATAATCACTGGATGCATACCGGGAGTAACGTATCGCATGACAGTAACTGCCGTTGACGCCGACAAGCATTACATTACCGTTACAGTACAGGCACTAGAATAGGATGTATTATTCATAGGTAGAATCAGCCGTTTTGTTTGACACCACATTGTTAAACAGCCAGCAACGCAGACTGATATAATTATGGATAGGGCGGACAGCGAAAGCTGTCCGCCCCTTTTTTAAGGAATTTAGAAATTCGCCCCCCCCCCCCCCCCCCCCAACCAACTAGTCAGTTTCAGTTCAAACAAACCTACTACCAATAAAACTTCACCCCAGTAGCATAACCCACGAGTTTTGCAACGCAAAAATCGGTAAGCAGGGCAAAGCCCTGCGACAAACTGGAGGCGAATGCAAAATCAATTCTCTGGGAACAAGGAATTCAGGCATTCTTTCACAATCACAATCCACTAGGTCAGTTTTGCGTAAAGCCGAGCAGTGCGAGGTAGCAAAACTGGAGGCGAATGCAAAACACATTCTCCGTGAACAAGGAATTCAGGCATTCGCCCATTTTTTTCTTATTTTCACTTTATTAACGCGAAAAAATTCTTTATAATTACCCACAAGGTTAAATTTTGAGTTTTAATGCGGCAAGGATTGTAGGGGAGCCGTAGGCTGCCACTGGACTGAACGAGTGTACGAGTGAGGGAAGCGGCTGGAGGCGAATGCCGAAACCCCGAAAAGCCTGGTTGTTGCCGTGCAACAAGCCGCCCAAATAATATAAAAGTGTAAAACTTGAATTTTGACTTACGAAAAAGAACATCTGCCAAAGCGCGGAGTTGCATGAGAGGCATATTTATGACAAATGAAGAGATTATAGCGGCAGCGCAAAAGTACATTGAAGAAGAAAAAGACGCGCAATTTTCATCCGAAGTACAGTTGTTGCTTGAAAAGAAAGACTACAAGGAACTTGAAGACCGTTTTTATCAAACGCTTGAGTTCGGAACAGGCGGATTAAGAGGCATAATGGGCGGCGGAACAAATAGAATGAATCCACTTGAAATAAACCGCGCAACGCAGGGGCTTGCAAATTATGTTATAAAGGCAAATCCTGAAAAAGCAAAAAATGGAACTTTGAGTGCAGTTATCGCGTATGACAGCCGAAACAACTCGGATGTTTTTGCAGAGGCAACGGCTTGTATTTTTGCGGCAAACGGAATAAAGGCGTATCTTTTCACAGGGCTCCGCCCCACCCCGGAACTTTCGTTTGCAATCAGAAAACTAAACGCAGACACGGGAGTTGTTGTTACAGCAAGCCACAATCCGCGCGAATACAACGGCTACAAGGCGTATTGGTCAGACGGCGCACAAGTCATAGAGCCTCACGACATTGGAATTATTGATGAAGTAAATAAAGTTGAAAAGATAAACACAATCTCAAAAGAAGATGCCATTAAAAACGGCTCTCTTGTGATGATTGACAAAGAAATTGATGAGCCTTATTGGGAGATGTGCAAAAACCAGTTGTTCCGCCCAGCCCTCATCAAGGAAACGGCAAAGGATGTGAGCATTGTGTACACTCCACTTCATGGAACAGGAGCAATGCACGTGGAAAAAGTGTTGGGAGACCTCGGACTTTCTGTCACAACAGTTCCAGAGCAAAGAAATCCAGACGGAAACTTCCCCACCGTGCCAAAACCAAACCCCGAAGAAAAGCCCGCTATGAAAATGGCAGTGGAACTCGGCACAAAAAACAAGGCGGATTGCGTTATGGCAACAGACCCTGATGCAGACAGATTTGGAACTGCCTTTCCAGACAAGGACGGAAATTTTGTTTTATTGAGCGGAAACCAAATGGGTGCGCTTTTGATGGAATATATCCTGCTTTCTCGAAAGGAACTTGGAAAACTTCCTGCAGACTCTTTTGTTGTCCGCTCGATTGTAACTTCTCCATTCGGCGATGATATATGTAAAAAATATGGCGTAAGAATGATTGAATGTTTGACAGGCTTTAAATGGATCGCGGCAGTGGAAGCGGAAATTGAAGCAAAGAAAACAGGAACATACGTATTCGGACTTGAAGAAAGTTATGGCTACAAAGTTGAAACCGAAGTTATGGATAAAGACGGAGTTTCAGCGGCAGCCTTATGTGCAGAAATGACTATGTACTGGAGAAGCAAAGGGCAAAGCATTTTAGAGCATCTTGATGCTCTCTATAAAGAATACGGCTATTTTGAAGATCGATCGATTTCAAAGAATTTCCCTGGCATAGAAGGTGTTTCTGTGATGAACGGAATTATGGCAAAACTGCGATCTGAAGGATTAAAGACTTTAGGCGGGAAAAAAGTGATTAAAATCCGCGACATTCAAACGGGAATTTCATACAACCCTGAATCCCCCGATGAAAAAACAACGCTTGACTTTCCAAAAAGCAATGTTCTGCAATTCTTCCTTGAGGGCGGCACAATCGTTAGCGCACGCCCGAGCGGAACAGAGCCTAAAATCAAGTTCTACATCAACTCAAAGACACCTCTCGAAGGAAACTGCGACAAATGCCTTGCCCGTGCAAAAGAAGCATCGGCATCTCTTTGCGACAGCATAACTTCGGAAATTAACTCGATTCTTGATGCGGCAACAAAATAAATCCACCTTTTAGAGTTAGTTAAAATCAATGGAGCTGCAAACAAAAATCATACGGGACTACAAACATCTTGCCCGTCTTTTAAAAGACGGGCAAGTCTTTACTGCCTTTGACACTGAAACAACTGGCCTTAAGGTGGAAGATTGCCACATAATTGAAATTGGAGCCGTAAAATTCAGTTCGCAGGGAATACAAGGTCGTTTTAACACACTTATAAATCCTGGCTGTCCTATTTCTTATTTTTGCACACAAATAAACCACATAACAAATGAAATGGTTTCAAATGCACCAAAGATACAGCAAATTCTCCCCGACTTTTTAAACTTTATCAAGGACACAATAATTGTCGCCCACAACGCCGCTTTTGATCTGCGCTTTTTACAAATGGAAACAGAACGTCTGAATCTTCCCGCACCCCAAAACGAAGCAATAGACACACTGCATTTTTGCCGATGGGCGCATCCTGACTGGAAGAAATACAAGCAAACAATAGTTGCAGAAAGAATGGGAATAACAGTAAAAGATGCTCATCGCGCTTATGATGATGCCTTTGTATGCGGAAACATCTTCCTGCAATGCATAAAGGACACGGCAGACAAACAAAAATAAATGAAACGTATACTGACGGTGAGAAACCCTACGAATTTTGAAAGAAATCACCGTGAACACAAGGAGTTCCCCCGCAACGATTACTTCGGCAATTCATAGGAAGATACATCCGCAATAAGCAGTGACGGGCGCGAAACCCTATCTGTTTGTAATATTAAACGAAAGCACGAATTCCCATGTTTTTGTGTCGTAATGATTCAAATCGCCCGCCCATTTCCAATCTCCGTCCTCGCATTTGAATTTCCATGCAAAAAGCAAATGGAGTGGGAACTGCGGCACGAGGAATCGGATGCCAGGTCCAAAACTAAAGAAAAAATCCTCTTTTTTGAGGCTAAACAAATCTTTCGGCTCATTTCCAACAGCAACAGCATCAAAAAAGCCATCTATTCCGATAACGCCAGTAAAGACAGGGATTCTCAACTCAACGCGGTTTGAAAACATCATTTTTCCCCTGACTTCATTGTAAATGTCGGTCCAACCACGTCCGTTAAACATACCGTCGATATACACTTTGCTTGAAGAACCAAACGGAGTTCCTGGAACTGGATTTATAGTTGTCAATCCAGTGTACGCTGCTAAAACCATTCTGAAATTCCAGAATCCGCCAGCAATAGGAATGTCAAAAAGCTGATAATACGCTTCAAGCTTTAAATCGTTTCGCAAGTAAAACTCATGTTCAAGCCCCGGAATCAATCCATACCAAGCGATTCTATCGCTCACAAACCACCCTTTTGACGGGTCATAGTTAATGTCGCGATTATCAAGAGAAATTGAACCATACAAGGAATTCTTCAACCCAAAGCGGTTAACATATTTGCTGATACCCGCATCAATCGGAAGATAAATCTCCTCGTTATAAATATTGTCCGTCAACGAATTGGTCATGCCACCTGCAACGGTGAGAATTGCAAACGGAGGAAGCCATCTTCGTCCAAATGACGTGCCAAGAGACGCCCCCCACGCCGTGTAATTGCTGTAGTAATAATCGTCATCAAGAACACCAGATGCAAGCCAGTTTGCAAGCAACATTGATGAATTTGAATGAAAAAGCGAAACAGATTCGCTGAACTGAATGGGTTGATTTCCTATCCAGTTTTGGCTATATGAAAAGTCAATGGACTGATCTTTCGCGGCAAGGCTCAACCCTGCAGAAATAGTTTTTCCAAGCCCCTTAAGGTTTGAATTCTGCCACTTAAAGAATAAGGAAAGAGGGAAATCATCAGGATCTTCAATTCCTGAAAAAGTCATTCCGAGTTGCAATGATGTTGTTGACTGCTCTTCAACGGTAATAATGAGGTCAACAAGATTTTCCTCCGACCCCGAAACAGGTTCTGGAACAACACTAGAAAAATACTGCGTGTTATAAAGGTTTCTCATTCCAGACATAATTTTATCGCGGGAAAACACATCTCCAGGCTTTATCGGAAGTTCGCGCAAAATCACTTGCTCTTGAGTCTTTGTGTTTCCCTTTATAATTATATTTTCAACATGAGCGCGAGACCGCTCCACAATTGAAAGAGAATATCCAATTGTATGTCTTTCAGGATCTTTTAACACGTTCGGGTAAAATTCATTAGACATATACCCGTTTTCATAATACAGGTTTGTAAGGGCAGCCAATCCCTCCTGGAATTTTGTCTGATTAAAAATATCACCATTCTTTAACTTTACAAAAGACATCAATCTGTCGGTTGAAAAAATCTCATTTCCCGTAATCGTTAGTCCGCTGTACGTATATTGATCGCCCTCTTGCAAAACAAACGTCAACCGAACTTCTTCACGCGCTTTGGTTTCATTTATTGAATTTTCCTGCAAAACATCAATGATTCGCGCATCAACATATCCCTTTGTGGCATAATGAGCAAGAATAGCCTGCTTGTCAGTGTCAACAGAAGCACGTTGGAATGCACCATCACGCATAAAGCCCTCTTCTTTTAGAGAAATCTTACCCTTTAAAGTGCGATCGGAAAAAACGGTGTTTCCTGTAAAAGTGATCTCCGTTATAACAGTTCCAGACCCCTCCACTATGTTAAAGACGAGTTTTATTCCCTCTCCGTTATCTGTGTATGTATGTGAAATTCGTGCATTGGCATATCCCTTTTTTATGTACAAGTCGTGAATAGCACGTTCATCCATTAAGACAGTCTGTTCAATAAAAATATCGCCAACCTTTGAACTCACTGCATCTTTCAGTTCATTATTGCGGATTTTCTTGTTTCCCCTAAATTCAAGTGAAGAAATAACAGCGTGTTCCTTTACCGTAAAAACTAAAATCACTCTGCTGGCATTTCGAGCGTCATGCTTTGCGTACGGCTCAATATCCTCAAAATATCCAAGTGCATAAAGCCTGTCAAGAATATCGTTGTAAACATCATCTGTAAACGCCCTGCCGATAAAACTATTCATAAGTCCAGAAAGCTCTGATTTTTTTACCGACCGAAGCCCCTCAAAGTCGATTTGGGAAATAGTTTTTCCCATATACCAATCAGACTCTTCTTCTTGAGCTGCAAGGGGAAATAAAAGAACAAAAAAAGCAAGGACAAGCGCGATAAGCCCATAAAATTTGTGAAACGAAAACATATAATTTCCTCAAATCTCTTTTTAACGACAATTGTAAAACTTCACGTTTACACAAATACCGCCATAACTTCTTTTTTAGAAAGAAAATTTCCAAGAAAGCGTCACAGATGTTGAACCAACAATCTTGTTATTTTTAAGAGCGGTAATATCCGGAGCCATATTCCATCTGATATTGGCAAACGGAGATTCCAGTTCAAGACCAATTTCCGGCTTAAAGACAAGCCCGCCCCAAACTGAAGAGTTATCATCCACCCTCGTTTCGTCATACGACCAATGCAAAAGCGCATCGGCATACAAAGTGTTTCCTATGTATTTACCAATATAAACAGTCGAGTTATCAAGATAGTTACCAATTCTATTTCTATTTTTATCAGAATCAGCACTATTCAGTGAAAGACTTTGCTTTAACGCATTTTGCAGAACAGAAGTTCTAATTGATAATATATCAAATTTTAACAAATCACGCAACTTGTTTTCAATAAATCTTCCCACTGTTGACTGAAGTGCATAATCACCTGCGCTCAAGAGGAATCCCCCTATGTCCTCCGCATCTCCTGAAGCGAGGTTTCCCAGTATTCGGTTTAACTCCGCCTCCGATTTTGCGGGAATGGATGAAATTTGCGGATAAAAGTCAAAAAGATATTGATTTGTTGCAGAAAGAATCAAGCGAACATCATTTCCATCTTCGTCCTTTTCGCGAGTTTCTGCAGTCGCCGTTATTATCGGATTGAACGTGCTTTCATTCGGACTAAAACGCAGACTTCCGCTCTTCAGGTAAAAATTTCGGTTTAAATACGCAATGTCGCCCGTTCTTATTGTAATCTCCCCGTCAAGCTGCATAACAGAGTCACCTGAATCAAACTTGAATAAAAATGAAGAGTCTGGCGATAGGACTGCGCGCAAAAGCGGATCAAGTCGGAATGTGCAGTGTTGAAGCAATTTTATATCCAAATCCGTGCGAACAGAATATTTGCTTTGAACACCTTGGGGAGAGGCTATCATGCGTGTGCTGGTTTTTGCAATGATATTTTTTCCTGAAACACTTCCGTCAATTTCAAAATAGTCAAAATCAAACGTCATATTCAAGTCCGCCGATGCATCCCCTGCAATTTCAATGTATCCTGTGATAATATCCACCGGCGCAAAAACGTTCGGCGGTGTATATGCCCGTATGTCTATGCGCTCAAGCATCCATCTGTCAAAGTAAAAATTCGCGCCAACATTCACTGGAGCGTTGTTTTTTACACGGGCTTGAATTTCAGCAATGTTCATTTCCGTGTGATTCATAACAACGTCTATTTTTGGTGCAGTTATATGATATGGAATTGCCGTTGGAAGCGTAATATCCAAATCTGAAACCGTTAAAAGTCCGGTGAAATCGGGATCTCTATTCATTCCGCCAATATGAACGTTCCCCGTTATCATCCCCCGATAGAATCGAACTACATCCAAATTCAAATACGAAAGTATTTTTCCGCCGTTTATATGGACATCGTCTATATAAATATCAAGCGTTCGTCCAAAAGTGCCGTTGGCAGAAAGCATTGCGTCCTCACCTGCCAAAATGTGTGCGTTAAGTTCTCCGTTGTCACTGAACATTCCGCTCACGCCAAGATTTTCCGATGTATAAAATGTGGTAAAATCCTTTGAGCGCAAAGCGTTTATTTCCACAGGAAATTTTTCCTTGAAGAAATTTCCTGAAATTTCAGGACTAAAAAAACGGACTCTAAATTCTTCTGGAACAATGCCACCCTCTCCCATAACAGAATCGGAAATCTCAAGGGTAAGCGGTGCATGTATTGTGTGGCGAATGACTTCTGCATCAAAAATTGCTGATGCAAGACCTGAAAAACTATCGAGGTCAAAACGCAGCTGTATGTCAGAAAAAGTCATCTTGTTATATTTTAACTCAGTGTTTTCAATTGACAGAACCCGCTCTTCAAAATACGCCGAAAGCACCCCTGCAAGCAAATTTCCACCAGTCATAAAGCTCAAGTCCGAAACATTCAAGCCTATAAAAGGATTGTCCAAAGTGCCACTTGCTATTAAAGTTGCACTCACTTCGTTTTTGTTGTTATTGTCGGAAGTAAATCTATCCAGCAAAAATTTCTCAAAAACCGCCTGTGCATTTAAGTACATTGAATGCTTGATAAAGTCCACAGATAGGGCATCTCCATTAGGATTTGAAACGTCAAGGGAAATATGAATGCTTTCGTCTGAAGATTTTACTGATTCCGCGTTAAATGAAAAATTGGCGGAATCGAAAATTCCGTCATTTATGTTCCAAAGAAGCTCTGATTTTCCTTCAAGCGAAGAAAATCTGTCACTATATGTAATTTTATTCAAAAACGCCCCGTATTTTGAAACCGAAGCGGAAAACTCCAAGTGCGGGGAAAAGTTGTATCTTCCGCCCACCTCCTCCACAATAACTCTGCTTGCAGAAAGCGCAAATCCATCGGATTTTGTATATGAAAACCCTGAGTCCGCTGAAAATGACAGAACAGCCTTCCCAACTGGAAGCGGAAATCCTTGCAAACTAAATGAACCGTCATACCGAGAAGAACCCGATTTATGAAAATAAAATTCAGTTCCATAGTCGCCGCTTATATTAACCGTTCTCGGCAAAACCGTGCCATTAAAATGATAGGGAATGGAATCATAATGCAAGTCCGCTGAAAAAAATGATTCATCAGAATCTTCAAGTTGCTCGAACGCCGCTGACAGTTGCAGCATATTTTTGCCAAAAATTGCATTTCCTTGTGTTATCTGAATGGAATTTTCATTGCCATCAAGAGAAAGATATACCGCTTGATTCTCTTTTTGAGTGTTTGCAATAACAATATAGGGAACGTTGTATGAAAAAGTGTGTAAGTCGCTGGAAAAATATAACTCTGTATTAAAAACAAACGGCTCTAAAAACGCAAAATTTGATTTCTTGTTTTCTGTAAAAAATGCAGCGGTTTTTGCAACGCTGTCAAGATACATCATTGAAGAGGTAAGGCTTGCCTGAAGATATTTTGTGTCCGTTATAAAACTGCCGTCCATGCGGACAACTCCCGGCTCCTCTGAATCTGAATGATCATAGTCGGAAAGAGAAAAGGAGAAGTCGATTGAATCCTGCTGAAACATAACAGAGAGCTCCAAAGCGGTGAATGACTTTTCTCCAAGAACGAGTTGCGGCGCAAAGCAAAAAAAACCGTTTTCAAGAGGATCGATATACACTTCCGTGGAAATAACCCCACCATTTTTTAGTGTGTAATTATATACATTCGCATTTCCCGAAAGTTTAAAACCTTCAAATATAAAATTTCCTGAATAATCAGCGTTAATGTTTTTCCCCGCAACAGCAATTTTCTTGACGGAAAGTTCGTCTGTATCGCCACTCAACGAGTATGAAACATCCAAGGGGTTGTCATTTGCAATAGAAATAATTCCGTCCGCCGAATAATTCATCTGTTTTGAGGCAATATTATATCCTGCCGAAGCCTTCATATTCACTGTCATTTGCTTCAAACGTGAAATTGCATCTGTCATTCTTTTTACATAGAACAACTCGCCAATAACAAGATTTTTTGTTTCAACTGCAACATCTATATCCTGCGAATCAAAATCATATTTTCCTGCAACCAAGAACGGATATGTGTTTTGAACGGTGCGAACAGAAACAACACGGTTGTCATAGCCAAGTCGAAGATTTAAAGTATTCAACCTAAAATTTCCATCGGTGAAATCTGAAAAATGCACATTCACAAGACTGCCGTCAACATTTTCTTCAATAGAGCCATCTGCTGAAAAATCAACTGAATAATTTTTACCGTTTGAGGCATCAGAATACAAAACTGAGCCATACGTGCCGAGCGCAATTCGAGAACTTGTCTGCAAAAGATTTAAATCCAAACGTCGCATAAACACATCCAGCACCTTTTGATCCGCTGAAAATTGAATATGCACGTTTTTTATGAGAACGCCAAACGGAATCAGAGAAACAATATCCTGAAAAAGTGCAAGTCTCCCCCCTTGCGGCTTTTTTTGCGGTGTATTTTTTTTCTTGAAGGAATCAGACTCAAGAGGCTCGCCCTCATCTTCTGCATGAGAAGGAAAGATTTTTTGCAACAGCGAATAATTCTCGCTGCTATCATAGCCGAACATCACCCCGTCAACTGTCAACGTTTTAAATGCCTTTTTTCTATCTCCAAAAAGCAATTGAAAAATATTATAATTAAGCACAGCGTTTTTTATTTCAAGGATTGTGTCTCCGCCAGAAGCATCGCGCAATTCTATTTTCTTCAAGGAAAGACCTGAAAAAATTGACGGCGACATTGAACTATATGAAACTGAAATGCCCGTTTTTTCTTCAATCATATCAAAAAAAGACAAAACGCCCGAATTTAAAAGCTGCGATATGTGCCTATATGTTGGTCGAATGACAAACAATGAGGCAATGGCAATGAGAAAGAAAATTATAAGACTCAAAAATTCTTTAAAAGCCAATCTTTTCATTTTACGAAACGCTAAAAATTCTATACAATAAATATACGATTTTTGTCTTGCATTTTAAATAGAATAAAACCTATCTTTAAGATAATCGGTTTTTTTTAGGAAAGTTTTATGATTATTAAAAATTATATTGTATTTGAAGGAATCGATGGGTCGGGAACTACAACACAAGTAAAAGCCCTTGCAAACCATTTTGCACCTGAAAAAACGTTTGTCACGGCAGAACCCACAAACATGGAAACAGGAAAATTTCTTCGGCGCATGCTAAAAGGTGAATTTGCAGTCGATGAAAAAACGGCCTCATATCTTTTTGCGGCAGATAGATGCGAACATATATACGGAAAGAATGGAATTATGGAGCATGCACATGCTGGAAAAATCATCATTTCAGACAGATATTTTTTTTCAAGTCTTGCCTATCAATCTGTTTCCTGTGGAAAAGAACTTCCCGAACTATTGAACAGTCCTTTTCCGCTTCCAGAATGGCTTTTTTATATGAAAATCGCGCCCGAAGCCGCTCTTGAACGCGTTGCACATCGGGGAAACAACCCTGAAATTTATGAACGGCTTGACTTCCAAAAGAAAAGCGCCGCCCTCTATGACAAAATAATTGCGGAATACAACGGAACAAAAAAAGGAGAGGGAATGAAAGTCATCACCGTAAACGCCTCCGCTTCAATTGATGAAACCTCAAATTTTATATGGGATTGTTTGAAAAAAATGCCGATAAGGTGAATGTGAAGAAAAATCTATTTTATGCGGCAAAAATTTTTATCTTGGCTTTTGTTTTTATGACAACAACCACTCCTCGTGCAAACGCTTATATGGTCAAATTTAAGGAGGATTGGTATAAACTGTATCATATACACTACCAGCAATATCCTGATGATTGCATAGAAAACATATACTGGCTTGAAAAGGCCGCCGCCGCCGATTTTTGTAATCCATTGTTTGCAAATGCAGGAATCACAACCGAAAAACAGTGGGAAAAATACCGCTACCTCTTTCAAATGCATATAAACTTAAAGTTAATTGAACAGCACTTGCGACTCGGCCGCACTTATGATAAAAAGGCGGCGTATTTTTATGATGCACCGTGGAAGGAAGAATATTTACGAAACCTCGAAAAATGCCTGTCTTGTTACAATGCAGGACTCTACTACTGGCAAGAGGCAAAAAATTGGGCGGAAAAAGCAAATGTTCGGGAATTCACCTTTCTTTCGATAACTGCAAAGCAAAACTGGGAGGACGAACGAGAAAGGATAAAAACAGGTGAATTAAACTATGAAAAAATACTTCGCAGAGAAATTAACAGAGTTGAAAAAGTTAGGGCGGAAATCCTTGCAATGGACTCGAAAACATACTAAAATCTCTGTATGGCTATAAAAGAAAAACACAATTCATTTTTAATAAAATATCCGAAGGTCAGTGCAGGAACTGAAAAAACAAAAATTACATTTTATGACAAAGAACCTGATTTAGTCTCTCTTTTTTATAAACAAGAAGAGAAAAATCCGTCTGGCTCTTCAACTCGTTCACCCGATGCAACCTCCTCTCATCTTCAGCCTGAACTGTTTTCCACTCCCCTTGCGGAGGAGAGTTCTGCGCCCCCTTCTCCATCAGGCAGCGAAACCGATAAAAAGAAAGTTCGTCGGCGTTGCTTTGTCACCGATGCCTCAGTTGCCAGCCTTCCTTGCATGGAGCCTTTTACCGCACTTTTTGAAGATGGTAAATTTGAACAAGACATTCTGCTTATTCTAGGCTCTGGAGAAGCGTATAAAACAATAGAAAGCGCGCTCAGCATTGTAGAATTCGCCCTGGAATCCGGCTTTTCTAGAAACGATTTGTTCGTTGGCATTGGCGGCGGCGTAATATCAGACATAACAGGTTTTGCCGCATCGCTTTACAAAAGGGGAGCGTCAGTCCAATTTGTCCCCACAACGCTTCTTTCCATGGTGGATGCTTCAATCGGCGGAAAAACAGGAGTGGACTTCAAGACATATAAAAATATGGTGGGAACGTTTTTTCCCGCTGAAGAAATTCACTATTTTCCAAATTTCACAAAAAGTCTTTCCGATGAACAGTTCCGTTCAGGACTTGCAGAAGGATTTAAAACCGCCCTGCTTTATGACAAAGAACTCTACGAAATCTTCAAAAATGAATCCGAAAGAATTATCGCTCGCGATGAAAAACTCGTCTTTGACATAATACAGCGTTCCGCGAAAATAAAAGCAACCGTCGTGGAAGCGGATTTGACGGAAAAAAACATTAGAAAATTCCTAAATCTCGGACACACGTTTGCCCATGCCCTTGAAACAGTTGCGGGGCTTGGAACAATGACGCATGGAGATGCAGTTGCATGGGGAATTGGTCGCATGGCAACCCTTTGCGCCCGCCTTGAAATCTGTAGCGAAAGTTACAAAGATGAAGTGCTTTCAATTTTGGAAAAATACGGCTGGAACATAACGCCATACCCTGATTATGTTACTGGCGGCGGAATTGGAGAGAGACTGGTAAACGTCATGCACAAGGACAAAAAGAATGCTTCAAGCAAAATCACTCTCGTTTTGCAAAGAGGACTAAACGACACCTTTATTGAAGAAATAGATGATGCAGAAATTCTACAGGTTTTAAAATAATGACAGGCGAACAAACAGAACACTACTTTGACTGGGCAGCCACAAGTCCTGCCGACAGAGACATTCTTTCCTCTGCATTAAATATAACTTTGGATGCATGGGGAAACCCATCAAGTCTTCATTCCGCAGGAAAGGAAGCGCGAGAACTTTTAGAAAATGCGCGAAACCTTGCAGCAAAAACACTGGGAGTTCCCTCTTCCACACTCTTTTTCACGTCGGGGGGAACGGAGGCAAACCATATTCCTTTGCTCTCTGTTTTAAATCGTCCGCAAAAAAAATCAGTTTTATTCAGTTCTATAGAGCATCCTGCCGTAAGGGAAATGGCACTTCAAATGAAAAAGTGCGGTATTGAGACAATTGCAATACCAGCGGAAAAAAGCGGCATTGTTACAGCAGAATCAGTTTTAAAGTGCCTTTCGCCTCAAACGGTTATGATTTGCATAATGGCAGTGAACAATGAAACAGGAGCGATACAACCAGTTGCCGAAATTGTGGACGCTGTAGAAAACGCAACGCGTGGAAAACGCCGCCCCAAAATCCATGTGGACTGCGTTCAGGCGGCAGGAAAAATCCCGCTTGATTTGAAAGGTCTAAAAGTTGACAGCGCATCGATCAGCGCACACAAAATTTCAGGGCCGCGCGGAATAGGACTTTTATATGCAAAAGACACTTTTGAGCCGTTTTTAAAGGGCGGCGGTCAAGAAAGCGGCATACGCAGTGGAACGGAAAATGTGTATGGAGCAATATGTCTTTCAAAATGCCTCGAAAAATATTTTATCCGTGAAAAAAGCCCTCGATACATGGCGCAAGTTGAATTCACAAGAAAATTTATAGCCTCTCTTTTTAAAATCCCCTCTTGCACTATCATTCCAGAATGCCGCATTGAAAATGAAGACAGATTTTCCCCGTGGATAGTCCAAGCATCGTTCAAAGGAATTCCAGGGCAAGTCATGATGCGCGCCCTTGATGCAGAAGGATTTTACATTTCAACTGGAAGTGCATGCTCCGCAAAAAAAAGCAACCGCCCCGTTCTAGACGCAATGAACGTCAGCCATGATGTAAGTGAAAATGCAGTACGATTTAGTTTTGGTCACTCCACAACTGAAGAAGCGATGACCGCCCTTGCCGAAAAAATTTCAGAAATCGCAAGAAGATTTCAATAAATCGCTACACCTATAGAATAAGTGCGCCTATCTGTTTCTACCATTTTTTTATAATATGGTGTAATGGTCCGCGCCCTTTACCCAAATTCAGCATTTGCCGAAGGCAATCAGAAATGTATTTTTTTGCCTCTCGAACAGAATCTTCAAGGCTCATATCCAAGGCAAGTCCCGCACAAATTGCACTAGAAAGCGTGCAGCCCGTTCCGTGTGCGTTTGGATTTTCTATACGCGCTTCCTCAAGCCATATTCCACCATTTTTTCCAAACAAAAAATCATCCGCTCGATCAGAGGAATGTCCGCCCTTGACTAAAACTGCGCATCCGTATTCTCTGTAAATAATTGAGGCGGCTTTCTCCATATCGTCCTTTGAAGTAATGGTAAGCCCCGCAATAACTTCCGCCTCTGGAATATTTGGCGTAACAATCAGTGCAAGCGGAAAAAGACTCTTTTGAACCTCACAAATCGTTTCCTCCGAAACAAGACGCGCGCCGCTTGTGGCAACCATAACAGGATCTACAACAATGTTTTTCAAAGAATATTCGCGCACGCATTCCGCAATAACACGCGCCTGCTCAGGCGAAGAAATCATTCCCGTCTTTACTGCATCGGGAAAAATATCAATGGCGCACATTTTTATTTGTTCGCGCAAAAAATCAGGTCCCACATCAAGAACATCTGAAACGCCTGTTGTGTTTTGTGCAGTTAATGCAGTCATTGCACACATCGCAAAAACACCGTGACAAGTCAAAGTTTTTATATCCGCTTGAACCCCTGCACCACCTGAAGAATCAGTGCCTGCAATAGTAAGAGCTGTTTTCATAAAACTACACCTTCTCTTCGGAGGCTGCTGAAGACGCTTTCTCCGCTTTGTATGCAGCATTAACCGCACAAACCAATTGATCAGCGCAAGAAGTCCCCCGACCACGGCAGTTAATGCCTTTCAATTTTTCTGTAATTTGGGAAACCGTCAATCCCTCAACAAGGCGCGGCACCGCCTGCAAATTGCCGTGACATCCTCCGACAAATGAAACGCCTGTAACAACATCACCGTTTATATCAAGAGAAATTTCTGTTGAACACGTCTTTTCCGTTTTGTATGTGTATCTCATAGTTTTTACAATACCTAAAAAAGTCAGTTTTGTAAAGACAGCGGAAAAAAGCAGTGACAAGCATCGGAAAAAGCACAAATCGATCAAAATTCAAAAGCGTTCTAAAGTGCAAGAGCCGCATCCATATCCAATTCCAAAAGAGAATTCACATACACATCACTGAACTGCCTTATCACATCGCTTTCGCGCTCACTTGACTTGTCAAAAACGCCAACTGTTTTAAATCCAGCCGTTTTTGCCGTTTTTATTGGAACAAGCGCATCCTCAAAAACAAGGCAGTTTTCCGAGTGCACCCCCAAAAACCGTGCGGCAGCGTCATAGATTTTTGGACAACTCTTATTTGTATTGAGTTCCGGGCAGGTAAAAACGCCTTTAAAATAATGAGAAAGGGAAAGTCTGTCAAACGCAGGGGAAAAAAGCTCTCTTGGAGTAGCAGTAGCAAGGGCGCAAGGGATTTTCCGCGCACAAAGAGCCTCTAAAATATCTCTCGCCCCCTCCTTTAAAGCAATTGTTTTTGCATACGAGTCAAAAAGCACCCCGATAATTCCATCATGTACGCGATGAACATCCCAGTCGGGAAAATAATTTTTTTGAAGATATGAAACGCCCTCAGCCATACTACATCGAAAAAGTATATCAGAAAGGTTTCTCTCCGCTTCAAATCCTTGTGAGCGCACAAAAATCTCACCACAATTTCGCCAATACCCCATTGAATCCAAAAGTGTTCCGTCCATATCAAAAATCGCGGCAGTAATCATACCCCAAATATACCGTATTTTCTCATAAAAGAAAAGAAGCAGTGCACTATTCCATCGGGGCGCAGCCGTTTCACCCACTCGTCAGTTTCGTTTTCACGACTTTTTGCATTTTTGCTCAGTGAACAAAAAACTGCATACCTTCTACAACTTTTTGTTTGCACTTGCCCGTCACCTTGCTTTTGTTTATAATGAAAATATGGCTCAAAAAAAATTCATGGGAAAAATAAAGGTTTCCTATAATGCACCTATCACTCTCACTTTTGCACTAATGACGATTCTTGTTTTGTTTTTAAATTGGGCTTCCAAAAATACGATTATTCCCGCTGTTTTCACAGCCCCTGGAGCCTCCTCAAGTCAAATGCCCTTTCACTTCAACAATGCACTTGACTATGTGCGTTTGCTTCTCCATATTTTTGGGCATTCAAATTGGCAACATTTAATTTCAAACATTTCGTTTGTCTTGCTTTTAGGACCGCTCATTGAAGAAAGATACGGCTCTCCGATTCTTGTTCTTATGATGACAATGAGCGCGTTTGTTTCAGGGGTTGTTGCAGCGTGTTTTTCACCTGTGCCAATGCTCGGAGCAAATGACATTGCCTTTTTAATGATACTACTTGCAGCCTTTTCATCTATTTCAAAAAACGAAATTCCGCTTTCATTTATCCTTATTTTGATTTTATATATTGCACAGGAATTCACTGGACATCCAGCGGAAGAAAACGCTTCGACAATTGCACATATTGCAGGCGGATTCTGCGGAAGTCTGCTGGCTCTTTTTGCAGTTCCAAAAACAAGGGCGCAAAAACAAGCAAAAGAATCGGAGCAATCATCCGCAAAATCCGCTCGTTCACCCTCAAAAAACAAATCCAAAGACGATGACAACACAACTGTTGTGGGATCTATAGACTTATAAAAACTAACGGGAGGATGACTTTTCACCCTCCCGTTATATGTAGGTCAACTGTCACGTTTTAATGCGGCAAGAATTGGTACGAATCAACAAGCCGACCAAATAATAGAGAACCATAAAACTCGAATTTTGACTTATTTAAGCAAATATCGGTCTTATTTTGTTCACAGTGTCGCACGATGCCAAAAGTGAAATAATATCATCCGTCACCTTTCCATCAACATCAATGATATTATATGCCACATCACCGCGCGCCTGATTTATCATACTGGCAATATTTAACTTTGCATCGCCAAGAATCTTTGTAAACTTTGAAATCGTATCGGGAATGTTCTTGTGGCTTATGCAAAGCCTTGTTCCGCCAGCAGGAATCGGGTTGTCCGTGATAGTTTTCGGAAAATTCACGGAATTCGTTATATTTCCAAATTCAAGAAATTCCCTCAATTCTGAAACAGCCATACACGCACAGTTATCTTCCGCCTCTGGAGTTGACGCCCCCAAATGTGGCATGCAAATAACCTTTGGATTGTTCAACAATTCTTCCGCCGCAAAATCTGAAACAAAGCAAGAAATCTTGCCCGAATTCAAGGCTTCAATCATATCTGCATTGTTCACCAATCCGCCGCGTGCAATATTGATAATTCTCACCCCATCTTTCATTGTCTTTATGCTGGATGCGTTTATCATTCCCTTTGTGTCATCAGTTTGAGGAACATGGAGAGTGATATAATCAGACTTTGCGTAAACAGCATCGAGCGTTTCAGCGTGGTGAACCTTGTGATCAAGCTCCCAAGCAGCCTTTACAGACAAAAATGGATCATAGCCGATAACATCCATCCCCAACTTTATCGCAGTGTTTGCAACCATCGCACCAATGGCACCAAGACCGATTACGCCAAGTGTCTTTCCCTTGACTTCAGGACCAACGAATTGACTTTTGCCCTTTTCGGCAGTCTCTGCAATTCCATCGTTTTTGCCAGACAATGTATTCACCCATGCATTCGCTTGAATTACTGGTCTGCTTGAAAGGAGAATAGATAGAATTACCAGTTCCTTCACTGCATTTGCATTCGCTCCAGGGGTATTAAAAACAACAATTCCCCGTTCCGTCAATTTTGGAATAGGAATATTGTTCACGCCCGCTCCAGCACGCGCCACCGCTTTAACGCTTTCCGACAATGCCATTTCATGCATATCGGCAGAACGGACTAAAATCGCGTCAGGATTATTTATATCTGATGCAACTTCATAATCAGTGCGCGGAAAATTCTCAAGTCCAATTGCACTAATTTTATTCAAAGTTTGAATTTTAAACATTATATACTCCCTGCCACTTCGTAATGAAATGAGAAATGGCATTTGATATGCAAGTTTCCAACGGAAACTTGTCATGATAAAAGTGTTGCGCCATTTGTGCGGTGCTTTTATCATAACTCCTTTTAAAATACTGCGTTAGCGACGAATCAAAAATGGCGACTATTCTAGTTTGTGAATGCGATGCATTCATTTTCCCCTACTTCTGCAATCAATTTTTACTTGCAAATTCTTCCATAAATGAAATCAACGCCTTCACGCCGTCAATAGACATTGCGTTATAAATTGATGCCCTCATTCCGCCAACCAAACGGTGTCCCTTCAAGTTCACCAAACCAGAAGCCGCCGCCTCCTTCACAAAGGCATCGTTTATTTCCTTTTCTTTTGCAAGACTTTTTTCATCAGTTGCACCAGTTGAATATTTTGTCAAAAAAGGAACATTCATAAGAGAACGACTTCCCTTTTCAGCAGTCGCATGGTAAAAATCAGAATTATCAAGATAATTGTACAGCAAATCCGCCTTTTCGCGATTTCGCTTTGCCATTCCTTCAGCTCCGCCATTTCTTTCAATCCAGTGCATAACCTTTCCCAAAACATAAATTGTATAACATGGTGGAGTATTATACAGAGAGCCACCGTCAACATGCGTTTTGTAAGAAAGCATCGTAGGAGTGCCGTCTCTCGGAGTTTCCGTAACCAAATCATCACGAATAATGACAAGAGTAACGCCCGCAGGAGCCAAATTCTTTTGCGCACCAGCAAAAAGCAAGCCAAATCGAGAAACATCCAAAGGCTCGCTCAAAATACAAGATGAAATATCCGCCACAAGAGGAATGTCGCCCGTGTCAGGAATATATTCATAGTGTGTACCCATAATAGTATTGTTCAAACAAATGTATACATAGTCATAGTCTCCGCTGATTTTTTCAACATGCGGAATATAAGAATACCCTTTGTCTTCGCTTGATGCAACAATGTCAACCTTAACGCCTAAATGCCTTGCCTCTGCCGCAGCCTTTTTCGCCCAAACG
The DNA here is from genome assembly GCA_014803985.1 of Treponema sp. Taxonomy (GTDB): domain Bacteria; phylum Spirochaetota; class Spirochaetia; order Treponematales; family Treponemataceae; genus Treponema_D. Next base: position 53,062 of record JAAVAO010000035.1, read on the forward strand.
CCAGTTTGAATATACGCCGCCTTGCCTGTATGAATCGCAAGATTTTCAGCAACCATAGCAAATTGAGTTGACCCACCGCCTTGCAAAAAAAGCACCTTATAGTTTTCAGGCACATTCATTAATTTTCGCACCATCGCCTCTGCATCGCAGATAATCGGTTCAAACGCTTTTGAACGGTGACTCATTTCCATCACACTCTGCCCCGTGCCATTGAAATTCATCATCTCATCCGCACACTCATGCAAAACCTCTTCGGGCAAACATGACGGCCCTGCAGAAAAGTTATATACTCTGCCCATACAAAACCTCCTAATACATTGTTTTGCATTCTCCACAAGTTTTGTCTGCTGTGCTATCAAAACTTGCCCATAGACTGCGACCTCGCAATGATATTTTTTACCCGCATACTAAACTTAAAATTGAATCTAGTAGCACGTATATCTATTTCAATTCTATCAAATTTAGAGAAGTTTGTTAATGAGGGAATGTTCAAAAATCAGCAAGTAAAATAGAGGTGCCTCTCATACCTCCTCAATAGAGGGGATAACACTCAAATCCTGCGTCTTTTAACTGAAGTCCTATTGTGCCATCAGAGTTTTCATCAACAGTTACAATATAATAGGTTGTTCCAGAAGAACGAGTTTCGCTTTGAATTTTACATTCAAAGCCCTTTTGCCGAACACGAGCGGCAAAATTCTTTGCGTTTGTTTCATCTCGAAAAAGACCGAGTTGTTGTTTAAGGGGCTTTTCAGTTTGCGAGTCGGTAGCAATCGAATTTCCAGTCTGCACTGTTTCATCATGCACTGCTGAAACAGTTTCAGATGGGGCATTTGATTTCTTTGTTGACGCAGAAACAATTTCAGAATTTTTTTTGCGTGGCACAAAATACCAAAATGGAGAGGGCATAACAAACGCCTTTCCTGTTACAACGGCCGCTTCCATTGACGACGGGTAGTCATTTACAAGCGTTTCGGCAAATTTCTTTTCGCCAGAAACATACCACAACGTGAGCAAAATAGATTGACGAACTGATTTCATTGAAGATATATTTAAATATGCCTCCAAAATCGAAAGAGGCTCTTCTATTTCATCTGCATTTTCTGCATTTATTAAAACCGCCCATTGTTCGTAGAGTCTTACTTCTGCCTGAATTTCCATGCTTTTTGAATTTCTAACCGCAGAATTCAAGTAATGCAAAGCCAACTCCCCTTCTCCAGAACAAAGCGCGCAACGAACTGCGTCAATCACAAGCCTTTCGTTTGATTTTTTAGGCATCCCCTCCACATCGTTTGCAGCAATCGCAGCCGCTTTTGCGTAGGAGTCTCGCGCATCGCCATAAAGGGCGGTCATTTCCTGCAAATTTCCCAAGAATGCATAGAGCGCGCGCTTTTCAGCAGGAATTTCCACACGCTCCACCTCCGCTTGAATGTATTTTATAGCGTCAATAGGATTTTTCTTTTCTATCGCAGCATTGCTGATTTCGAGGGCGGTGCGCTCCTGCGAAAAAAGAGAAATAGAAAAGAACATCAATAGGGCAAATAGAACAACTCTTTTCATATTTACTTTGCGTCCGTTTCCAAAACAGTCTTTTTATCGCTTTCACCCTCTTTTTCAGGAGTTTTAGCGGACTGATCACTTTTTTCATTTTGTGTTTCTGCGGATTCCGCAGACTTTGTATGTGACATTTCATTTTTTTTCTCGTCCACGTTCTTTTTCTTAAAAAAGAATGATCGCACTTTTTTAGGTTCTTTTACTGAAGGTTTCGCACTTTCATTGTTTTTTTGTTTTGAAGAACGATGTATAAGGGCAAAAGGCAATGAAAAAAGTATGCCAGCCACAAAAGAAATAATTATAGTGAAAAAAACAGGCACGTTTTCAAATTCATGCACCAAAAGATTCACAGAACATTTGTTGTCAAGGTTAAAACCCGCAAAAAACGCAATCAAAACCAATACAATCATCGTTCCAATAAGTCTAACAATCATTTTTACTCCTGTGTAAGCCCACCTGTGGCGGGCGGTGTTCTATCGGAAGCCGTTAAAAAAAATTGCGAAAGCAATTTTTAGGCTCTCCGACCCCCAATCTCCAATAATCTAGCCAGTTTTTATAGACACTATAAAAACTGGAAACGCAACCAAAAAGGACAATCCTTGAAGAAGTTATGCAAGGTTGCGTTACGCCTATGGCGGGCGGTGTTTTATCGGAAGCCGTTAAGAAAATTGCGAAAGCAATTTTTAGGCTCTCCGACCCCCAATCTCCAATAATCTAGCCAGTTTTTATAGACACTATAAAAACTGGAAACGCAACCAA
>JAAVAO010000036.1 GCA_014803985.1 Treponema sp.
GGTTTTTGACGTGGAGCTGCAAATGGTCAACAGGGGCGACCTGCCCATGCGCGCACGCTACTACCAGTCCGTGGCGGACGTTGAAAATCTGAACAGGGGGATGGGCTACTCCGAGATGAAGGAGAACTACACGCTGTTTTTATGCCCGTTCGACCTGTTCGGGAGGGGGCTTCCAGTCTACACGTTCGAGAATACTTGCCGGGAGGCCCCCGAGATAAAACTGAATGACAAAACGCTGAAAGTGTTCTATAATTTCAAGAGGTATGACATGATTCCCGATGAGGAGCGTAAGCGGCTATTGGAGTTCTTCTCCAGCGGGAGGTCCGCCTCGAAACTCACGGGCAGGCTGGACGTGATTCTGAAAGAGCTGCGAGGCAAGCAGAAATGGAGGAATGAATATATGACATGGGAGATGATGTTGAAAGAGCGGCACGATGACGGACGTGATGAAGGAAGAACAGAAGGAATTGCAATTGGCGAAAAGAGAGGGAGAACAGAGGGCATTGCAATTGGTGAAAAAAGAGGAAGAGCGGAGGGAATGGCGGCAGGAAAGATAGAAACCGCGCGAAATATGCTAAAGAACGGGCTTTCCGCCGATTTGATTACAAAATGCACGGGCATTTCAGCACAACAAATAAGCGAGTTGCTGTAAATTTTCTTTCAACGAGGAGAGACGTGGCGAATGCTTACATTTCTTGTTTGCAAGATGCTGATTTTGCATTCGCCTCCAGTTTTGCCCGCGAGTTTGCAATGCAAACTCGGTAACAATTCCGTAGAAATTGCGTACTTTACGCAAAACTGGCTAGTGGGAAGTCCACCTCAAGGCTCACGGGCATTTTTTTTTCAGCACACTTGCAATGACGGTGAAAAATCTCGCGAGTTTTGGTAGCGCAGCGTACAAAACTCGGTAAGCAGGGCTTTGCCCTGCGACTGGTGCAGCCGGCGGCAATCCGCCATCCCCTCTTATTTTCAGTAAAATTCGTGATGTCAGCAATTATCTCCATTGCACAAAGCCCTCTTCCCACTTTTTATCATTGTTATTTCATACATTTCGTGTGAGAGAACATAAACGCATTGTTTCAAGAAATCTCAAAACATTCACAGGTGCAAATCTTTTATAAAAAATCTCTTTTAAATAAATTATGAATTACGCAAAAAAATTGTTTTACAAATTTAAAAACGTGTTTTATAATTTTTATCTAGAAGTATTGGTTTTGTTTGTTTTTTAAGGAGATTTGTTATGAAAAGTTATCTGCCTATTTTAAAAACTGTATGTATCAGTGTAGTTGCGTTTGTTTTCATAGGTGCAGGATTTTTGTTTTGGTCTTGCAATTCAAACGTTGGTTTAGGCTCGTCTGTTGATACAGAGGCTCCGAAAGTGTCAATTGAGTATCCGCCTTCAAATGCAATTGTCCGAGGTGCCTTTATTTTGGCGGGAGAATGTTCTGATGACAGGGGCGTTGAAAAAGTTGAGGTTACGATTGCTAACAGTGGAGGATCCCTTGTTCACACTGCGAACCCCGAAGAAGACGGTACGTGGAAAGTGGAGATAAACAATAAAGGAAGTAACTCTTCATATCCACTTGCGGACGGAAAATATGTTTTTAGGGCAGTTGCTTATGATGAAATCGGCAGAGAGTCAACTATTGCAGAAAGGGCGATTGAAATTGACAATACAGAACCAGTGTTTATTATCAAAAGTCCGGGTGGAATAGACATAAACAATCCAACTTCGTATGGCTCGATGTTCAAAGTGGCTGGAAACATAGCCGATGACCACGATATAAAAAAATTTCACGTTGAAGTATATGAGAAAGAGACTTCCAACATACTGCTAGATTGTTATGAAGAAAATATTTCAGTGGCAGGTGGAACAGAAGTTACCTTTGCGCAGTATGATAGACAAGCAGAATATAATCCATCAGGAGAAAGTTTAAATGATCGCTATCTTAAAATGTACGGCGAGAATACAAGTGGCGACAAACCTTTTTACTGCACAGTGAGAATTATGGATGCGGCTGAAAAGTACACAACGCCAAAAAATGATACTGGGGGGGGGTGGAATACCAATCCAGATGCTGATAGCGAAGGAAACGTTACTACAAAAGTCTATCTTTATGATGATGTCTATACAAAATATATGGGCAAAAATAGCGAATATAAGTTTACTGCAAGTGATTTTAAAGCGATTTTAAATGGAAGTTATAAAGTTACAGATGCTGACGCAGCGACTCAAGGCGAAAGCCGAGCCGCAGGAATTACGAGCGAAAAAGCACAAGAATTGAGAGAAGAGCTTTTGGAGGTGCTGAAAGATACCGCAACTGAAAAAGAACGTCTTGCCTTCAAACTGAATAAGGATGCAAACCCACATTACGAATTTAGTGGATATGCGATTGATAAAGATAATAATGTCTATAATTTTGATGCAAACAGTGCGTCAAAAGGCAGTAAGATTACATTCACAGCAAAAATGGGTCTTGATGAAACATTGATAGATCCAAAGAACATAACTGTTTATTGTTTTGGACCGTATGAAAGTGTAAACGATGCTGAAATGTCAAAGATTTATAGCAATCCAAAAGCCTATTACGAAACGGCTGCTACAGATAAAAAAAATCAGCTTTTTAATGGAAGTGAGGAGTATAAGGGCGGTACAGTTGAAAGTTTTACACAAACATTCACAATGGGAGATATTTCCGATGGCAAAAAATATGTGCTTGCGGCGTATGGAGTAGATCAAGACGACTTGGAGCTTGTTGAAAGCGTTGAGTACGGATTTGCAGGAATTGCATCCGGGCAGCCTCCACGCATAACAATCACAAAACCGACATCAAGCAATAACGCTGTAATTCAGCTTGCTGGGGATATGAAGATAGAAGGAACGGCAACTTCTGTATCATCGGAAATTACAAAGATTGAATATGATATTACCGTTTATGATGAGGGAGATGGAAATAAAGAAATAGGAATAATTAAAGGAACGACAAAACCTATCCTAACAACGGGTTCTAACAATGCAAATGCTGCTTATACGTGGAATTTTGATATAAAAGACGGCGACGGTTATTCAAAATGTGCGGCAAACAAAGGCGATAACTATAAATATGTGATACGAGTTGTTGCAATAAACTCTATAGGACTTGAAGGTCAGGCGGACACAACGTTGGCAGTAGACGCAAAAGAGCCTGAAATTAACAATATCACTGTAACGCCGATTGCGCAGAATGGCACTAATCCTGTAGTGAACGGCAGAATAAAAGTGAGTTTTAGCATTGCAGATTCCTATTTAGCAGGCACAAAAACGCGACTTGTTCTAAAACAAGATGGCACGGTCAAAAAAGAGTTTAAAGATAAATATAAGGATAGTCAAACCCTCATCGAGGAATATATTTATACTACAGAAAATGTATTTGAAGATAACAAAGATTTGACATTTGAAGTTACAGTGGAAGACAAAGCGGGAAATACCAAAATTGACACATATACTTGCCATATTAATCAATCAACCGACAATCCAGTTGTGACAATAACAGGTGCGAAAGATTCAGACTCGGTAAAAACAGCAAGTGATATTACCGTAGGGAATAACTTGTTTGGCAAGTCATCAACTTTAAGTGGCTCTGTGTCAGATGATGATGGAATTGGCAACGCTTATATAAGTGTATATACGGGCGAAGTAAAAAAAGAGGATATAGCATCGAAAACTCCAGATGTAGATAATAAAAAGTCAATTCAAAGCACACTATCCTATATGCTTCCTGAAAAAGAGGGTGTGTATACGGTTGTTGTTGCGGCTACTGACAAAAGAGAAAACGGTGATACAACTCCAAAGAGATCAATCACAAAAACATACTATGTGGCGGTGGATTCAGGCGCACCGACTATTACAGATGTGACTCCTGCAAGCGGAGGATATGTTTCTGAAGCGGGAATGAATGTGAAGGGAACTGTGCAGGATGGAAGCGGAATAGAAAATATTTCAGTTATAACGGGAATTAGACAGGATGACGGCACAATAGAATGGGATGAAGAAAACGGAACGTCAGGCGGAACAAGTAAAGCATTTGACAAAAATGGTGCAAAACCCCAAACAGATTTTGTATCTCGTGAAAAAACATACACAATTAACGATATAATAACACCCCCTGAAAACGCAAAAGGCACGTATGCTGTAAAATACATTGCGACTGATATTTATGGTCAATCATCTACAGTATGTCAAATTACCTATAACATTGATAAAGGTGCGCCAACTTTTGAAATTACAAAAGTCAATAACACATCAGTTAATTTGAGCGGTGGCGAAGCAACTGCTCCAGACAAAATATTCTTAAACAAATCGTCTGGATTCCTTGACGTGGAAGGAACTGTGAAAGATGACGTTGCATTTGACGGCTTTGTTTACTATATGCTTGCCAAATCAGCGGATGCGCCTAATTATGACGACCCAACTTCTGCTGGTTGGTCGCGATCCGCAATTACAACAACGGATAATAAATCAGGCACATGGAAATTAAGCATACCTGTCAATAACTATGATTCTGGAGCAACGTATTCTCTTTATATTACGTTTAAAGATAACGCTAATAATGTTTCAATGCCTGCTGCAAATCCAAGTGGCATTATTACAGTGATTCCTGATGGAGATAAGCCGACGATTGGAGACTTTACCTCTTCTACATCTTCAATTTCAAGCACAAACAGCAATGCTTCTATAACATTTACAGTAACTGGACTTTCTGACGGCGCAAATGGAAGTGGAATTGACAAAGTGTTGTTGTTTGAAGACGGAAATCAAGCCGTTGATGATGCTTTTGATGAGAGCGGAACGCTTACGGTAAATAAGGATACATATGAAAAATTGTATAAAGAATCACGTGATCATGTAATTTATGCAAGGGTATTTGATAAAGTTGGAAACTATGCTGACACACAAACTGTTACAATTGGTGTTGATAGCAAAGCACCAACGGTTAATATCACTTCAGTTTCACCAACGGTTACGAAAGACGGTGTTCAATGGTTAAACGGCGTTGTGAAAGTGGGCGTGATATTAATAGATGAAACCGCCCTTTCAAATAATGGATGTTATTGGTATGTGAAAGATGAAAGTGGTAAAAAAATCGATGGAATAATTGAAAGCGTGGGCGCGGACAGTAATCCAATTAGTGTTCCTGACGCTGAAAAATATTATAAGAACGTTGAATTAGAAATTAACACAACAAAAATTACTGCAAGCAAAGGAACATACACCCTTGTGGTTCATGCAATTGACAAGGGCGGAAATACTGAAGAAGCAACAAAAGAATTGAATATCGACCAGTCAACAGATATTCCAACGCTTACCATAAATGATGTTGATGAGACAATTGCTGCAAACGCAATTACATCTGGTAAAAACTTGTTTACTCCAAACAAAAATTTAAATGGTTCTGCAAGCGATGATGATGGAATTAAATCAATTGATTGGAAGCTATACAACGGTAAAGATGCAACGGGAACTCTTAAAGACAACGGTTCAAGTTTCCCTATTTCTCTTCCAAATGACGAAGGATATTACACGCTTGTTGTTACCGTAACTGACATAAACGAGATAAACGATAAAAATCCGATTCCGCCAAGATCAATTACAAAAACATATCATATTGCACTGGATTCAGGCGCACCAACATTTGAAAGTGTAACACCTGTAAACGGAAACTATTACTCACAAACAAATAAGATGTCTGTAAGCGGAACGGTGAAAGATGGAAACGGAATAAAGAATGAAAATGGAATAGCCAAAATAAAGCGTGAAAATAAAAAGAACGATGGCACAATTATTGATACTGCTGAGGTTACTGTTGGTAGCGATGGTAAATTTACAGATGAAGTAATTCCTCCAGCAACAGACGATGATTATAGCGTAGAATACACTGCAACCGACATTTTTGGACAATCCCAAAAGCACATAATCACTTATAAGGTGGATTCTGAATCTCCAACTTTCACAATTACAAAAATTGATGGAAAAGAAGTTGATTTGAGTGGTGGCTCTGCAACTGCTCCTGACACAGTGTACTTGAACAAAAAAGATGGTGTGCTTGAGGTGAGTGGAGCAGTAAAGGACAATGTGAGTGGATTTGACGGCTCTGTTTACTATGCGCTCGCTGAGAATGAACCTGATTATACTGCCGAAAAACTCAAAGATACTGATGTTTGGAAGAAAACCGGAATATCAACATCAGATAATAAATCAGGTACATGGGAGGTGAGCATCCCTGTTAAAGGATATGAATCTGGAAAAACATATCTCCTTTACATAACATTTAAGGATGGCGCAGGAAATATTTCACAGCCTGCTAGCAATCCAAGCGGCAAAATAACAGTAGTTCCTGATGGAGTTGCACCAACGATTGACGGTCTAAAAGCCGATCCAAACGGACTTACAAAGGATGATGCAAGTGCTGATGTTGTTATAACGGCAACCATAAAGGATGTTTTGAGCGGTATTGCGTCCGTTGCGTTGTATGAAAACGGCGACAAGATTTCCATTGAACCCACAAAGAACGGTGATCTCTATACATTTACTATAACGAATGATACCTATGCAAATCTTTATGAATCTGGAGTGCATACGCTTGAAGTGAGGGCGACTGATAATGCAGGAAATGAAACTTCAGAAACAGTTGCTGTTTCCGTTGACACAAAAGCACCGACAATTACCATCAATTCTATTTCACCACGAGTTTCAAAAGAGGGCGGGGAATATTTAAACGGTACTGTTACGGTGTCTTTGAATTTGACGGATGAAACTGCTCTCGGCGATGGAAAGGATGGCACTGGAAATTGCTACTTGTATGTAACAAAAAAAGGTAATTCTGAAGGTAATTCTGAAAAAATATCTGATATCAGTGTTACAGACACCAAGGATAATAGTGTTTTAGCTTCAGACAGTGAAGGAAAAATTGTAATTCCAATTTCTACTACTGAAAAACTGTACAAGAATCTTTCTATCTCTCTTGACACAACAAAAATCAGCGGAGACTATAATGCAACAACGCCTGAAGCGAGCAAAGGCGAGTATGTACTTCACGTCTATGCGGTGGACAAGGCTGGAAACGATGCGACAGCAACAGCAGAATTGAACATTGACCAGTCAACGGATATTCCTGAAATCTCATTAAACAAAGAGGATAATGAGACACTTGGAATTGAGGGAAATACAATCCAAGTAACGGTGAAAGACGATGACGAAGTGGGGAAAGCAACATACAAATTGGATGGTGCAGAGACAGAATTTTTCACACGCGGCACACAAAAGAAAACAGATCACAGTGATATAATTAAACTGCCTGATACTATTTCAACTGGAAAACACGAACTAACTGTTACTGTTGAAGATTATGTTGCGGGTAGGACAGAGCCAAAAACGAACACAAAAACCTTGACCTTTATCTATGACAATGACATTCCAAGCATTTCGATTTATCCATTGTCGGAATTCCAAGGAAAGACATTTACAATTACGGGTAGTGCGTCTGACAAATCTGGAATTGACACTGTTGTTGGAACTCTTGAAAAGGATGGGAACAAGGTTTCAGGTGTTTCTTTCGAGGCAGTTGTAACACCGAAAGAGGGTAGCGCAACAGACTATACGTGGTCGGTAGATGTTACTATTCCTAATCCTGTTGAGACTGCAACCTATAAGTGGACGTTTACCGCAACTGATAAGAATGGAAGAACAAACACAAGCCCGGTAACACATAAGGTTGATGAAACGAAACCTGTATTTGTAGACAGCTCAGATGTTGACGCTGATAAAATTACATTCAAAGCAGGAACACTCATAGTTTATTCTGATAAAATAACTGCGACCAATAATTCTGTTTGGTTTAAAGAAGGGCAGAATTCAATTACAATCAGCGGAAAACTGATTGAAACAAACCCTGACCATGTAATAATGACAATTACAGGCAAAGATGCGAGTGGAACTGATCGCAGTGAACCTGTAAACTATGCAACGGCATCTCCAAATTACAGCATAAACAGCACGTATTACGATGGCACAAACACAGTTGTATTGCAAGCGTATGACAAGGCAGGAAATTCGAGCGACACAAGAACATTTACTTTGAAAGTGGATACAAACGCACCAAGTCTAGATAAAGACACGGTTGTTATTACCGATGAAAATGGAAAAGTTCTTGCTACTAATGGAACGGGAACAGTGAACACAAAGAACTTGAAACTTTCTTATACAGCAACTGATATTGTGGAAGGTTCTACTTCAACAGAGGTGAGCGGTCTTAAGCAAATCTTGATAGGCGCAAAATATGGTTTTGCCGCGGATCAGGCTTTGTATGACTCGGACACGGCTTCTGCATTTACAGTTGGAAGTTTAACAGATGAAGTGACGACAGCCGCTCCAATTACAATTCCTCTTGACAATCTTTCTGAAGGGGCTAACACGCTGTATTACAGATTGATTGACGTGGCTGGAAATGTGACAGAAGATGAACTGATTTCTTTTACGTATGACACAACACCTGCCACCGTTAGCATTGTAAGTCCTGCGGCAGATGCAACGGTGAACAAAACAATCAAAATCACAGGAAGCGTTTCTGATACCATTGCATTGCCTGATACATTAACAGGAACGTTGCAGATAAAAAAAGAAGAAAACGGCGGTTGGACAGATGCTGATACGGTCACTCCGGTAACTTTTATTGGCTCTTCTTGGTCTTGCGAACTTGACACAACACAATATAATGCTACAGGCACTGATAAAACTGTTCGTATCCGCATGATCATTCCTGATAAGGCGGGAAATGAAAATGATGATGAGGGACGAGCCATTACAATAAATCAAGATTCTGACCGACCGAAAATCGTTTTGACAAATATGGATATTACCGGCACAAACATTAAGCAATCGACAATGGTGTATGGTTCTCTTACCGATGATGACTCTGGTGCTGATGGCGTTGTGAAAGGACTTTACATTATCAATAAGTCTACGTTTGTGAATGGAGAATATCCGAGAGGTGCTGATACTGTCCGCGATGGCGAAAAAGACAACGGCTGGACAAAACTTGCTGTTCAAGCGGGAAGTGGTTCTTTCAGTTATGAGGGGGGCGGAGAAGGTCTGCTTAAGTTCTACTTCTACTGTATTGATAATGAAGGCACTCATTTCTATTGGGAAGCGGCAAATGCCCTTGCTCAAATGAAAATTGCAGGAATAAAGGATAAACAGTCTGATGGCACTTATGTCTATAAAGATGAAACAGACGGTATTTCGTACACTGCGGATATGGCAGCCCCTGTTGTTACGATTAGGGTTGCTCGAGGTGATGCACCGACGGATTATTCTGCCGGCAGCAAAGTGTTCTCAAAGAATGGTGATTATAGTGAACTGTATATGGAGTTGACCGCTGTTGAAGAAGTGGAGATGCAAAAAAACGGCGATGGAAAATTTGTCACGCCGATAGTGAAATTAAATGACACTGTAGTTCCTGAAAGTGAACTTGGCAATATTACAATCAATGGAACAAATATTGATGCGTTTACTGACACAACCAAACCTACAGATGGCAAATATGTATATGTGATAGGACCGATTGATCTCAGTGGTATTACTGATAACACGAATGGTGAGCCATGGACTTTGAGTGCTGAAGTGTCTGACGCATCAGAGCAAAAAGGCGTGGGCAATATGAACATTACAATGGATCAAAATGCGCCTCAGATTTTAATTACTTCTCCGTCTCCGTCTATCGGCGATGCGGTTATGTCGGCAATTACCATAAAAGGCTTGGCGCAAGATGACGCATCAAGCATAAAGGACTTGGGCTGGGTAATCCCGTTGAAAGACCCTAATGACAACTATGACAACTATTCTGTGGAAAACAGAGGTTTGTTCACGTCGATTGGAAATTCTACTGCATGGGAAATTAAGTTCTCATCAGGATCAACGGATTCTCCGGATTCTCTTCTGTTCTATGCGAATGCAACTTACAACGTTGAAGAAACTGTTTCTGGCAGTGGCATTTATAAAGTTCCGATTTGGTTCTATGTGGAAGATGCAGTTGGCAACAAAGCCGTACAAAAAACGAATGAGGAGGGAAATCCTCTCGTAGTGTATGTTGACGCAGACGGTGGAAAACCAAAGGCTTGGATAAATTCTCCTGAACAAAATGCTACAGTAACAGGGCTTGTAACAATATATGGAGGAGCAAGTGATAATATCAGTGTTGATAGAGTTGAAATTCAAGTTGATGTGAATGGCGATGGATACTATAATGAAGATGACTATGATTTGATAGCAAACGGAACTCTCGGTGGTGAAATAAAAACTGCATTGGCTGGTACAAGAACTGATAACTGGTATATTCCTACAATTGGCACGAATAGCTGGAAAGTTACGATAGATGCTTCTGCTATTGCTTCAAATACTAAGATTGGCATCCACTGTCGTGCATGGGATAATGAAGACCCGGCATTAACTCGTGGTTGGAATGCTGGAGAAGAGTTGAAAGTAACAATCGATTCCAATGCACCTGCAATCCGAGATGTGAAGCTTGTTCAGTTTGGAAATAATGTTGAACTAAAGGATTTAAAGGCTGATCCAGATAAACCGCCTGTTTCAGAACTTGAATACACTTCAGGAATGTATATAAGTAATGTTTCTGTTGCAGCTAACGGAACATGGTACTTGACGGCGACAGTGGCTGATAATAGTAAGGTTGCGTCAATAACAACGGAAAAGATGAATGTTACAACAAGCACGAATATTGTAAATTTGGTATCAGATGTTCTTAATGGTTATTCTGTTGGTACTGACGAGGAACAAAAAATCTTTATTCCAATAGAGACTAAACAAAGCGGAATGGTTTATTCAATGCTAACAGCAACTGATGATTCCACCCCCGCTGGTAGTACTTTTAAACAAATTCTCATAAACATTGACTCAACTGCTCCATCTTTGTTCACTACAAATAATCTGTTGTCGTCTAACGCTAATGATAACAACTTGCGCTTAAAACCATCGAACTCAAACAATCCGATTGGAGATAGAAATGTTCCAAATAGAGAGCAAGTTTCAAACTCAAACGGTTTGTTCACATTTGGAGACTATATTCAAGAGGCGGAAAGTGGCTTGGCATTCCTTGCGTTCTACTTTGACCGATCTGGCACAATCTATGACCCAATGAATAAGGGTAAGGATGTAACTTATGCAGCTTCTGCCACAAATAATAAGGTTTACAAAAATGCTGAAAACTTGCCTGCTTTGTCTTTGACTGTTACAAGGAATGCTGAAGATTCTCTTACAATGAGTGGCGTTTCAGCCGATAACAAAACATTTATCCGAAAAGGCGGACTTGTAAAAATCGGCGGAAGTTATCGCCTGATTACAAAGGTGGATGATGATACCGTAAACTTCACCCCAACATGTTCAACGAGTTTTACAAAAGCCGAAATTATATTTGCACAAATTGTTGATCATCAAATTTCGGAAGGCGTAACGGCTGATGGTAAAGTTGATCCCACTTATGATGACGGCGATGGCATGATTGAATCTGTTAATCACATTGGCTCAAGTTATATATGGAGCGCAAGTATTGATTCAAGCAACATTGCCGACGGTCCAATAACAATTGGCGTTGCCGCAATCGACAACGCTGGCAATATCGCTACTGGCTCTGTAAAAACGTTCGTTTCCAACAATCGCCCGAGAATTGCGAAAGTAATGCTTGCCACCGATTTGAACGGAGACGGAAAATTTACGTATGCGGCAAGTGCAAATAATTATGTGCCTATTCATGATGTGAGTAGTCTTAAAGAAGAGGATAGAAATTCTAGATTGACTTATATTAAGGACAATTTGGTAGACGGTTCTTCTTTTGGCGAATTCAATTATTATAAGGTTATGACACCGACGGGAATTGCGCAGGAGAAGGCAGAACTAACGTCTGAAGCATTTAAGGTTGTCGAAAAATTGTGCGTGCTTCCTGAATTTGTTGGAGGAAATGGCGAGATTAAGTATATAATGACGCAGTCTGCAACAAAAGATGCTGTTTATAATAGCAAGAAAGATGGTGACCCATCTACATTGACTGCTATGAAAGCGAAAAATGCGTTGTCTGAAGTTGCAAACCACGGTAATAATCCAACTGGTGACCAATACAATTCTATTATTTCTGAAAAGGGCGGAATTGTTATTGACACGTTGGATCAAGCTTTGGTAAATAATGATAAAACGTATCTTTCATTTACATTCTGGGATGCCACAGCGGGAACAGAACAAGGAACGACAAGTCAATGGGCGCATTTACAAGTGCCAATCACCTATTTGACAAACGAAACGAATGTTCCAGCGCCAACAATCACTCCGTTCTATTGGAATTCAAAGGACGATAACAGTGTTCATAAAGATAGCGACGGCAAATTCCAGGGGCATATTGAGCTTGGTGCACTGCCACAAGTTTCAGGAAAGATTGTAATAGAAGGTATTGCAAAAGACGATGTTAGATTGAGTTCGGTTACAGTGAATGTGAACGGCATTGTTAGTGGGGCAACTTTAACTTATAGCGGTGGAGCGTGGTCTTATGCTGGCAATGTTGCGGGCGTTGAGTCCTTTGTGGGAGAGGATGAAGAAATAAGCCAAAATGGACACACAATGAAGTGGAAGTTAGTTTGCGATACCGAGAAATTGTCTACCAAAGCCGGTTCAAGTTATGTCAATGTGAGTGCAAAGGACTGGAAGAATAACGAATTGACGGCATCGGGAACAACGGTGACAAAGAAACCACATGATTCAACAACATCTACAATTACAATAGTGTCTACAGCCACTGGAAGTGAAAAGCAAACAGCATATTACGAAATAAAGGTTGTTCCATATATCACAGGTGTTTGGACAAAACTCAGCGAATTCTATCGAAGTGCGCCAAGCGTTTACGCCCGAACTGCACTTGGTCATTATCCAGTTTCTGCTGGGGAAACCGTTACAATTTATGGCTATAACTTGGGTGGTAGTATGACGGCAAACATTGAAGGTACGACTTTGAACATAGGTAGCGTGTCAACAGACAGTCGTCCTGCAATGACTGGAACTGGTTACAATGTGACAATTCCAAAAGAGACAAAGAGCGGTGCGCTTGTTTTGACAGTAAACAACGTTCCGGCAATCAATAATTCAAACACAAATGATGCAAAAGGTTCTTATGACGGAATAGACGTTTCCAACATGTATAACCGCCAGCCAAACGGCGTGAACAACAACACATTAACCGATGATGTTGAGTTTGATGTGTGGGAGTTTAAAACGGCGGCAGAGCCGAAGAATGGAAAAGCAGCGTATGTTACTATGAAGATCAATCCAGTGACAGGAATGCCAGGCTTTAGTTTTGCAAATAGTATTTTGTACTTCAATATGCCAGGATATGAATCAAATCAAGAAACTAGTAATGACTGGTGGAAGGCGGTTGATGGAGTTGGTGAAGGACCATATTCTCAGCTTCCTATGGGGATGAATTATGGTGGATTTACTCATAATACATTTGCATTTGATAGTAATGGTTATGCCTATGGAGCGGCTATCAGTACAGATACACAAAGTGCTTATGCTTCCGCTTATTTCCAATTCTTTAGTAGGGAACAAGGGCGACTTGCAAATAATACTGCAGGTAATGGGTATGGAATGAACCAAAATATGAATTATCATAATCAAGCCAATGCAAGTCGCCTTGATTCAACTTCTGTGCAAATAAAAGATGGCGATGCAGGATGGATAACTAATATCGATAGAATCCAATCCCCTGCAATGAATACACGGGTTGATGGAAGTCTTACGTATGTCTATATTGCTTACTATGATGATGCTGCAAAACAAGTGCGCTTGAGATGGGGAACAGTAGGAGATCAGCCACATAAAATTGATGGACGTCAAAATGGAAACGAACATAATAATAATCCTAGTTTTGACCATAAAGGACTGAAAAATTATGGGCTTACAGATGTTGTTTCTGAGCTTGTGACGGGTGTTCCGATGTTTAATACCGATGATGGAGACCACCGTCAGTCAAAGGTTAGCGACTCTTTTGTAAAGTATAGCGGTAATAATAATGGCGGAATTCCAATTCAAATTGTTGCAGCGACTGGTATTTCTGGTGCAAAGAATGAATATAAAGAAGCGACAACGTATAAGGCAGGTAAATATGTTTCCTTGAGTATGGTGGGCAAGGTTGCTATTGTGTCTTGGTATGATGAAAAGGAGCGAAATCTTATTATGGCGTACAATACCGACCCAACAACAACTACGAATTGGACGTATAAGCAGATTGATAGCGATGCAGGCTTGAACGTTAAGACAGCGGTGGATGGAGAAGGCGGAATTCACTTTGCTTACTATAAGTCAACTGGTAGCGATTTGAAGTATGCGTATCTTTCAAGTTATAATGCTTCAACCCCAGAGATTGTTACCGTTGATTCCTTTGGTGCAGTTGGTGCAAAATGTACGATTGATGTTGCAAAGGTTGGAGATAACTATGTGCCATACATCAGCTACCAAAATAATGGTTATCTTGGAACGCAAGCGGCGGCAAAAGTTGCTTTCAGAAAAGACTTTACATCTAGCACTTATGAAGGAAGTGATGCTAGCGATTATTTCACTGGAAAATG
This sequence comes from Treponema sp., assembly GCA_014803985.1. Lineage (GTDB taxonomy): Bacteria > Spirochaetota > Spirochaetia > Treponematales > Treponemataceae > Treponema_D. The sequence continues at coordinate 14,662 of JAAVAO010000036.1, forward strand.
GGAAATCTCCGTTGTTCCAACAAATAATATTCCAAATGATGACTTGATAAATGTGGGTTTGACTAAGAATGCTGATGGTGAAATTCAAAACTCTGTGAAGGGAGAAAATGGTGATAGTAAAAAGTCATTCACTAATACTGTTTCCGCTGTTGGAGATGCCACAATTGTATGGGCAAATGGCACAGAGAACCCGCTCTTGGGCTATGGCATAGATGACGGCACAATTGAAATGGCACAAAAGAGGTAGTTTCAAACTGTAAAAAAGAGCCTGTCAGTGCATTTGAGAAGCAAGCCGTTTACGGCTTGCTTCTCTCAATTATTAGCGAGTGAATCTTCAGATTCGGGAGTTGTTGAAAATCAAGCTTTGTAACGAAGTGCTTTCGCAACAAGTGCTAGTGTGAAGTTTCAAGCGGAAACTGTATTTTGTAGGTGAGTTGCAAGACAAAACGTGCAAGTTCTCTCATTGACATTGAGAGTCTCTTTCGGTGGCAGTGCAATATTCTTTTCAATTTTTTTGCATTGCAGGAAACATCACTTTCCGAGAATTGAGAAATTGAAATACAACAAGCGAATTTACAACGCAAACTTGCAGTTATAATCCTCAAGTAGTGAGCAAAGCGAACGTGAAGGATTGCTTTTGTTGCCCGCACTTGACTGCACGTTTTTGTCCAGTTGTTGTTGCTGTTAGATCAGGTCGCAGTTTTTACATAAGTACAGACTGTATAGAAAGTCTGCAATTTTCTAGCAAAAAACGCGCCCAAAAGTTTGTCCTCTTTTTTGTGCGCATACCACTTGCACGGCGAGAAGAACGTGCCGCCTCAAGAAAACTTCTTTTACTATCTCCGCCCAAAAATCACAAAAAAAGTGAAAAATCTTAAAAACTCCTCCAAAACACTTCCGATTCTTCCCCAAAAACTCCTATATATATTATTAGAATGGCACTGAAACAATACTAAAACGTACAGGGGATTATTATGGAAAAACAAACACTGCGCCCGTCTCCCGAC
>JAAVAO010000052.1 GCA_014803985.1 Treponema sp.
GCGCGGCACTTTTATCATGACAAGTTTCCGTTGGAAACTTGCATATTTAATGCACATTCCGCTTGAAACTTCGCGCGATGCGCTCGTTGCGAAGCACTGCGTTGCGAATGTGCGTAAAAAGTCAATCGAAAGCTCCAACTTTCTTCTTGACTTTTTATGGGAGGACGACATGAAAACGGTATACCTTGGAATTACGGGAGATATAATTCATCCCGGAATCATCAACATAATCAACGAGGGCGCAAAGCTCGGAGAACTCACGATTGGTCTTTTGACGGACAGCGCGATAGTTTCCCACAAGCGTCTTCCCTATCTAACATACGAGCAGCGCGAGAAAGTCATTGAAAACATAAAAGGCGTTTCGCGTGTTGTTCCGCAAGAAGACTGGAGCTATGTTCCCAACTTGAAAAAATACAAGCCCGACTACATAATTCACGGCGATGACTGGAAGTCAAACTATCTTTCAAAAATCCGCGACGAAGTTTTTGAGACGATGAAAGAATGGGGTGGTGAAGTCGTGGAAATTCCCTACACACAGGGAATAAATTCGACGGCTTTGTCCGACAACGCAAAGTCCATCGGCACTACGCCCGACATTCGTCGCGCGACGCTCCGACGGCTGCTTGCCGCAAAACCCATCGTCAGGATTATGGAAGCGCATTCCGGCTTGAGCGGCCTGATTGTCGAAAACACGCAGGTTATGAAAGAAGACGGGCTGCATGCGTTTGACGGAATGTGGTCGTCTTCACTTACGGATTCGACGAGCAAAGGGAAACCCGATATTGAGGCGGTCGATTTGACGACGAGAATGCAGTCGCTCACCGATATTTTGGAATGCACCTCGAAGCCCATTATTTATGACGGCGACACGGGCGATATTCCTGAGCATTTCGTCTTTACCGTAAGGACGCTTGAACGCAACGGAGTGAGCGCAGTAATCATTGAAGACAAAAAAGGACTGAAAAAGAATTCGCTTTTCGGAACGGAAGCAAAGCAAGTCCTTGCGACGGAAGAAGAATTCTGCGAGAAAATCAGCGCGGGAAAAAAGGCGCAGGTCACGAAAGACTTTATGATTATTGCTCGAATCGAAGAGATAATCGCGGGCTACAGCGTTGACGAGGCGATAAAAAAGGCGTTCGCCGCGGTAAAGGCTGGCGCGGACGGCGTTATGATTCACTCGAAAGACAAAAGCGGCGAAGACATAAAGGAATTCTGCCAAAAATTCCGCGCGGAATACAAGAGCGTTCCCATCGTGCTTGTGCCGACGACATACAATCAGTTCACGGAAACCGAGCTTGCAAGCTGGGGCGCGAGCATTATCATTTATGCGAATCACATGCTCCGCGCAAGTTATCCCGCGATGCAAAAATGCGCCGAAGAAATTTTAAAGGCCGAGCGAAGTTTGGAAGTGAATGATTTGTGCATGCCGATAAAGCAAATCCTGGAATTGATACCGGGAACAAAATAAAATTGCCGTTTTACTTTTGGCAAAAAGGAAAAATTTATGATTGAACCAAAATTTTTTTACGACTTGGCTTTGGAGCATGGAACAGATTTCTTTGCGGGCGTACCGGATTCTTTGTTGAAGAATTTTTGCGCGTACATAACAGACAACGCTCCGGCGGAAAAACACATCATTTCGGCAAACGAAGGAAGCGCAACGGCTTTGGCGGCAGGCTATCACTTTTCCACTGGAAAAATTCCGCTTATTTATATGCAGAATTCCGGCGAGGGCAATATGGTAAATCCGCTTCTTTCACTCGCAGATCCCGACGTTTATTCCGTGCCGATGCTGATTTTGATTGGTTGGCGCGGCGAGCCGGGAGTGCACGATGAGCCTCAGCATGTGAAGCAAGGAAAAGTTACCTGCGATTTGCTCGACGCAATGAAAGTGCCATACCAGATTTTAAGCGCGAATCCCGAAGATTTGGAAAAGCAGTTTGACGAAGCGTATTCCTGCATACACAAGAATTCCGCGCCCTACGCTTTTGTAATCCGAAAAGACACGTTTGCCGCCTACACCTTGAAGAACAACGAAACTGTTTTTGGCACCATGAGCCGTGAAGAGGCTATCGAAAAAATCATGTTGCTTGCGGACAAAAAGGCGGCTTTCATTTCGACAACGGGAATGGCGAGCCGTGAACTGTATGAGTTGCGCGAAAAGCACGGAATGAAGCACGAAAAGGACTTCCTTACGGTCGGCTCAATGGGGCATGCAAGCCAAATCGCCCTTGCAATCGCGATGCAAAAGCTGGATCGGAAAATTTTCTGCATCGACGGCGACGGGGCGACTATTATGCAAATGGGCGGTCTTGCGACGATTGGCACTCGCGCTCCGAAAAACCTTGTCCACATCGTGCTGAACAACGGCGCGCATGACAGCGTTGGCGGACAGCCGACTGTGGCGCGAAAAATCGACTTGTGTGGAATCGCAAAATCCTGCGGATATGAAAACGTAAAAAAAGTCGAGACGTTGGACGAACTTGAAAATTCGCTTTTGAATTTGGAAAACAAATTGACTTTCATCGAAGTAATCGTAAAAAAAGGCGCGAGAAAAGATTTGGGTCGTCCAAAAACAACGCCAATTGAAAACAAAGAAGCGTTTATGAAATTCTTGCAGGAAGCGTAATCATTTTTATGCGAGTTTAATTTGGAGGAAAGCATGACAAAACAAGCGGTGATTTTGGCGGGCGGACTTGGCGCGCGGTTTGGAAAGCGCACGGAAGCGATGCCGAAAGGTTTCATTGAAATTGACGGCGTTCCGATGGTGGAGCGTTCGATTCAAAAGCTGATTGCGAATGGTATTGAAGAAATAATAATCGGGACGGGGCATTGCTCCGAATTTTATGATGCGCTCGCAAAAAAATACCACGTCATAAAAACCGCCCGCAACAACAACTTCGCGAACACAAGCAGCATGGGAACGCTCGCCGTATGCGCCCCGCTCATAAAAGGCGATTTTTTGCTTTTGGAAAGCGACTTGATTTATGATGCCGTAGCCCTGAAAGTCTTGCAAAATGAATCGCGCGCGAATGTGATGTTGGCAAGCGGCAAGTCGAACAGCCACGACGAAGTGTATCTTGCCACGAACGGAAACGGCGTTTTGCAGGAAGTTTCCAAGGACAAGAAAACAATTCCAAATCCTGCGGGCGAACTTGTGGGCATCAGCAAAGTCTCAAAATCCTGCCTTGAAAAAATGCTTGCCTATTACAACTCCTCTCCGAGCCTGATTAAGCTGGATTATGAAAACGCCTTGAAGCACGTTTCGATTTCGGGAGAAAGCGTTTTTGTAAACAAAATCGAATTTTTGGCGTGGACAGAAATTGACGACGAATCCATGCTTTCACGTGCGCTGGACGAAATCTATCCGCGCATTAAGGAAAACGAGAGCCTGCAAAAAATTCGCCGCGAAGTTTTGCTGAATCCGGGACCTTCCACCACGAGCGACAGCGTAAAATACGCGCAGGTTGTCGCGGACATTTGCCCGCGCGAACTGGAATTCGGCGACCTCATGGAACAAGTCGCGAACGACCTGACCGCCTTTGTCGCTGACGCAAGCAAGTACACGACGATAATGTTCGGCTGTTCGGGAACGGGCGCGGACGAGGCGATGGTTTCTTCCTGCGTGCCGCCGAACGGAAAACTGCTCGTCGTTGACAACGGCTCTTATGGCGCGCGGCTTGCAAAAATCGCGGGCGTCTACAATATCGACATGGACGTTTTCAAAAGCTCGACTTACGAGCCGATTGATGTTGACGCGCTTGAAAAGCAGTTCAAGTCAAAAAAATACACGACATTCGCGATGGTACACCACGAGACGACGACGGGACTTTTAAATCATGTCGAGGAAATCTGCCCGCTCGCAAAAAAGTACGGAATGACGACTATCGTGGACACCGTTTCTTCTTATGGCGGAATGCCGATCGACCTTGAAAAATTCGGCATAGACTTTGCGACATGCACGTCCAACAAGCACATCGGCGGCATGGCGGGAATCGGATTTGTCGTCTGCAACAAGGAAAAACTTCTTGAGCAGAAGGACTGGCCGATGAGAAACTATTATCTGAATCTTTACGACCAATATCAATATTTCCTTGAGACAAAGCAGACCCGCTTCACTCCTCCGGTACAAACGCTATACGCCCTCCGCCAGGCAATCACGGAAACAAAAGTCGAGACTATCGAAAAGCGGTTTGCACGATTTACTGAGTGCTGGGAAATCCTTGTCCGCGCGCTTGACAAAATCGGCTTGAAAATGCTTGTTGATCGCAAGAACCAGTCGCATTTTATCACCGCCATTTTGATTCCCGACACGCCGCGCTACAATTTCAACGCTTTGCACGACTTTTCGCGTTCAAAAGGCTTTACGATTTATCCGGGAAAACTTGGAAACATTGATACGTTCAGAATCGCGAACATGGGCGACATACAGCCTTGCGAAATGCAGGAATTTGTTGCCGTGCTTGAGGAATATATGCATTCAATTGGCGTGTGCTGATTTACCCTGCGCGAAAGCGCAGAGGCAAATACTGTGCTTGCCATTAAAATCAACACGCACAACATATAATACGGAAAAAATGCACGTTGCAGAATCCTTAAAAATGGACAAAGACTTACATTTCTTCACGCACTGGAGAAAATACTGAATGAAAAATAACATAATCGCAATAAATGGAGAATCGTGGTGTCGCAATCTAACGGGGATAGAACGAGTTGCAATTGAAGTGACAAGCTATCTTGATGAAAAATTCTCTCCAAATCAAGCAGAACTTGTTGTTCCGAAAAATGCTAAAAATCTTCCCAATTTAAAGAATATAAAAATTGTTATTCTTGATGTTGAGGCGCATTTTTTTCCAAAATGGAATCAAATAGACTTTCAAAAATATATTTTAAAGAATCATCGCATCCCCTTTGACTTTTCAAACAGCTGTCCATATTTCTCGCCAGGAATTGAATTTATTCACGACATTTATGCACATCTATACAAAGATGATTTAAAATCTTCATTTCGTGACACGTTAATTCGCCTTTACTCTGAAATTATGTATAAACGAATTGCAAAAAAAGCAAAGATTATTTTTACTGTTTCTGAATATACAAAAAAGACCATCGTTGACTCATACAACATATCCCCTGAAAAAGTAAAGGTCGTCTATGCCGGTGTGTCCGCTTTAAACCAAACAACTGCTGACATCTCCATTTTAAAAACCATACCAAAAATTACAGAAAGGGAATTTTATTTTACGCTTGGAAGTCTTTCTGTTAGAAAAAACTTGAAGTGGATTGCAAAACATGCAGAACTGTATCCAAATGAACTCTTTGTTATTTCTGGGAAACCCCTCCCCTCTGTTGTTTCTCCTGAACTTGAAAAACTAAATACATTGGAAAACATTATTATGACAGGTTACCTAACAGATGCACAGGTGAAAGCCTTGATGAAATCCTGCAAGGCATTTATTTTTCCGTCTTATTTTGAAGGGTTTGGCATTCCTCCTCTTGAAGCCCTTTCAGTCGGTGCAAAAATAATTATTTCAAACACTTCCTGCCTTCCCGAAATTTATGGTGACAGTGCCTACTACATTGACCCAAACGAACCTAATGTAAACCTCGATGAACTTTTAAAAACAAACGTTTCTTCACCAAACACAATTCTTGAAAAATTCACGCTAAAAAACACCGCAATGAGAATTTATGAAACGATAAAAAATGGAGTATATGAACTATGAAAGTCGCAATTGTCCATGACTGGCTGACAAACTATGGAGGAGCAGAACGAGTTGTCGAACAACTTTTACAAATCTATCCTGACGCTGATATTTACACCCTTGTATATGACAAAAAAAAGATGGGAACGGTGTTCCCCCCTGAAAAAGTGCATACTTCGTTCGTGCAAAAAATTCCATTTTCAATAAAACTGTATACAAAATTTTTAAGCTTCATGCCAAAAGCCTTTGAGTCCTTTGATCTGACTTCATACAATGTAGTAATTGCATCATCATCTTCTTGTGCAAAGGGCGTTATAACATCCCCTGACACAACTTTCCTTGCCTATATACACACGCCAATGCGCTATGCATGGGACTTGTATTTCGACTACTTTAAACGCTCTGGAAAATTGACAAAGTTTTTTATGAAGCGACAAATGGGGCATATTCGGCAATGGGATTATATCTCAAGCCAAAGGATAGACGCATTGATTGCCAATTCGTCCTATATCAAGCGCAGAATTAAAAAATTTTGGAATCGTGATTCACAAGTTATTTTCCCGCCAGTAAATACAGAAAATCTTTGCCCAAATGGAAAACCCGCAGAAAATTTTTACATCGCATTCAGTCGCCTCGTTCCGTATAAAAGAATGGACATTGCCATTTCCGCATGTGGTGAACTTGGAAAGAACCTTATAGTCATTGGGTCTGGAAGTCAAGAAAAAAAACTAAAAGAGTTAGCTAAAAATTATAAAACGGCAAATATACAATTTCTAGGCAGAATTAGCGATGACGAAGTAAAATCATATTTACAAAGATGTCGTGCACTTTTATTTTGCGCAGAAGAAGATTTTGGAATCATCCCTGTTGAAGCACAGGCTTGTGGACGTCCTGTAATTGCATACAAAAAAGGCGGGGTCCTTGAAACAGTGAAGGATGGTATTACAGGCTTATTTTTTGAAGAGCAAACAGCATCTTCCCTAAAGGCAGCCATAGAAAAATTTGAAATGCTTGATAACGAAGGACAATTTAAAACAGACGAAATCGTAAAGCACGCACAAACATTCAGTGCAGAGCGGTTTAGGATTCAAATAAAAAATGCGATCTATACATTGCAAGCGAAAAAAGAAAGAGGAATATTTTAAGCCGATGAAAATAGCAATTGATTGTAGATGGAGCGGAAAAAGTGGAATAGGAGCATTTTTTGACGGAATCCTCCCCTACCTAAAAAAGAGTACAAATGAATTGTTTTTGTTTGGTACAAATGAAATTCCGTGCGCTGTAAAAACATTTAGTGTTAAGGAAATTTTTTGTTTTCCTCGAAACCTATTAAAAGAAATAAACAAATGCGATGTATACTTTACGCCCTATTGTAACATTCCTGGAGGCATAAAAATTCCCATATACACAACTATCCATGATGTGGTTTTTTTAGACATTCCCAAATTGGCAAGCAAACTTGGAATTTTTGTACGAAAAATTTTCTATAAGCGAGCGATAAAAAAATCTCGTGCACTTTTTACGGTTTCAGAATTTAGCAAAGGAAGAATCATAAAAACATTACACTGCAAAAAACCGATTTTTGTTGTTCACAACGCATTGCCCGAATATCTTTTGAATTTTGATATTTCACAAATCAAAAAAACAAACTCGATACTTTTTGTTGGAAACATAAAAAAGCACAAGGGGCTTTCCATTCTTCTCGATGCCTTTCCCACAATTTATGAAAAAACAGGGGCGAAGCTTTTAATTGTCGGATCGCAAGAACATTTTAGAACGCAGGATCGCTCAATCGAAGCAAAAATAGACGATATAAATGTGCATACAAATAATTCCATTGAATTTACAGGATTTGTTGAAAATGAACGCCTAAAAACAGTGCTTGCTTCATCGCGCATTTTAGTCCAACCATCCCTTTATGAAGGTTTTGGTCGCCCGCCACTTGAGGCATTGACAACCGGCACCAACGCAGTCATCTCTGACATCGAAGTTTTTCATGAAATATATGATGATTTTCCAGTCATATTCTTTAAATCGGGAGATTCCGATGATCTTGCAGAAAAAGTGATACATGCATGGGATTTTCCACCACCAGTTGCCATTCCGCAAAAATATAGTTTTGAAAAAACGGCAAACAGTATATTGGAAATTCTAAAACAGTAAAACTATCTTCCAAAGATTGTAAAGCCAAGAGTTGCCACAAAACCTGTTACAGCAGAGTATTCGTCCGTGTCAATTTTATGATAGTCTCCTTTCACCCCAAGCGCAGAGTCTGTGTCAGTAAACGATGAATACACAAAGCCTAAAGAACAGTTTAGAACAATAGGAACCTTAAACTGCTTAAAGTCATAAGAGACGCCGAGAGAAACAATATGCGTCCATTCATAAGCACCATCCCTCAAAAAATACTTTCTCAAATTATCCCGTCCTTTATTAGGAAGTTCCGAATATAAAGAACTTCCACCAACTTGTCTTGAACCATAATCCGCTCCATGACGCACAAGCTGGTATTGCAATGCCGCCATAGACCACGCGGATGGACGCATTTGAAATTTTATATGAATTTCATCGGAATTTGGCGGAAGATAATATCCCAAAGACTCACCATTGTTTGTATAGGATTCGCTGATGTAGTCGCTATACCAGGGAGTATAATTTATTGAATGGTGTGTATAACAATATGGCTCAATCTTTGTGTAACGCAGGGAAAGTTTTCCAAAAGGAACAAACGGTATATGCGCATCCATACCTAACTGAAAGGCAAACATATACCTCGTCATGCTAAACATATTTTTTAAAACTTTTATTGGATTTGAAGATGGAATTTCATCAATATAACTAGAAAACCATATACTTCCAAGCCCTGGATAGCGAACCTTTACATTTGCAAAAAGCGCAACATTATCAAAATCACCCAAATTATCCTGATACATAACGCGATCGATCAATGGGAACATATAGCCAAGATCAAGTCGTTTCGGCCATACAACGGAAGAGCCAAAGTCAAAATGAACATATTTAAAGTCCAAGTCAAGTTCCGCAACTGTAAAAGCATTCTGAAAATGATAGGTATCATCTTCTTTCCATGCAGCGGAATTCATATAATCTTGATTCGGAGCCTCCAAAATACCGGTTAAAGCGGAAAGTGAAAGGAATTTGAAAGGGCGAACAGAAAGATCAACGCCAAAGAACGGTCGGGCGGAAGCATTTAAAACAAGGCTTGCCCCATCATCCATCGCCGCCCATTCTCGCCTCAATCTCGCAACCCCTATTTCAATTTTATTGTCAAGGAACGATGCATGAATCTCCCCAAACATTCCAAACCCCATGCTATTAACAATAGGCCATCCTTCAGTTCCACTAGCGGTCATATTTGAAAGATGAAAAATGTTGCCATCCCAATATTTGGAGTATGTATAAGGAATAACGGAACGATTCCGAAACGTTTTAACTGTTCTTGTTTTTTTAGCAGTGGCATAATCAGGGGAGGAAGTATCGTACTTCTCGCTTTCATCATCGTCAAACCACCAATACCCAACATCACACGTTCCCATTTCCTGAAGAGGCATTAAAGTGAGACCAAAATATCCAGTGGCATAATACGAAATGTTTTTTCCCAAATCTCCATAAAAATTCACGTTGTCAAAAAGCTCATATCCAACAGAACTATCCGCCTTTGCATAAACGCCGCCAGAAACAAGCCCAACAATTGAATCCCCAACTTCAAACGAGAGGGGGAATTTTTCCTTGCCTCCCTCAATCCTATATGAAAGATGACGAACATCAAACCCCTTTTTATGTACAAAACGCTCTTTTTCACGCAAAATGAGCGTATATTCCGTGATTGCTTTATATGTTCGTTTCACCTCTTTTTTTTCTATACTATTTTCTGCACTTTCATCAAACGGCTCTCCCTCTTCTTCAAAAGCATTCGACTCGGTAAAAGCGTTTTCAGAAAGCATTTCTCCATTTTTAGCGATACGCGCGTCTTCATTCGTTTCAAGCACACCGCTTTTTTCTGTTGCCCCTCCAAAAAGATTTTCAAGAATCTCATCAAGTTTCTTTATTATGTATTTCTCAGTGTATGGGCGAACTTCAGAGAGAGTTGTGCAAAGACCGCGCGATTCAGCATTTGAAAGAATAGAATAAATCTCATCATTCACATCAACGGTCGTGTTTGTTTGAGCAAAAAGCATCCACCCCACGGCAAAAGATACAATCATAAAAACAGTTCTTTTTATATTCATAGCCATATTTCCTCATAAAAACTTCAACAACAAGGAATTTCACTATACTAAAAATAGAGGAATATTTCAATATATAGACATTAACCTTTTTTTTGAGTAAAATGGCGTTATGACAACGGAAGATTTTATAAAACACTTCAATAAAATCCACAAAAGAAATACAAGCTCCTTTTTGTCTGGCATTATGATGATGCTTAGCGATTTTATTGCCCTTTTTTTTTCTATAGGGCTTTCATTTTTTATTATAAATCTTATTATGCCTTCCCTCATCAATTTCCGTTCATTCATACTCTACAGCTACTATTTTCCACTAATACTCATAGTGTACTATGTCGCAGGGCTTTACCCTGCAATTATGATCTCACCTGCCAATGAAGTAAAAAAACTATGCACATGCACTACGCTTTGCATATTGGGAATAGGAATCAGTATTGCACTGCAAGAAAAAAGCAATCTCCTATTATTTACATATAATATTGTAAAAGACTCTACAAACAAAGGCATATTGTGTGCATTTCTTTTAGCAATAGTTATAACCACAATCACTATGCCCGCTTCAAGAGGAATAGCACGCTCTTTTTTTGGAAAAACACATTTTTGGAGAGTTCCCGCTGTCATTTATTGCACAGGTTCAAGTGGAGATGAAGTTATCTCCCGGCTCATAAAACAAACAAACTTAGGCTATGAACCAGTTGCAATTATAAATAGTGAAAATACAGAATACACAACATTCAAAGACATTCCCGTATTTACAGATTCAGATGAAATTCTCTCTGCAATAAAACAATTGAATATAAAAGTTGCAATTATATGCGATTTCAAAGGAAAACAACAGAAAATCAGCAATTTCTATCGCTACACAATATATGTTTCTAAAAACAACTATTTTGCAGGAAATGTGCAGCTTCGTGATTTGGGAGGAATTATTGGTTTTTCAACAACGCATAACCTCACGCGTAAAACAAATCTATTGATAAAGCGACTTATTGATTTGGCAATGATCATTATCTTCTTTCCGATTTTGATGCCAGTTATGCTACTCATTTCACTTTTGGTAAAAATAACATCCCCTGGCCCTGTTTTTTTTGGGCATAAAAGAGTGGGGAAAAACGGGCGCGAAATAAAATGTTGGAAGTTTCGTTCAATGTATAAAAACTCGCAGGAAATGCTTGAAAAAATACTAGCGGAAGATCCAGTTCGTCGCACGGAATGGGAAAAGGACAGAAAATTCACAGATGATCCGCGGGTCACAAAATTCGGGGCATTCTTGCGAAAAACAAGCCTTGATGAATTACCTCAAATTTTCAATATTTTTTGTGGCAGCATGACTCTCGTAGGTCCGCGCCCAGTCACTCGCGAAGAAATAGAAAAATACAGTGAAAACAAAGACTATATTCTTTCTGTAACTCCAGGGCTTTCTGGAATGTGGCAAATTTCTGGCAGAAGCGACACAGGATACGAAGAGCGTATAAATCTTGATATTTACTATATTCAAAACTGGTCAATATGGCTTGATATTTGGATTTTAATAAAAACCGTATGGGTAGTTTTAAAAGGTAAAGGTGCATACTAATGAACAAATTTTTTCTTGCCCTATACATTGTAGTGTCAACTGCAACCATTATTTTTGCAGATACATATCAAATTTCTGAAGTAACCTACAATATAACAGGAAAGACAAAACAATACGCCCTCGAAAAAAAAGTAGAAATAGACAAAAATTACATTTTTACAAATGAAGACGATTTAATCAACTACATTGACGACTTCAAGCAACGACTAGAAAATACAAGAAACTTTGAACTTATTGAGGTGAATTTTTCACTTGAAAAAGAAAATTCCTCTGAAACAAATGAATCAACAAAACAAGAAAGCGCACAGTCATCTGAAGTGACAGAAACCGTTGAAGCCACAGAAGCGGATTCGCATTATTTTGTGCATCTTGAAGTTTCAACAAAGGATGCCTTTCACTTTATTGGCGCACCATATCCAAACTACGACTCAAACAACGGATTTAAGTTTAAATTAAAGTTAAAAGATGTAAACTTCATAGGCACAATGGAAACTATGAATTCCGACATAAATTTTGCCGTAGAACAAACTTCCGAAGACGCAAAAGCGGATGTTAAGCTTGGATTTAACATAGATTTTGCCATCCCATTTAAAATGGGGCCCTTTGATTCTTCCTTTGTAACAGCGCTTGATTTTTCCTACACGTTTGGAGACAAAACCCCAGAATGGGATATGAAAGCGGGACTTGAACTCTCTCTTCCCTTTGACAGATTTTCTTTGGACTTTCAATTTTATCAATCGTTTGTTCGGGACTTGGACTATGAGGACGACGATATAAACGGCACTCTCATTCACTATGGCGATGGCACATACTTCAAGGAGAATTTTGAATTTTCCGTTCCGCTTGTCTTACAGGAAATACCTCAATGGGGAAAAATTTACTACAAACCCTACATAAGCATTAACTACTATTGGGATTTTGATGGCATTTCAGACCAAAACACTGATTTGATGGGTCCTGCGTTTTCAATCGGTCACACACTGTACACATCTCGCATAAATTGGGTGGAGAATTTCAGAACGGGAATAGATGCATCGATTTCTGAAGAGTTATGCTACAACATTCAAAAGGAAAACATTTCTCCATGCCTTTCAGGAGAATTAAAATTGTATCATGCATTTAAGTATCTTGGTCTGTGCGCAGATATTTTTGCATTTGCCTGTCTCAATGACACAAAAACATTCGGAGGGCGTTTGCGAGGAGTGAGAGACGACGCCTACTACAACTCTGATAACGCAAAAACAAGAATGCTTAAAGAATGTGAAGGGGCTGGAGCAATTGTATTAAACCTTGATATGCCCATACGACTTTTTAGAATATATTGGGATAAAATCCCCGGCATAAAAAAAATCCGCTTTATGCGCTACTTAAATATGGAAGTTCAAGCATCTCCTTTTATAGACTTTGCACTGTCGCAAAATCGCGCCAATAACACAGTATTTTCAATAAAAGATACATTTCTAACGGGAGGAATGGAGCTTATCGTTTATCCATTAAAATGGCGCGGAATTCAAATACGGGGAAGCATTGGACTAGACTTGGCGCAAAAAATGCCGGGCATAAAAAAAATATTCAATCAAGAATGGCGCGACAGCCATTGGTATGAAATTTCAATTGGAATCGGACTGCAATATTAAAGGGCACCTTGAAAAACGTGCTTTTGGCAATTTTTGAAGTAGCAACGAGTTCGATCGTTGCTATAATAGCGAGATGATAGAACATCGCATTTTCAAAGTTAACTCTAAAACTGAAATTTTTACCTCCCCCTCCCACAAAAAAAAACAGTTTACTATCCTACTCTGCATTCTGCTCTATAATAGCATTATAACGAATAGCGGCATCTGTTTTCCAATAGTATTCTGGGCTATGATCCTTTAAAGTTTTATATAAATTGATTGCAAAAATCTCACATCCATTGTTGTATGCATTTTCTGCAAAGTCATTAAAGCCCTTCCACACTCCTGTCGTTTGCCCCCAAAACACAATATCTTCGTATTGAGATGCCTCGTCAAGAAAATTTGATAAGTCAGTATAAGAAAATTCAGGATTTCTTTTTGAAAGCGCGCTATATATTTTTGAAACAGCCGTCAGCACCCCTAACGCTGCAACATCCAAAGAACGCTTGTTTTCTCTCCTTTGCTGATAAAATTCAGAAAGAAAAAAATACGCGCTCATAACCTTATAATTATCGGTTCTATACATTTTAAAGAATCGCTCCATCACATTAGGATCAGTTGAACGCAACGTCCTCATTACAGAGCGCAAAAGAGCCTTGTCATTATAAAATCTATCTGAAGAAACAATGGCAACTAAAAATTCTTCGTATTTGTCGTACTCTTTCATTGTAAGGCTTATGTCGCTCAACGAGTACAGTATATCAAAGGTCATCTCCGGCACATCAAGTATAGATCGCCATTCATAGGCCTGCAAAAACAAATGCTTTGCAATCTCATACTCGCCCTCTATTTTATAAATTTGACCCAAAAGGTAATCCGCCTCTGGAAAATGACTTCTTCCGCGGATAAATTCAAGTAAATTCACCGCTGAATAATTGAATGTTTCAAGTCCATAAAAATCAGAATAGCGGTTTATTATTTCTATCGCATCGTAATCTTGCCTATCCTTTAAAACACGCAAAATATCGTTTAAATTATTTCCAACCCGTTTCACTTCGGCAGGCTTGAGGGAATTTTCAAGCGTATACACTTCCCAAGCAATTTTATTTCTGCGCACTTTTTTTGCTTGCTCCAAAAGGCTTAACGAATTGCCATAGTTATGCCTGTCAAATTCCTCTTGCGCCTCAAAAAAAATACGATTTTCATTTTTCACATAATCAGGTCGCTCAAGTATTTGGGCAAAAAGAGAAAGGCTCACAACGCTTAAAAAAAATAAACGAAAAATTTTGTGTTTATTTATATAATTCATCATAAATCAAATAGAATTTAATTCTTCCTCAAACACTTTATCGGCATCTTTTGCCTCAATTGTTCGGATTATTTCGCCTTTTTTAAAGATAATTGCTTTATTTCCTGCACCTGCAATACCTATATCTGCATGTCGCCCCTCTCCAGGTCCGTTCACAATGCATCCCATAACAGCAACAGTAATATTTTTTTGCAGTGAAAGAAGACGCGTATTCCATCTCTCAACAAAGGAATGAACGTCAAACCCCTCGCGTCCACAGCGCGGACAAGAGACAATCGTCACTCCACCACTTCTCAATCCACACTCATGCAAAATTTCACGACCGGCAATAACTTCATTTTCAGGGATTGAAGAAAGGCTCACGCGAATTGTAGATCCAATTCCATTTTTTAAAAGCGCGCTAAAAGCAAGCGTCGATTTTACAATTCCCGTAATCAATGGACCTGCCTCTGTCACCCCAATATGGAGCGGAATATCAGACTGTTTGGAAAAAGATTCATTTGCCTCTATTGTTTCTTGCACACTAGAAGCCTTCATACTCACAACAACTTGATCAAATTGCAACTCGTCAAAAACTGCAGCCTCTCGCAAAGCCGCCTTGCAGAGTGCTTCGGCTCTAGAAATCTTATTGCAAAACACTTGCTCAAGCAAATCTTTAGGCAAACTCCCAGAGTTCACGCCTATTCTTATTGACGCACCTTTTTCCTTGCAAGCATTCACAACTTTTTCAACATTTTCACGCCGCCCAATATTTCCGGGATTTATCCGTATTGCAGCAACATTTCCGTTCAAGCAGGAAAGGGCAAGTCTATAATCAAAATGAATGTCGGCTACCAGAGGCATTTTTGTATGGGCAGCAATTTTTAAAAGGGCTTCTGCACTTTTTTCATCGGGAACTGCAAAACGCACTATATCACATCCCAACGCAGAAAGACTCTCGATTTTTTCAAGAAGAGCGTCAAAAGCCGCATTGTCATCCAAAATGCCAGCAATACCTTCTTTCCACATTGTTTGAATTGAAACAGGTGCATCTCCTCCAATTGCAAGCCGCCTTGTCCCCTTTTGCCCGCCAATAAAAACTGTTCGTGTTAGCATTATACCTCCATAAAAAGCAAAACCTCGCAAAAACAAAACGGTAGCAAAAGACAAGGACTAAAAACTGAAAAAAATGATATATCTTCCGCCAGCCCTACAACCGAAAAGTCAAAAGATAAAAACTGAAAAACCGATGCTTCCACCACTCCGCTCCGCAAGAAACAAACTATCCACAAAAAGAAATACTAAAGAGATCTTGCCAGTCTAAATCCAATTGAAGAAATCGCCTTGCCAGGTTCATAACTTGCTCTATAAGCAACAGAGCAAACAAAATCCTCTCGCATCCAACTGCCACCGCGGCACACTCTTTGAGATCCTGTTGCAGCTCCACGAGGATTTAAAAGAATGCCGTCAGCATCCTTATATGCTTCATCATTAGAGTCAGGGTTGTTGTTATATATATCATAGCACCATTCTCGAACATTTCCGTTCATATCAAAAATTCCAAGAGAATTCCTATTCTTCTTACCAACTACATGAGTGCCATACCCTTTTGTTTCTGCTTCCACCAAAGGTGACGAAAGACTTCCTGAAAGATTACCTTTGTACCACCCGCAGCTATCCAAGTGGGTTTCTGTATTTCCACCTACATACGCATATTTAAAGGCTTCGTCTTCAACATTTCCTCCGCGAGCGGCAAATTCCCACTCCGCCTCCGTTGGAAGTCTATATCCTTTCTTTTCAGGATCATAAAAAACCTTGTCCCCTGATTCATAAACCGTCTGATATTCTTCATCAGAATAATAAACGCACTCTTCTTCTCGCAACAAGAGTTTTGTCAATTCATTGCAAAACGCCACCGCATTATACCAAGAAACATTTTCCACAGGGCGGCGGTCCTTCTCCTCCCCCTCTCCATCAAGAAGCGGATAGCGTTTATTATCCCTGCAATAACTAGGATTTTTTCCCATAACTCCGCCATAAAGATTTTGGGTTACTTCATACTTTCCAATGGCATACGGACTTAAACTCACGTTTCTTCCGCTAATAAAAACACCCTTTTTAGGGTCTACATATTTTTTAGGTTCATCATATTTTTTGGTTTTCACTTCTGGATAAAACCCACTCCAGTTGTCATCACTTCCATTTATAGTGACACCCCCCCCCTCTTCTACAATAGCAACCATCTCAAACAGAGTTTCAACTTTTTCTTTAGAAAGTTTTGATACTTCTTTTGTATTATCCGCTTCATTGAAATCCTCCTCACCATTACTAGAAGAAGATGAATCAGATTGTTTGCAAGAAATAAAGAAAAATAAGACAGAAAAAAGAGTAAAAAACAGAAAACCTTTGTAAAAACGCATCATACACCCCGCATAACGACAAAGGAATATGCAGTCATTTCCAACATACCCCTTATAATAATTACAGCCATTATAGCACAAAATGCAAATATAAAAAAGCCCCCTCTGTTTCAAGAGGGGGCAAAAACGCTATATCCGTTTATAAAGCATTTAAAATTGCAAATCGCTAAAAATATTCTAGTGATCCGCCTTTATCTAACATACGATCATAGAGAATACCATCGCAAACAGAGCAACAGTTTCGCAAAGTCCTACAACCATAATGTACTGGGCAAATCCCTTTCCTGTTTCACCAAGCGCATCAGAACCAGCAGCACCAGCCTTTCCCTGTGCAATCGCAGAAAAGCACATCGCAAGACCAGAAGCAATTCCCAATCCCAACAAGAATCCAGGATTCTTTTCTGATGTACTCATAGACTGCATTAAAAGGAAGCCATAAATCGTCTGTGTAAGAGGTGCACCAGCAAACACAGTAAGAATAAATGGAGCCGGCTTGTTATTCACATAGCATCGTTTCCACGCACCAATCGCCCCCTGACCTGCAATACCAATACCAATAGCAGAACCAATAGCAGCAATTCCCATACAAACAGCAGCACCCAACAATCCAAAATTCATAATAATCTCCTATTCTTCGCAAACTCATTGCGAAATATTTTTATTTATTTTACAGCAAAAGCTATTTACTTTCACTGAATGGCGCATATTTAAAGCCAGACCAAGACATTCCCAAATGCGTTGAAAATTCAAGCGTATTCAAGCGAACGCCGTGAACAATTACCGAAAGCAAGTTCAGTATCATATTTAATCCGTGACCAAACAAAATCAGCACAACAAACGCAATAAACAAAATCGCGTGTCCCAAAAGCGGACCTGCCATCTCATTCACCGTTCCTGAAATTGCCGCTCCTGCAAGACCAACCGCCCACAAGCGTATATACGAAACAATATCACTGAACACATTCACAACGCCCAGCAAAACGGAAATAATGTTCTTGCAACTTTCAAGAATCGATGCTCCAATACTACCTTCATAGTTGCTGAAGATAAAGCTCAAAGCAAATCCAAACGCCACAAGACCAATACACACCGTTCCAACCGGCACGCCATAAATCACTTCATTAAATGCAAACAGAGAGGAACTCACAACCATTGAAAGCACAACATAGAACATTCCCCACAACTGCAAAAGTGAACCAAATTCACCAAGTGCTTTAAGGCTCTTTCTATTTCTGCCAATTCCCTTGAAATGCGCCACAGAAAGCTGCAAAAATGCAAGAGTAAAACAGAAAATCTGCAAATTCTGCGCTGTTGTCAATGTACCCTTTGAAACATCGGTTGACCAAAATGGAAGCCAAGCCGTTTCAGCGTATGCATTAGAAATGGGGGGAACAGAAAGATTTACAAGCCAGTCAAGTCCTATATTTCGTAGTTGATCAGGCGTTAGTCCAAACCATGTGCAGGTTACACATCCCCACACAACAGTTGCAACTCCCAACAAGAGCATTAAGCCACCAAACGGAGAAGACTTTTTATTGGCCTTCGCCTTTATGAGCATAATCACAGCCGCAACCGTCACCAAAAGCCCATATCCACCGTCTCCAAAAATCATTCCAAAGAAGATAGTAAAAAACAGCAGGAACCAGCCGGAAATATCATATTCATGATAACCAGGAACAGTTCCCAAAAAATCAGTCAATGGATAAATCAAACTGACCAGTTTATTATTTTTCAACTTTGTCGGAACAGCATCATCTTCTTCAGGGTCGCTATATGCCAATGCCCATGCATTTTGTTTTGCCGCGCTTTTCAATTCATCAAGACTGTCAACTGGAACAAAGCCCGAAATCCATGCAAGATCTGCTTCGCTTCCTGAATTTTCCTTGCCCATTCCCGAATACACAGTTTCAAACTGAATGTCGTTTTCAAGAGACTTTTTAAATGCTGCAATCGCATCAATATAAACTGCATCCCTTAAAAGCTCATTTTCGATTTCACTAATCTGTTTTTCCGCATTTTTTATATTTTCCGCAATCTGCGCTGTTGAAAGAGACGGCATGCTCACTTCATACGCTTCAGCAGGAAGTGTGGCAGGCCTGTCATCCCCTCCATTGATCAACACAAATCGAACGATTTTTTTTGCGTGATTAACAGAAATTGTTTGAACAGAGTCATCGATAAAAGCGTATTTATCCTCTGGAATTTCAAACATTCTCAAAGAAACGCCGTTTTCCTTCAGATAGGCAAAATCTTCGGGATCAACATCCCCCCACAATGAAAAACGTTCCAATTCCGCAGCATTGCTGGAAATTTCCTCAAGAAGCTTTTTCTTTTGCTCTGAAAGCGCAACAACCCTTGAACATTTCTCAGCAATTTTTTCGTTGGAAAGCGTCTCCGCAGTCGAATGCTTTTTGGGAAGTTTTATTTCGCTCAAAATCGAAATTGCGTTCATCGCATTGTTTGAAGTCTCTTTAAATGATGCTAGTGTTTCGCCACTTCCTTCAACCTCTTCAAGATGAACAACTCCTATTTTTTTCAAACTGTCAAGAGCTTTCTTTCTCTCTTTGCTTAACACAACAATGGAGGCTTTTTTCATCGGTACAATCATTTTCAAGCCTCCTTTGCAGCATTATTCTGCAACTTTTTCTTTGAGATTTTAGAGCGAACAACCGCCGCAACCTGTTCATCGCCAAGACAAACAGATATTTTTTTAATATTAGCCTTTGTCTCTGGAATTTTTACTTTTTCAAAAAGATTTACGCGTTGAGTCGTTGTGCGCAATTCCTTTGAAAGCAAACGAACCTGCTCGTCAAGCACTTCCGCCTCCAAATCCAATGACAAAGCCTTTTCCATTCTATCAGCAGCCAAGTCAATCCATAAAGGAGTTTCGTACAAATCATAGTCGCCGCGAGAGAAATCTGCCCCCTCATAAATCGGAATGGTAACGCCCGCAATATTTCCAAATCCTTTTTTAATATTGCGAACTGTCACCATATCCGGTTTAAACGCATCTGCTTCGCCAAAAACTGAAATCCATTCATCGAATTCCTTTTCAAGTGCAACGCGTTTTGCGCGAACCTCTCGTGCCTTTGCATCGATTGTGCGAATTTCTGCCTGAAGCTGCTGCTTTTTCAGCTGTAAAGTCGGAAGATACCTGTTGTACATCTTGAGAGAATCTTTTTGATTTTTCAGCTCATTTTTAGTCAGCTTAATCTTCGCCATTCAAAACCTCTATTACGCCTCGTTGACTTTCGGCCAGTGCTTTTCTATAAGATCTGTCTTAATTCCCACCTCGTCCTTTTCAAAACAAGCGGCAAGAATTTTCCATCCTAAATCAAGGGCATCCTCAAGCGAAATGTTCTTTGAAAGATCCATCATCTCGCTTTCAAAGAGCGCACCGTATTTTATCAACTTTTCATCCCAAACGCTCATCATAAAGCCCATGGACTTCTTTTCAAGCGTGTCTTTGTAGTTTGCATACAGTCGAATCATACCATCCATCAAAGCGCGATGATCGTCTCGGGTTGCATTATTTACATTCTGCTTCAATCGAGAAAGAGATCCAAACGGTTCAATTCTTCCGCCCTTCAAATAATACTGCCCTTCAGTGATATAACCTGTATTATCTGGAACTGGATGGGTAACGTCATCACCAGGCATTGTTGTCACTGCAAGAACGGTAACACTTCCTGCATCCGCAAAGTCAACCGCCTTTTCATATCGGCTTGCCAACTGGCTGTACAAATCTCCAGGATAACCACGATTAGACGGAACTTGCTCCTGTGTAATTGCAATCTCCTTCATAGAATCCGCAAAGTTTGTCATATCGGTGAGAAGAACTAAAACGTCCTTTCCCTGCAATGCAAACTGCTCTGCAACCGCAAGAGAAAGATCAGGAATTTTCTGACATTCAACAGTTGGGTCTGCCGCAGTGTGAATAAACATTACCGTTCGGCTTAATGCGCCGCCATTTTCAAGAGTGTTCTTAAAATAGAGGTAATCATCATATTTCAAGCCCATTCCACCAAGAACAATGACATCAACTTCTGCTTGCATAGCAATGCGAGCAAGAAGCTGGTTATACGGCTCTCCCGAAATCGAGAAAATCGGCAGTTTCTGTGAAACAACAAGCGTATTAAACATATCAATCATCGGAATACCCGTTCGGATCATTCGTCGCGCCATAATACGCTTTGTCGGGTTTACAGAAGGTCCACCAATTGCAGTAAGATTTTCCGTTAGGGCAGGACCATTATCGCGTGGCTCTGCAGAACCGTTGAAAATTCGCCCCAACAAATCATCACTAAAGCTCACTTCCATTTGATGTCCCAAGAAACGAATATGATCTCCCGTTGAAACGCCTCGTCCGCCTGCAAAAACTTGAAGCGAAACGGTGTTTCCATCGATTTTATTCACTTCGGCAAGCGATTTTCCATAAACAGTTTCGATTTCAGCAAGTTCCCCATAAGCAACATTGTCAGCCTTTACTGTAATAACGCTACCAACGATGGAGTCAATTTTGCTATACACTTTATTCATTATTCACCACCTTTAAGCAGAGACGCTGCCTCAGATTGAAGAGTTCCGTTTTTAGAGTCATACAAGTCATCTATCTCTTTTTCATGAGTTTTAAACTCGTCCGACTGCCAAACAACATAGTTCCAGTCCCTAAACCTCTGCCGCAATTGATTGAAGAACGTTCGAGCAGTATCCTTGTCAGACAAATCAAAGTCAGAGCCTAGAATTTGCAACACCTTATTGAACACATAATTTTGACGCTCAATGGTAACCGCTGCATCAACTTCATTAAACGAATCCTGCTGGAAATACACATAGTCAAGGAATTCACTCTTCATATAATAAATGAAGTCTTCTGTTGAAGTTCCCTCTTCACCAACAACTTTCATCATTTGATTGACTTCAACGCCACGTCGATAAATTGTGCGACTAAATGAAACTTTGTCATCCGTGATAACGCCTTTATACTTTGACCAAGATGCAATTGGATCAATAGACGGGAATTTTCGTGCATCAGAACGCTCTCTAGTAAGACCGTGGAACGCTCCAACAACCTTTAATGTTGCTTGAGTTACAGGCTCTTCAAAGTTTCCGCCCGCAGGAGAAACCGTTCCACCAATTGTAACAGAGCCAAAACTTCCATCACGAAGACGAACATATCCTGCACGCTCATAGAACGCCGCAATATATGATTCAAGATACGCAGGGAACGCCTCTTCGCCAGGAATCTCTTCCAAACGACCGGACATTTCGCGAAGTGCCTGCGCCCAACGACTAGTTGAATCCGCCAACAAAAGAACATGAAGTCCCATCTGGCGATAATATTCGGCGAGCGTAACAGATGTGTAAACAGACGCTTCTCGAGACGCAACAGGCATCGACGATGTGTTACAAATAATTATAGTCCTCTTCATCAAACTTTCGCCTGTTCGAGGATCCTTCAACTCTGGAAATTCCTTTATTGTTTCAACAACTTCACCAGCACGCTCACCACACGCCGCTATAATTACTATGTCAACATCAGCATTTCGGCTCGTTGTGTGCTGAATAACCGTTTTTCCCGCACCAAACGGTCCTGGAATACAGTATGTTCCGCCCTTCGCAACGGGGAAGAATGTATCAATAAGGCGAGTTTTTGTGACCATCGTTTCTGTCGGTGCAAGTCGCTCCGCATAGCAATCAATCGCTCGCTTAACAGGCCATTCAAAGCACATAGTGAGCTTGTATTCATTGCCTTTTTCATCAACGACAACAGCCATTGTATCGGTAATTGTATAACTTCCCGATGGCGTAACTTCCTTTACTGTATAAGTACCCAACATTCCGAATGGAACTAAAATTTTATGTGTAAAAGGTCCTTCAGGAACAGAGCCAATTTTGTCTCCACGCTGCACAACATCGCCTGCATTGACAGACGGTGTCCAATCCCATTTTGCCTCTTTTGAAAGGGCATCAATGTAAACACCCTTCTTTAGGAAAAATCCTGCCTGTTCAGCAACAAGAGGGAGCGGATTCTGCAAGCCGTCATAAATTTGACCAAGCAATCCCGGTCCCAACAAAGCGGAGAGAAGACTTCCTGTAAATTCCACAGTGTCTCCCGCTTTTATTCCTTGCGTCATTTCGTAAATCTGCATCTGGGCGATGCTTCCACGAATACGGATAACCTCGCCCTTGAGTTTGGTGCCTTCGCAAACAACATAAGCAACCTCATTCATGGAAATATTTCCGTCAAATTCAACGGAAACCATATTACCATTGATGCCGACTACTTTTCCTTTTGTCTCTGTCATACCGTTTCTCCAAGTATAGTATCATAGATTTTGTGATAAGAGTCTGTGCCTTTTTCCTTATCAAACCTTCTCATTCTCTCAAGCAACAGCAACCTAATGCCATACGCAAAAACCGCATCAACAGAAAATGAATCCAAAGGCTTGAGATTATCAAGCACGCCACATCTATATTCATACAGAAATTGTTCTGCGGAAAGCGGACTGTCCATTCCAACGGCCGTTCTAGCCGCCTGAATAACATCCTGCGTACAGGAAACTGGAATTGGCCCTGAATCCTTTTTCATTTTTTGCGAACGAACCTGACACAGCGCATAGCGCAACGCACGCTCTGATTCATACCACTTGTCAAGAAAAATCGAACCTGTCTTTAAAGCAGTTTTTGGGGGAGTTAATGAAAGAGTATTAAGAATTTTCTTGGATTCGTCATCCAAAAAGCGAGAGCATAAATCCCTATAATATGTTTCTGTAATCGGCAGTGCGGATTTTTCTCCAGCGGCTGAAATGTCGGGTAGCTGAGATACGAGATAATATTGAGACGCCACCTAATTAGCCCCTTTAGCCGCGTTCTTCATAATTTCAGCAACACGCGGATTCAAATACGCCGCAAATAGATCTGCAACGGACTCTGCTGAATAATCATAATAGGCAGCGCCATTATTCACGCCGATCCTAAAGCCCGATGACAAGGATTTATCAGCCTTGATTTCAAGCCCCTTTGAAATCTCTGCTTTTAGCGCAGCCTTCAACTCGCCCTCCAAAGACTTCAAATCCTTTTCAGCAAGCAAAACCTGCAACGTTGAAGCCTCACTGTTTTTTGCCCATGCCTTCACTGTTTCCTGTACCAAAGACTTCAGTGTTTCTGCAGAATACGCCTTTGCACATTCCGCCTGCAAGAATGCATCTAACTCGCGCACAAGTCCATCTCTAAAACTCAAGAGCATATTTCTAGAACTTTGTGCAAGAGCATCCTCGCTTGCCTTTTCAAGACGACTAATTTCAGCTTTTGCGTTTTTAATTAAATCATCCGCCTGTCGTTTTGCCTCATCGACAATTTCAGAAGCCTTTTTTTCAGCCTCTTTTACGATGGAATCCGCTTGATTTTGAGCAGATGCCACACCGTCTTTTTTAATTTTGTCGATTAATTCTTGTAATTGAATATCCATTTTTAACCCCACAAGAGTCGTTTCATTTAAAATACAGTTAAATGATACTTGTAAAAAACGTTTTTTTCAAGTAAAAAAAAACAAATTTAAAAAAATGCAAGAAATTCAAAAAAACCGTGATCTATTTCTCTTCAAGTCGTATAAAATTGATGAAATGTAAAGTCGGTTCACAAAATAAGGAGCAGGAGGCACACGAGTTCTTGTGTGCTTAAAATTTCGTATTTTTTCCGCGTTGTGAACAAAAAGCGCAAAAATGCACAAATGAGCGTTTACTTCACGTTTGCACTGCAAAATCGGTAGCGCTCCGTAGAAATTGCGTCCTTCGCCTATTTTTACTCAAGATCTTCCAGGGAAAGGGCGAATTGCACTTCTGTAGTGGAGCAAGACAGTCTTTTAGCGATTTGCTCGATTGTCGCCCCCGAATTAAAAAGAGAAATTATTTTTGCCTTCAACCCGCCATTTGTACCGCCACCCCTGTCTTCAACGGTTGGAATCTCAGGATAAAAAGCATCTGTGTGTACAACAGGAACTTCGGTATATGAAAGGTCACCGTCAAGAGCGTTCATTTCAACTGAATTATCCACGGGAGAATCAAACAGTGTGCCTTGAGAAGAAATCTCCTTCCTTCCCAATGGAGTGATTTCAAGAGAGCGCGCATCAACATCATCTTTATTGTATTTTGACGCTTTAGAAGACGAAGTCGCACTGTTCTTTCCATAAGCGGTAGCCGCTCTTTTTGCGACAGGCGTACTTCTCGAAGCCGAAACTTTTTCAGAAAGATGAGCAACGCCAGCGTTTTGTTTTTCCAAATCCATAAGAATTTTAATGCGCTTGTCGGCTTCCTTTAAAACGGAATCAAGGGTTGCAAGTCTGCTTTCAACTATCGTTATGTCCCGGTTGGTATTATTATTTAAATCTGCAACAATTTTATTTATTTCAGACTTTGCGGCGGAAATCACGTCATCAACTGTAAACAGATTCTTGAATTTTCGCAAAAATATAATCCAAGAGAGAATGTTAAAAATGCACAAAAAAGCGATAAAAAAAATCATTCTTACCTCAAAATGTCTATATGATGACCTAAATAATCTTCTTTTGGTCTTGAAGAATCAAGAGTGTCTTTTTCCTCTCTTTCAAGGCTCTCTTTTTTTTCGCGATCTTTTTGATTGCTGAAGGACTGCCTCCCGTCTTTATTGATATTTCCCAGTTCAGTTTGTTCGTTTGTCTTTTGAACAGACTGCGCCTGCTCTTGAGACCGACGCATAAACTGCACTTGCTGAAAATTTTCAGCAAGTTGCGCCCCCTGTTGAATATGAACAGCCTGCTTTGCAACATTGTTTATTTGAGAATACATTGTCTGCAAGTCAATTGGCTGTAGCGACATTCTAGTTATACCCCTCCGGTCCTTTAGAATAGTCAAATAGCGGAGGCTCGTACTTTGCACGCTTTGCAAAGGAATCCTCAAAATAGAATGTGCAATTCTTGACTTCCGAATGAATTTCATCAAGCACATCGCGAACAAATATTTTTGTCCCTGGATATGTTATTCCTTCTATCTTGACTTTGCCAACCGCCTTTAAATCCCTCAAATGTTCCTGCAATTCGTTTATCTCCGCGGACATTTCATTAGACTCCACCACAATTTCATCTTTTCGAGAGATCAATTTTTGAAGAGCATCCTCTTTGTCAGCGGGAAGCGAACGGCGCATTTTCTTTTGATTTTCAAGTGTTCCTATATCAAGATCAATTTTTTCAAGTTCCTTAACAAGAAGCCCTTGTTTTTCCACAAGTTCATCCAAACGTTTTTTTGCAATAGGATCAACGCCAACTGTAAGCGTAGTGGTTGTGCCACCACCAGGAGAGCCTAACGTCTTTGCGCAAATCTCCTCTGTTGCAAAAAGATTTCCACCAGTGATTTGAGCCTTTTTTCCATACACAATGATATTTTTCATCGCAGAAACTTCGCAGTTCATAAGAGAGTCGGTTGCAATAAGATTCTCCCCAACATCAATTTTCATTTCCTGAACGAATTTCACCCAAAGCGATTTTCCACACTTTATAGATCCCTCGTTCTTTCCAAACACACCTTGATGTATAATAATATCTCCGTCTGCCTCAATATTGCACTTTCCAACAGTTCCACCAATGTCAATATTTCCAGATGCCTTAACGTCAAATCCATCCTCCACATTTCCCCGTATATAAACCATACCCAAGAAATTGATGTTCCCTGATTTTATATTGACAGCATCCAAATTCAAAACAGGTTCAACGGTAATTTTGCCATTCGCAAGTAAAACCTGACCATTTATTTGTGCAGTAACAGTTACACCGTCCTTTTCCATCTGCACATTTTGACCGAGTTGAACGGGAATATCCTTGCCGTTTTTCGCCTCAAGATAATGACCGCATACGGTTTTTCCACCCTTACCACGAGTCGCAAGAATTTTCGTTGCAAGAACCTGCCCCGCAACGACATTTTGAATTCTATTTGTTTCCTTAAAGTTTATTTTTCCGCCTTCAGACTCTTTTGCCTTCAACTTTGCCTGATCGGTTTCAAATTTATACTCAAGATAAGAATCCTTTCCATCTTCAGGAAGAACTGCCGATGCAACTTCAACAGGACTTGAATAAATGGGAGAGTCCACAAATTCAAGAATTTTTTCATCACTAATCCCCGCTCTCACCCCTTGTATTTTAAGCGCGCTTTCAATCTGATAACTCGTAATGTCTGCACCGCTCATCGCAGGAGGATCAACAGTAATTGTAGCATGCATTTCATCCTTTGAAATATCAACGGCAATAGAGGCATCTCCTGAAACAACATGATTATATGCGCCTATAGTCCTATAGGTGCCTTCCGTTCCCTGCTTTATATACTTTGCAATCAACTTTTCATCAAATGACGTTGTATCGGAACGCTTTACCTGATTTAAAACGTCTTGAATGTCAACATCTCGTCCCTCTCCAACAGGAAGAATAACTTTAAGTTTGATGTCGGCATCAAATCTATGCACATAAAATAGTCCATCCTTTGAAACAATTTTTTCCTCTTCGCTTTCGCCGCTTTCATCAAAGGCATTTTCTCCATCTGCAATTTTCTTTTTGCGAATACTTTCCGGCGTTTGAGAAATTTTGAGCTTCCACGGCTTTTTTCCAAAACCAAGAAAACCATCGCTCCCCCTTTCAACAACTTCAAATTCAAGATTTGCCGGTTTCACATCAAGTTGAAGTGCCGCATCAGCAAGAGCCTCGTCTATTGAAGACGCATTAACCTCTACTTGATGAAGTTCCGTGTCAGAGGTGAGATATTCCCGCATTTCCTCGCGAATTTTTTCGATCGAAACCATCTTTTTTTTACAACCTTATATAAATCTGTTCTTTACTTTTCAGCAATAAAATGCTTTCGCAACAAGCGCGTAGCACGCAGTTTCAAGCGAAAACGGCAGTAAATAAGCGAGTTTTGAAAAAACTCGCCATTAAAACAGGCAACTCAATTTTAGTTGCCTGTTTTAAACCTTCCTTACTTTTCAGCAACGAAAAAAGTTTCAACTTTTGAATTGCTGAAAACGCTATTTCGCAACGAAGTAAGAAATAGCAATGAATAAGTGAGTTTTGAAAAAACTCGCATTAAAACAGGCAACGCCATTTTAGTTGCCTGTTTTAAACCTTCCTTACTTTTCAGCAATGAAAAAAGTTTCAACTTTTGAATTGCTGAAAACGCTATTTCGCAACGAAGTAAGAAATAGCAATGAATAAGCGAGTTTTGAAAAAACTCGCATTAAAACAGGCAACGCCATTTTAGTTGCCTGTTTTAAACCTTGACTTATAATATACCTTTGCGAACATTTGTCAATTTTGCACGCAAATGTAGATTTGCCTTCGCATGTAACTGTGAAATCCTAGATTCACTCACTTCAAGGACCTCGCCAATTTCCTTGAACGTCAAATCCTCATGATAATACAAAACGATAACCATTTTTTCCTTTTCTGGAAGTTCGTTTATCGCTTTCATTATAACTTTTTTAATCTCTTCCCTTTCAGCAATAGTGTCGGGATTAAGGCTTGCGGGGGCTTCAATGCTATCTCCAATTGACATACTGTCATTGTCATCGCCTGAATACCACACTTCGTTTAGAGAAATCACGCTGGTGCCTGACACTTTCATAATAGTGCGATGATATTCATCTTCGCTCATATTCAACGAGTCGGCAATTTCAGCATCGCTTGCAGTTCTTCCAAGACGAGCCTCAAGAGAAACGATAGCATCTTCAATTTCGCGGGACTTTTGCCGCACAGAGCGAGGAACCCAGTCTATTTGACGAAGTTCATCAAAAATCGCACCACGAATTCGTGTCACCGCATAGGTCTTAAACTTAACGCCTTTTTCAGGGTCATATTTATTTATTGCATCCAGCAAGCCAAACTGTCCAAAACCCACTAAATCATCAAATTCAACGCTATTTGGCATTCCAACAGCCACTTTTCCTGCCACATATTTTACAAGCGGCATATATTGACGGATAAATTTATCGCGGAATTTAGAGGATCTTGTTTTCCTGAATTCTTCCCAGAGCAAATCCTCCTCTTTTTCATCGTTTATTGATGTGCCATCAATGTTCTTTTCGTTTTCTTCCATAACCATTACCTTCAACAAAAAAACAATCTACACATTACTCACTAGCAAGAAGCGTACTGATAGCCTTTGCCATCAACTGCGTATCTTGTCCGCGTGCAAATTCATTTATATCTTCATTAGCTAAAAAACTTGAGGATTTCTGTCCATTCCCGGAATTTTCTCCGTCGATACCATCATCATCGGAAACGACCCCTCCAGAACTATAAGATGGACTTGCCCGTCCAAGAGATTCCATATCGGGAAGTTCATCCAATTCATCATCGTCAGTGCCAGACGATGCCTTTTGAGTTGCCTTCTGCACTTCATTCACGGGCTTTAAATCCTCGATTTTCTTTGCCTCCGTCCCTGAAAAAGTAGACGGTGTTTCTCCAAGTGAAATTGGCACAAAACCTTGCGAAGAAGGACTGTGCGCCGCCTCTGTTGCTGAAGAGGAATCGTGAGTTTCAACAGTTTTTGTGCTTTTAGACAAACTTTGTTCAGCAGAAGAAACAGCGTTCGTAGAAGAGGAAGCATTTTCAGCAGAATTTGAAACACTTTTCTGAGAGGGAAAAGCCCCCGCAGACAGAGAATTCTTTGTAGCAGAGCCAGACTTTTCATCCATTTCTGAAAATATATTGCGTGGATAAGAAACTACAAAGCGTGGCGCCTCATTGTCACCAGGAAGATCTTCATCCTCCACATAAAAATCAACTTTATGTCCCGATCCTCCATGCCCAGACGATGCACCTTGCACTGCGCCTTCCATACTAGAAGAATCTGACGCAGAAAAAAGATTGGCTTGCAAAATATGTTCAAAAACGAATTCCAATAAAAAACCGAGAAAGGCAAAGACTACAGCAAAAAGCAAGGCGTGTAAAAAAACCATCCCTAGTTTAGAATGGGAAACAAATCCTGAAATCAATGAAAGGAGAAATCCAAATGCCGAAAATCCAATAACTAACTTATAATTTCTCACTTTCACCTCCCATTTTATTTTATATAACACCCATTTTCAATTATATAACAAAATCACAGAAAAAAAAAGTACTATTTTTACCATCGGAGAGTTTCAATACGAAAAATTGCATTCACAGAGAAACAAAAAATCCTCACAAAAGAAAAAATCGTTTCTAGAGCAGTCACATACAATGCATCGCCGCTCTCAAGCAGGTTCACTCATCCATTACAACAGCTATTTCTTTGAAATAAACTTCTTAAGGAAAGTTAAAACCCCCGAATTCTCCGCAGGCTCTGATTTTTCAATTCTGCCAACTATATGCTTTAGACATTGTGATGATTTTGAAGTCGGATTTACAACAATAAACGGTTTTTGACGAATCACCGATGAAGAAACAACCACATCCTCATAAACAAACCCAACGTAATCAACTTTATAACCCAAAAATTGGGCGGCAATATTTATAATTCTGTCGGCAATCCGCTTGCCTTCATCAGCAGAATGAACACGATTTACAATAAGCTTTAAATTCACCTGCTTGTCCACAATTTCTGTTGTAATAATTTTTATAATCCCATACGAGTCTGTAATAGAAGTCGGTTCTGGCGTTGTGACAACATACACTTCATTCGCAGCGGCAACAAATTGCAACACATTGTTTGCAATACCCGCTCCGGTATCTATAATGATTATATCTGCGTCGCCAAGCATGGTAAACTGCCTTGCAAAGTCGTTTAGTTCATTTTGATTTAAATTCGCAATTTTTGAAAATCCGTTTGCCCCTGCAATGAATTTTATTCCAAACTCTGTGTCAAGAATAATTTCCTTCATCGTTTTTTTATTGTTTATAACATGCATGAGGTTATATTTAGGGACTACGTTCAAAAGAACATTCACATTTGCCATTCCCAAATCACCATCAATGAGAATAACTTTTTTCCCTAGCTGTGCGTAGGCGATTGCCATATTGACAGAAAGGTTTGTTTTTCCAACGCCCCCCTTTCCACTGGTAATTGCAATAATACGCGTATTATGATTTGATTTCGGTTGATTGCTCATAAATTCCCTCAAATCATCTGCCTGTTCTTCCATGTCCATCTCCTATAAAAAGTCAAGAGCGAAATAGTTCGCACCCCAAACGTTTGCGACTTTCGCAACTGGATTTTTACACACATTCGCAATGAAATACCTCACAAAGAGCGTGCAGCACAACGTTTCAAATAAAATGTGCAATTAATATGCAAGTTCCCAACGGGAACTCATAAAATACATTACTTTTCCGCATTAAAAATTTTCTTTGCAGCACTTACGAATTTTCTCACACAATATATTCTTCTTCTCCTCCGAATTTATCTTCAAGATGAATTCTATCTATTGAAAATCCGTCAAGTCTCTTTAAAAATCCAATAACGGTCGGAGTTAAAATAGTCCGCCGTATTTTTTGACCATTTGTAACAAGCGAAATTTTTTTATTTTTTTCATGCAAAACGCTTATTATATTCCCATATCGAAGAGATTCATCGCACTTTGTAATGATCACCGACTGATAGCCAAATGGCTCGTAGTTTTGCATTATATTATTCAAATCGCTTGGCTTTGTAGATGCAGCCACCGCAAGGTAAATATCAGCATTTAAGCCCTGAACAGAAAGCGTTGTCTTTAAATCAGCGATATGTGTTGCATCATTTGGACCATACCCGCATGTATCGATAAAAATCGCATCCTCAACATCTTTATACTCCTCGAAAATCATTTGCACATCTTCCTGTGTCTGCGCCTTCAACACATCCTTTGAAAGAATTTCACCGTAATTTTTAAGCTGCTCCAACGCCCCCACTCTCATTGTATCGGTCGTAATAAAACAAAAGCGCGGAATATAATTTTGAATGTTCCTTTCCTTTGCTTTTTCAACTTCATCGATATAAAACTGCGTCGCCATTTTCACCAGTGTAGTAGTTTTTCCAACTCCTGTCGGTCCTATCACTATAACAACATGGGGTTTCCTAAAAACTTTTTGAGGCACAATAGTTATTGTTTCTCCAATCCAATCTATCACGCTCCGTTCAACAAGCGAAAAATTTTCAAGTTGTTCAAGAGGAAAGGTCGCCCTGATTTTTTCTGTCATCTCCTGAATATAGCTGTATGTGAATTCATTTTGAAAAAGCAACTCCTGTATGCGCCGTATTGTTGGATGAAGATCGGAACTACCCTGCATATTTGCATTTATTTGCTGAGAAAGATGCTCAATTTGTTTTGAAAGCGCTCCAAATTGCGTGCTAACCAAAAGCGCATCACGATTTTGCACGAACACTTGTTTTTGAGAGTTTTCATCGACTGAAGGCTCTTTTGGAGATGCGCTTTGAGACGCTCGCTCATCATGACGCTTTATGTCACTCGTGGAGTTTAAGGAACGACTGCCAACTGTATATGAAACCTCAAGCATATCCTTTTGGAAAAGCCCGAGGAATCCTGAATGAGGAACTGTGCGTTTATCTTTTATGGAATAATTCTTACCATAATCCCTATACAATTTATCTCTCGCCTCTTCTAAATTTTTGACGCGAATTGTACGGACATCTTCATCATACATTATTCTGCTCCCCTCGTTCACTTATCTCACCTAAAACCTCAAGAAAAACCCTATTGCCCGCAGAAAGAATTTCTTTTTCAGAAATAACAACAACTCCAGGCATTTCCCTTTCAATCGCACCTCTCACAAGCAGCCTTATTGCAGATGGACACATAATAATCGGCACATACCCTTGAGCGCGCATTGAAGAAAGCACTCCGCTCGCATTGGAAATCCACTGTCGCCCAACGACAGGATCAAAGGCGACAAACGGTCTTGATCCATCAGACGGATACTGCGCTTGTTCAAGGAATTTTTTCGACCAATCTTGTGAAAGGTTCACCACATGAAGCTTTCGATCATTGTCAGCATATTGCAAACATATTTGCAAGCCAAGAGCCTCCCGCACTTTTTCAGCCAAATCCCATGGACTGCGTAAAATTGAGCCATAGTTGGCGAGCGTTTCAAGAATAACAACCATATTGCGAATTGAAACCTGCTCCTCCAAAAGAACCTTGAGTATTTTTTCAATGTCTCCGTAGCTAAACTTGACGTTCGCTCCGTTCATAACCTCGTCAACAACAATCGGATTATCCTCTTTTATTTTATTGACAATAAGAGAAACTTCTTGTCGCCCAAGTATTTCCGAAGCATGCATTCTAATCAGTTCCGTTATATGGGTTGCAATTATCGTTGGCGGGTCTACAACCACATATCCCGCTTGCTCTGCATCAGCGCGCTGATCCTCTGGAATCCAAATTGCAGGCATACCAAACGCAGGGTCTCTTGTCGTCTCTCCTCTTATAGGATCTGTTACAGTCCCCGTATCCATGCACATATAGTGATTCAAGCGAATAATGCTCTGACCAACTTCAATGCCCCGAATCTTAAAGCTATATGCGTTTGGCTCTAAATTCATATTGTCAATGATGCGAATCTTTGGAACTGGAAGCCCCATATCAAGAGCGGCCTCCTGCCGTATCTTTGAAATGCGATCCAAAAGTTCTGCGCCTTTTTCTTTGTCAACAAGAGGAATGAGTGCATAACCCAATTCCAATGAAAGTGCATCAAGAGGAGCAACCGCATCTTTTTCCGCTTTTTCAGTCGAATTCTGCCCCGTTTGTTTTTCCGCCACGCTTTTTGATGCCTGCAAAGCTTTTTCAGCCTCTTGATTTTTTGAAAGGCGAACTCCGTAAAAAACCAAAAGCCCCCCAATGGGAACAAGAACAAATGTCGTCTGATTATGGAATACAACGCCTATAAGAATCAATGCCGCCCCAACAATCTCATAGATAGTGCCATCGATAGAAAATTCCTTTATAATCTTTTCGCCAAGAACTTCCTCGGACTTATCGCCTGTAACAAGAATACCAGTTGCAAATGAAATCATCAGGGCCGGCAGCTGACTCAAAAGTCCGTCACCAATTGTAAGTTTTGTATACAACCCAAGTGCATCGTTAAAAGTAAGATGATTTTGCAACATTCCAACGGCAAATCCACCAATTAAATTCACAACGGTGATAAAAATGCCAGCCTTGACATTTCCCGAAACAAATTTTGAAGAACCGTCCATATTCGAGTAAAAGTCTATGTCCCGGCGAATTTCCTCTTTTTGAAAGCGCGCCTCGTCATCCGTAATATAACCAGAATTCAACTGATTGTCGATGTCAAACATTTTTTGATTCATAGAATCGAGCGTAAACCGTGCAGAAACTTCACTAACGCGACTTGCTCCCTTCGTAATAACAACAACCTGCACGACAATCAAAATAATAAAAATTACAAAACCAATCACTAGATTATTTCCAGCAACTATATGCGCAAACGCTTGCACCATTGCACTTTGATTTTGTTGAAAAGCCGCTCCTCCACTGCGCGAAACATCCGCCGCCAAAATAAGTCGAGTGGAAGCAATATTTATGCCAAGTCCAAAAAGCGTTACAAATAAAATAACCTGTGGAAATGAAGAAAAATTCGAGGCGCGAGGGGTGCGGATTACAACAAGAAGAATAGTAATCGCAATCGCAAGGTTCAACGTCATCAAAACATCAATAAGGAATTTCGGCAACGGCAAAATCATAAAGAGAATTAGCAAAACTGCTAAAACCAATATGTAATTTTGAGAAAAAAATTTAAAAACACTTCCCCGAGTGCCGCCGCCAGCAGCACCGCTTACGTTTGCATCCGCCATTAAGTCCCCACCCAGGCTTCATAGTATTTTACATTCAAATGACAATCTATCAAATATATCATTACAAAGCAATACCCAGCACGATCATCATTTATTTTATAAGCAGTCCTATCCGTCCTTTGTGACATTATATTTCAAAATCTCAGTATAGATATGCGCAAGAACGGAAAGATATTTCTCTGGTATTATATCACCAATTTCAACTTCTGCATAGAGCGAACGCGCTAAAGGACGATTTTCAATTATTGGAACACCGCTTTCAGTGGCAATGCGCCTCATCTGAAACGCAATTTCATCCTCTCCCTTTGCAGTGACTTTAGGAAAGTCATCAACGCCCCTGTCATACTTCATTGAAACGGCAAAGTGGGTTGGGTTCGTTATAACCACATCCGACTCCCGCACCGCCTTTGGCATATTCTGCGTTAAAATCTGACGCTGGGCTTGCTCCAAACGACTTTTTATTTCGGGATCTCCCTCCATCTCCTTATATTCCTGTTTGACTTCATACTTTGTCATTTTCATAGATTCCATAAATTCACGTTTGTTGACAAAATAATCTGGAACAGCAATTATGACAAACAACACCGCGCATATAATCAACAATTGAAACGCAATTGAAGCAATTTTTGCAAGAGAAGCCAGCTGGGTGTTGTGTATAGTTTGAATTAAAAGCGGAATGTTCCGCCGTATAAGAAAATAGGCAATTCCCGAAATAATCACCACCTTCCCAATTGACTTTACAATATTAAATGCACCTTTAAGCGAAAAAAGCGTGTTCTTAAAATACTCGCCAAACCGCGGAATAATTTTTGAAAACTTTGGAGAAATCGGTTTAAACGTAAAAATAAAACCTTTGTTTTGAACTATATTCGCAATAATTGCCGCCGCTCCGCCAGAAATCGCTATAGGAAAAATAATACGAGCAAACGCATTGAGAAATTCCATTGCAAATGCAGAGGTATTCAAATCCCCCTTTGCATTTTCCGCAACACGAACGAAAAAAAAGCGCATAACATCCACGCAAAATGAAAGCGCGTATTTCGCAGTAAGTGCTAAAAGCAGAACGGTCACTAAAAAAACGATGGAGCTATTCAAGTCCTGACTTTTTGGAACACGCCCTTCTTCCCTCGCCTTCCGAAGTTTATACTCCGACGGGTCTTCTGTTCTGCCTTCATCTTCAGCGGCAAACCATTGCAAGTCTAGATTTTCAGCACTCATACGCCACCACCTTTGCCAATCGAAGTTATCATATATAGTAAATTTGAAAGCCCTGTGCTAAATGATCGTTCAAAAAAATCAACAAGGCTCGGGAATACGGTTGAAATGACAAAAAAGGAAACTAAAATCATTATCGGAAACCCTTCCGAAAGCAAATTCATTTGCGGGGCGGCCTTTGAAAGCAATCCCGTACAAACTGTTATAAGCAACAATGTTCCCATAATCGGAAGAGCAATTAAAAGTGCATCAGCAAAAAGGTTTGAAAGCCCCTTTAAAAGAAGCCCCATAATAGCTTCCCGTGCAAAAACCAGGGAAAAAGCGTTTACCGCCTCAATGCTTTTTGCAAGCCCGCCTAAAAAAAGCCGCTGAAACCACTGCGTTTGCATAAAAACAAGCATAGCCACAAAATTCAAAAACTGCCCCATAAGCGGATTTTCAACTTGGCTCAAGGCATCATACGCAGAGGCGGCGGAAAATCCCATTTGAAATGCAAAAAACTGCCCCGCCGTGCTAAACACTGCAAATATAATTGAGACAAAAAATCCCATTATAACGCCTATCATCGCCTCTCCTGCCAAAAGAAGAATGTAATAAAGGCTAAAAATTTCATCGTCCTGCAAAAAGGCTGCATATTCACCATACTGTGCATACCCCATCATAAAAAACGCCATATAGCCAATAAGCGCAATCTTTGCAATGCGAGAAACCGAACGCATAGAAAAAAGAGGAAGCGTAAATAAAAGCCCTGCACAACGCGCCGCCAACAGTAAAAAAACAGGTGCTTGTGCTAGAATTGCCTCAATCATAGTTATTTTGCCAAATCAGGAATCATTTCCAAAAGATTTATCGTATATCCCGAAAGAGTTGAAAACATCCACCCTCCCAAAAGAGCCAGCACTACAAAAATCACTAGTACTTTTGGAAGAAACGTTAAAGTCTGCTCTTGAATTGAAGTGGTCGCTTGTAAAATAGCCACAACAAGACCGATCACCAAAGCCGCTCCCAAGACTGGCAAAATCAGCGTTAAAATCATACCGATTCCGCCGCGCATTAAATTCATAATCATCCCAGAAGTCATATATCCCTCCCATAAAAAGTCAACATCTCAATGACAGCATGTTCGCTATCTATACATTTGCACTGTTTTTCTGCAAGCCCCATTTTAGACATCAATGCAAGACCGAAACAAAAAGCTGCTGAGTTAAAAGCCCCCAGCCGTCAACCAATACAAAGAGCATCAGTTTAAATGGCATAGAAATTTGCACAGGAGGCAACATCATCATACCCATGCTCATCAAAATTGAGGCGACAACCATATCTATTATAATAAACGGAATATACAAGAGAATTCCTATCTTAAACGCTATTGTCAACTCATTTAAAATATATGATGGAATTAAAATATACGTTGGCACATCGCCAAACGTATCAAAGGATGGAAGGCGCGCCATCTGCCTGAACATACCGACTGTTTTTTGTCCAGAACTTCCTGCCTCCCCTAAATTCAACTGAACAGCCATAAAATTACGCAACGGCTCTTCTGCATTACGAAACGCCTCTTCAATAGTAAGATTTCCATCCGCCATAGGTTTATATGCATTGTTGTAAATTTGCGTAAACGTTGGCCACATAACAAAAACCGTCATAAAAAATGCAATGCCATTTAAAACGGCAGTTGGAGGAACTTGCTGCAAGGAAAGCGCACGCTTTATAAAATCCAAAACCAGTGAAAAGCGCAAAAAGCACGTCATTAAAATCAAGATGCTCGGCGCAAGAGTCAGCACCGTAAGCAAAATCAAAACCCGAACAGAAAAGGCAACCTCCGTACCGTTGCGAGGTTCGGTCACTTGAATGCTCACGTTTGGAATGGTAACGGGAGAAACAGTTGGATTCATCTGCATAGTGCCAGTTGCCGCTCCCTCTGGAAAGCCACGATTTTGCGCAAAGGCGGCGAATGATAAAAAAAGAGAAACAAATAAAATAAAAAGAGTCTTCCGTAATTTAAACATTATTTTTTACCTTTCAAGCGGTTTCGCTGCTTTTCAAGCATTTCTCCCATCGTGTCCTTGCTGTCTGAAAACACACCTTCCTTTTCGCGAGGACCATGTGGCATAAAAATATCAAGCACATCAGCAAAATTTCGTGGCTTTTTTACATTCTTATGTTCATCGGCGTATAAGTTCATCGCGTCAATCAACTCTTTGTCCTCAACTTCGGAAATTAAACTCACGTTTGAGTCCGCCACGCCAATTATATAAGCCTTGTCAACCAAAGTGATAATTTGAACAGACTTCCCCGCAGCCACATCAACAGATGCAACTTTTCGCAAGAACGGGTCGTTATCGTTAGGATTTGTTTTAGTGCTTCGCCGCATAAACCATATAACCGCATAAATACATGCAATGACAAATGCCAAAACGAAGATCATTCTCAAAAATAAAAACAGAGTTCCAAATCGAGACTGAGACACAGAAGAGCCTTGCGACACCCCCTCAAAATCTCCTGAAGCGGGAAGAAGAGTGTCCGAAGTAAACAACGGAGTCCCTGAAACCGACTGCTCCTTTTTGTCTGCATCTTGAACAGCCATTTCTTGAGACACGAGAAATGAATTTACGACGAAAATCAATAGAATTCCCGCCACAACCGCTTTTTTTACACCCATATTTTCCCCTATCAAAAGCAGCATTTGTTTATTTTTTAGGAAATCTCCAACGCTCCCACACGCTGAAAATTTCCATCAATTTATTTTTTTATAGTTACTGTATCTCAATGTACGGGCTACCGCAAATCAGAAACACGCTCCAATGGAGAAAGGATTTCAGTTACACGAACACCAAAGTTTTCATCAATAACTACAACCTCTCCCTTTGCAATCGGCTTGTGATTTACAAGAATGTCAACAGGTTCACCAGCAAGTTTATCCAGCTCTATGATAGTACCCTCGCCCATTCCGAGGATGTCCTTTATTTGCTTTTTTGTGCGACCGAGCTCTACGGTCATCTCCATAAAGACATCCATAATCAAGCTAATATTGCCCTGCTCGCTGCCCATATTCATGCCCTGGAGATTTTGGTACTGCAATGCCTGAACATTTGGAATATTGCCCATATTCTGTCCCATGCCCATCATTGGCATACCCATCTGTCCCATCGGCATTTGCATTTGCCCCATGCCACCCATCGGCATCTGAGCCATACCCATTTGGTTCATTTGCGGCATTTGTTGCATTCCGCCCATACCCATTTGCACTTGCCCTTGCGGCATTCCACCCATCGGGTTTTGCCCCGCCTGAACTCCGCCTTGAGCCATTCCTGGAGCGGCAGCGGCAGCATTTTGAGGAGCCGGCGCACCACCACCATACGCATTGCTTATTTTTTCTGCAACCTGTCCGTCAATCAACTCCAAAAATGAGTACTCGTTATCATCCAAAGTTAAAGGATAGGTTATCAATGTAAATTTATTCTGGGGAACGCGAATCATAGCCTTTGGATTGCTTACCGTTTCCGCAGGATTGCACGAAACACCAGAGATTTTTCCATTGTTTTGAAGTTCGTCAACTTCAGATGCTGTATGCATTGAAACAACATCTGAAATACAAGAAAGAGCCATATCGTCAAAATCGGCATTTTCCTCTTTGGAAATCAAATTCACCAATTTTTGCGCAAATTCTGGGGCAAGTATATATGAATGTTCACCTGTAAGCCCCACAGAATAGTCCGCCTTTGAAGCGACAACAACTTCAGGGAGCTTCGCTAAAAGTCCATCTCGGTCAAGAGTTTCAACAATTGGCGTACCGGCACTAAAGGATGCACCCGTCATTGTGTTAATTTTTTCAGCAAGCAGACTCTTTAAATTGTCTGCAAATTTCTGCATTGCACCGTTATCAATGTGAACGGCAGAACCTCCAGCAACATGACCTGAAGAATTTAAGCCGTCAAGAGAAACGCCTGAAAGCAGAGCGTCAATCTCATCCTGTGAAATAGCACCATCACTCATAATGTATCATCTCCTTCTACGGCAAGCTCCTCAAATTCATCCGCAGTCACATCTTCTATTTTTCCGGTAACCTGAACCGCCATTTTTTTACCAACGACTCCAGGCTGGCAGTAAAACTTCTTCTTGTTTCCAACGCTTAAAGCAAGCGCGTCTCCAACCCTCGTATTTGAAAGGCGAACTATATCTCCTGTGCGCAAAGAAAGCACGTCACGTACAGAAAGATTTATAGAACCAACTTCAGCCACTACTTCCATATCGACAGAAGCGAGTTTTTCCTTTAATGTTCCAAGATATTGTGTTGTAGAACTTCGCCGAACAGAAGAAAACCAGAACTGGCTGGAAAGTTTTGAAACAATTGGCTCGATGGTAAGATAAGGAATACAAAAGTTCATCATTCCCTCTTCATCTCCAACCTTTGCTTCAAGCGTAATCAAAACGACCATTTCAGAAGGAGGAACAATCTGTGCAAACTGTGGGTTTGTTTCAATCTGCCCCAAACGAGGACGCAAGTCTATAACCTGAGTCCACGCCTCCCGCATATTCGCAAGAATTCGGACTATAATTCCCTCCATTACAGACTGTTCAATGTCCGTGAGATCGCGGTTTTTATTAGTTGCAGTAACTCCGCGTCCTCCGAACAATCTATCAATCATACAAAAAGTAATTGCAGGGTCTATTTCCAAAATTGCGTTTCCCTTAAGAGGATCCATATTCACAACAGCAAGCGTTGTAGGCGTTGGAATGGAGCGGATAAACTCCTCATAGGTCAACTGGTCTACAGATGCAACATGAACATGAACCAAACTACGAAGCTGGGCAGAAAGACTGGTAGTCGTTAAACGCGCAAAGGTCTCGTGCATATTCGAGACCGTTCTCAACTGCTCCTTTGAAAATTTATCAGGACGCTTGAAGTCATAAATTTTTATTTTTCGCGTATCGCTGACAGGTTTAAACTCATCAGTATCCGACTCGCCAGAACTAATCGCGGTCAGAAGTTGATCAATCTCATCCTGTGACAGAACTTCATTCATGTAACATCCACCTTACAACGCAATTATTGCTGCTCAACCACATCAAGCTGCAAGAACGATATATCCTTTATTTTTGACGAACTTAAAATCTCGTCATTAATTGCATTTTTCAACTCAATCTTCAGGTTATTTTCATTCTGAGGGCGAAGTTGTGCCGCCGTCTTCTCTGTAAAGTATCGGCGTAAAAAATCCTTAAGTTCAATATTTCTTTGCGTAATTTCCGTAGAAGTTG
This sequence comes from Treponema sp., assembly GCA_014803985.1. Taxonomy (GTDB): domain Bacteria; phylum Spirochaetota; class Spirochaetia; order Treponematales; family Treponemataceae; genus Treponema_D. Next base: position 41,134 of record JAAVAO010000052.1, read on the forward strand.
CCTTGTCGTCCTTTTTATATCCCAAAGCAATATCAACAACAACACTCGCAGGAACTTCATCGCTGCTTTTTGTGCGGATTGCACCAAGAGATGTGTACCAGTCAAGAATTTCTCGCTGAACAGTGTATTCATCACTTATAGGAACAACAACCTGAGGCTGTCCGCCTTTGTTTACAATTTTCATAGTCACAACAACAATGACCACAATTAAAATAATTGCACCAAGCGCTATTGCAATCCATTTCAACAAAGACGGTATCAAACCACCAATGCCGCCTTTTTTTGCAGAACCGCCAGACGACTCTTCATCCAAACCATCTAATCCATCATCCGCCATCTTTCCCTCCCGGAAAATAACAATTCCCTAGAAAAGTAAATTTAAAAAGATTTACAGCGAGCGTCAAAAACATTGTCGCCAGCCGCAACTGCCGCTTGCAAAGCAAACCGCATTATCCACCGCCCCACTATTCAGTTTGAAAGCGGTTGAAAAACAAAGAGCATTTCTAATTGTATCATTAAAAATGACCTTCATCAAGAATTATTATATCAACACGACGATTATATGCCCGAGACTCTGGAGTGTCGCCAGAAAATTTCGGACGAGTATCGGCATACCCTGCAATTGAAAACCGATCTTCCTCCGCCCCGTAATCCGCAAGATAGTGCAAAACATTCATTGCGCGAGCCGCAGAAAGCTCCCAATTGCTTTCAAACTTTGAATCTGGAGGAACTTTTGTTGAATCAGTGTGTCCTTCTATCCTAAAGCGTCGGTTTTCCAACTCCGGCTGCTTAAAAAACTCTGAAAGGCGGAGCAATGTGCCACGAGTTTCCTCAATATTCAAGTCTGCGCTGCCCTCCTCAAAAAAATTGTCTGACGCAAGAGAAATGACAAGTCCGCGCTCATCGCTTGTAATGGTGATTTTGCTTGACTTCACATCTGGAGCAAAAATACTTACCGCCTTTTTTTTAGCCGTACCCAACGAACGCCCGCGCTCTACAGCAGGAAGAGAGTTTATATTGTTACCCAAATCAGCAAGTCTTCCTGCCGAAAGAGAAAAGCCACCTGAAACCGTCTCCGTTTCATTCATTTGCAAAGACTGCGTAATTGTCGCAAGCTGTGTCACATCGATTTCCGTAGGATTATACAGCATAACAAAGAAACAGAGCATAAGGGTAATCATATCTCCATACGTTCCCTGCCATGCCGTAGAGGGTTTTTCAGGTTCCTTCGCTTTTTTTCCCATTTCAAATTCCTTGTGTAAGATTAGAAAAGAACAACACTATTTTGTTGTTCTTTACTTTAAAACTTCAATTTCAAACTAGTCTTTTAGCACGTCGCTCTCAACTGCCTTTCTTGTTACTGGATCAAGATACGTCAACAACTTTTGTCCCATAATCCGAGGGTTTTCACCCCCCTGAATCGCAAGAACTCCCTCTAAAATCATTTCCTTTGAACGCATTTCCATAGCGTTGTGAGCAAGCAATTTTGTTGCAAACGGTCCGATAAGCCAGTTAGCCATCATAGAACCATACAACGTAGTAATCAAAGCAACAGCCATGTTAGGACCCAAAGACGATTTATCCTCCAAGTTGTTCAACATACCAATAAGACCAAGAACGGTACCCATCATACCAAAACCAGGCGCGTATCCTGACCACGCATTTATAATTCCTATCCAGTCCATGTGACGCGCTTCAACTTGATTCATCTCGCTTTCCATAATGGCGCGAATCACATTGCCGTCCGTTCCATCAACAACAAGGCGAATCCCATTGCGCATAAACGGATCTTCCAAATCATCAAGTCCGTCCTCCAAGGCAAGAATACCTTCTCGACGAGCCTTGTTTGAAAGGTCAACCATTTTGGATATAATATTTTTCTCACCAAAGTCCGGAATTTTAAATGCCTTTCCCATAACTCCAAAAAGTCCCAACGCTTTTTTTAACGGGGCGGCGATAAAAATAGCGGCATAAGAACCACCGATTGTCATAAACACAGATGGAATATCAACAATTCCACCCAACGTACCGCCAGATGTCAATACAGACATAACAATACAGGCCGCTCCAACAACAATACCAATTATTGTAGATATATCCATTACAAGACCTCTTGAGAATTAATACCAATTTTTTTTCTGTAAGCGATTATCTTTTCAATTACTTCTTCAGGGGAATTTTTTACGATGATTCTGTTGCCAGAAAGCATAATGAGCGCGAGATCAGGAGTTGACTCCATAGCCTCTATCATGTGCGGATTCACCCAATAAATTTCCCCATTCAACCGCATAACATCTATCATTATTCAATTTTCGCTTTTATTCAAATTATCGTCAAGTATTTTTTGTTTCATAAAGAATATTTTATTGAAAAACTATAAAATTCCGCCGTTATAGAGAACAATTCTCTTGACGCCAACTCTTATGCACCGCCTATAATATCCTTCATAAACCCATTCAAAAACAAAATTCCTTTTTTTGACAGGCAAAACCACTCTTTGCCGTGTTTTTTATAGTACCGGGCACGGTTATGTTTCTTCCACAAATTCATTACATCATAATAGTGACGGGGAATTTTTTTTGAAAAGCGGCTTTCAAAATCCTCAAGACACACACCCTCGTAAAGGCGCAGCCCCATCATAAAAAATTCCATCTCCTCATCGCTCTTTTTTAAAACTTCAAGTGCCTCAGGCAAGAGAATTTCACGATTGGCATCCACTTCAATTTCGCGTCGTTCACTTTGAGCGTTCACTTTCTCCGCGTTTTTTACCTCCCTCCCATCCCCTTCTCTTTTTTGACAATCGCGCCAAAAATCAATGTATTTTGCTATATCGTGAATGTTCGTGTAGCGAATTGATTTTTTGCCGTACACAGACCCAGTCCCCCCGCTGCCAACTCCTATGTAACTTTTCATTTTCCAGTATGCCATATTATGAGCGCATGGCCGACCGTTTTTTTCGTTGTAAAAATTGGAAATTTCGTATGCACGCCAACCGTTTTCTTCAAGCATTTTCTTTCCTAAAAGCCACAGAGAATCCGCATTGTCATAGTTATATGGAATTTCATTTGAATCAATTCTTTTAAAAAGTGGAGTTTCCTCCTCAATTGTAAGCGAATAAAGCGAAATATGATTCGGCTTGTAATCCAAAAGTCTTTTCACCCCTAAAACAAACGACTTCTCCGTTTGGAGCGGCAGTGCAGAAATCAAATCAGCAGAAAATTCTCCATTCCAACGACTTTTCACCAGTTCAAGACTCGTTTCAACATCGCGCAACGTACTTCTCCTGTTCACGCAAGAAAGAGATGCATCATCAAACGCTTGAATTCCAAGAGAAAGACGGTTCACGCCACAATCGGCAAGACACTGCAAAAAGTCCAGGGAAATATCAGCGGGATTTGCCTCCATTGTAAATTCCACGTTGTGCGCAGAATCATTTAAAACGCATTCTGCTATTGTTTTTATTTGGAGCGGTGAAAGAAGACTAGGCGTGCCACCACCGATATAAATTGTACTCCATTTTTCTACAGTATACATTTTTTTTCTATATGAAATTTCATTGCAAAGGGCGGTGATGTATTCATCTGGAACAAGACCTGCTTCGACACTTTTTTTTTCGCCGTACATTTCACGATTATAAGAGCTATAAGAACCTCCACAAACGGCGTTTTTTTCAGTTAAATTGCCAATCGGAACACTAAAAAAATCGCAGTAATCACATTTGGAGAGACAATAGGGAATATGGATATAAAGCGGATAGTTCAAAACAATGCAACTATATATAAACGTAAGAAAATTCCATTAAAAAATCTTTATTTCGTTCAATGGAAAATACTGGAAAATCGCAGAAGCCTCTATATTCGCACGCTTCACAGGTCCCCACAGCCTTGAATCCAACACGCCGTTACGAGAATCCCCCAAAACAAAATACTCGTCGGACTCCAGCGTCATTTCATCAAAAGAGCCAATCACGCCAAGAGAAGCATCCCAAAGGGCAGGAGAAGCGGTTATGCTCACATCATAAGCGCAGTCAATCAATTCAAATTCAGTGAGGAAGAATTTTTCTCCACTCGGGCGAATATAAAGCACATAGTCACGCATATAAATCGTGTCGCCAGGAAGCGCAATGACCCTACGAATTTGACTTTCAGACCCCATAAGATTATGTATTTTTGAAAATGAAATTTGCTGGGCGGTAAAAAAAGTTAAGAACGGGTTGAGGATTTTCTCAAACCGTGAAAATTCAGCCTTTCCCTTTGGCTCTACAAGCACTACATCGCCGCGCTGAATCTTTTTATATGGAAAAAACAAAATGCACGAATTTTTCACAATTCCGTTTTCCATTGAATCAGAAGTTTGGCGCACAGAAAAAACAACGAAATGCAAAATCAAATTCAAAACGACAAAGATTAAAACGACAGTCGCTATAATGGAAAACGCCCTATGCCTTGCCTCTTTTTTCAACGAATACGATATTTTGTAAAGCTCTTTTTTCATAGTTGGTACTTTACCATAAAACAAAAAACATTACAATTAAGGACATCTCGAAAAACTTGGCTTTTGGCAATTTTTCAAATGTGCCGACGAATTCTATCGTCACTATAATAACACAACGATAGAACATCGCACTTTCAAAGTTCCTCTAAAAACGGAAGTTTTTAAATCTCCTTTAATTTTCAGCAATAAAATGAGAAACGGTAGTATATAAACGGGTTTTGAAAAAATAGAAAAACATTCTTCCAGTTGCAGTGAAAAAGGCAAAAACATGCGCTTGCGCATTTCGCGCTAATTGTGGCAAGGATCTTTTTCGCTGCTATCGCAGCGACCACAATCAGAGCGATTTTGCCTTTTTCACTGCGCCTTCGCAAATGTTCTTTATATTTTAAAAACCCGCATTAAAACAGCGTCATTAGAATTGCAAAATAAACGCAAACACCAATTCTGTTCGTCTTTCATACAACGAACACTTTTGTGATTTTCTCTTGAAAATTGCATTTTTTGTCGATTATATTTATAATCAGAAGTGTTTGACGGAAGTAGTATGATGGAAAATAGAAAAATTATTGCAGAAAACAGAAAGGCTCGTTTCGATTACTTTATTGAGGATAAAATAGAATGCGGCATTGTCCTTGAAGGAACGGAAGTAAAGTCCGTGAAAAATGGAAATCTCTCATTTCCCGATGCATTCGCAGAAATCATAAACGATGAAGTGATTGTGAGGGGGCTTCATATATCAGAATATTCGTACTCATCTGTCTTTAACCACAATCCTGACCGTCCAAAAAAACTTCTATTGCACAAGGACGAAATAAAACGCCTCAAACGAAAAATAGAGGTGAAAGGCTACACCCTCATTCCCACAGAAATATACTTAAAGAACGGACTGGTAAAAATCACGCTGGGAGTGTGTAAAGGTAAAAAACAATTCGACAAACGGAACACGATAAAAGAGCGAGACATAAACAGAGAACTGCAAAAACAGTTCCGCAAGGGGTTGGACGGGAAGTGATTTCAAAAGTAAAAAACGCTACATTTCTTTTTCTCTTTTTGGGCGTTTCGTCAATGCTATTTTCACAACAACCGTTTAAAATCGACTTTTACGGCGTTATCTCTCCCGATGCCGACCAAAATATGATCAAGATGACAGAAGACTTGTATTTCACACAACTAAAGGACTTTGGTCTTACTCTCACTGACTTGCGGAAAAAAACAAAGGGCGAAAACATCGATTCTGAAGAGGCAATAGACTTTTCAGAATCAGAAAAAGACTCAAACGCATTTTTTGTTATAATAAAACGACAGGGCGATGCATTGAGCGGATGGGAATGCAAAATCTGCTTGAAGGACTTGAAAAGCGATGAAACATTTTCAACAAGCAGAGTATACAGTTCATATTATAAAATCTTGATGGAATCAAAAGAAACGCTTTCAAAGACATTTGACACGTTGATTGCGGACTCGCATTCTAAAAACCCTGCACAACCAAAAACCAGTGAAAATGCAAGGGCGGCACAAGCAACTCAAAATGAAAAGCGTCTTTCATACATTGAAAAGTCTTATGCCGAACAAAACAACACAACATCATCGCCTTCCACCACCGAAAGCCCCCTCGATGAAATCACAGGAGTTTGGGGAGGAGAACCCTTTATATCAAAAGTCGTCATTATGAAGGGCGGCAGAGGTTTTATCATATTCAAAAACGGCGCATCCATGAATATTTCCGTAAAGACAAATGGCTTGAGCGAACCAAAAAGCGTTACCATACGGCAATCAGGGCATTCAAACGCCTCTTTTTTTCCAGAGCTTGCAAGAGAAGATGCCATTGAAGCGGCAAAAAGCGCGCCTCCAATCGAATGGACGCTTTCACTTTCAAACCAAAACACTCTTTCAGGCTCAAAACACACTATGGTCAAAACCAGCTCCAACACAATAGCACAAGGCGAAATCTCTGTAACATGGAACAGAATATGATTAAAATGAGCGGCTAATGAATGTTGTCAATTTTAATGCACGTTTTTTCTCCATGCCACACACATCACGGCAAAACAATTTGTATACATAGCAAAAATATGCTATTCTAAAACAACATAAAACATCATCATATAAATGACGCAATGGTGTTTCAATGAACAAAGTGACGCACAATTTCCAGCGCACTTTTTTACGTTCTACTGGGAGGAAATTATGAAAATAGTAAAAGTGCTTTTTTCACTTATAGTGCTTGCAATGCCCGTTGCACATTGCGAACCTTCATCTCACTCATCCATCAAAATTATAATCAACTCAAATACAAAAAACAAAAACGACGAGCAAAAAAACACGCCGCCGGCAACAAATGAAAATAGAACTCCAGAATCGCAACAAAGAAACACCCCTCCTTCAAGATCGCCTTCAAATCAAAATCCCGAACCTCAAGATAATGAGAATTGGAATATTGCATTGCTTGACACGGCACGAACAGTGGATTATCTTTCCGAAATTGAAAAAGACGTAATTTTAGAAATGAACAAAGCACGAAGCAATCCCAAAAAATATGCAGAGCATTATCTTGTGCCGTTTGCCAAACGTTTCCGAAGCAACGGAACGTATATGAAAGGCAACATAACTATGATGACAAACGAAGGCGTTGACGCAGTGAATGAGTGCATCAAGGAAATGTCTATGAAACGAGCGGTGGAAATTCTAAAGCCTGCAAAAGGACTCTCTCTCGCGGCGCAAAGCCATGCCACAAGTCAGGCCAAGACGGGGCAACTCGGTCATAATGGAACGGACGGAAGCACACCGTTCACGCGCATCAAAAAGCATGGCACATATCGCACTGCTGGTGAAAATATTGCTTATGGAAGCAAAAGCGGGCGGGAAATTGTGATAAACCTGCTCGTGGATGATGGCGTAAAAAATCGCGGACACAGAAAGAATATTCTTAATCCTGAATTTACGCAAACTGGCGTTGGCTATGCAGAAGGACACAAAGCCTATGAAGCAGAATGTGTCATAACGTATGCCGGCGGATACGAAGAAAGAAAATAACATCATCACACACGCTCTCTTTCTAACAATAAATTACTGAAGCGCAAAAACAGTTCGCACTGATGAATGTCGGCAGTCCACCACGATTCCTCTCATGCCACACGCAGCCGACAATACACCTCTTTTCTTGACGGATGAAATTTTCCCCCTATATAAAATAATATACCCCCCCCCCTAAAAAATTTCTAGACGTTTTAAAAAAGGTGATTTATAATAAAACACATAAAATTAGAGAAAAAAAAACACTGCTATTGGCAGACTTTCACACGTTTATCTTGGAAACATGCATCTCTACGGCACATTCCGATTTAAACTTCGCGTTACGCGCTTGTTGAGAGGCACTTCATAGCAAATGTGTATAAAAAGTCAATTAAAAGTTTCTGCTTTCTTCTTGGCTTTTTAGGGAGACAAAAAATGCTAGGATTAAAAGCAAAAATAAACATTGCAATAATTTCCATTATTATTATTTCAAATGCATGCATCTTGATTTTTTCATACAAGAAGTCAAGTAACGAACTCACAGGAGCCATTCAAACAGGAATGTTAGATCTTGCAGCCCGCGCAGCGGCAGAAATCCAATCGATAAACCATTCGGAATTCAAAATGCTGGAATCCCTTGCAAATTTGAGTTTTATCCGCGACACAAACATTGACATGCATGAAAAATGGCTTCTTGCGAACAGTGCAACAGGCGGAAGCCCCAAATACTTTGGACTTGGATTTTTCAATGAAAAGGGAATCGGTTATGCAACCACAGGAAAATGGAGCGACCTTTCCAGTCGGGAATATCTTTCCATTTCAATGCGCGGGGAAAATGCACTGATGGATCCTGACTGGAGCGCGGTAAACGGACACTTGTGTACATACTACGCTGTTCCTGTAAAATCGCCAGACGGGAAACAAATCGCAGAAATTTCTGCTGTTGTCGATGCAACAGATCTGTGCCGCACAATGCAAAACATCATTGTTGGAAAAGCATCTCATCCGTTTATCATAAGCATGAAAAGCGGAAAATATGTGGCGCACGAAAATCAAGATTTTGTTAAGAACGGAGAAAATGCGGAGGAAAATGCAGATAAAGGGTTGCAGCGGTTGATTGCGCGCGCAAAATCTGGAGAAACATCATATTGCACCTATTTTGACGAAAACAAAGGGGTAAAAATGTCTGTGGCATTCCAGCCAATTCCCGAAACAAACTGGGCTATTGTACTTTCCGCCCCTTACAACGACTTTTTTGGAGGAATCAACGAACTTTTGCGAAATATGATTTTAATTGCTTGTTTGACGCTTGCTTTTGCAATCGTTGTAGTAATCATCATTGTAAAAGTTTCTGTGCAGCCACTTTTGCGCATAAGCCAGGCAATAGATGGAATTGCTCATGGAGAAGCAGATTTGACAAAGCGACTTGAGTCAAATGCAAACGATGAAATAGGCCGACTTGTTGGCGGATTCAATACATTCTCAGGAAAGTTGCAAACGATTGTGTCTGAACTCAAAGGCACAAAAGAAGATCTCGCAGGATATGGCGAAAGACTTTCCTCAATGGTGCAAGAGAACTCTGATTTTCTTACGCAAATGACAGATTCAATTACCGATATGAATCACGAAATCGAAAGCCAGCATCAAAAAGTTGTAAACTCCGTTCAAGCGGCAACACAAATTTCAGATGCAGTTGAATCGCTCAACACCCTTCTAAAAAAACAAACAGAGGGCGTGGAGTCTGCTTCTGCAGCGGTAACTCAAATGATTGGAAACATTGGCGCAGTGCAATCTTCCACAAAAAAAATGGCGTCTGAATTCTCTGACATTCAAACGAGCGTGCAAACGGGGATTCAACAATCGCGCGAAGTTAATGAACAAATTCAACAAATTGAAAAACAATCACAAGCATTGAACGAAGCAAACAAAGTTATTTCCTCTATCGCCGACCAAACAAATTTGCTTGCAATGAATGCGGCAATCGAAGCGGCTCACGCAGGAGATGCAGGAAAAGGTTTTGCAGTTGTTGCGGATGAAATTAGAAAGCTTTCCGAAACTTCTGCCTCCGAATCGCACAACATTGGAACGCAATTAAACGGAATTCTCACTTCAATTTCGAGCGTTGTGACGGCTTCAGAACTTTCTGACAAGTCGTTTTCAGTAATGGGGGAAAAAATTGCAGAAACAGGAACTCTTGTTCAGCAAATTTCCAGTGCTATGGAAGAACAGGCGGAAGGATCAAAGCAAATCAGCGAAGCCCTTGCTTATATGAATACAGCAACTCAACAAGTTCGAGAGGCAAGTCAAAACGTAGATAAATCGCAAAAAGGAATCATAGGAGATGTGAATAGTTTAAGTCATTCTTCCGACCTCTTGGAAGGAAGCATTCACAATATGGAAAACCATATCGAACATTTGAATGCAAGCGAAGATTCCTTGACAAAAGTCGCAACCTCAATTTCCGGCTCAATTTATAGAATCGGAAACCAAATAGACAAGTTCAAGGTGTAAAAAAACTAAAAATTACATGCACTGTCTGCATTCTTGTTCAAAGCACAGCAATAGAGCGGCAAGTGCATTATATTTCTACCGCCCCTTTTCTTACCACTATAATTTTTTCACCATCGATTTTTACTATTGTTGAAGGAATGGGCGAGCGACTGTCTCCATCTTCAACTATTGCATCCACTTCCCGCTCGAATTCAGATATTATTTCGTCTATTTTCAACAAAACAGGTTTTCCGCTACGGTTTACGCTCGTTGAATAGATTGGGCTTTCCGTATTTTCTATCACAGTGCGAAGCCATTCATCTCCCGGACAGCGAACTGCAATTGTTTTGCCAAAATTGTTCTTGTCGTTCACGATTATTGTGAGCGCACCGGGCCATTTTGAAAGCAAAGATTCAGGAATAAAATCATTTGAAATTTTGAGAACGTCGGATGGCTTTGAAATCAACTGAATAAATGGCTTTGTTTCGTCCCGTCCCTTTATTGAACGTATTTTTTCATCGGTTTTTCCGACTACCCCCGAAAAACCATAAACGGTATCGGTCGGAAAAATCAGAATTTTTCCCTGCCGTAATAATGAACTGGTAATTTCGATCGAATGTATATCATGCTTGCTGTAAATCATAAACTGGAATCTCTTGGAATGTTGAGTCTTCCTCTTTTTTCACGGTAAGCTCTCGTTTTCCTCTCGTAAAGTCAAGCAAAATCATAATTAAAAAAGAAAGAAGGAAAAACACAATTCCGCATATTTTACAAAATTCTTCAGAAAAACAAACGCACTCTGTTCGCTTCAAAGGGCTCCCAATGTCATACAGGATGGTTTGATATGGTTTTAACCCCTTGATTTTTACCAGTTTTTCGCCTGAAGCAACATAGTCCAGTTTTCGTGCATACGCAGCAATCACATCACGATCTTTTAAAAGGGCAGTATACTCAAGATTTAACTCACCGTTGATTTTTTCTATGTAATTTGTCTGGCGGACAATTTCAATTTTTTGCCTAGACAACTGATTGTAACTCCAAATGCCATTTTGCCCTGCGAGAAAAGAAATCACTGTATATGCAAAAACCCCTATAAAAATAGAGCCGAGGAATTTAACACGAATCATTATATTTTATTATCGACACAGATTTTTGTTTTCTGAAATGAAATTATGTGATATAATTAGTAAGTGAATTGTTAAAATAATAAGAAAAAGTGCTGATTTGGCGGATTTCTGCCGATAATGAGAGCAAGGAAATTTTCAATTTAACTATTCCTGGAATTTTTCAAGACAAGAGGAACTGTATGGGTGATTCAACTGAAAATACAAATGAAATCAACAGTTATGGGGTTTGGGTAAAGCGCGGACCTGATGAAAACGCAGAGGAATCCCCTCAGGTACATTTCAATGACACGGACTTACCTGACTTGTCTGAAAACGTGCAAGATGATGATGGTGATATGTTTATAACTCCGCCACCAGAGCCGCAAGCAACGTCCTTTGGTGATGAAACAAAAGATGCAAGCGATACTATGCCAAACAGTGATGGAATAGAAGGATTTGATGGAGCCGATTTTAGCGCATTTGATATTCCTAAAGACATCGCCGCCCCCACGAATTCTACCGCAGATATTCCTGACGGAGAAGTTTCATTTGACGATCTGCTTGGAGGTGATAGTTCTGACGGAGAAATTTCGCTCGATGCCTTTATGAGCGGCGACTCTGATGAAATCTCCCTTGACGATTTTTTGGATGATTTTGGAGGTGGTTCAAGTCAAAAAGAAGACGATGTGCCTGACGACATGCCTCTTGATATAAACGTGAAATTTAATGAAGATCCAAAGAATCAAGTTCCAACAGAGGATATTCCTTTAGAAGATAATTCCGAGGACTCTGAAGAAATAGCAGAGCCAGAGGCAAGCGATACTGACGCAGCAGAAATTGATGAAGCTGCCGATGAAAACAAAGCGGAAGAACCTTCAGAACCCGTTCACATTTCTCCTGTTGCCACGGAAACTGTTGACTTTGCACTTGAAGAGATTTCCCTTGACGACTTTAATTTGGATGAAAGTGATGATGCAACAGCGGCAGCGCTTGGAGCATCAATAAATAGCGCGGCAACGGCAGACGATGGATTGGCAATGTTCGGAAAACCGAAGGTTGTTGATTATGACTTAGCAATTACGGAAGATGATGTTACCCAGGCGGCACCAAATGTTGAAGAAACTGAATCTCCAAAAGGACAGGAGCAAAATACGAACACCACAACAGTAGACAACAGCCTTCTTGAGCAGATTGTATCTGACTTGGCTGGATTAAAAAATGAAATCACATCTATTAAAGCAGATCTTGCAAATCTAAAGGAAGGCAAAATTGCCATACCTTCAGTAAAAACCGAAGACAACAATTCACCTGAAATAGACGCACCAACTTCTGAGATTGAACCGTCTACCCCTGAAATGGCAGAGATAGACAGCATACCAAATATACCAGAGATGCCAGACGCTATTACAGAAGACGGAGAGGCAACCTCCCCTTTTTTCGATGAGGCGCCGACCGAAAAACCGGTAGAGACACAAGAAGGTTTTTTTTCAGATAACGATGATGACATAGTCGCACTTTCTGGAAATGAACTTGACAATATTGTAAACACATCTGAAATCACTGAAGAAGAAAATATTGAAGCGGACTCTGATGAAAAAGAAATTTCTCTTGAATCTGAAAATGCAAGCGAACTTGAAGCAAACGCTGAAATATCTGCGGAACCTTCTAGCGAAAATCAAGATATTTTTTTTTCAGACAATGATGAAGAAATCGCACTCTCTGGAAATGAACTCGACAATATTGTAAACACATCTGAAATGACAGAGGAAATCTCTGCACCTGAAGGAGAGGTTTTAGAAGACTCTTCTTCTGAAGAAATAGTCGCCCCTAATGCACAAGAAGCACTCGCAGAGGAAGTAGTTGAAACTGAAGTCGAATCATTTGAAGAAGCGGAAGACACTTCGTCTGTTGGAAAGGACGAAGACGACTTTTCAACCAAATTTTCAGAAAATTCACCTTTTGGAACCATTTCTGATGACGACATGGCTTTGGAAAGCACTGAAACTCCCGACACAGGTCTTTACATGGACATTGACAACAATGCGCTTGAAGAACCAAATCTTGAGGAAATAGAACAGAACGTTGAAGATTCAGAAGATATTAGTCTTCCAAAATCAGAAGAAATCCCCCTGGAAGGTGAAGACAAAATTATTCCTCCAGACGAAAGCGCAATAATTTCGGACGAACCAGTAATTGAAGACCCCACTTTTGAAGAGCCTATTGCAGATGAGTCTCCAGTTGAAGAACCTGCTTTTGAAGAGCCTGCCGCGGAGGACACAATTAGCGAAGAGCCGGCAATGGATGAAACCGTCAGCGAGGACACAGCCATTGAAGAGCCTATTGCAGACGAAATGCCAATTGAAAAACCCGCTTTTGAAGAGCCTGTCGCGGAGGACACAATCTGCGAAGAGCCGGCAATGGATGAAACTGCTAGCGAAGACACTGCCATCGAAGAGCC
>JAAVAO010000053.1 GCA_014803985.1 Treponema sp.
TCATTCCGTGGGAGAAACTTCCAATCACAAACACGTTCATGTTCAACAAGGTGATGACAAGCGACCTTGACGCGTGCAGGGGCGTGATCGAAACGCTCCTCGGCATAAAGATCAGCCGCGTGGAGTGCGTGCAGGACGAGAAGACACTGGAGGTTGATGCGCTGGCGAAGGGCGTGCGCTTTGACGTGTACGTGTCAAACTCAACGCAAGTTTTTGACGTGGAATTACAGATGACCAACAGGGGAGATCTGCCCATGCGCGCACGCTACTACCAGTCCGTAGCGGACGTTGACGCGCTGAACAGGGGAATGGGCTACTCCGCGCTGAAGGAGAACTACACGTTGTTTCTATGTCCGTTCGACCTGTTCGGGAGGGGGCTTCCAGTCTACACATTCGAGAACACTTGCCGGGAGGCACCCGAAATAAAACTGAATGACAAAACGCTGAAAGTGTTCTATAATTTCAAGAGGTATGACATGATTCCCGACGAGGAGCGTAAGCGACTATTGGAGTTCTTCTCCAGCGGGAGATCCGCCTCGAAGCTCACGGGCAGGCTGGACGTGATTCTGAAAGAGCTGCGAGGCAAGCAGAAATGGAGGAATGAATATATGACATGGGAGATGATGTTAAAAGAGCGGCACGATGACGGACGTAATGAGGGAAGAACAGAAGGCATTGCAATTGGTGAAAAAAGAGGAATAACAAAGGGAAAGATTGAAACCGCGCGAAATATGCTAAAAGACGGGCTTTCTGCAGACCTAATTACAAAATACACGGGCATTTCAGCACAACAAATGAAAGGGCTTTTGTAGAATTTCTTTCGGCGAGGAGATAATGCAGTTTCTGGAGTTCTTCTCCAGCGGGAAGTCCGCCTCAAGACTCACTGGCATTTTATCAGCACACTTGCAATGACGGTGAAAAATTTCACGAGTTTTGGTAGCGCAGCGTACAAAACTCGGTAAGCAGGGCTTTGCCCTGCGGCAAAATGGAGGCAGCAATATATGACATGGGAGATGATGTTGAAAGAGCGGCACGATGACGGACGTGATGAGGGAATTGCAATTGGTGAAAAGCGGGGCGAAAAGAGAGGAAGAGCAGAGGGAAAAATTGAAACCGCGCGAAATATGCTAAAAGACGGGCTTTCTGTCGATCTGATTACAAAATACACAGGTATTTCAGCGCAACAAATAAGCGAGTTGCTGTAAATTTTCTTCCGACGAGGAGAGCCGTAGCGAATACCTAAATTTCTTGTTTACAAGATGCTGATTTTGCTTTCACCTCCAGTTTTGCCCGCGAGTTTGCACTGCAAACTCGATAATAATTCTGTAGGAATTGTGTACTTTACGCAAAACTGACTAGCAAGAAATCCGCTTCAAGGCTCACGGACATTTAACACACTTGCAATGACGGTGAAAAATTTCGCAAGTTTTGGGAGCGCAGCATACAAAACTCGGCGAGCAGGGCTTTGCCTTGCGACAATTCACAAGTCGCTCAAGCATAATCACACGGTTTCGCCCTGTTTGTTGCATTACAAATTTTTAGATATATGCTAGTACACGCTCAAAATCGTTGAAAGCCGCTCTTTTCCGATAATTCTCAAAAAACCTCCGAGGCGCGGACCTTGTTCCTTGTCAATAAGTGCTTTATATAGCGCGGTAAATAACTGCTTTGCCTCCAACCCTTCACTTGTTGCCACATCGTACAACGCTTGTTGACAATCCTTGTCAGTTTCAAACGTTTCAAGACGAGGAACAACTTCATCGCGCACACGACAAATTGCCTTTGAAACAGTGCCCTCAAAATCAATTTTAGCACTATCAGTCCTTATAGAAAAACAAAAATCTGGCGCACAACTAGGAGCATAAAGCGTAATCCACGACCAAGCGCATTCAGCACGTCGTCTAAGCCTCTCCACTTGTTCAGGTTTCACATCACCTAATGAATTGATCACAGCGTCAATATCACCTGAATACGTTTGCAAAAGCGTTGTAAGCATTCTAAAGGTAATTTGATACGGCATAGTTTCTGGAATTTTTCCATCGATTTGGCTCAAAACATAAATTCTCTTTTCCTTGCAAAATTGTTCTTCGTTTTTTGCCTTGTCAATTCCATACACAATCCGCTCCGTCTTGTCATAATCCTCATAAACCTTTAGCACATCAAGATCAAAACCGATTGCAAATTCTGTATTTGGTCGAGTGCCAGCAAATATATAGCGCAAAACTTCTGCCTGATAAACCGCCAAAGCATCGGGAAGCGCAATCACCCTGCCACTTGAAGAAGACATTTTTCCAGCAATTCCCTTTACATTGACAAAATCATAGCGCATTGTTATTGGAGCGTCCCAATCGTAAATTCTTTTGGAAACAAGTTTCGCCGTATCATAACTTCCACCTGGACTGATATGGTCTTTTCCGCCTGGCTCAAAAACAACCTTTTCCTCGTTCCATCTCATCGGCCAGTCAACCCGCCAACCAAGTTTTATTCCCGCGAAATTTCTTATGTCAACAGTTTCTTCACAGCCACATTCGCACTTGTATGAAACACCATACTCCCCATCATAACCCGTAATTTCTGTCGTGTCTTTGTTGCATTTTGAGCAGAAAATAGATGCGGGCCAATACACATCATCCGCCTTCATTTTGTGCTGTTCGTCACGATATTCATTCAAACAGTCTTTTATAACATCCTTCTTTTGGAGAGCCTTTTTCATCCCCTCCGCATAGCGATTAACGCGGTATCTTTCCGCTTGATACAAAAATTCAGGATAAATCCCTACGCGCGGCAATTCCTTTTCTATGTCAACTTCATGATGACGAGCATAATTTTCGTTTCGCCCTGTCGTGTCAGGAACAAGCGTAATCGGAAAACGCAAGTAGTTTTCAAGGATTTCAGGATTGGGCATATTCAAAGGAACTTTTCTAAAAACATCGTAATCATCCCACGAGTAAATAAATCGAACGTTTTTTCCTCTCGCTTTTAAAGCGCGGACAACCAAGTCCACCGTTATAATCTCACGAAAATTTCCCAAATGAACGGTTCCGCTCGGAGTGATTCCTGAAGCACACGTGTATAAATCCAATTCCCCTCTTTCACGGATAATTTTATCCGCCATAACATCAGCCCAATGACTGAGATACAACTTTTCGCAATTATCGTTTGTTTCATTTTTCATAATGTAAAAAATTATAATGGATAAAACAATGAGATTCAATGACTAAAATAAATAAAACAAGACTTCAGCGAAAGAAATTGCGGAACTTCTAAAAACTGAAGTTTTTAGAAGTTCCTGCTATAGTTATATGAAAATAGCAGAAATTTTGCGGACAAGGAAAACCAATAAACAAGCGATAAAACTATCGGTAATAAAACCGTCATTGCACACAAAGCCGCATAATTCGCAATAACATGGCAGAAGATACAGTTTTCCGCCTTTAATTTCTCGGTTTCTGCATTCTCCCTCTCCAACATTACACTCCATTCACCCAAGCAAAGTGCTTTCGCCGCTTGACGAATCAAGTCAAACCTACTCTATTCCCAACACGCCTTTTCCGTCCGATAGCACTATGCCGTAAGCACCGCCGTCAATGGTAAAACGTTTGCAGTCTGCCTCAGTTAGCAAACTGCTTGTCGGAAAAAGGATTATGTCTCCGCTTTGGTACGCCGTGCCAAGTTTTATAGTGGCAACGAAGTCTTTTGCAAGTTCTCCAATAGAAATGTATTTTTTCGTTTCAGAGGGATCCGTGAACTCTGTAAAGTCGATGACACCATCGGTAATTACTGCGTTGCCTAAAAGCTTAAGAGAATTGTTTTTGCCGTTCTTTACACAAACATCGCCAGAAATTATGCCGTCTTGTAACACTAATGAAGAGTCATTATAAATACAGCTGCCTCTTTGCGCCGTATTAGTTTTAATTGTTCCGCCAGTAATTGTTTGCCCCCCCCCCTGCTTGATGGTAAATGCCTCCGCCGTATGCTCCCGCCATGTTTTCGCTGATTGTACCGCCAACTACATTTCCGCCCTTGATGACGAGGTTCCCAAGCGTGAGGTTGAGCGTGAACCTTTCGGAGCTTGCATATATGACGCGCTTTTCTATGCCCACATTGGTTACGGTGCCAGACTCGTTGAATCTCGCACCGCCGTCGAGCGTAGCCGTACCGGAAAGCACCTTTATCGTGAGATTGAGATTTTCACCGAGCGCGGAGAAGTCTGCCAAGCCTTCAGAGCCAAGAGTCGTGGCGGACGTGCCGTCCAATATTCCGTCAACGTAGATCGTGTATGCGCTTGAGCCATCATTTATGGTGATGATTTTGTCAATTCCTTTTGAATCGAGGCGAGCGGCATAAGAAAACTTCCCGCATTGCCGTCGCTCGCTGTGGCAGTGTCTTTGTAAGACTCGGTATTGTCGTAATAACCGCCCGCACCGCGCACGTACACCGTAGAAGAAATCATGTTTTGCGTGATTTTCTTTGCCTCGTCTTTTCCCAAGCCGTTCCACGTGTCGGTGCAAAGTCCATTGATGACATTTATGTATTCGGAAAAAATATAGACGATCTCGTTTCCTTTCTTCATGGTGAATTTCAATGGATACGCACCAGTGGCAATTCCGCTCGCGCTAATCGTGTATGCATCGGAAGCATCTTCATCTTTTTTGCAATCAAAGTTTGCCGTGTCATCGATTTCAAGCGAGCATTCTTTGGGAACTTGTATTTTCAAGCGGACAGTTCCGCGCACTTCGGACAGGCTGTACACGGTGAGCGCGATGGGGTCGTTTATTTCGATTGCTTCGCCTGCTACCGAAAGCCCGCTTTTCTTTCCTGAAAAGATTGCACTTTCCTTGAAAAAAGTCGTTGTGTCCGCCTTGAACGCAAATATTTCCAGCGTAAGTCCGCTTTTCTCGTCCGGTCTTTGGAACAAAAAGATTAACTTGCCATTTTCCGCCTCTCTTCCTGAAGCAAAGTCTTTATGCGGTGGATTTGCAGGGATTTCGCCGTCCTTATAAAGAAGAGCGGCGTAGACGAAATCAGGGATTGAAGGCATCGCATAACGTGATGAGCCGTTCGAGACGTGGGCAGAGACGGTTAAAGTGCCGCCTTCGGAATTTTCAAATTACTCGCCCCCCCCCAATGTTTACAGATTCCTGCTCTTTTTCAGGGAGAGTGTCCGTACACGAGCAAAGGATTGCGGCGACAAGCATTAGTGGAATGAAAATTGCTTTATAATTTGAATAAAATTGTTTTTTTGGCTTTCGTCATATTTTCTCCGTGCCACATACTCCGTAAATCTTTAAGTAAAATTCGGCGTATTTTTGCTTCTCTTTATCTTACAGCAAAAAAACGGTTTTTGTAAAAGGGAAGTTTTCACAGCAACCAAAACAGAAATTTTTCTATCACATTCTTCGCATACTAACAGATTTCCAACGCTCATAACTTTACTCGCTGTTTTCTGCAAAGTAATGTATAATATATATACTTGCGCTTTGACGCACATTCATCTTGATTTTTAGATATTTTGTACTGGAGTAAAATATGAATCGGAAAATTGTAAGGGCCTCTGCCATTTTGTTTGCAGCAGCCTTAACCTGCACCGCCTATGCAAAGCCAAAAAAGGCGGCGAACATTGACCCCGAGGCGGCGGTGAGGGCTCTCGCCCCTGTTGAAAGAAGGGCATCCCTGCCGGGAGAGGGTGTTTACTACTCCCTCTTTGTACGCTCATTCGCAGACGGCAACGGGGACGGCATAGGGGATTTCAAGGGGCTTATAAAAAGGCTTGACTACTTGAACGACGGCAACGACGCCACCACGAGCGACCTTGGAGTCACTGGAATTTGGCTTTTGCCCATATTTGAGTCCCCCTCATATCACGGCTATGATGTTGTCAACTATTACAGCATAAATCCGGAGTACGGAACAATGGCGGATTTCAAAAAATTTATTGCAGAATGCCAAAAACGCGGAATTAGCGTCATGCTTGACATGACTTGCAATGGGTCTTCTGATTATAACAGTTGGTTTGTGGCTTCCAGAGATCCGAAAAGCCCATTCAGGACGTGGTACAGATGGCTCACGGACCTTGACTTCACCGACGAGGGCGGAGTTTACTACAGAAATCAAAAGGGACTTGGCGGAAACATTTGGGTGAACGACTTGAGCGCGCCACCCATTGTTGATGACAACGGGAACAACGTGCTTGACAGCCAGGGGAGACCAGTGATGAGTTATTATGCGGGTCTTTACAGCACAAGTCTGCCAGACTTCAATATGGACGAACAAGCCGTTCGCGAGGAATTCAAAAAGGTGTTTACGTTTTGGATGGACAAGGGCGTTTCTGGATTCCGCTTTGATTCGGCGAGCCATATTTACAATGTGGCGAAAGTTCAACCGGGAAGCGAAACGTTGAGCAAGGCGGTTGCATTCTGGAAGGAGATGAATGCGTACATTTGGGAGGAAAACCCCAACGCATACAGCGTGGCGGAGGTTTGGGAATCCACCGCAATCCGCGTGAAGTACCTCGGGGGCATGCAGAGCAACTTCAACTTTGACATCGGAAACCAAATAAAGCTTTGCATAAACAATCAGGAAATCAACGACAACCAGGGATATGTTGAGGCGGACAA
>JAAVAO010000037.1 GCA_014803985.1 Treponema sp.
ATGAGCGCGAAATGCGCGAGCGCATGCTGAAAATGCATTTAGCCAGTTTTGCGTAAAACCGAGCCGTGCGAGGTAGCAAAACTGGAGGCGAAAGTCGAGGAATTAAAAGTAGAAGAACAATGTATCTTTCGCCACTGCAACTAGAAGAATGTTTTTTTATCTTTTCAAGACCCGCTTTTTCCTTGAGTTTTTTATGGGGGTGTATATGATTTTAGTTATTGATAATTATGATTCGTTTACCTATAACATTGTGCAGGCATTGCAAAGGCTTGGATCTGAAGAAGTTATGGTTGTTCGTTCAAGAGAAATTACAGTTGAGGAAATTGAAGAATTGCATCCTTCTCGCCTTGTTATTTCACCAGGACCGGGCGTTCCCTCTGATGCAGGAGTGAGCGAGAAAGCAATACTGGCGTTTGCAGGTAAAATTCCGATTTTAGGTGTTTGTTTGGGGCATCAAGCGATTGGAGAGGCTTTTGGTGCAAAAATAATTCAAGCGAAACGAATTTGCCATGGCGTTGTTGAAGAAATGGATCTTGACGGACGAGGGCTTTTTAGAATTATTGGAAAAAAATCTAAATTCACCAGATACCATTCGCTTGTAATTGATGAAAGCACGCTTCCTGCCGAATTTGAAATTACGGCGCGTTCTTCAGATGGAGACATTATGGGAATTCGCCACAAAACTATGCTGATTGAAGGCGTGCAGTTTCACCCTGAATCAATTGCCTCTCAAGCAGGAGATGATATTTTCCGTGCGTTTTTGACATATAGACGTGAAAATCTTCCTGTTTCTGAAATCTTGAACACAATTGTTGCGAAAAAGGATTTGTCAGAAGACAGTGCGTGTCTTTTTATGGAAAATCTTGCCGATGGAACTTTGGACGAGCGAATTACTGCTGCCGTTCTTGCTGCGTTGGCGGTGAAAGGGGCGGCTGTTAGTGAAATTGTTGGTTTTGCAAAGGCGTTGTTGAAAGTGAAAAAACCACTTCCTGTTTCTTCTGTCGGACTTGCAGAAATTGTTGGCACGGGAGGAGACGGCAGGGGAAGCTTTAATATTTCCTCTCTTTCTGCAATTGTTGCGGCAAGTTGCGGACAGCGTGTTGCAAAACATGGGAATCGAGCCGTTTCCTCAAAATCAGGGGCGGCGGATTTTTTTGAAAATCTTGGAATTAACATTATGGCAGAACCTGAAAAAACTGCACAACTTATCGAAAAGACAGGTTTTGGTTTTTTGATGGCGACTGTGTATCATTCAGCGATGCGATTTGCCGCTCCCGTGCGAAAGGCGTTGGGAATAAAAACCGTTATGAATATCATGGGACCTCTTTTAAATCCTGCGGGGGCAGAATATGAAGTGCTCGGCGTATACTCAAAAGACTTGCTTGAAATTTATGGGCGTGCGGCAAAGAAACTGGGCGCGAAGAGGGTGTTGGTTGTGACGAGTGAAGATGGATATGACGAAGTTTCCCCATGCGCTCTAACCCATTGCTTTCAAATCAACGAAGATGGAAAGGAATATAAATATGTAATTGATCCCAAAAAATGGGGAATTACGGGACTTGATGAAAAGGAGCTTCTTGGCGGAACTGGTGCAGATAATGCGCGTCTTGCTATGGAAGTTTTGAATGGTGGCGGTCGAAAAACTATACAGATTGCAGTGTGTCTTAATGCAGGCGCTCTCCTTTATATCAGCGGAAAGGCACGGACTATAAAAGATGGTTTTGATGCCGCTGTTTCTTCAATTGAATGTGGCAAAGCAAAGGCAAAACTTGACGAAATAGTGGAAATTTCAAATGCATTGTAAAGGTGTGTAAGCGAGTTTTGAAAAAATAAAAAAAACATTCTTTCAATTGCAGTGGCGAAAGATACAGGGCGGAAGATTCAATGTTCTTTCAGTTTTTCACTTCGACTTCCGGTCGCAGGGCAAAGCCCTGCTTACTCAAGTTTTGTATGAGAGTTTGCAACGCAAACTCGGTAGCGGGGCGGCAGAGCAAGCCTGCGTACTATTCAGGTGGTTGTTTTATTGCTCTGAAGTCGTGGACTTGCGTTTTTCACCTGTTGACCGTGCATTGTATCTTCGATAAAATGGCTATATGGTAAAGAATCGAACAATTGTCGTTATTTTTTCTTTGATGTTTTTTGGAGTAGTTGGTTTTGCACAGGGAATAACTACTGCCAGCAGTTATTTTAAATCTATTTCTGATTATTATGCAACTTTAAATGATTATGAAGCTGATGTTGAAATTGTTGCAGACAGGCAGCGGATGAAAGCGCATGTTTCATTTAAAAAGCCAAATCTTTTGAGGCTTGATTTTTCAACTCCACAAGAGCAGGTTATCGTTTTTAATGGCGATATGTTGACAATTTATCTTCCGGGGGCTGCGGCGGTTTTACAGCAATCCGTTCAATCGGATGGAAATGCTAATGGGGCAAATCTTGCCACTCCTCAAGGATTGTCACTTTTGAGCCGTTATTATACAGTCGCTTATGAACTCGGTCCAGATCCTGTGATTCTTGAAGAAGGAAGCGATGAAAAAGTGGTGAAGTTGCTTTTAACGCGGCGAAACTCTTCCGAAGCATTTCGCTCCATAAAACTTGCTGTGAATAGCGAGACAAAGTTAATCCGCCGCATTGAGGCAGTAACGACGAAAGCGGAGGTTTTTTCATTTGATTTTCTTGAATATGGCTTAAATCAAAATATTTCAGACCAGCGTTTCCTTTATGATGCGCCTTCATCTGCAAATAACTACAATAATTTTCTGTTTACGGAGTAAGTCAAAATGGAAAGCTACGGAGAAAAACTCAAAAAGGCTAGGGAAGCGAAGAATCTTGACTATGAAACAATTTCTCGTGAAACGACAATCTCTTCTATATATTTGAAAGGAATTGAGGATGAGGATACCAGCGTTTTTCCAGGAGAGCCATATTTTATTGGATTTATGCGAAAATATGCTGAATATTTGGACATTGATCCTATTCCGATCGTAAAAATGTATCAGGGGAAAAAACTTCAGGAGGCTCCTGTTCCTGAGGGGCTTATTGTTCACGAAAAACCACATTATTTTTGGCCGCTTGTCATTTCTGGAATTGTTCTATTCGTGGGGGCGTTGGTTGCGCTGTTTGTTATCTTTTTATTGCCACGACTGAAAAAAGATTTATCGAATGTTGTCCTTGATGGCTCTAATTCTTCAAAAACCTATGAAATGACTGGGAAAACACTTTCAACACGTTTGTATGTTGGAGATAAAATAAAATATCGAACCGAACAGGGGGATATTATTTTAACGGTGAGCGACACCCTTTTTTCGTTTGGATTTCAGTGTCCCGTTGGAACGCTTTATACAGAACTTGCAGAAGAGGTTGAGCTTGATATTGATGGGGATTCTCGTTCTGATTTAATTGTGTATGTTTCTGACATTTCTGCCACAGATTCAAGCCGAGGGGCGGAAGTGAGAATTTCACGGTATGGCGATGGCTATGTGCTTTCAAATGCCATGCAAGATTCCATTCCCCTTGCGTCTGAAGTTCAAACTAATCATAAGCAACTCGTAGTTTTTGAGGATAATAGGGCGTACCCATTCACATTGAATGGTTCTTTCAGAGGCTCTTGTATGTTCCGCTATCGCATTGACAGGCATCAGAATGTTGAATCGTATTTTTCTAACGGTGAACTGGTGACGATGACTGCAAATAACGGTGTTCGTGTGTGGATGTCGAACAGCAATGCTGTGAAATTTACAATCATTGCAGACTCAAAAACATATAATCTTGACGTTGGAAAGGCAGGACAAGTTCTTGTTGAGGACATAAAGTGGATTCGCGATACTGATGGGAAGTACAAGTTGGTGGTAATTGAACTTGACTAAATGTAAAACGTTTTTTATTGACCAGCACGGGTGTGCGAAAAATCAAGTCGATGGAGAATTGATTGTCAGTCGACTTTTGAAAATGGGGCTGAAATTTGTTTCTGATCCTGAATGCGCTGATATACTAATTATAAACACCTGTGGTTTTATTGAAAGTGCAAAAAAAGAGTCCTTTGATGCACTGTTTGCCGCGCGAAAAGCCTATCCAAATGCAAAAATCTTGTTTTGTGGCTGTCTTGCCGAACGATATGCTGCTGATTTGAAGGATGCCCTTCCAGAGGCAGATGCGATTTTTGGGAATGGCGACATTTCACGAATTGAAGAAATTATTTTTGCGCTTGAAAAAGACTCTCGTCCTGTCAATGTGTATAAACAAATCGGGGTGTGTTCAGGAGATCGAAAAATTCTTTTTGGATACCGAGGAAGCGCGTTTGTGAAAGTGACAGAGGGATGCTCAAATCACTGCTCGTTTTGTGCAATTCCTCTTATTCGAGGGGAATTGAGAAGTCGGCGTGCAGCGGACATTGTTCTTGAGGTGAAAAATCTTATTGAACGCGGGATCGTTGAAATAAATCTTATTGGACAGGATTTGGCGTCTTATGGAAGAGGAAAAAACGATGCTGTTTTTGAAGATGAAGACGCTGATTCTTTGGAGGATGGGAGTTCCCGACCTTGTAAAAACGATGAGAACAGTAAAAAATCCGCTCTTTTACGTCTTTTAGAAATGCTTTGTGAAATTGAAGGGGCGTTTTTTATACGACTCTTGTATATTCATCCTGATAACTTTCCACGCGATATTCTTCCGTTTATGAAGAGAGAAAAAAAGGTGCTTCCTTATTTTGACATACCGTTTCAAAGTGGCGATGATGCTATAATTCATGCAATGAATCGCAAAGGGTCGTCACAATCCTATCAAGCCCTTGTTCGCGATATAAAAAGAGAGCTTCCAAATGCAGTTTTGAGAACAACCTTTTTAACGGGCTTTCCTGGCGAGAGTGAAGAGGCGTTTAAAAATACCGAAATATTTCTTAAAACTATAAAAAGCGATTGGTCTGGATGCTTTGCCTATAGCAGGGAAGAGGGAACTCCCTCGTATTCTTTTAAAAATCGTGTTGCTGCAAAAATCGCAAAGGGCAGGGCGAATCTCCTTTCAAAAATCCAGCAAGAAATTACGAGAAACGCTCTTAAAAAGTGGATTGGAAAATCACTGGTTGTTTTAATTGAAGAAGTCATTGAAGGGGATGAGGGGCTTGCAGTTGGTAGGGCGTGGTTTCAAGCGGTCGATGTTGATGGGAGCGTTGTGGTTCGTTATGAAAAAGACAGTGAAACAGAACGAAAACTGGTGAAACCTGGTCGATTTGTTCAAGTAAAGGTTGTTTCTTCAAGCGATGTGGATTTAGATGCTGTTTTTGAATGCGATTCTGATAAAAATTCTGTCCGCCCTTCTGGTGATTCAACTGTTTCGCTTGCATTTGCAACTGAATTGGATGCGGACATAAAAGAATAAAGTTTGCAATACAAACTCGCGTATTGCACGGCGATGTTGAAAATCAAGGAATGATGAAATGAATGCCGATTATTTAGATACACTTGAAGATTTGAACGATGAACAAAGGGCTGCGGTTCTTCATTCGGGAACTTCGCTTTTGATACTGGCAGGAGCGGGATCTGGAAAGACTCGTGTTATCACCACAAAAATTGCTTATCTTATTCAAAAGAAACATTACAAGCCATATCAGATTTTGGCAGTGACATTCACAAAAAAAGCCGCAAAGGAAATGCAGGAGCGTGCAATTGCTCTTGAGCCTTCCGCTTCAGAGACACAGATAAAAACATTTCACTCGTTTGGTGCGTGGTTTTTGCGACGCTATGCTGATGAGGCGGGTCTTAGCCCCTCATTCACCGTTTATGATGATGATGACAGTGCAAGTCTTTTGGCAAATGCTGTTCCAAGTCTAACGAAAAAACAGGCGGTTTTTGCTGCGCATAAAATTTCGCTGTGCAAGGACTATTGTCTTTCTCCCGATGACGACTTGAGCGAGTTTGACAGCGATGGAAAATTGCCCGAACTGTACAGAGCGTATGAGAGGCGGCTTCGTGATACGGGGAATGCGGATTTTGGAGACTTGATTATGCTTCCCGTTTTGGTTTTGCAAAGAAACGAGGCGATCAGAAGTCAAATGCAGCACCGATTTCGAGTTATTATGGTGGATGAGTATCAGGATTCAAATGTGGCGCAGTTTAAATTGCTTCAAGCGTTGAGTGGCGTTGATGAGAATTCTGGAACATATATATGCGTTGTGGGCGATGATGATCAGTCGATTTATAAATTTCGGGGGGCTGAAGTGCAAAATATCCTTCAGTTTCCAAAAATCTTTCCCGGCACAGAAATCATTCGTCTTGAAAAAAATTATCGCTCCACTGGAAAAATTCTTGCGGCGGCGGATGCTGTTGTTGGTCATAATGAAAATAGACTTGGAAAAACGCTTGTTGCCGAAAGAGGTGAGGGAACACTCCCTGTGCTTGCATTTCTTGAAAATCAAGATGCGGAGGCGCAATTTGTTTCGTCCTTGATAAAAAAATCCGTCGAGCAAAAGGAAGAGTGCCGCTATAGTGATTTTGCGGTTTTGTATCGGACTAATGCGCAGTCGCTTGGATTTGAAAGTGAATTTTTGCGGCGAAAAATTCCGTATGTTGTTGTTGGTTCTTTAAAATTCTACGAGCGAGAGGAAATTAAGGACACCCTTGCCTATCTTGCATTGATTGCAAATCCGAGGGACGAAATTGCCTTTAAACGAATTGCAAACAAACCTGTGCGCGGAGTTGGTGAAAAATCGCAGGATAAAATAATAAATGCCGCTCATGATTCTTTTGACGCGCTTTTAGAAAATTTCAACTTGCTTGACGTGTCAAATGAAGTTGCTGAATCCTTGCCGAAAAAGGCTCGCAGCGGAGTGAATGAGTTTTGTTCTCTCATAAAGGGGTTCCGTTCGTATATTGAAACAGTTGATGAGAAAAATATAAACGATGGCGGGATTGCTGATGGAAAAAAATCTACCGATGGAGATGCGTTCTTTGGTGATGAAACGTCTGAAGCAAAAATAGAAAATGCACGTGAAGATACTCTTTTGAACGTGGGAAACGTAAGAGAAAGCGAAGACAGACTTTCGATTTTCTTGCAAAAGGTTGTGGATGAATCAGGGCTTTTGGAGTATCACCATTCAAATGATGAAATTGACGGAACTTCACGAGTGGCAAATATTGACGAGCTTATAAACAGCGCGGTTTTGTATCCGTGTACATTTCAAGGGCTTTTGGATTTTTTGGATTCCATAGAATTGGATCGTGTGCTTGCAACGGATATGGAAAAAAGTGCGGATGCGGTAACGTTAATAACATTGCATAACACAAAGGGGCTGGAATTTCCTCGCGTTATAATTACAGGGCTTGAAAATGGAATTTTTCCGCGTGAAGATAAGATTGGCGCAGATTTGGAGGAGGAGAGAAGGCTTTTTTATGTTGGAATTACTCGTGCAAAAGACCGCCTTTATATCACTTCGTGCGCTTCCCGCCGACTGTATGGACGCATAGCAGTAATGAAGCCAAGCCGATTTTTGGACGAGGCGGGAAATGTGTTTAAAGTTATTGGCGAGGAATCTAGAGGGTGTGCCTTGCACGATTGTTCAAGTTCTCCAAAGGCTGCCATTTTAGAAAAATATAAAAAAGGAACGATGATTTTTCACGATGACTTTGGCTATGGACAGGTAATAAGCGCAGATGCCTCTTCAGGAGAAGCGGTAATTGTAGTCCACTTTGAAAACGGAACTCAAAAAAAGTTTCTTCCCGAATATCAAGGACGCAAACTGGAGATTATTAAGGACTAGGGAGGGAATGCGAACGTTTTGTTCATTTTTGATTTTGCAATGATGCAATGATATATAGGGCAAAATCTATCTTTTTAAATATTTGTCTTTTCTAAAAAAGGCTTTTTCAAGCATAGTATATTCTTCTTTTGAACACACTTCCTTGCATTTCTTTTTATATTCAAAAGAACGGCGGAGCATACTGTTAATTTTTTCACAGGGAAACTCACGGCATTGACTGCATTTTTCCACGCCGTTTTTTTTAACGCATTCAACTAAATTGTATGTGCATTGTTTGTGGGAGGAGCAGCCGTTGCAACTGATTTCATCGGCAGAAACAATTTTGTCGCGCCAGCCAACTCTATACCACAATTCTGCGACTTTCTTTTTTTCTTCTTCAGTTTTTGCAAGATAACGAGGACATTCCAAACAATTGTCACCACACAAAGTGATTTTTTCAATTTTGGAAACACACTCGTTGCATGAAGAAATAGTATTTTTCAAACCATCACTTTTTTTGGTGGTTTCGCATATATCCATAGCATCGTCATCCTATAACACTGCCTTGTTGACGGTGTTTTCGACAAGGCGGCTAGAAGCGTTTCTGCCAGTGCAACCATCAATTCACGGTCATTGAGCCAACATTGTCGCTCCACGTTCCATACCTACCAGTGCAACCATCAATTCACGGTCATTGAGCCTGTCGAAACGACCTTTTTATTGTTTGGGGGACTTGTTGTCTGTGTCAATTTTCGCAAGCTTGCATTGTAAACTTGCTTGTGTAATGGTATTTATTTAGTGTTTGCCCCTGTTCCACAACTGGTATTTGAGCAGGTCAGACAATTTTCGCCTTTTTCAAACATTTCTTTCATTGTGCGCCAGCCCAAAACCGCACATTTTACACGGGCAGGCATTTTTGCTATGTCTTGAAGGGCGGCCGCTTCGTCCAACTCTTCAATTTGCTCTTCCGTGCTTTCGCCCTTTATCATTCCCATAAAAATGCCGTCAAGGTGCAGTGCTTCTTCTGGTGTCTTTCCAATTATTAAGTCTAGCATCATATCGCAACTGGCTTGACTCACAGCGCAGCCGCTCCCCGTAAATGAACCGTCAGTGATTACGCCGTTTTCCACTTTTAAGTTTAGCGTGATGTTATCACCGCAGCTGGGGTTTACGCCGCTCAATGTGAAGTTTGCGCCGTCCAAAGTTTTTTTGTGGCTCGGGTTTATGTTGTGTTCGTTCAAAATCTCCCTATACAGTTCCTTCGTGTCCATATACTCCTCCTTCTTTAGTCTTTAAATCCCATCCAATTTCGGACTTGAGAAAGTTTCTTTGAAAACAGCATAACTTCCTCCTCCGTGTTGTAAAAATACATGCTTGCACGTGCGCTTGCGGGAATGCCCATATAGTCTCCGAGTACCTGCGCACAGTGATGACCTGCTCGAATTGCAATTTTCTCCGAGTCAAGAACGCTTGCAATGTCGTGTGGATGAACTCCATCTACCGTGAATGTAACAATTCCACAGTGTTTTTTTGCGTCTGGACTTCCAATGATGTGAATATGCGGAATTTTTTGCATTTCTGAAATTAAAAGACGTGCAAGTGCATTGTCATGCGCGCTTATTTTTTCAAATCCAATATGTTCTATGTATTTTATTGCCGCAGCAAGACCAACGGCATCCGCCGCGTTTACCGTTCCTGCTTCAAATTTATGCGGAAGCTCCGCCCATGTTGCACTTTCCCGTTTTACATATTCAATCATTTCGCCGCCCCGCAAAAACGGCTGCATTTTTTCCAAAAGAGCACGTTTTGCATAAAGCACACCGATTCCCATAGGACCGCACAGTTTGTGTCCGCTAAAAGCAAAAAAATCTGCATCAATATCCTGCACATCTACTTTGATATGAGGAGCACTTTGCGCGCCATCGACCACACAAACCGCTCCAACCTTGTGAGCCAATTGTGCGATCTTTTTCACGGGAAATGTCATTCCAAGCACGTTGGAAACATGTGCAACTGCTACAATCCGCGTTTTTTCAGAAATTTTTGAAAATTCCGTTTCTGGAATTTCTCCTGTTTCCTTGTCAATTTCAATGTATGTAAGTTTTGCCCTGTTTTTTTGCGCAACCATTTGCCACGGAAGAATATTTGAGTGGTGTTCGCTTACCAAAATCGCTATTTCATCTCCCTCTTTGACATTTTCAAGCGCATAAGAATATGCAATTAAATTCAAGGATTCAGTTGTGTTTCTTGTGAAGATAATTTCGCACGGGTGTGCATTTAAAAATAAAGCGACTGTGTTGCGTGCGTTTTCATATTCTTCAGTCGCCCTTCCACTCAAATCATACAGACCTCTCAGCGGATTTGCATTGTTATGTTTGTAGAATTCTTCTACCACACTGATAACGCAGTTCGGTCTTTGTGTTGTTGCTGCGTTGTCAAAATAAATAATCCCCGCGTTCTCTTTTTGCTGGAAAATCGGAAAATCATTTTTATATATAGTAGCCATAATTGTAATCCTTTATGAATTTAGGTTAAATTTTACGTTTTACACTTTTATATTATGCGGGCGGCTTGTTGCTACGCAACAACCAGGCTTTTCGGGGTTCCGGCATTCGCCTCCAGCCGCTTCCCTCACTCGTACACTCGTTCAGTCCAGTGGCAGCCTGCAGCTCCCCTACAATCCTTGCCGCATTAAAACGTGTCATTTGACCAATGTATAATCTCTCGTCATTCTTTTCAATAACGCTCAATCATTGCCCTGCAAAACGTGCATATTTTTTTTGTCGTCATTGCAAGTGTGCAAATTTGTGAGACACAAAGCAATTCTAAAAATCCAAAAAAGCATTTACTTCAGATACAACTTGCTCGTCATTGATGAGCGGAAGAAGCCTTTGCACCTTTGAACGGGCAATACTATTTTCAGAGGCTGCTTTTGGAATGCCACGCGACTGCATATAAAATAAAATGTCATCTCCAAGACGACCTATCGACGCTCCGTGTTCACCTGCAACGTCTTCTTCATCGCAGAGAATGATAGGAATCGAATTGTTCTCCGCATTTTCGCTTAAAAGCAGCGTTTCCTCTTGTTCATCTCCACGAGCGCCAGCACAACCGTTTTTAAAGTCAATCGTTCCTCTGTATGTTTTCTTTGCGTTTTCCTTTAGCGTTCCCCGAACGTTCATTTTGCAGTCTGTTTTCTTTCCAATATGGTTTACAATATAGTTCATATCAAGATTTTGATCTTTCCCCAAAATATAGCCCATATCAGACGTAAAAGATGCGTTGTATTCTAAAAGATCTCCACAAACTTCAACAAATGTTTTTTCACCGCCCAAAACGATATGCGTTACTTCAACAGTTGCGTTTTCATTGGCTAAAAAGTATGTTCTGTCTATTTGCGTTGCTTTCTTCCCCAAAAGATTTATTTTTATCAAATGGACTTTTGAGTTTTTTTCTGCATTTATTTTTGTATGTATTGCTTGAAAGTCCGTTGTGTTATTTTTTGCCGATGCCAGCATAACAATCTTAATGTCGCTTCCAGGCTTTGCAAGAATTTCGTTTTTGAACACAGCGTTTTTTTCGTCAGAATCCAAACGAATAACGCAAGATGAAGAAATGGATGTGCCGCCATTTTGATCTTTCACATTTTGCGCAAGACTCAAGGCAATCTCATCAGGCACTGTAACTTCCGCATCATTCATTTTTAACCAGTTCCACGAAGGAGACGTAAGGCGATTTATTTTCATATCACTAGCCATAGTATAAAAATACTACCTCAAATTGCGATTGTCTACAAGTATCAATGATTTTGCAAAAACAAATTTGTATAAACAAAAGAAAATCCCCTTGTTTCAAACCTTGTCTCCCCACGCTTTCATCTATCTCTTAAAAAAACGTGTCCACCTTTTTTGTTGAGAAGGAAGAAAAAAGAGAGGGTACAGATCACTTGTTTTCACATCCCTTGTCCCATTTCCAAACGTATCAAATTATTCATTTCAACTGCATATTCAAGAGGCAGCTCCTTGCTCACAGGATTTGCAAACCCCGTGACAATCATGCTTCGCGCCTCGTCCTCTGGCACTCCGCGGCTCATCAAATAAAAAATCGCATCGCTGGAAATGCGTCCAATCTTTGCTTCGTGTCCCACGTCAACATCATCGCAAAGAATTTTCATTGCAGGCACAGTGTCACTCCTCGAATCGCTATCCAACATAAGGCTCATGCATGAAACACTTGCCTTGCTCTTTTTCGCGTCTTTTGCAATGTACACCGCGCTTCTATATGTGGACTTTCCGCCGCTTTTTGAAATGGACTTTGTGGTGATAAGACTTGACGTTTCAGGGGCAAGATGAACCATTTTTGCACCAGTGTCCAAATCCTGCCCCTTCCCTGCGAATGTAATTCCAGTAAACTCTGCGCGCGCCCCTTTTCCCACAAGATCGCTTTCAGGATACAGGCAGCCTGTGTGACTTCCAAAACTCCCCGAAACCCATTCAATCAAGCCACCTTCTTCAACCCGTGCGCGCTTCGTGTTTAAGTTGTACATATTTTTTGACCAGTTTTCAATCGTAGAATAACGCAAGTGCGCACCTTTTTTTACAAAAAGCTCAACGCAACCCGCATGCAAGTTCGCCACGTTGTATTTTGGAGCAGAGCAGCCCTCTATAAAATGCAAGTCCGCACCCTCGTCAACGATTATAAGTGTATGCTCAAACTGTCCGGCTCCCTTTGCGTTAAGGCGAAAGTACGACTGAAGCGGAAACGAGAGGTGAACGCCCTTTGGCACATAGACAAACGAGCCGCCTGACCAAACCGCGCCATGAAGGGCTGCGAATTTATGGTCGCGAGGAGTAACCAAAGTCATAAAATATTCCTTGACCATCGCCCCCCATTCTTCGCTTTTCAATGCGCTTTCAAAATCCGTGTAAACAACACCTTCCTTTGCAACACTTTCCTGCACGTTATGATAAACCAACTCGCTGTCATATTGCGCGCCAACACCCGCAAGACTTTTTCGCTCCGCCTCGGGAATGCCGAGTTTTTCAAACGTGTCTTTTATATCTTGAGGCACTTCCTCCCAACTTTCGCTCATTTTTGTTTTTGGGCGGACATATACTGCAATATTTTCAATATCAAGCCCGGAAATATCAGGCATCCATTTTCCTACTCCACGCCTGTTGTATTCTTCAAGAGACTTCAAGCGAAATTCACGCATCCACGCAGGATCTCCCTTTTCTTCACTCAGTTTTTTCACAATTTCAGGAGAAAGACCGCTTTCAATTCGGTAGAAGTCCTTTTCATTTTCCTCATACCTAAAGTCATACAGCGAGCGGTTAACATCATTTATTAAAACCTTGTTTTTTTCGTCCATCGTTTATCCTATTTTTGTGTTCCTTAAGCGAGTTTTGAAAAGATATAAAAACATTCGCAAAGGCGCAGGGAGAAATGGCGGAAGATGCATTGGTTTTCCATTTCTATTTCCTGACTTCTAGTCGCAGTGCTTTGCCCTGCTCACCCATTTTGTACGTACGTTTGCATTGCAAAGTTGCGTACAAAACGGGAGACGAAAGTCGAGAAATTAAAAGAAAAAGAACACTGTACCTTTCGCCCTTGCAACTGGAAGAATGTTTTTTATATTTTCAAAACTCGCATTAAAATCAGCAACGAGAGTTTTTGTTTGCCTTCCTTGTGAACAAGCAAAAACTCGGTAGCACGGTGGCAGAGCAACCCTGCGTACTATTTTAGTTGCCTATTTTAATGTTCCTAAAGCCACATATTTATCAAAACCATTGTCATTTATTTCCTGAACAAGAGTTGAATCCCCTGTTTTTGCGATTGCGCCTCCAACAAGAATATGCACTTTGTCCACTGAAAGACTTTCCAAAATCCGCGTTGAGTGGGTGATTATTAAAAGCGCACCGTTTTGCGTTCTTTGATACTCCTCAATTCCCTTTGAAACAGTCCTTACTGCGTCAACATCAAGCCCAGAATCCGTTTCGTCAAGAATTGCAAGACGAGGTTTTAGCATCAAAAGCTGTAAAATTTCGGATTTTTTGCGTTCCCCCCCTGAAAAGCCCACGTTCAAGTCGCGCGATGCATAACTTTCATCAAAATTCAAAAGAGCCATAGAAGCCTTTAATTCCTTTTGAAATTGAAAAAGTTTCACGCGCTCTCCTGTTCTCTGTTGTAGTGCGCTGCGGATGAAATTCTCAACGCTAATTCCAGGAATTTCAAGCGGGTTTTGAAACGACATAAAAATTCCCGCCTTCGCACGTGCATCTGCCTTTTCATTGGAAATGTCCTTTCCGTCAAAAAAAATCCTTCCCTCGTCAAGACCGTAAACAGGATTTCCCATCAGGGCGTTTCCCAGTGTGGATTTTCCCGCGCCATTGGGTCCCATCAAAATATGTGTTTCCCCGGCATTGATTTGCATCGATAAATTCTTAAGAACGCTCTTACCGTCAACGCTAACTGAAATCCCCTGCACGTCAAGCAATGCCATAAAACGCCTCCGTCAAACTTCAAATTGCCACCTTTCTCTAAAACCATTCAAAAATCGGCTTAAAGAAATCAATTGCTTTAAATATAACGAATTTAGACAAAACTAGCAACAATTCATAAGAAAAACAACGCACTAGTCAGTTTTGCGTAAAGCAGAACTATGCGAGCAAAATATATCTACAATTACAAAACAATGCAAAAATAACAAAAAAATCTACACTAATTGACATAATAGTTTTTTTTTGTATAGTAATTGAAAAATCTATGCAAGGAGTAATGTTATGAAAAACATTAAGAAATTTCTTTTTGTAATGGTGGCGTTCGCTGCTGCTTTGGCGTTCGTTTCTTGTAGCAATGACGATGATAATGGTGGCGGCAGTAACAACGGAAATGGTAGAACTGTGGCTATATACGAAGGCACAAATCCATATACGGATGGAATTACGATTATTACATTCTTTAGCAATAAAAGCTGGAGAGAGGGATGGAGAGACGATAGTCAAACCATTGAAACATTATCTTTGGGAACGTATGAGGGAGACCCCTCAAAAGACGGAAAGATCACAATGACGAAAACAAAGGGCACTCTTTTGACAGGAGAACTAGTTGATTCGTATGATAGTTGGGATGTAGAAATTGAAGACGGAAAATTTACCTACAATTACATCTATAAAATGGTTCGAAAATAAGCGCCAATTTCTCTAAAAAAAGGCGCGGCTCGTCCGCGTCTTTTTTTTGTGAAGAGACCAATTGACATAATAGTTTTTTTTTGTATAGTAATTGCAAAATGTACATCTTGCGTATCTAAAAATCTATACAAGGGGGTGCTTTATGAAAAGCATCAAAAAATTTCTGTTTGTAATGGTG
>JAAVAO010000054.1 GCA_014803985.1 Treponema sp.
AAATCCCCTAGCCAGTTTTGAGTAAAGTGCGCAATTCCTACGGAATTGCTACCGAGTTTGCATTGCAAACTCGCAGGCAAAACTGGAGGCGAATGCTAAACCTATAACAATGAAACAACCCATTGAGGCATTCGCCATGTAACTTGAAAAAACTATGCTTTTACCTATATAATTACGTCTAGAAGTATGAATGCGAATATAATTAACAAAAAGCAAATAATGAATGGAATGGATTTGTTTTCTCAAATCAATGACGAAGAAGTGAAAATTGTTTTCTTTGATCCGCAATATCGAGGAATTTTAGACAAAATGAAATATGGCAATGAAGGCGTGTCGAGAGGGAAAAAACGTTCAAGTCTTATGCAGATGGATGAAAATACAATCATTGAATTTTTACGTGAAATTGAACGAATTCTTTCAAAAAGCGGATATCTTTTTTTGTGGGTTGACAAATTTCATCTCATAGAAGGAATACAAGCAT
The DNA here is from genome assembly GCA_014803985.1 of Treponema sp. Lineage (GTDB taxonomy): Bacteria > Spirochaetota > Spirochaetia > Treponematales > Treponemataceae > Treponema_D. The sequence continues at coordinate 482 of JAAVAO010000054.1, forward strand.
GGTTTAAAGGCACTTCACTTGAAACAGTGGATATGATAACGTGGAATAAGGAAAAAATGGGGATGGGCTATAGAACACGGCGAAAAAGCGAATATCTTGTAATTCTGCAAAAGTTGCCGCGCCTTGCAAAATCGACTTGGTCTATACACAATATTCCCGATGTTTGGAATGAGAAAATTGATAATAAAATTCATACGCATCAAAAGCCATTGGAGTTACAAAAACAGTTGATTTTAGCTACAACAAACGAAAATGACTTTGTTTGCGATCCTGCCAGTGGAAGTTATTCTGTTTTTAATGCTTGCAAAGCCTTGAACAGAAATTTTGTGGGATGCGATATTGAGTTCGGGGATAAAATATGAAAATTCAAGAAATGAAAACAAAGGAATCATCTGGAGGATATGAACGAGTCTTTAACTGTAAAGAATTAGGAATTCTCCTGTCTAAAGTTCAAGCGACTGTCATTTCTAATGGCACAGAACTAGAAAGAATGATTTTATCACAAAGTACAGTCATTGAAAATTTAGATGATTTTATTTCTGCTACAGAAGAAAACAAAACAGAGAATGGTATTTATGTTGCCCCTAAAAAAATAGTAAAAGAATCAAAAAGAACTGTAAAAGGGATAGAACCGGATTTAGTTATATTTATCGTTGAACATAAGCGTGTTTGTAAAATTATAGAAGTAAAAGATGGGTTTATGTTTGATACAAAAAAAGTAAAAGGTGAAAAACAGAATCTAGAATTCTTTGCTACACAATTTGGATCAAGAATCCCTTTTTCAACAGATTATTATATTTGTTGTTTTAATGAAACTGACAAAGGAAGAATTCGTGAAGGGCTTAAAAATGAATTTGAACTTGAACATATTATGACAGGTGTTGAGCTTTGCGATATTTTGAAAATCTCATATATAGATATTAGAAAAAAACGAATTCAAGATAGCGAAAACAATATTGATTATTTTGTTTCTGAATTAGTAAAAATTGATACCGTGAGGAATAAAATATCAAATCTCTTGTCAAAATAAATTGAAAAGGATTTTTCTTGCTGTTGTTGCAGGCAAAGCATAGTGATTCATAACCTTTTGTCATTATGTGATTTTTAAAAGTATGGAAGAAAGAATATGGCTGAAACGGTGATCCGAATGGAAAATGTTACAAAAGTGTACGAGATGGGAGATTCTGATGTATATGCATTAAGAGGAATAAGTTTTCGTATTGTGCAAGGGGAATTTGTTTCAATTATGGGACCGTCTGGAAGTGGAAAGTCAACGTGTATGAATATGATAGGCTGTCTTGATCGCCCCACGAGCGGCATTGTTGAAATAGGCGGAAAAGAAATTTCAAAAATGACAGAGAATGAGCTTGCCACGCTGCGTAATAAAACAATTGGATTTGTTTTTCAGCAATATCATCTGCTTCCTAGTATGACAGTCCTTGAAAATGTTATGCTTCCATTACGCTATCAGAGCGTGCCGAAAAGCAAGCGTATTGAATGCGCAAAAAAATCTTTAGAGCAAGTGGGAATGGGCGACAGAATTTTTCATCGCCCCAATGAACTTTCTGGCGGGCAAAAACAGCGTGTTGCAATTGCTCGCGCAATGGTTACTAATCCGCACATAATACTTGCCGATGAACCAACTGGTGCGCTTGACAGCAAAATAGGTTTACAGGTGATGAATCTTTTCCGCGAAATAAATAAAAACGGAACAACCGTTGTGATTGTAACGCATGACGCAAGTATTGGGGAGAGTACAAATCGGTGCATCCGTATTTTTGATGGAAATATTCAGTCGGATAACGAGCAAACGCCGATACTGCTGTTTGCTGGATGCACAGATGAACAATGAGGAATGCACGGCATAAAAAATGATAGAGGATTTTATAAACGCCATTCAAAATTTCCGCCGACAGAAAATACGCACATTCCTTTCGCTTTTAGGAGTGATAATAGGTGTTGCTTCGGTTATTGTAATTACAAGCATGGGGGAAAGTGCCTCCCGAAAAATACAAGATACATTTGGAAGTGCAGGCCTTGATGTGGTGAGAATTTCATCTGGATTTGCGAGCAGACGGGGGAGAAGTTCAGGGCTTCTTCAGTTTAACGAAACGTTTCGCGAAAATCTTTTTGACAATATACTGAATATAAAAAAAATATGGTATAACAATTCTCTTAATGCAACACTTTCCTATGGTGAAATCAGCGTAAATGGCAGTTGTGATGCGATTGAAACTGGCTATCTAGAGATGTATTCTATGGAACTTGATGGCGGAGCGTTTTTTTCAGTGACTGACAATGTATATGGAACTCAAAAAATCATTTTGGGAAAAAATATTGCCGATTATCTCTTTCCATCGGGAGATGGGGTGGACAAGACCATTCTTGTGACTGTGGATAAAATTTCCTTTGCATTTAAAGTGATTGGCGTTTTGAAGGAGCAAAATACAGGAATGGAAAACAGTGCGAATAATGCCTATATTCCGCGCGGATTTTATTCAAAGAAGATAAAGCCCAATCCTGACGCAGACACTATAATGGTTCAGGCAATGTCAAAGGAAAGATCAACGCAAATTGCAAAGGACATTGAAGCCTATTGTAATGATTTGACGGGCATAGAATACTCAGTTTTCGCTATGAGCATGCAAACAATGATAGAACAGATGAACGAAGTTACAACTATGTTGAGTATGTTGTTGAGTGCAATTGCCGCAATTTCCCTTTTGGTTGGTGGCATTGGCATAATGAACATTATGATTGTAACTGTAACAGAACGTCGTCATGAAATAGGCATACGAAAAGCTTTGGGTGCAAAACAATCGGATATACGAAGGCAATTTTTAGTTGAATCGGCGGCTATTACCATAATTGGCGGAATTTTAGGAATATTCATAGGGATTGCGATAAGCGTTGCCATTCAATTTGTAAAAGGAGAGGCTTATGCAATTAGTTTTTTTGCCTGTGGCATTGCATTTGTTTTCAGTGCGTTTGTCGGAATCTTCTTTGGATTACATCCTGCATCTCGTGCAGCAAAACTTGATCCTGTTTTAGCGTTGGCAGGAGAATAATTTTGTAAACTGTTTTGACCCATACACGAGTCGAACGTGCGACCTTTTGCTTAGGAGGCAAATGCTCTATCCAGCTGAGCTAATGGATCATGAATATTTTGGATTATAAATCATTTTGCCGATAAACGCAAGTTCAAGTGGCAGGAAAAATTTCAACAAGGTGATATAAATGTGTTTGTGTGCAGAGTGGAAGGCTCGGAATGACAGTGGGTGTGTTATAACGCTCAAAATCGTGCCTATATAAAAAATCTCTGCATATTTTTAAAATCGTATATTGTATTTTGTGGATTCATAAGTTATGCTTATTTAATATGGATATTAGGATAGTAAAGAATACAAACAGACGATGTGCCTGGACAGACAGGAAAAATGGATATTTTGAGTTTTTGTACAGTGATGCTGCAAAAGAAAATGGATATTACCGCGGGGAAAAACGATTTTTGCGTTCTTTTACTCTTGGCGGACACGATGTCTTGGAATCAAAGTATATAGACGTGTATCCGTATGGTGGTGTTTTTTCTTATGATAATTTAAAGCTGTATGCATCACTTTTGATAGACGAACAAGCGTTTTTTATTTCCGGGGCAAAAAATAGTGGACTAAAAGGCGTGGCAGCCTCTGTGTTTGACTCAATGCAATCTGTTGCAGAAAAATCTATGGAACATAATTCTTCATCAAATCAAGATGAGCAAGGCGTGAAGGAGCGTGAAAAAAAACGGTTTGTATGGAACACGGAAAATATTGACGGCATAACAGTTTTGCATTCAAACGCGGGAATATGCATTGCGTCTTCGCTTGATTTCTATTCACGATGCGAGGGCGATGTGGTGGAGTTGTATGCTCGCGAGGAAATTGCGCCTTCACATAATTCGGAAAACCCGTTTTTGCGTGATGGGTGGTATGTGGTGTTTGAAGAATCTGAAAGCCTTGCGCTTGAAAAGGCTCTGCGGCTTGTAAAGACAAACGGCATAAAAATTCATTCTGAAAAAATCGACCGCTTTTTAAATCAGGTTTCAGTCGATTTTGGGGATAAAAAATTCAATGAGTCGGTGCAATGGGCTCGATTTAGCGGATGGATGCTTTCCACAGCCCAAAATGATTTGCAATATCGTGGAATTTGGGCGGGACTCCCGTGGTTTAGAGACAATTGGGGGCGCGATACGTTTATTTCTCTCTGTGGTGCACTTCTTGTTTCCGGTTGTTTTGATGAGGCAAAGGATGTTCTTTTAGGATTTGCACAGTTTCAAGATTTAAATAAAGAAAGCGAAACGTATGGAAGAATCCCCAACCGCTATAGAAATGCGAATGATGTGATTTATAACACTGTTGACGGAACTCTTTGGTTTATCCGTGCACTTTGGGAATATGCTGAATATTCAGGAGACATCGAATTGCTTGCAACGCTTTGTCCTGTAGTTGAAACAAGTCTTGATGCGGATATAAGGCGCACGGATTCTCATGGATTTTTAAAGCACGGAGATGCAGACACGTGGATGGATGCACGAATAAAGGGAAACGAGTCGTGGTCTCCTCGGGGCGATAGAGCAAACGACATTCAGGCATTGTGGTTTACAGCGTTAAAACTCGGTTCGTTTATTATGCAAAAAAACGGACGCGTTGAAAAGGCAGAACAGTATAATACTCTTGCCGAAAAAGTGCGTTCGTCATTTTCAGAATTCTTTTGGAATGAAGATCAGGATGCTCTTGCAGATCATCTTCCTGAAGGTGCTTATGGAGAATGGATAAAGGATATGCGGGTGCGTCCAAACCAAATTTTTACATTGACGGCATCCGAAGTGCTTCCACTGCAAGATGAAGCGCAAAAAAATAATTTTGTTTCAGAGAAAATCAAATCTGCGGTGATAAAAAATGTAAACCGCGAATTGGTGAATCCGTTCGGTCTTTTTTCTTTGAGTCCAGAAGACCCTATTTTTCACGCGGATCATGAAAAACCAGAATTATACAACAAAGATGCCGCCTATCATAACGGCACAATTTGGGAATGGAATACAGGTGCATATATTTCGGCTGTGGCAAAGAATTCAAACGGTGTTCTTGAAGAGAAAGCGTCTTCCATTTTGAAAAATGAATCTAAAATGATTATGGATTGGGGCTGCGCTGGCTCTTTGAGCGAAAATATACACGCTCGCCCTGATGAAGATGGAAATCCAGTGCTTTCAGGAACGTTTAGTCAGGCATGGAGCGTTGCCGAATATGCTAGAAATGTCATTCAAGATGTGGCAGGTTTTATTCCTCGTCTTGCAGAAAATAAAATAGAACTTCGTCCTTGTCTGCCGGCGGGAGTAAAAAGTTTTTCAGGTCAGTTTACATTTGGAAAAAACTGGATTTTAAATGTTGAAATACATGCAAAAAGCTCAGGGTTGGTTTGCACTGTTCTTTGGAATGCTCCAAAAGATTTAAAGGATACGGAAAATCTCCCTCTTCTCACGATAAATGGTACGCCTCTTGAATTCGGAAAGACGACAACGATAAAAATAAAGGCAAAAAGTGTTTCTGCTGTTGAAAAATTTGCCACTCCTGCAAAATGGATTACACAAGGATTTGAAGAACACGATTTTGATGTTGAATGGAATGGGGCGATTCATAAAAAGGATTATCTTGAGAATGTCATTTTAAGTGGTCGAATGAAAAGCAAGTGTTGTGCAGGGGAAAATACTGCCGCGCTGGAATGGTATTTTGATTCAAAAGAATTCAATGAAAAATATTACACTGATATTACACTTGGTGCACTATATAGCAGGCAAAAAACCGTTTTCCGTCTGTGGGCGCCTACTGCAAAAAAATCCAGTGTGATTTTATATCCAACAGGAAATGACTCTGAATGTTCCCGCATTGTTGAAATGACACGCTTGTCTGGAAAAGATTCCGACGGAAATAACTTAAACGGCGTTTGGGAAGCGACTGTTGAAGGTGACTTGCACGGAACGTATTATGAATTTGGCGTGTATGTGTTTGGTGCGTATAATCACGCACGAGATCCTTATGCGAAGGCGTGTGGAGTAAATGGACTTCGTTCAATGGTATGCGATTTATCCCGCACAAATCCTGATGGTTGGTATGATTCTGCCGCGCCAAAAGTGAAGTCGCCAAGCGATGTGATTGCGTATGAAGTTGGTGTAGCGGATATAACATCTTCTCCTAGTTGGAATGGTACAAGCGAAAAAAAGCGGCTTTATACAGGTGCTGCAGAGGAAGGGTTGACGCTACATAGTGTGCCTATCGGTTTTGATCATATAAAATCACTCGGCGTTACCCATATACAACTTCTTCCCATTTTTGATTTTAGAAGTGTTGACGAAACGCGTATGAAGGATGAAGAGTATGTAAAGCGTCCGCTTTTTGGTGCGTTTAACTGGGGGTATGACCCTGAAAATTATGGCGCAGTCGAAGGCTCTTTTAGCTCCAATCCATACAATGGTGAAGTGAGAATCCGTGAATTAAAGACGTTAATAAAGACGTGCAATGACAATAAAATAGGCGTAATAATGGATGTTGTTTTTAATCACGTGAACGATGGACTGCATCATCCGTTTGGTGCATTAATGCCAGGTTATTTTTTCCGCGTGGAGGGGTATTCAGGCGCGGGCGAAGATACAGCAAGCGAAAGGGCGATGTTCAGTAAATATATGGTGGATATGCTTTGCTATTGGCTTGAGGAATATAAATTGAGTGGCTTTAGGTTTGATTTGATGGGACTTCACGATGTGGACACAATGAACCGCGCGGTAAAAGCATTGAAAAAAATAAAGGAAGATGTTTTGGTTTATGGCGAAGGCTGGGATATGTATAGGGCTGGTAAAATGATTAGTGCGTGCCAAAAAAACGCTGCAAAGATGCCGAACGTTGGACACTTTAACGATGCAGTTCGCTGTGGACTCAAAGGCCCGCTTTTTTCTGACACTTCACAAGGATACATTCATAATGGAAGCCACTACGAGGCCGTGAAATTTGGTATAGTTGGAGCGACTGCTCACCCGCAAGTTGATTTTGAAAAGGTTGACGGAACGGCGATGAATAGACCGTGGACTTTAAACACTTGGAACAGTGTAAACTACACGGAAATTCACGACAATATTACGTTGAACGACAAATTGCGTCTTGTTGAAGAAAATAAAAGTGAAGAGTATTATGAGCAACTGGTGAAAATGGCTCTTTCTTTGGTAATCTTGAGCGAGGGGATGCCTATATTGCATGCTGGGATGGAATTTATGCGCACAAAAGAAATACCGCAAGACCTTCGCGATATGGGCGTTTATTTTGATGATGTTGCTAGAAACAATGACGGCACAAAATTTTACTTGCGAAATTCGTATAATGCGTGCGATAAAATAAATGGACTTGACTGGAATCGGTGCGTTCAAAAGCAAAATGTTGTTCATTATGTGAAAAAATTGATTGAGTTGAGAAAGACGCATAAAGTCTTTCGGATTTCAAGTGGAAAAGTTCTTGAAGAATGTCTTGAATTTTTAAACAACAATACGGAAAATGTGCCTTCTTCGGTGCTTGCATGGAAGATAGATGGCGAAAATAAAAATGTCAAGGATTTGTGGAAGACTGCCTTGCTTGTGGCAAACCCTCTTGAAGGCGAAGTGGAATATATTTTGCCTAAAGGAGAGAAATGGCACATTGTGACAGACGGAGTGCAGTTCAAAGATGAAAACGAAAACAATGTACTTCTTGAAAAAGTTATTTTACCGCCTAAAACGGTGGGCGTTTTCGCAGCATTCAAAGAATAACTCTGCCAGGGCGGAAGATTCATCGGTTTTTCACTGTCTATCCCTCTACTTCCAGTCGCAGGACTTCATCCTGCTTACTCAAGTTTTGACCGATTCGCTTTCAAAACTGGCTAGTGAGTTGTCATTGCGTAGCGGAACAACAAGCCGCCCTAATATAAATGTATAAAACTCGACATTCGACCTAGTAGATTGTCATTGCAAGGGGGAGCGATAGACTCTAAATGGCGGAGTAAAGTTCGCTTGTAATTTTGCCGAAAATAAAACTATGAAAAAGGTAGCGTTTCTTATTGTTGTTTTAGTTTGTGTTTGTTTTTTTTCTTGTGTAGAAAGGCCTGAAAATGATGAAGAAATGCAAGTTCCCGATGCGTATTTTCTTGATGGGGAAAATAAAGTTTGCCTTTCCATTTTTACAATGGAAAATACAGAGTATTTGAATATACTGCGTGGCGTGGTAAAAGAGAGCGACGGTGCTGAAAATAAGGCGGACGACATAGATGACACAAACGGTGGAGAGAATTCGGAAAACGCTGAAAATATTAAAAACTCCATAGAGAACATAGAAAATATAGCGGAGTTAATACCAAAAACATCGTTTGAAGGCACTTTGCCTTTTGAAGATGTATATATTTTACAAAACACTTCTTATAGATATTGCATACGATATAAAGTAAAGGGCGTATACTATTTTTCCGGCTGGTCTAAAAAAGTGACAGTTCCAGAGAACAAGGGAAAAACTTCTCCTCTCTATATAATTCAAGGTGGAAATGATATAGATCCCTTGAATATAGAATATAGCGAGGGAGAGGGAACAATAACTATAAGAACAATAAAAGAATCTTTGTTGCCTGAAAAAGATAGTGAATATGGAAGTCAATTTTCTGATAGGGAAGAACGATTTAATGAAAATGAAATTGAGATAAATAAAAATAAAACAAAAAAAGATGAAACGGGATTTAACGTTGGTTTTGTACTGCACTATGCTGAAGATGAAAATATTACATCACGCTTTTTTAGCATTGAAAATCTTTTGGATACATATAGTATAAATGAAGACGGTAACACAATTTCAAAATATTATATATCCGCTACAAAAGCTACGAATTATGCGATATCCATGTTTTTAACGCCTGATTTTCATGGCAAGAATATTATGGTAGATGGATTTATCGGCGAACAGATTACAGAATCCAAAGATAAAAAGTGGACTCAAATAGTTTGGACAAAAATAACCCCCGTAGAATTATATGGTCGGCATGAAATTAAAAATCCGATTAATAATGAAGATTCAAACGAGGAGGAAGGCAATCCGAATGTTAAATTCTATCATTATAAATTGATGAATTCCATAAAAATTCCGGAATTAAATGTGTCTGATAATAAGCATGATACGGCAACAACCGCTCCTCGTTCTGCGGAATATGACAGTGGGCAAGATTCTTCACATTGGGTAGATTTATATGTGCAGAATTTTTCAAGGTTTAAAACAGGCAACTGAAATTGAGTTGCCTGTTTTAATGCGAGTTTTTTTCAAAAACTCGCTTATTGTACTGCGATTTTTCGCTTCGCTACAAAATCGCATTTTCAACAATTCAAAAGTTGAAACTTTTTTCATTGCTGAAAATTAAGGAACAATAAAATAGACAACTAACATAGTGCGCAGGGTGGCGGAGCAACCCTACTACCGAGTTTTTACAAAACTTGTTTGTGCGATGTTTTTATGGGGACAGGAGATATGGCAAAGGGTATTATGAAAAAAAGAACATTTCCATTGATTTTAATTGCAGGCATTCTTTTATTTTCTTGCACTGAAAGTCCGACTTCCATAGGAGAATACCAAAAACCATTTGTGAAAATTGAGAACGAAGATAAACTAATATCTGTTTATGTTCACATCGTAAAAAACATAGATTACTTGAATATTTTGAGGCGCGGAGTAAGTGGAAAAGATTCGATAAAATATGGAAAAATTGAAAATATTGCGGAAATTATACCTAAAAAATCTATCAAACAGTCGGCATATTTTTCTGACAGGCATTTTTCAATAGAGTATGAACGTTATCAGTATCGAATTAGATATAGAATTGATGGAAAATACGAATTCTCTCAATGGTCCGATGAAGTGTCGATTGCGGGTGCTTATAATAGCCCTGATGTAGAGGATGGATTAAATTATATCATAAAAAAAGACGCTATAAATATGGTGTATAGAGATAACGAAAAATTGATGCTTAAAGAAATAAAAACAGTATATTTACCAGAAAGTTCAGAAAATTCTGATGACAATGGAATTTTTAAAATGTCAGATTTTCAAAACACATTCGATAGCATCTATTTAGACGAAAAAACCTATAACGATGGCTATGTTCCTTGTCTTACGTTTTCATATACTAATGGAGAAAACAAAAGTGAAAAAGTTTCAAGGATTTTTGCTATAGATAATTTTGTCATAAAGGACGGGGATAGAGAAACAAAGGAATTTATTGCTGTAGATTTTAATATTGCAACGTTAGTTACATCTGATTTTTTTAATAAAGATGTATTGCTTGAAGGCTTTGTTGGCGAAAAAGTGACGAACAATGACGATGATGCATATATAAAAATCGAGTGGACATCTTTAACTCCAGTTTGCTTATACGAACGAAAAATAGCCACTGAACATACTGATGAAACAACGGACGATCCCTATTATAAATATAAAAAGATGGCTGTGGACAAAGAAACAGGATATTCTATTATAAAAATAACGCCCTCAAATCAGACAAACAACAACCACGATTATTCAGATTATGACGATGTTTCTACAGATTCAAGAGTTTTGAACGAAAGTACCGCATCGTTTTATAGGGATTTGTCAGTGTACTGCAACGAATAGTCAATCTTTTTGGCGATATTTTACTTGCGCGTATACGTACCAGATTTGCTATATGCAGCGATACCGAGTAGTTTGAAAATTCCGCCGATGGTGGTGAAGTTACAGCCGCCGTCTTTTGCACATTCGGGCAAATTTTCATTGAACCACTCTCTTGTAAAACTTGATGTTTCCTGCAAGACAGTGTATGCCTTGTAGAATTCCGTAAAAGTGACTCCTTTCTCGTGTCCGTTGGGATACTTTTCCAAATTATCTGTCGGAATCCGATAAACTAATGCCGCTTCGCCCCTTCTCATTCCCACACCTTTAATCGTGAAGTCTTTTTCCGATTCAGGTTTTGGAATGACCGTGCCAGCTGGCAACGATTTAATTTTCTGTGTCAATTCTTCAAATGAAAGCATTTTATGCTCCTCCATAAAATATATTCTACCTCACAGAAGACACACCGTCAACGATGGCGTGTTCCCTATGCCAATGCCCTTGTTTTATTGCGTGGCGTTCTGCGTAATGTGGATGCCTAAAGTTGTATATATAGCTTAAATTGCTATAACTTGAATTACGGTCATAAATCGTACAATGTGATTTGCCATCAGAGTCTAGATTCCCCATTTTGACTGTTGTACCGATAACATAAACCATTGCTGCATAGTCTTTGCCCCGCTGTACGTACAGCGTGAATTTGTAATCTGCTACCATCCTGTGAATAGCGTATACAAACTAATCGTAGCAATCTATATAGTGCACTTCCATTTTTTTATTGCCGATTTGTTTTGAGATATTTTGTATGGATTTATAAATTTATTGCTGATAATTCATTTTCTTCTATTTCGATAAAATCATACTCTGCTTTCTTAAACAATGATTTTCCTATTTCATCAAGTTTTTTTCTTGTTGATTTTATTGCTATTTCCGATTTGTCAATGCCAATCCAGTTTCTGCCAAGTTGATGGGCGGCAACAAGCGTTGTGCCAGAACCGCAGAAAAAATCCATGACGATGCTGTTTTCATTTGACGATGTTCTGATTATGTGTTTGAGCAAATCAAGATTTTTTTCGGTCGGATAAACGGGATATTGATAATCTTTAAAATCCCAAATGTCCTGCATTTTTTTTCCCTTTTGTTCATCGGCAAATATTTTGCGCCGTGGCACACCGTTAGAAGACCATTCTATCAAACCTTGTTCATCAAGTTTTTCCAGTTCACTTGGAGAAGTTCTCCAATGGCGACCTTTTGGAGGATACATTCCTTTAAACATTTCGCCAGTAGCTCCGTCCTTTGTCTCGCCTGGTGCATGAAGAGGAACGGTTGTATAAGCTCGACCAGTTTTGTCCGTTTTTTTATAAAGCCGAAAAATATCTTCTTCACTATAAGAGACAAACGGCTCATTCCAAATAGGATTCTTCCCTTTTGAATAGAATAAAATTAAGTCCTTTATGTTTCCATAAGCTTTTCTAGAAAAATTTTTGGGGTTACATTTTATTCGTGTTATGTCATTTCTAAAATTCTCTGCTCCAAAAATTTCGTCCATAATTATTTTTATATAATGCCCAATCTTGTAGTCAATATGTAGATATATTGAACCATTTTCTGAAAGAAGTTCTCGTGCTACAATAAGTCGTTCCCGCAAAAATTCAATGAACGCTTCTCCCGTCAGTTTGTCTTCGTATGCAATGTTATCCGCTTTGCTGGAACTTATTGTGCTTGTCCTTTCTTGTCCGATGGTAAAAATACCGTTTGTGGCAAACGGCGGGTCAATATATATCAAGTCGATTTTTCCTGCAAATGCACATTCATGCAATAAAAATTGTAATCCAGGTAAGTTGTCACTAAAAATAAGCGTATTTGCTTGATTAGGTTTCTTCGAAAAATACACAGTCGAAATTGCGTTTAGTATTTCCCGCTCGGATTTTTTGTTCGGATATATCAGTTCCATAACCGCCTCCTAAAGCGAATATAAAAATTCCCTAAGAACAAGTGCGCTCATAATATTTTCTTCTGAAAATTTTTCTGTAATAGTTTTGTACATTTTGTTTTGAGTTTTTAACCAAACAACTCCGTCAAGGATTGCGATTTTCATAGCTTTTACATTTGGTTCTTTTAAAGTAAGAATAGCATCTTCTAGTTGTGCGTCTTGATGTCCGCCAAAGTCAGATAAAAATTTGGCTTCACCAATGACATATTTTCCATTAAATCGAGCGATAAAATCCAATCCTTTGTTTCTTTTATACCCTAAAACTTTTTCCGCCCATGACTGCATTTTTGCATCGGAAGCATTTAATATGGCGTTATCATTGTTTTTGCAAAATTCGTGCAGTGTAACTGGTACTACTCCCAACGCTTTTGTTTCGCACCACCGTTTGAAAAGCGGTCCTATTTGACGGTTTGTTTCTTTTGGTTCTGTGCATTTTTCATAGATTTTATCCAGCCCCATTTCATAAAGTCGTCCACACAGCCTTGCTACTGTTTTTGGATTGCGCTTTATTGCTGTCGGATCGCGTTTCAAGAATGCAACGTAGGAATCTTTTATAGGAAACAAGTCTAAATATAAAAGATACTTGATTAAAACGTTATCATCTTTATTCATAAACGCCTGTTCTATGTTGCTCCATCGATCTTGATCAATTTCTCGGATTCCGTTGGGAATAGTCGGATAAACGCAGAACAAATCGTCAAGATAATTTCGTTGATTTGCATATTGAATGCTTAAGTCCATCCAGTAATTCATAACACCTTCCAATTTTTACATTTTATTAAAATCATATCTTAAAACAGATGTCTTTGCAAAGGCAAAAACGATGTTTTGCTTTTTTTTATTATATTATATGGGCGATAATTATGTATATGGAGACGCATCTTGTTTTGCCTGAAGAGCAGCTTGTAAGTCGCTTCTCGAAAATTTTGTCTGCCATAGTTTTTGGATGAGTGTGGAAAACAAATTCATTTGCGAGTTTATACAAAGAAAAATCAATTTATATTTTGCGTTATAACTCTTTGTTTTATCACTAGTTACATCCTATTTGATTTAACTAGTCAAGAGCCTATTTTATTGGGGCAAATAATAAATTTTACTGCGGCAAGGATTGTATGGGAGCCGTATGGAATTACCTAGTTTACCTCATTTTGCTACCTCGCACGACTTGACTTTACGCAAAACTTACCTAGTGGATTGTCATTGCAGAAAAGCGGATGCCGGAACTCAGAAAAGGTCACACGGCAAAGCCATGCTTCTGAGTTTTATAAACAAGCAAAGTTTATTTATAAAATTCGTGAGAATAAAAATGGAGTAACAAGCCGCCTAAATTATATAAATCGGTAAAACTATCGCTGAAATAGTATGATAATTTATTTTCCCGCTTACCCATACTCAAATCTTTTTCCAAAAAATTTGAGTTTATGGCAAGAATAGTTTATAATCTTTACATACAGTTTAGACAGTTTTGGAGTTTTTTATGGAACAAACACTGCCAAAGATGCTTCGGAAAGTTGCTTCGGAATTTCCAGAAGTTGAAGCGCAGCTTTCACGACAGAAAAACGGAGAATTTGCCGCCACTACATATCGTGAGTTATATTCCACCTCTCTTGATTTTGGTGCAGGGTTGTTGTCGCTTGGCGTAAAGCGCGGAGAACCGGTCGGTTTAATTTCCGACAATCGCAAGGAATGGCAGCAAGCGGATATGGGAATTATGGCGATTGGTGCGCTTGATGTTCCTCGAGGATGCGATGCCACCGTTAAAGATTTAGAAGTGATTCTTTTGCTTACAGACTGCAAGGTTTGCATTACGGAAAATGCAAGTCAGGTTGAAAAAATAATTTCTATTTCTGAAAAGCTTCCCTCGTTAAAAACGCTTATCCTTTTTGATAAAATTCCTGACAATGTAAAAGCGGATGCTGAGTCAAAAAAAATAGAGGTTTTGTTTTTTGAGGACATTTTAAAAGACGGACAAAAATATAGAATTGAAAATAAAAACGCCGTTGAAGATGAGCTTGAAAAAGGCGAATGGGATGATTTGGCTTGCATTATTTTTACTTCAGGAACAACAGGAACTCCAAAAGGCGTTCAATTGACTCACGGAAACTTTTTGACACAATACGATGAAGTTCCTGAAAGAATTATGTTGAATCCCGGGGATAGAGCATTATCGGTTCTTCCTGTTTGGCACGCCTTTGAACGGTCTGTAGAATATGTAATTATGATTCAGGCGGCGACTATATGTTATTCAAAGCCAATAGGGTCAATTCTTCTTGCTGATTTTGTAAAATTAAATCCTGCGTGTTTACCCGCCGTGCCTCGTGTTTTTGAGGCAATTTATGACGGAATTATGCGAAAGATGCGAAAAACGGGTGGCATCGTTTACGCTTTGTTTTTATTTTTTACGAACGTTGCAAAAATTCACTCTCGAATGCAAAGAAAAATGTTCAATCAAAATCCGTGCATTACACGATATTATACTGTTGCATGGTGGTTTTTGTTTATTATTCCGTGGATTTTACTTTGGCCGCTGAAACTTCTTGGAAATGTATTGGTTTTCCGAAAAATAAAGGGTATGCTTGGTAAAAATTTCCGCGCAGGAATTGCAGGTGGTGGCGCATATCCGCCAAATATAGACGAATTCTTTTGGTCTATAGGAGTAAATATTGTAGAAGGATATGGGCTTACAGAAACTGCACCGATTATTTCTGTCCGTCCGATTGCCGCTCCTGTTTTTGGAAATGTTGGTTCTCCAATTCGTGGAATCAAGGTGAGAATTGTTTCTCCAGAAGATGGATTTGTTTTAAAGCGCGGTCAATTTGGAGTAATTCAAGTGAAGGGCGGCACTGTTATGAAGGGCTATTACAAGCGTCCTGATTTGACAGAAAAGGTTATGACGGTTGATGGATGGTTTGACACAGGCGATTTGGGGTTTATGACAATCCATGACGAGATTATTATCAAAGGGCGAAAAAAGGATACAATTGTTTTGCGTGGCGGAGAAAATGTTGAGCCACTTCCTATTGAAATGAAATTGAGCGAGTCGCGCTATATTAGTGCTGCAATTGTGGTTGGGCAGGATCAACGATATCTTGGTGCGCTTATCTTGGTTTCTGAAGAGGATGTAAAAAATTACGCCGCTGCAAATGGCATTCAGTATGATACGTATGAAAATCTTTTGCAGTCGGAGGACATTCAACGACTGTATGATTCGGAGATAAATTCACTGATTAATTCTAAAAATGGATTTAAAATGTTTGAGAGAATAAATAAATTTGCGCTTATAACAAAACCGTTTGAGGTTGGAGTTGAACTTTCGGCGAAGCAAGAAATTATGCGCTATCGACTGAATGAAATCTATAAGGAGCAAATAGAGAGTATTTTTTCTGATAGCAGGGGAGAGTAAGAATGAAAAAGGTTATTGTTGTTGGGGCGGGAATTTCAGGACTTGCGGCGGCAATTTATGCAAAAAAATCAGGTTTTGACGTTACCATTTTTGAAAAGCATACTATTCCTGGAGGGCTTTCAACAAGTTGGATGCGAAAGGGCTATCTTTTTGAGGGTGGAATGCATTGGTTGACGGGGTCTTCAGAAAAACTTGCTTTAAACAAAGTGTGGCGTGAAGTTGGAGCATTAAAAGACAATAATCCAATTTATTATAGAGATCCGTTTTATACGCTTTTAAATGAAAAGGGTGGCGCGCTCTGTTTGTTTCGTGACATAAACAAAACATGCGATGAATTTATACAATACGCTCCAGAAGATAAAAGAGCAATTCAAAGATTAAGAAAAGACGTGAAGGCATTTTTACATGTTCATCTTGTTGTGAATGACATAGCAAGATTAAAAACAACTAGCCCGAAGCATCCAAAATTCTTTGAACTTTTGAAAATGTTTCCTGCCATAGTAAAATACTTTCCATTAAAAAACTGCTCTTATATTGATTATGTGAACAAATTTAAAAATGAAGATATACGGCATTTGCTTTTTTCTGTTATCGGATTGAGATATAATGCCCTTTCGTTTATTTATACTCTTGCCTCATTTTCTAGTGGTGATTGTGGTTTTCCGATTGGCGGTTCTATTGTTATGGCAAAAAATATGGCAGATGAATTTGAGTCGCTTGGGGGAACTATTGAATATAAAAGTGAGGTGGAAAAAGTGTGCATATCTGCGGAGGGGGGGGGTAAAAAAGCAACAGGTGTTATTTCAAACGGAGAATACAGGGCGGCAGATGCTGTTATAGTAACGCAAGATACACGCACGGCGATGGAAATGTTGTTTGATATTCCGTTGAACACACGTCTTGTAAATCGTATGAAAGCGCGTCTTGTTGGTGCTGAAAATATGTTTATTTGTTTGGGGGTAAAGACACTTCTCAATAAATATCCGAAAGGGATTGTTTTACCGCTAAAAAAACCCTTTGTTGCAGGTGGCATTGAGTTCAATGAGCTTCGGTTGAATAATTATGCAGAATACGAAAATCATTCGCCTAAAGATTGTACGTCCCTCACCTGCTTGCTTTTGGGCGGTTGTTATGATTATTGGAAAGCGGCAAAGGAAGATGGAACATATAAAGCTAAAAAAGATGATTTGGCAAAACGACTGATAGAGGAGTTGGAAAAATCGATTCCAGAAATAAAAGATAAAATTGAAGTCATTGATGTGGCAACCCCTGTAACGTATGAGCGTTATACGAATGCATACAAAGGCAGTTGGATGACGATTTGGGCTTCTAAAAAAGCTTCGGTAAAATATCCAATAAAGACACGGTCTGTAAAAGGATTGTATTTTGCAGGGCAGAGAACGATTATGCCAGGAGGACTTCCACTTGTTGTGTATTCGGGTAGAAAAGCCGTACAATATCTATGCAGGGATTTTAAAACGGTATTTGTGAGTTAAACAAACTCCTGTGAGAAATAGGGGGTAGTTTTCTCTTTTTGAGAAACATATACATATTTTGGAGGCTTTTATGGCTAAAAAAGGGGCAAAAATAGAGTTGCTTTATGTACTCGGAATGGCTTTGGTTGTGATTGGTTTTTGTGTTCCTATTTTTCAATCTGCGATTGGAAAAGCGAATGGATTTAAACTTGTTGGTAATGGAAATTCAGCAACCAAATTATTTACGCTTTTGATTTTTATTGGCGGTGTTGCGGGGCTTGCGATTCCATTTTTACAGATGATTGCAAAAATTCCACAAGCACGACTTTTAAAAATAGCGGCACTTTTGATTTCTATCATTGGACTTGTTGTTGTGATTGTCATTTCATATAATTCAAAAGGCGCGGGATTTGCAAGAGCGATTGGAGCGGGAAAAAACGTTGTTACAAGCATTTTCAAGTTATTTTATGTCGGTGCGTATCTGATTATAATTGGCTGGGTTGTAGCAATTGCTGGTCTTGTAACGAAGAAGTAGTGTTGCTGAAAACACAATTTCGTAATGAAATGCGTATTTTACACTCAAGCGTACACTCCGCACTAAAAAGTGTGGAGTGTTATCATTTTTAAATTCTTAAAACGTGAAATTTTGATTAAAATCTAAAGTCGCGCCCACCGTTTGTCTCTTCTTTTAGATACTGTTCTGTGCGTTTTCTAATTTTTTCGTTTGGAATTTTCAAAAGTTCTCGTGCAATTAGTTTTTCTCCAATTTCTTTTGTGCTGGGAGAGGCATAATCTTCAAGGTATTCCTTTAGCGTCATTAGTGCATTAGGATGACAACAGTTTGCGATTTGCCCTGATTTTACGAGGCTCATAAATCGGTCTCCTGTTCTTCCTGTTCGATAGCAGGCTGTGCAAAAACTCGGAACATAGTCCATTTTCATAAGCCAATGTAAAACTTCATCAAGGCTTCTTGAGTCGCTAATTTCAAATTGCGTTGTGTCATTGGGGCGAATTGCCTCGCAATATCCGCCAACGCTTGTCCGAGATCCGCCAGAGATTTGCGACACGCCCAACGGTAAAATCAACTCCCTTGTCTTTTGGGATTCCCTTGTTGATATAATCATTCCTGTATAGGGAACTGCAATTCTAATGGTGGCAACGATTTTTGCAAATGTTTCATCGTCAATTGCGTTTGGAAATGCAGTTGAATCTATATCATCGGCATTTCGGAGACGGGGGATGCTGATAGTGTGAGGGCCAACTCCTTTTGTTGCTTCTAAATGTTCTGCGTGCATCAAAAGACCTACAAAGTCATATCGATATAAATTCAGTCCAAACAAAACTCCGAGTCCCACATCGTCAATACCTCCTTCCATTGCTCTGTCATGTGCCTCTGTGTGATAGGCATAGTCGCTTTTTGGTCCTGTGGGATGCAGTTTTTTATAAGCGTCTTTGTTATAAGTTTCTTGGAACAAAATATATGTTCCGATTCCTGCGTCTTTTAAACGTTTGTAGTCGTTTACTGTGGTGGCGGCAATATTTACATTTACGCGACGGATTGCTCCGTTCTCGTGTTTTATTGAATAAATTGTCTGTATGCTTTCAAGAATATATTCAATTGGATTGTTTATGGGGTCTTCGCCAGTTTCGAGGGCAAGTCGTTTATGCCCCATATTTTGAAGGGATATTACTTCATTTCGTATTTCGTCTTGGGTTAATTTTTTTCGCGGAATGTGCTTATTTTTTATATGATACGGACAGTATGTGCATGAATTGATGCAGTAATTTGAAAGGTAAAGCGGCGCGAACAATACAATTCGATTTCCATACAATTTCAGTTTTATTTCTTTTGCCAGGGACTTTATTTTTTCGTTTAAATCCGATTGATCGCATTCCAAAAGAACAGTTGCTTTTCTATGGGAAAGTCCTTTACAAAGACGTGCTTCCTCTAAAATTGATTCAATGAGATTGCGATTTGATTTATTTTTTTTTGCGAAATCAATGGTTTCAAGAATTTCTGCGTCATCAATAAAATCTTCTGCATTCGCTGAATTAACATTATACATAAAAAAAGTATATAGCAGCCGATAAAAAAATGCAAATAGGAGAGTTGCTGAAAGTATAGGAAAACAATCTTCCAGTTGCAATGAAAAAGGCAAAACCATGCGCTTGCGCCTTTGCGAATGTTTTTTATATTTTCAAAGGAAACTCGCCAGTATAATAGGCAACGCCGTTTTGCAACAAACGCGCAGTGCGAAGTTTCAAGCAAAAATGACAGTGAATTAGGAGAGTTGCTGAAAGTATAGAAAAACAATCTTCCAGTTGCAGTGGCGAAAGATACATTGTTCTTCTACTTTTAATTCCTCGACTTTCGCCTCCAGTTTTGCTACCTCGCATGGCTCGGTTTTACGCAAAACTGGCTAAATGCATTTTCACCATGCGCTTGTGCATTTCGCGCTAATTGTGGCAAGTTTTTTTTACTGCCATTACAGCGATTACAATTAGAGCGATTTTGCCTTTTCCCTTGCGCCTTTGCGAATGTTTTTTATATTTTCACTGTTTTTAAACCTTTGGTTTTTACAAGAGACGAATTGTTTGTAAAAACCAAATTCACAGGCGATATTTTGTCGTCTTTTTCGCTATTTGCACAAGATCAAATCATATTCTCGCGTTCCCAGTCCGATTTTTTCGCCGTGTTCGAGCGCAGTTTCCCAAACTGAAGCGTGAGTTGAGTCGCGCCACAAATCGCTCGTGGCCTTGTAGCCCGACTTTATGTGGTCGCCGATTTGCGTGTCCTTGAAACGCTCTGCCTTTTGGCAAAGGTCGCTCGAAGCCTTGTCCAAAGCTACAGGGTCGAGGCTTACTGCCATACCTAAATTCGGGATGAGAGGCGCATCGTTGAATGCATGGCAGTCACACCACGGACTCACATCGCGAATGATATTTATGTGAAAGCAGGGGCGGTCGGAACATACGGCGTGCGTATATTCTGCCATCTTGCGTCCCAAATCCTCAAACGCGCCTTCGTTGGGATTGTAGATTGCATCAAAATTGCACGAGCCAATGCATCGTCCGCAACCTTTGCATTTTTCTTGGTCGATTACGGCTTTTTTCTCAATGTATGAAATCGCATCGCTTCCGCATTCCTTCGCGCATTTTCGGCAGCCACGGCATGCCCCTTGATTTACGAGCGGTTTTCCCGCGTTGTGTTGAATCATTTTTCCGGCGCGGCTTCCGCAGCCCATTCCGATATTTTTTATCGCGCCTCCGAATCCCGCTTCTTCGTGCCCTTTGAAATGGGCGAGCGAGATGAAAATGTCGGCATCCATTACGGCGCGTCCAATCAGCGCGGTTTTGCACAGTTCTCCGTTCGGAACGGGAACTTCGATGTCGTCAGTGCCTTTGAGACCGTCTCCAATAATTACGGGGCAGCCTGTTGTGACAGAATTAAATCCGTGTTTTTCGGCGCAGAAAAAATGTTCGATTGCGTTTTTGCGCGAGCCGGGATAAAGCGTGTTGCAGTCGGTGAGGAATGGTTTTCCGCCCAAATCTTTGACAAGTTCCGCTACGGCGCGCGCGTAGTCTGGGCGCAGGAATGACATGTTGCCGTCTTCGCCAAAATGCATTTTTATTGCAACGAATTTTCCGTCAAAATCGATTTTTTCAATTCCTGCTGTTTTCAAAAGCCACTTTAACTTTTTCTCAATTCCGCCGTCTTCAGTGACGCGAAAGTCTGTGAAAAAAACTTTTGCCATAATCATTTCCTATATGTGATGAATTTTTGATGTAAATTTAGGCTAACGCCAATTGTGTCTATTTATGCGGTTGGCAATATTTCAGTACTATGTAATTTTAAGTTAATCTATTGAAAAGTTCAATACTCTTGTCTGTCAATACTTTTTAAAAGTATTGACCTGTACAGGCGACCCCTTTTTTTCATCGTCAAGTCACCTTTCAAGAGTAGCAAATCCGCATGAGTTCGCTTAAAATAAACTTGTTGTCTTTAACCATTCCGCCACTTTTTCCGCCTCTTTGTCAAGCGGACGATCGTCTTTCATAAACGCACTCATTTTTCGTACTTCAGAATGAATGTTTTTTGTAAATGGAGCAAAGTCATCTTTTCCTGCCAAATCAACCGCCTGCATTGCTGCAAGAAGATGGACAGCAAACTGCAAGAAAACCAAGTCTATTTGCTCCGCCAGTTTTCGTGCTGAAATTGTTCCCATAGAAACTTTGTCCTGATTCAATGCCTCAGTTGGATGACTTGTGAGACTTATAGGGAAACAATAACTTGCCACTTCTCCGCGAATCGCTGAAATCGTAATCTGCGCCGCTTTAAATCCAAGTCGCAAGCCCGCGCGTGGATCATCTTCCGCAGTAAAGGGAATTAAATTTTCCGTAAGTCCATTGAATTTTCCGTCTATGATAACTTCAGCCTGCTTGTCGCTCAAATCGCTGATGTTCGCCAAAGCCGTTCGCATATAGTCGCATGCGGCGCAAATATGCCCGCCATAAAAGTTGCCCGTGTTGTAAAGTCTTTTTTCCTCAATGTCAACCAAAGGATTGTCATTTGCAGAATTCAATTCCTCTGTAATCCAATCGCGAGCAACTTTTAAAGTGTCACGATACACACCTGTTATTTGAGGCGCACAACGGATTGAATATCTGTCTTGTATTTTGTTTTCCTGTTTTTTGTAGCCTTTTCCATCAAGAGATTCTATTTGGCTTTTTAGAAAATCCTCATATTTGAAAACTCTCTTTGAATCCTTTATAATATGGTAAATGTATGCGGCGGAGTCACACTGCCCTTGATGATTTTTTATTGCGCTCACCTTTGCCACAAACGGCGTGTCTTTTCCCTGTGTGATTTCAGATGTAACTGCCGTGAGAAAATCAGAAATTTTTGCAAGTCGCTCCGCCTTTTTCCAAGCAAGACTTGCCACCGCTGTCATTACGGAAGTTCCATTCATAAGCGCAAGCCCTTCCTTTGCTTCAATTGGCAGCGGCTTCAAGCCTTCTGAAACAAGTGCATCCTTTGCAGGAACTATTTTTCCTTTATAATACACATCTCGCTCCCCCATAATTACGGCGGCAAGATATGAAAGTGGCGTTAAATCTCCTGAAGCGCCAACAGACCCTAACTGCGGAATAACAGGAATAATGTCATGATTTAAAAGGGAAACCATCATCTTTGCAAGTTCAGGACGAATTGCAGAATGACCGCCCTTTACATTTCCATTTAAACGAGCAAGAATTACAGCGCGACCAGTTTCCCTGTCAAATTTTGCGCCAAGTCCAATCCCATGATATGCAACAATATCTCGTTGAAGTTCACCTGCTTTTTCTACGCTTATTTGATTTGCGCACGAATCTCCAAAATCCGTTGTAACTCCATAAGTTGGAACTCCAGTTGAAATATAATCCATTAAGAATTTTCGAGAATCTTCAAGCGTCTTCCAAAATTCTTTGTCTTCAGGAAGTGAAACTTCTTCATTTTCCAATGCAACATCGCAAACATCTTCAATTGTAAGAGCATTGCCGTTTATAACTTTCATATTTTTGAAACCTCATTGTTTATGTTATTACTTATTTTAATTAAAATCGTTATAAACGGCAAGCAGGGAAAAGCCTGCAACGAGAAGTCAAGTTCAATTTGCTAGGTCAGTTTTGCGTAAAGCCGAACAGTGCGAGCAAGCAAAAACTCGATAGCAATTCCGTAGGAATTGTGTACTATGCCAATAAATTGTTCAAGTGCTTCACAAATTCTGCAGGCTCTTTGATTTCAACGCCAGCAATTAAAAGTGCCTGATTCAGCAAGACTTCTGAAACATCTTTTATCAATGCTTCATCATCGGTTTGTTTAATGCGATTTACAAGTGAATGATCTCCGTTCACTTCAAGAATTGGTTTCACACCCATTCCTTCCTGCCCCATAGCCTTCATCATTCTTTCCATTTGGAAGCCAGGGTCATTTTCATCAACAACAATACAAGAAGGGCTTTCCGCACTCAAGCGTTTTGAAAGCACAACATCCTTTACCGCATCCCCCAACGCCTTTTTAATTTTTTCCACAACAGGTTTAAATTCCTTGTCTTTCTTTTCTGCCTCTTTTTTATCAACGCCCAATTCTTCATCGCTGCCTGCACGGTTTACAGCCTTCAACTCAAAGTCCTTGTATTTTCCAAAGCCTGGAATTACAATGTCATCAATGTCGTCAGCCATAATCAAAACTTCAAAGCCCTTGTCAATATACGCTTTCAAAAGGGGATTTTCACGCAAGTTCTTTTCGTCATTGCCAGAAATATAGTAAATAGCCTTTTGATCTGTCTTCATTCTTTGCACATAGTCTGCAAAGCTCGTCCAGTTATTATCTCCTGTTCCAGAGCTATCAGTGCTTTTAAAGCGCACTATTTCTGCTATTTCATCTCGGTTTGCATAGTCCGAATACAGTCCTTCCTTCATCGGGCGATTGAAGTTCGCCACAAATTTATTCCATTTTTCTATTTTTGCCTTGTCTTCATCAGTTGGATTTTCAGCTTTTTTTGCACTATCTGCTGCTTCTCCCATTTTTTTGAATTCGCCAAGCAATTTTTTTACAGACGCAGATTTTATAGTTTCAAGAATCCTGTTTTGTTGCAAAATCTCCCGGCTCACATTTAACGGCAAATCTTCGCTGTCAATTACGCCACGCACAAAACGTAAATATGCCGGCAAAAGTTCCCTGTCATCATCCGTGATGAAAACTCGCTTCACATACAACTTTACGCCGCTCTGGTAATCCGCTTGATACATATCATAAGGCGCTCGCTGCGGAACAAAGAAAAGAGTTGTATATTCTTGTGTGCCTTCAGCGTGTGTGTGAACATAATGTAACGGCTCTTCGCCATCGTGTCCGATTGTTTTGTAAAATTCGTTGTAATCCTCTTTTTTTAATTCAGACTTTGGTCTCTTCCACAATGCAGACGCGCTATTCACCTGATCAACTTTTTTTTCTGTTGAAGTAACATTGCCCTTGTCATCGTATTTATTTTGGTCATAGTGCAGATAGATAGGAAACGCGATATGGTCGCTATAACGCTTTATTAACTCCTCGATTTTCCAGCGGCTTGCATACTCTTTGCTTTCATCATTTAATTTCATAACTATTGCAGAGCCAGTTAATGCAGAATCATCAAAGCCGTATTTTTTTGCCAGATCACTATCCGCGCCGATTTCCTCCAAATCATACGAGTTAGTGCCGTCGCTAGACCAATGCCATATCTTTCCATCGCTGCCAGCCTTTTTTGTAATCACATCAATGTGTTTAGCCGCCATAAATGCAGAATAAAATCCAACGCCAAACTGTCCGATAAGAGAAGAATCTTTTGCCGCATCGCTAGAAAGTTTTTCCAAAAATGCTTTTGTTCCAGAACGTGCAATTGTACCCAAATTGTTTTGCAAATCCTCGTCGTTCATTCCGATTCCAGAATCCTGCACCACAAGAACATTGTCTTTATCATCAAAAGAAATGTCAATTTTCGGAGTGAACGAAATGTTCTTGTAATTATCATCGCTCACTGTTAAGTATTTTAACTTGTCAAGTGCATCTGAAGCATTGGAAACAATTTCGCGCAAGAAAATGTCTTTGTTAGAATAAAGCGAATGAATCAAAAGATTTAAAAGCTGATTCACCTCTGTTTGAAACTCATGTCTAGCCAATTTAATTACCTCGATTTTTATTTTTTTAGGATACCTTTAAATGTAATAAAAAAACTGGCTATCGGCAAGCGAAAAACGGGCGGAAGATACATTGGTTTTTCAATTTTTATTCTTCACCTTCCAGTCGCAGGATTTGGTTTACAAAATACATTTGGCACAAACTGCAAACCTCACTTTACAAGATGTGCCAAATAAACAGCCTCAATCTTTGTATCACAATTTTTCCACGGGAACAATCATATTGTCGTCAGCATGTTCATCGTAAGGATATTCGTTGTTTTCCTCGTCCGTGCGGTGAGTGTCATACCAAACTTGTGAATAAAACGGAATTTTTGCCGCAACTTTATCAAAAGACCATTTTGGAGCCTCACAACATTCAGGACACCAAAATCCTGCCTTCAAAATAGTAAACGGCGTTGAGTCAAAACGATGGCCGTTATGACATTTCCAAGTAATCTTTTGAAAAAGATCGCCCTTCTTCATATCTTCAGAAAGAACTTCTCCTCCACGGAATGCGGCGGCTTTTTTCAAATCGTCAATATCAATTTCGCTATCGGGCTTTGTTTCATCATAACCGTGATCAAGCGCATATTTATCCGCTTTTGATTCATCCTTTAATTCAGCATAGTCAAGTTCGCCGTCCCAAGAACGCCCCTTTGCATTCACTGGAAATTCGCTCCAGTTTTTCGGAAGATTATTATATGCCTCTTCTCCGCCAAAAAATGCATCGATTCTTCCTTTGTTTCCAGAGCATACCCAATACATTGGTGCATTTGAGTTTTTCAAAAGGCGTTCAATTGCAAGTTTCCGTATCCATTTCTTTGGAACAATTGCACCAAGTTTGTAATACCACAATTCCTTTCCCATGCGCTTCCAGTAATCAGCGGAAGATTCACGGCGATAATCCAGCCACTTGTCAAGAATATGACTATCGGTGTACCACACTCCGTGAAAATTTCGCGGAATGTTCCAATTCGGTTCAAAAAAGTCTTCTGCCGATGCACCAAAAAGACCAAATCCCTCGTTAAAAACTTCATAACCTGTCTCGCGACAAGGGGCACCACCGCCAATATTATAGTCATTATGCCAAAATCCATTTAACTTTCCGTCAACATCTCTTTCAACTAAATGTTGAATGCAAAGCCCTGAATCTCTATCCGTAATCCATTCAAAAGGCGCATTCCACGAAGTGTGAAACATCAAACCGTCATTCATATTGTTTGAGAGAAAATATTTATGATAAACAGCCGTTTGTCTCAGAACAACCCAATGAGGAAGTCCGCTTTCAAGAACATATCGCTCGCCTTTAATTTTATACGCCGAATAGTAGTCAAACGCGCTTGAGATAACGGGATCTCCCATTCTTGCCCACGGATGGTGATAATCGCGGTTTCCATAAACAGCAACGGTTGAAATATGAACGAGCTTTATTTTATCCGCACGCCCAGAATTTTTTATGGCATCAACAATATTTTTTGTACCGATAAAATTTGTATTACGTGTGTTTTCAGGGTTATGATCCGCCTTTGGAGGAATAACCGCGCCACAATGCACGACATAATCTGCACCTTCAACGAGATTTGCAACCTGCTCATAATTCGCCAAGTCGCCTCGAATCAATGTAATGCGATTTTTTCCGCGCTTTAAAAGCGACTTGAAAAATTTTCTGCATTTTTTTGTCTTGTTATACACAAAAAGACGCAATTCAAAATTCTTGTCGGAATCCAAAAGATGCGAAACTACTTCTCCGCCCATCGCTCCGTCCGAACCCGTTACCGCAACAACTGTTTTTTCGTTTTCCATTTAAAATCCTACAATATAGTTATTTATATGAAGTAATATGCTTCTCAAAAATTATTCAGAACGCCTCGAAAAACTTGCTTTTGACAATTTTTCGAATGTGCCAACGAGTTCTATTCTTGCTATAATAGTGCGATGATAGAACATCGTATTTTCAAAGTCATCTCTAAAAACTTCAGTCTTTAGAGAGTCCCTTCAGAAATATCACAACAAGTTCTCACAAATTCTACAAAAAGCGGATGAGGTCTGTCAGGCCGACTCTTGAATTCAGGGTGAAATTGAACGCCCACAAAGAACGGATTTTGGCTTTTTGGAAGCTCCACCGACTCAACAAGTAAATCGTCAGGAGACGTGCCGCTTATCACAAGACCCGCCTGCTGCATTTTTTCACGATAGTCGTTATTAAACTCATATCGATGCCTGTGTCGTTCGTCAATATTTTCAGTGTTATATGCTTTCTGCATTATTGTATTTGGCAAAACTTTACATTGATATTTTCCAAGACGCATTGTTCCGCCCTTTTCATGCACGCCTTTTTGATTTTCCATCAAGTCAATGACACAATTTTTGCTGTCCTTGTCAAATTCTTTTGAATTTGCATCGGCAAGAGAAAGAACGTTTCTCGCAAATTCTATAACTGCAATCTGCATTCCAAGACATATTCCAAAATACGGAATATGCTTTTCACGAGCATATTGACACGCATTGATCATTCCCTCTATTCCACGCGTACCAAATCCGCCGGGCATAATAATTCCCGAACAATCCTCAAAAACTTTCGGAGCAGACTCTTGCGTTACAATATCGCTATCAATCCACTTGATTTTCAAAACCCTGCCCGTTACAAAACTTGCATGGTTTAAAGCCTCCACAATCGAAAGATATGAATCGTGAAGCTTTACATATTTTCCAACAAGGGCGATTTGAACATCTCCTTCACGCGCCTTAATAGACTCCACCATTGCCTTCCACTTATCAAGATTTATTTCAGAGTCTTCAATTCCTAGCTCTCGGCAAACAACATTGTCCATTTTTTGCTTATGCAACATAATGGGAACTTCATACAGAGACTCAAGCGTTGTATTTGAAATCACGCAATCATCCTGAACATTGCAGAACAAACTGATTTTTTGCCGAATGTCTTTAGGGATCTCCTTGTCACTTCTTGCAACAATAATATCAGGGTGAATTCCAAATCCCTGCAACTCCCTAACAGAATGCTGAGTCGGCTTAGACTTAAATTCATCAGAACCAGTAATATATGGAACGAGACAAACATGTATAAAAAGACAGTTTTTTCGTCCGACTTCAAGAGCAAGTTGTCTTATGGCCTCAATGAACGGCTGTGATTCTATATCTCCTGTTGTTCCTCCGATTTCTACAATGCTCACATCAGCGCATGTTTCCCTTTGATTCTGCAATATAAAATCTTTGATTTCATTTGTAACATGCGGAATAATTTGAACAGTCTGTCCAAGATAATCGCCCTTCCGTTCTTTGTTTAATATAGTCCAATAGACACACCCTGAAGTGAGGTTTGAATACTTTGTTAAGTTCTCATCAATAAAGCGTTCATAATGCCCTAAGTCAAGATCGGTTTCCGCTCCATCGTCTGTAACAAAAACTTCACCGTGTTGAAACGGACTCATTGTTCCTGGATCAATGTTCATATAGGGGTCAAGTTTTTGCGATGTGATTTTAAGCCCTCTATTTTTCAAAAGGCGACCGAGACTTGCTGCTGTAATACCTTTTCCAAGCCCTGAAACAACTCCACCGGTTACAAAAATAAATTTTGCCATCTCTTCCCCCATACTATTTTAAAATATTTGTAAAGAATAATTCGTTTAACTGTAAAAGTCAATTGAAATTCAGTTCATATAAAGAAAAAAACGGAATATCCTCAAAACCACGTTCCAAGTCCGCATCGCCTGCGAATGAAAAACCGTTTTTTTCGTACAGTTTTTTCGCAGGAAAATTATCTGGCACGACATCAAGACGAATCGCTTTGAATCCTCTAGAACGAGCCGTATCAATGCAATATTTTGTCATAAATGAAGCAATTCCCTTTCCATATTCTTCTGGCAACACAGCAAGCGTGTGCACAACTACATATTCTCCTTCTTTTAATGATGCTTTCCATGCTCCATTTTTATATGCCCCCTGTGGATCTTCATTCAAAACAAACGCTCCGACTATGCGTCCATTATCCAAGCACATATATTGCCCACCTTTGGAAATAGCACTTTCAATGCTTTCCCTGCATGGATAAACGCCCGCAGTCCATTTTGGATAGTTCACGGTTGAAATTAAAAAAGCAAGCACCTTTTCATAAAAATCTACAAGTAAATCCAAATGCCCCTGTTCACATTTTTCTATATAATATTTCATTTTTTCCTCTTGCCTATTATATCACATATTCTTTTTAATAAAAATATCGTATCTTCACATTGTTGAAAACATGGTTTCGCAATGAATACAGTTAGAATCCACGAGGAATTTCACAGGCTTTATAAACTACGCACAAAGCCATTACACTATATGTGCAGTGTTTTCCCTCACCTCTTGCTTTTTTTGTAAAATCTGTTGAAAATATCCTTATGGACACTCTCACTCCAGAACAACGCCATTACGCTATGTCTCAAATCCGCAGTGCAAACACAAAGCCAGAAAAGGAAATTCGTTCAGCCCTTTTTTCGTTAGGATTCAGATTTCGCAAGAATGACCGCCGTTATCCAGGCACTCCAGACATTGTGCTCCCTCATTTTCACGCAGTTATTTTTGTTCACGGTTGCTTTTGGCACGGACACAAAAACTGCCGGCTTTTCAAACTTCCTAAAACTAACACAGACTATTGGAAAAACAAAATAGAGGGAAACAGCATCCGTGATCGCATTCAAATCCACAAGTTGCTTGAAGAAGGCTGGAGAGTCGGAATTGTGTGGGAATGTTTAATTACAGGTAAAAAGCGAAAGGAAAAAATCTTCAACATTGCCGAAAAAATATCGTTATGGTTGGAAGAGCAACAGGAAGATTGTTTCGTTGAATTTTAAAAAAGTCTTCAGCACGTGTGCCTGTTCCCATTCAATACACGCATGGACGCTCTGATGGAAACTTCAAATCTTGAGGGGTCAAGCCTCTCTTATCCATTTATAAAATCTTTTTTAGGTTTTATAAATAGACAACATTTATATTTACGAGGTGCAGCCTGCCGTTCTTTTGAGATCGCCCCCGTATACTTTCACAGTGATTTTCTATGCTAACTTTTGTTTTTGTTACGCGTGCTTGAGTACTTTAAGCGATTTTAGTGTACTAGTGGCTTTTCATGTTCGCAGATGGATTGCACTGGCACTATTCGTAACAACACGTACTCAAGGAGAGGCGTTCTATCCGATTCTGACGCTTTCAAAATACATACACTTGACGATGTTCTTTATATTTCTTGGCTTACTATTTGGTTTGTGCTATACAGGCGGAAGTCCATTCATTTACGGCGCATTTTGAGCATTGTCCGTCATCCCTTATGGGGTGACGTTTGTAGACGAAGATTTCTTCTACTAATTTTCTTATTTTTCTTGAGCATGCTATTTTTCGTGCTGAAGTACTAAACAGGGCTTTGCTTGACATCATATATAACACCATTTATAATATAATCATGGCACAATGGGATAAACTATTAGAAAGAATAAAATCCCTTGATAAAGATATGCGGTTTGCGGAACTTAAAAAAGTCCTGCAAAATTATGGTTACAAGGTTTCTCAGCCGAAGCATGGCAGCAGCCATTATACATTTCGGAAAGCTGGTTGCAATCCTATTACCATTCCAAATCATGAACCAATAAAAGCAACTTATGTAAGAATGGTAAAGGAAATTGTAGAGGCAGAGCAGAAAAACAAGGAGGACTAACATGAAAACTTTTCAAGAATATATGAAAATGCCTTATAAGTTAGAAATCATCCCTGACACAGAGGAATCAGGATTTGTTGCCTCATATCCAGAACTTCCAGGCTGCATTACATGTGGAGAAACCATAGCAGATGCGGTTGTAAATGCTGAAGATGCGAAAAAAGAGTGGCTATTGGCGGCTATTGAAGACAATATTGAAATAGCAGAACCAAAAGGCGCGGAGTCTTATTCAGGTCAATTCAAGCTTCGTCTTCCAAAGACTTTGCATAAGACCCTTGCCGAAAATTCAAAAAAAGAAGGCGTAAGCATGAATCAGTATTGCGTTTATCTTCTTGCAAAGAATTCAGAAAAAAGGACATTTGCAGACAACTAAAATGGCATTGCCTGTTTTATGCTATTTTTTATGCTGAAGGCGTGTGTATTGTACAGGAGTTAAAGCTAGACATCACAACATTCATCTTACAGAAATCGACAACTATAAAATAAAGAAAATGTGAAACAAGTCTCTTGAAATAGAATGGTGTTCGGAATGGTTGATAAAGTTCTCTTTGTGGCGTTTACGAAAAGAGAGGCAGACCGCATAAGAATAATATCCGCAAGACCTGCGGAGCAGGAGAAAAATGAATGCCGTTTTAAGGGCTTATCCCGTTCCGCACAAGCGACCATGTCTGTTCCCATTCAATACACGCATGGACGCTCTGATGGAAACTTTTTTACAACAATAATTGTTTC
Organism: Treponema sp.; assembly: GCA_014803985.1. Lineage (GTDB taxonomy): Bacteria > Spirochaetota > Spirochaetia > Treponematales > Treponemataceae > Treponema_D. Next base: position 32,160 of record JAAVAO010000054.1, read on the forward strand.
TTTTTAATGATTATTTTTTGAGATATGTAGTATAATGGCGGGGGGCTCACTAGAAGGGAGTCGCAAAATTGCAGGGCGAAGACCTTTGGGCCATCTAGGACTTGAACCTAGGACCAAGGGATTATGAGTCCCCTGCTCTAACCACTGAGCTAATGGCCCGAATGTTTTATAGATTATCATAATTACTTGTGTTGGTCAAGGGCGTTCGCGAATGCGTTAACGGGTTGTTCACATATTGTTCATTTTGCATTCGCCTTCACTTTTGTACGCTACGCTATCAAAACTGGCTAGTGGGGTGGGCGAATGCGTTAATGGGTTGTTTACCTATTGCGCTTTGGGATTGACTTTCAATTTCAATCAACTCTGTTTGTTATGTATTTCTTTCCATTTTCAGATATAGCACGGCTTAACATTTCATCTATTTTTTCAGTTATACGCTTTGCTGCAAGTGTTTCAGACATATCTATATATTCATCGATCTTGATTTCCTCAAGCAACGAAAAGTCATATATAAATTTTTCGGTGTGATTGTATGACCAAAACGGATCATGCTTTCCAAGACCATATTTATCGTTTCCTCCAACTAAAATCGGTTGAACTCCGCACTTTGAATAATATGCAATGCGAGCAGCTCCTTTTTTTAATGGATTTTTTCCATGACGAGGAGTTCGCGTTCCTTCTGGAAAGATGATGACATTATTTCCCTTGTCGATAGTAGCCTTGCAAAGTTCACACAGTTCATTGAAATCCAATGTGTTCACGATATAGCATTGCTTTATAACGCCTGCAAGCGGAGTTTTTGTGAGATTGCCACGAACAATACAGTTTGCATTTGGAACGAGGGACATAATAAACACAAAATCCAAAATGGATGGATGGTTTGCCACTAAAACTTTCCCATGCAAATTATTAAACTTTTCGCTCTCTTTAACAACGAGACTGCACACTCGAATTCCCTGCATTATATTGATAAACGAACGGAACGTCTTTGAAACAAATTTTCTCGCCTTTATTTGAAATTCTTCTTCGGAGTGAACGCCAATTCTAAGCCACGGAAAAACGAAAACTGCAAGGATTACACTCCCCACTCCAAAGTAAGCATAACAAAACAGTTTTGCAAAACAACGATAGCCATGCAAAAAGTGGTTGGTAATTTTCGGCAATTCCTTATGATTGTATTTTTTATAGATTTCCTTTTTGGATTCTTTCATATAGTGGTTCTCCTGTGTACAAGTCCAATATACATGCAATGGCTTTTGCCTTTGTGTTATCGTTTTGAGGCACACCGTATTCATCAGGGATATATTCATCTGCATATACTAAAATTATTTTTTCTTCTGCACCACAAAGAAGAGGAGCGGATGCCGCTTTTAATGCGTCTAAAAAATTCCCCTTTGACGGATAGAGTACAGAATATCCTGCCTTTAGTTTCAATGCAATGCTTGCCGCCGCAATCGGAGTGTTGAATACGCTTAAACTAAAAGCCGCTGGCAAAATCTCTGAGTCCTCAATCAAACCTTTATTTATTGTGAACTCTCTCTTTATTTCTCCACGAAATGAAATAAAAACCTGTTTGTAGTCCGCTGCTTCCGGCACTTCTTCAAGCAAATCGTGCAAAACGTGAATTGTCATCTTTGTAATTTGGCTTAATCTGCGCCTAAAAAGCGGATCTACAAATTCCAATTTTGGTGCTTCTGTTCCTTCGGGAATAAACGTGTGTATATGAGAAACAAGAACATCTTTTATGTCTTTCATGCTTTACCTTATCCACCTCATAAAACCGTATATGCAAGCAAAAATCGCAACAAATAGACTACAACACTGCACACTATGGCTTGCCCTGACGCTGTCTTCGTCTTTTTCTTCGTTCACTCAAAGAAAGACAACACCATTTTCCACCGCCCTTATTTTTTCCTAAAAACCAACAGTGAATATGCATTTGAACCGAGGTTATGATGCGCAGTTTTTAGTTCAAAACCCGCCTCTCTAATGGCATTGACCAATTCTTCATAGCGATACATTTTGCTATTTCCATTTGCAATACAGGTAAAATACAGAGAAGTTGCCATCAAAGAATATGCGCTCGCCTCAAAATGCTGCTTGTCCCAAAGCGGCTCAAGAACATAGACATTTGTGTTTTCCGTTGCCGCCTCATACACTTTTTTAAGAATTTTTGTCACTTGATGAAGGCTAAAGCAGTCCAAAAATTGACTCATCCAAACTGCATCTGGATTTTTCGGCAAATTCGTTTCAGCGGAAAGAATGTTTCCCGTGCAAAAACCGATTCTTTTTTCAAAACCTGCTTCAGCGGCGTTTTTTTCAGCAACGGCAGTTTGTCCTGGCAAATCTACGATTGTCATTTTCACATCAGGATCATAGTTACAACAAGCAATCGACCATTTTGCCGTGTTTCCACCAATATCAATGATAGTCTTTGGTTTTTCAGCAAATACAATCGGCAAAGCCTCAGGAAAAGCAATATCACTATAAAAATGGTCAAATTCAAACCACGATTTTTTCGCCTTTTCAGGTAAAGTTGAAAGCGCCTCATAAACGGTAGTCCATTGATTGCCAAAAACCTTTAATCCTTCTGGTTTGCCCGTTTTTACAGAGTCCAACAAATCAAATGCGCCTTTATAACATATATCATTTGTAAAATTAAAATTTACTTTTGTTAAATCATCTTCAAGGAGCATCCATCCTATTTTTCCCAACACAAATTTTTCACTTTCAGAAGAGGAAGAATCCTCCGTGAGTTTTATCACGTTCATTCCAAGTGCCATTTCGCAGAGAACACCAACTCCATATTCCGACACATTGCATTTTTTAGCAAGTTCTGCGCGGCTAACCCCATTCTCACCAGCATTGTCAATTTCACGCAAAATGCCTGTTTCTATCATTGCGCGAACAGACTGAAACGCAAGCGGCGCAAACGCAATTTTCTGCGCTTCAAATTTAGCGTCAACTGCACGAATAGTGTCAATCTTGTATTTTTCAATGCTAAAAAAAGACGAATCCATAATTACCTCAAAAATGTTATACGTAGATTATAGGACATACAATTTTAAAAAGCAATACACTAATATAGGACAAACGCAGGAATCAAAAACATATCGGCTTTGCGAAATAGCAAAACTTGAAGCGCATGCTAAATCCTTGATATATAAACAACCCATTTTAGCATTTATCCACTTTTAAAACCCACTTGCAAGTTTTGCGTAAAGCCGAGCAGTGCGAGGTAGCAAAACGTGTGGCGGATGCAAAACCAATAAATATAAACAACCATTTTTAGCATCCGCCCTTGACTTTTCTTTTTTGCGATATTACATTTATCTTATGACTATCCGTTTAAGTTCTTAAACGAATAGTCATATAATTATTTTATGGGAGTTTTTATGAAATCTTTTTTAAAACATCCGTGGCTTATCATAGTTGTTTGTCTTTTACTTACTGTTGGACTTGCGATTCCATTATGTTCAATTTCCATTGAAAACACGGTGCGTCGCTATATGCCAACGAGCAGCGATTCCTACAAACGCTTGATTGAAACCGAAGAACAATTTGGCAGCATGATTAGCATTGGCATTTCTTTGGAAACAGAGGGGGAAACAATTTTAACCCCTGAGTATGTTTCAGTAATCCAAAAAATAACTGAAATGATTGAAAATCTTGACGGAGTTGAGTCCGTTGATTCTGTCGGCAACATCGACTTTGTTTACTCGCTTGATGGCGGACTTGCCGCAGGTTCACTCATTGATGATGATTATTCTGGCACAAATGCCGATATGAAAAAGATTAAGGAAAAAATCATTGACTGGCAGGAGATGTATAACCGTGTAATTGTTGACGATAACTTTAAGGCAGCGCAAATTGTAGCAACCGTTGACTCCTCTCTTAACAGCAAAGAGTTGATTTCTATTTTGCACCAAATTCAAGACATTGCGGGAAATGAAATTGTAGATACAAACCTTTCAGTTCGCTATTACGGAGATGCCGTTTTAAGCGACAATGCAAGCAATTATATGTTAAGCGACCTTGTGCGTTTAATTCCGCTTGTAGTCCTTGTAGTCCTTATTTCCCTGTATTTTTCATTTCACACTGTTCCAGGCACGCTCTTGCCGTTAATTGCAGTTCTTATATCCACAGTTTGGACATGCGGACTTATGACAATTTTCAACGTAACCTTTACAATTGTTGCAAGTGTTATTCCCGTTGCTTTGATTGCCTGTGGAAGTGCGTATGGAATTCATGTTATCACTCACTACTATGCTTTCCTTGATAAAGTTGAAGGAGAAATGACAAAGGAAAAGCATCTTGACGCAATTTGCGCAGGGCTAAAGGATGTGTGGATGGCTGTTTTGCTTGCAGCAATTACCACTGTTGCAGGATTTATTTCTCTTGTGACAAGTCCAATAAACCCTCTGAAAAGTTTTGCTGTTTTCACCGCGCTGGGAATTGTGTTCTCGCTCATTCTTTCAATTACATTTATCCCTGCTATGCTTTATGTCACTCCTCTTAACAAAGTTGGAAAAAGATTAAAAAGCAAAAAAGGATTGTCCGCACGGCTAAAAAGAAAAATCCAAAGAGAATTTGAAAGGCGAAGCGGTGCGACTATTGAAGAGGCAAATGGAAAGACTCTTTATAGCATTTATCATTTCTTTACGGGAACAAAATCACGCCTTGTTGTGTTTTCAGTGGTGATTATCGCACTTTCTGCATGGGGCATTAGTCGCCTTGTTATCGACACATCTTTAGTGAACTATTTCCCTCCAAGCAGCAAGTTCCGAACAGACGTTGATTATGTGGACAAGAATTTTGCAGGAACAAACAGCCTTTATTTCGTTATTTCCGGCGAAGAAAAAGGTGCTATGACAAATCCTGAAATTCTAAAGGCTGTTGATGATATGCAGATGTATCTTGATAAAAAATACGATGGAATAGGAAAAGCTGTTTCGTTCACAACATTTATCAAGAGAATGAATCAAGTTATGCATGCACCTATGCTAGAGACTTCCGACGACATTTCCGCTTCCTATAACTCTTCAGATAGTGATTATGCAGAAGATGATTGGGGCGACTCCACCGATTGGGGGGATGATGACTGGGGAAGTTCAGATGATTGGGAAAGCGAAAGCACTGAGCCCGAAAACGTTGCCGAGACAAAGGTGTGGGTTGACCCGAACATTGAATATGCACGCATTTTAAATAGTCAAATTACCGTTCAAGAGGCGTTGCAGCTTTTCGCTGATGCTTATTCTGCCGCTGGAGGGAAAAACGCTACTGTTGAAGGAATGACAACCGAATTGGAAAAATCCTTGAATTTTAATGGAAGCGCCTATTATGAGATTCCATACAATTTGGAAAAATATCCCGCTACAACGCGAGAAGGATTGTCAAACTTGGTGAGTCAATATCTGCTTTTGTATGGCGGTTCTCTTGATAGATTTAGTGATGACCCGCTTGCTCCGCAAACAATCAGAATGCAAGTACAACTTCGTTCTCACAGCACATCGGAAACAAAAATGATTATAGATGATGCAAAAGCGTATGCAGCAAAATACTTCCCGGACGGATATACAATTGTAGCAACAGGAAACGGAGAAATGGAGCTTTCTATGAGCGATATGGTAATTTCAAGTCAATTTACAAGCATTTTGTTTTCAATTATTCTTGTGTTCTTGATTATTGCAATTTCGTTTAGGTCTCCGATTGCAGGTATTCTTGGTGCGTTGCCACTCGCTTTCACAATCATACTAAATTACATGGTTATGGGCTTTGCAGGCATTCACCTTGATTTGGTAACAAGCATAATCGCTTCTGTTGCCATTGGCGTTGGAATTGACTACACAATTCACTTTATGGAAAGTTACAAACAACTCCGAGAAAAAAGCAAAAACGTTGAAGATGTAACTCTCAAAACTTTTGCAGTTTCAGGGCATGGAATCGTTACAAATGCGTTTGCCGTTGGACTGGGCTTCCTCGTTCTTGTTTTCTCAAAATTTGAGATTTTAAGATACATTGGAGTTCTTGCCGCAACTGTTATGTTCTCAAGTTCTTTCCTTGCAATGACTATAATTCCAGGCGTTCTCAATGCATTTGACCCCGCATTTATGCAGTCAAAAGAAGAGAGGGAACAGAACAAAATTGAAGATGCAACAAACAATAAAAAGGAATAACGGATACAAAGTATATCATTGAGAGGCGTAACCGTTCGTGACAATCTAAAAATAGATTGTTCCGCTTATGAGCGGGCGGACAAACTCTCAATGACGGCAAAAAAAATATAAGTGCGTTACCTGTTAGCGCACTTAAAGAATATATGAATATAGCAAGGAGAAATTAGTATGAAAATGACAAAGAAAGTGTTGGTTATTGCAAGTGCATTGATGATGGGAAGTGCAGTTTTTGCACTTGACGGACGAGAAGTTATGGAAAATGCAGACAATGTTGCAAAACCAAAATTTACTCGCGCCCAAGTTCAAATGATTTTGATCGAAAAGAACGGAGCAAAAGAAGTGCGCATTATCGATGAGTGGGGCAAGGAAGAAGAGGGAAGTTCAACAATCGTTATGCAGTTCAATAGCCCTGCAAGCGTTAAGGGAACACGCTTTAGCCAAAAGACAAACGAGGGCAAACCCGATGAAAAGTATATCTTCCTGCCAGATGTTGGAACAGTTCGTCCAGTAGCCGCAAGTCAAGGAAGCCAATCGTTTATGGGATCTGATGCAACGTATGATGATATGTCTACTCGCGAAGTTGATGAAGACACTCACGAATTGCTTGCAGAGACGGAAGAGAAAAACGGATATGCAAATTGCGCAAAAGTAAAGTCCACTCCAAAAGATGCAAAAAGCAGCCAATATCAATATAGAATTTCTTGGGTTGATAAAGAAACATGGGTTCCTGTTTATGTTGAAATGTATAACAAAAAAGGAAATCTTTGCAAAACACTTGAAGTGAAAAACTTAAAAGTAATCAAAGGGTATCCAACCCCTCTTGAAAATGAACTGACAAATACGGAAACAGGACACAAAACACAACTTATTATGTCTGAAGAACGACTGAAATTTGACGAGCCTATCAATCCCGCTTATTTCTCAAAAGGTTTCTTGCAAAATGGAAAAGTTTCAAAGTAAATCAAGAGGTAAAAAGATGTGTAAGAAATCTTTTTTGACAGTACTGCTTGTTCTCCTTGCAACCTTTGGAGTTTTTGCACAAGAAGAGTGGAGCGATGATGGATGGGGAGACGAAACAACAAGCAGTTCAAGCGGAGAAAGTTTGGGCGGTTTCTGGGATAGATTTAGTGTTTCAGGAGACGCGGAACTTGGCGGGAGAATTTACTTTGGCTCAACTGACGCAGAAAAAACAACTGTAAATGCGATTCCTAAATTGGAAGTAGGCTTAAACTACGAAGGGGACTCTACAAATTTCAACGCACAAATAAATCTTTCTGAACGCACACTGCTTCATAACAAAATGGACATTCTCGATGAATTCCATGCGGACTTGTTTTTGGGCGATTTCGTTTTGAGTGCAGGAAAAATGAAGGTTGTTTGGGGAAAAGGAGACAAACTGCATGTCCTTGATAATTTTAATGCCAATGACTACACAGATTTTTTAATTCCCGATTATCTTGATCGTCGCATAGGCGAATATATATTCCGTGTTCAGTACAATGCGCCAAAAATTTTCCGTCTTGAAGGAATTTGGACGCCAGTAATGCGCAGTGAAGTGTATGCAGAAAACGGAAAGTGGGCTCCTGAAAAGGTTGCACGCCTTACAAGCACAATAAAAGAGGTAGGAGGAACAGAAGTTGGCTTTGCTCTTTCGAAAAAAGATGAAGCATTTGCAGCGTTAAGTGCGCTTTCGCAAAATTCCAATGCCACCGCTGATATGAAAACACAGGCAAAAGGCGCATATAACGATGCTGTTACGAAGTATATCACCCTTTTAAATCAAGCAAATTCACTTTCTGCGGATGACCTTTATCCCGACACAAACAAGTTGAAATACGGACAATTTGGGTTTTATGGCAACTTTAGTTTTGGCGTTGTAGATTTGGGCATTTCTTATTATAACGGGCATTATAAGCAGGTAAGCACAGACTACACAAAGTTACAATCTCTTTCTACAGTCACCGATGCTTTGCATTATGACAAATTGCAGGTGTTTGGACTTGACGCGCAAGGGGCGGCAGGGCCTTTCACTTTGCGTGGAGAATTTGCGTATAACCTCACGAATGACAATGACGGAGACGATCCATGGATTCACAACAACAGCATTTCATACTTGGCAGGATTTGACGTTTCAATTCCACTTCACAACTTAAATGTAAATGTCCAAGCAACAGGAAATTTTGTTTTGCATAAAGATACCATTGAAGACGGCGAATTTAAAACTGCTGATGTGGATTATGACCCGACAGGAAAGTATAGCAACAACAAACTTGTAGTTCAACTAAAAGACACATTCTACTATGAAAAAATAGAGCTTGTTGTCAAAGGAATTTATGGCTTTGAAAGACAAGATTTAGTTTTACTTCCCGAACTTTCCTATAAAATCCGAGACGGATGGAAAGCAAAACTCTCTGGAATGTATATTCATAACTTTAGGGACGATGAAAACGACAGCGAATTTGCCGGCTGGCAAGACAACAGTTTCATCCAACTTTCTGTAAACTACACATTCTAAAGTAGCCCCCCTCGCAAAGACAAAAACATCTTGTCCTTGCGAGGAACTCAACTTGAGGCGGATGCTAAACCCATAATAATAAACAACCCATAAAGGCAGGGCTTACGCACAAAAAATCACACGAACCCTAGCCATAAAAAAAGACCTTGGTTTTATCCAAAGTCTTTTTGCTGTTAGTTTTACAGTATATGAACTGTTTTAATCTATGTAAAAGTTAATGAATGAGTGTCCAGTCGCTTTTTGAAGAATAATCGCTAGTTTTTGTACCGCAGACTGCCTTTACATAAAAATAATAATGTCCCCCTGATGCTAACCCTCCTATTGTTGCCCAATTGCCTACTGAACTTTTAAGAAAGACTTTCTCAGAAGAAAAACTCCACTCGTCTCGCTGTGCATATATTTCATAACCAGTAGCACCACGGACACTACTCCACGACAAATGTGCAAATCCTCCCGAGACATCCGCATGTACAGAAGTTGGTGCAGGAAAATATTGGCGGGCGGATACAACATCACTTCTACCGCTGTCTCCGATAGAATTTTTTGCTATTACCCAAAAGTCATATTTTTTATCTTCATTAAGATAATCTATTGTTATGCGTGTGTTGGTTGTTTCACGTGTGAATTCGGTTTCACTTTCTTGCGAATCCCCCTCACCACCTTCTAAAGATAACCGAAAGTACACGATGTAACTGTCTGCATCGTCAACGGCATCCCATGAAACGTCTATGCAGCGAAAGCCAGATGCTTTTGCTGTCACATTTTGAGGTTCGGAAGGAACAGTAATTCTCTCCCATTCGGCTGTCAGCGTAATGTTACTACGTATCGGTGTGTCAAAACTGAAGAAACTGTCGTTTTTATCCTGCCATCCTATAAACAAAAAGCCTTCTTTGGTTGGTTCAGCAGGCTCTTCTGCTTTTTCTCCGCTCACAACAATCTGAGCCTCAACTTCGCTGCCACCGTTACTGTTGAACGTCACCATGTACGTCACTTCAACGCCTGTGTCACTTCCGTTCTCCGAGCCGCCAGAGCATGCAACAAGAGTTGAGAACGTAAACGTCACGAACATGAAAGTTGTCGCCGCAAGCAACACGCCCATTTTTAATTTTTTGAACATCTTTTTCATAATGTCCTCCTACGCGCTTTACTTCCGCCGAAGATTATTTAGACTTTTGACCAGTTAAAAAATAAAAATTTCCTAACCAAGATGTGTAATTACATATAGTAATATATCGTTATAACATATTTTGTCAATGCATAATTACATAATTTTTTCTAAACTTGTTTGATTATGGAAAAAACACAAGATGGTGGAAATTCTCTGCGGGAGCGACTTATAGACGAACTGAACTATCAGAACATCTCATACAAAGCGTTTGCTACAAAAATCGGAATTAGTATGAGTACCTTGAATATGTACTTATATCGCAATTCTATGCCGTCAGCTGACATCGCAGTAAAAATGGCACGTGCCTTGCATACGACAGTGGAATACCTTGTAACAGGTGAACGACGTGACGCAGATACAATTGGGAAAAAGCAAATATGGCAATGGCAAAAACAGACTGTTTTGAATATAATGGATACTTTTACCGAAACACAGCTTGCATCTTTTTTGAAAATTGTGCAGGCATTTTCCGAAGCAGTAACGAATAAAACAGGGGCTTGATTAGAATATAAAGTAAAATTCTATAGAAAGCATCCAAGAAGTGCGAAATTTTGTACAAAACTTACTTAGACAAGGGGTCTGTAGATGTAAGACCAACAATAATAAAGAACCCGTTAAGGCATCCTCGCATCTTATCAATCCACTTGCAAGTTTTGCGTAAAGCCGAGCATTGCGAGGTAGCAAAACTGGGGGCGAATGCAAAATAAATAATATGTGAACAATATATCTAGGCATTCGCCCTATAACTTGCTAAAATAGAAATATGCTAAAAATCTTGTGTTTATGCTTGAGCGCAACACTGCAAAGAACAGTGCATTTTTCATTTTTTAAAGATGGCGAAGTAAATCGTTCGGAAAAATACACGCTGCACGCATCCGGGAAGGCTGTGAATTCTGCGCGAGTTTTAAACCAACTTGAAAAAGACTGTTCAACCGTTTTATGTCCGCTGGGAGAATCTCACATTGATTTATTTTTGAATTTAGCATTGCAAGACAACATACATATAATCCCTGTAAAAACGCCAGGCACTGTCCGCGAGTGCTGGACCTTGCTCGACAAGACAAATGAATGCACAACAGAAGTTGTGTGCGATGAACCTGTTGGCGAATATGATTTTGCATTGAGCCAGTCCACGTTGCTTGGCATTCTTGAAAAGGAACTAAAAAATTACGATGCATTTTTATTTGCTGGAAGCTGTCCAAAACACTGGAGCGATGGACTTCCCTCTGTAATTGCAAAAATCATTGCAAACAGTGGCAAACCATTTCTTGCAGATTTTTCAGGAAAAAATTTGCGCCGTGTAATAGATATTTTTCCGCCATCAATCATTAAAATAAATGAAAACGAATTTCTAGACACGTTCAAACTAGGTGATTATTTAAACGAAAATCAACTAAAATGCGCAATTACAGAAAAATCAAAGGAATTGAAAAATATCATTGTCGTAACGCGTGGCAAAAATTCAGTTTACGCCGCAGAATCAGGTGAGTTTGTTGAATTTCCAGTTGAAAAAGTCCGTGCTGTCAACACAACTGCTTGCGGAGATGCCTTTTCCGCAGGTTTTTTGTATGAATATCTCTCCTCTAGAAACTTTTTGGAATCCCTTGCAAAAGGCACTTGGTGCGCCGCTCGAAATGCTGAAAGCAGTGTTCCCGGTTCTATTATTGTTGACCTTATGTAATATAAATAGTACATTTAAAGCACGTGCTCTATAACAGGCAAAAACCACAACTAAAAATTGTATGCCGACAATCGCTAGAATAACTGTGGCTGTCGGCAACAGAAAAAAGAGGTGTTTATATGAAAAAAAGTGTTATTTTTTTAGTCTTAGCATTTACAGTGGGAATGGCGTTTGCAAAGAATCCGCCAAAAGCCACGCTTGAAGTCGCTCGAAAAGTTGTTCCTGAAACTGCAAAGTATAAAACTTTCAAGTTAGACGATGGACAATATGAAATCACCTTTTTGGACACAGACAAAACAACGTATGAGGTGGAAGTGAGTTCCTCAGCAAATAAAGTAGTGAAAATAGAGGTTGACCGTATAAAACGTTCTGAAAGCACAAATGTAGTTTTGACACAAGAGGACATACAATCTCTTGTAAAAGAAAAATTTCCAAATGCAAACAATATATATATAACGCTTGACAATGAGGACGGAAACGCCCACAAATATGAAGTGGAATTTACAACCGATGTGTTCAAGGCTGAAATAGACATAAATCCTGAAAACGGCGATTTTGGCGACGAGGAATACGACTATTTTTAATCAGTATATGTAATCGCCTTGCCAATAAGCACGAAAAATGATATATTTTTGTAACGATTTTGTGGCAAGGTGAAATTCCCTGATCGACAGTGTAGTCTGAATGGAAGAAGTTTTAAGACCTCTCCTCATTTAACAGATTCCATGCATTCCCTCGAAAAAATAGTATGTTTACAGGAATAATTGAAGAAATCGGAAGCGTTTTAAACGTTCCTCCAACGGGCAAATCGGGAAAAATCTCGATAAAAGCCGTTGGCGTTTTGCAAGGCTCAAAAATAGGAGACAGCATCGCAGTAAATGGCGTTTGTTTAACAATTACAGCTATTGCTGACGGGCTTTTCTTTGCCGATGTCATGGCGGAAACCTTACGAAGAAGCAATTTGGGGTCTTTAAAGCCTGGAGACAAAGTCAATTTAGAACGAGCGCTGTCATCAGACGGACGATTTGGCGGACATATTGTAAGCGGACACATAGACGGAACAGGCGTAATAAGTCGTTTCAAAAATGAAGAAAACGCCACTTGGGTGTATGTGAACACATCATCAGAGATTATAAATCTTATTGTAGAAAAAGGTAGCATAGCAATCGATGGAATTAGTTTGACTGTGGCAAGTGTAACTGAAAGTGACTTTGCAGCAAGCATAATTCCGCATACAGGACAAGAAACAACACTTCTTGAAAAGAAAATAGGCGACAAGGTAAATCTTGAAAATGACATAATCGGAAAATATGTACAAAAATTAATGGGTTTACGTTTACAGCAAAGTCCTAAAGATCGAGATAAAAAATTTTTAGATTGGCTGGAAAGTTAAAGGGCGCAATAAAAATGATGTCGCTCATTAATTGTTGCGAGAACACAATTTATAAAAACGCAGAAAATGCACTATGTAATTTTTGGCAGGCTTTCCATAATTGCATACTGCAAGGGGTTTTATGGCATATAGTTTTAACACCATTGAAGAGGCTCTTGAAGATTTAAGAGCGGGAAAAATAATTTTGGTTTCTGATGACGAAGGGCGCGAAAACGAAGGCGATATGATTTGCGCCGCTCAATTTGCAACTCAAGCAAACATTAATTTTATGGCAACGTATGCAAAAGGCTTGATTTGCACTCCAATGAGCGAGGAAATTGCACAAAGTCTATCCCTTTACCCAATGGTTGCTGAAAACACCGACAACCATGAAACCGCTTTCACTGTTTCAATAGATTACATTTCAACAAAAACAGGAATCAGTGCGGAGGAGCGTTCCACAACTATTTTAAAATGCGTTGACAACGATTCAAAACCATCTGACTTTAGACGACCTGGACACACATTTCCTTTGATTGCAAAAAAAGGCGGAGTTCTTGTGAGAAACGGACACACAGAAGCAACTGTGGATTTATGTCGTCTTGCAGGCTTAAAACAGTGCGGTGTGTGCTGCGAAATTATGGACGATGACGGCACAATGATGAAAATGCCAAAAATTCAAGAACTGGCAAAAAAATATGGATTTAAATATATAACGATTGGGCAACTTCAAGATTACTGTCGCATTCATGAAAAGCATGTCATTCAAGAGGCTCACGCAAAACTTCCAACAGAAGAAGGTGACTTTGATATTTATGGCTACATCAACGACATAACAGGAGAACACCATATCGCTCTTGTAAAAGGAGAGATTGGAGACGGAGAAAATGTTTTGTGCCGTGTTCATTCTGAGTGTTTGACGGGAGATGTTTTTGGCTCTCAACGCTGCGACTGCGGTCCACAGTTAAAAGCGGCGATGAAGCGTATAAATGAAGAGGGGCGCGGAGTCATTTTATATATGCGTCAAGAGGGAAGGGGAATCGGACTTATCAACAAATTAAAGGCATATATGTTGCAAGAAGAAGGATACGACACCGTTGAAGCAAATGTAAAACTTGGATTCAAGCCTGATTTGAGGGAATATTGGATTGGTGCGCAAATTTTGAACGATTTGGGAATAAAAACGCTCCGACTTTTAACGAACAATCCAAACAAAATATATGGACTGGACGGTTTTGGACTAAAAGTTACAAAGCGAGAACCTATAGAAATTCCAGCGCAAAAGTATGATGTTCGCTATCTAAAAACCAAGCGTGACAAAATGGGGCATATTTTTACGGAAAAACTATAATAAAGATAGCAAGGCTGTTATTAGGGGAATGATAATACCTTCCGTCTCGTCATTGTAAATGTTATATATTGCACATTCCCATTTTGCTTGAGAATGTGCTTACATAAGAAAACAGGAGAATAGAACTATGAAAACACTGGAAGGGAAGCTTGTTGCTTCAGAAGGAATGAAAATTGGCATTGTGGCATCTCGCTTCAATGAAATTATTACGAACAAATTGCTCAGCGGTGCGCTTGACGGGCTTATTCGACACGGCGTTGACGAAAACAACATCACGACTTGTTGGGTTCCGGGAGCGTTTGAAATTCCCCTCATCGCCGACAAAATGGCTTCAAGCGGAAAATATGACGCTGTCATCGCTGTAGGAGCAGTTATTCGCGGTTCAACAAGCCACTATGACTACGTTTGCAACGAAGTATCAAAGGGCATCGCGCAGTCCGGGCTAAAAAACGGAATTCCTGTTATGTTCGGCGTAATCACAACAGAAAACATTGAGCAAGCAATTGAACGCGCTGGAAGTAAGGCTGGCAACAAGGGTTACGACTGCGCATTGGGAGCAATTGAAATGGTAAATTTGATAAAGCAATTATAGACTCTATAAAGAATATGCAAACAATTTACGAAAACGGACTGCATTTTGAATGTCAACGCTGCTCATTTTGTTGTGGAAATTCGCCAGGTTTTGTCTACCTTTCCAAAAGGGATGTAAAGGAATTGTGCGCTTTTTTTAAAATGGGCGCAATTGAATTTGAAAAAAAATATTGCCGCTGGGTAACTTATTATGGCGGACACAAAGTGCTTTCTCTGCTTGAAAAGAAAAACTATGACTGCATCCTTTGGGAAAATGGCTGTTCCGCCTATAAAGCGCGTCCCATACAATGCAGTACATATCCATTTTGGGATTGGATGCTAGAAACTTCTGAAACGTGGAACAGTTGTGCTAAAACATGCCCTGGAATGAACAAAGGAAAACTTCACTCAAAAGATGAAATCAAGGAAAAATGCAGTGCCTATGTAGAAAACTCTCCCATCTATGAATCCAACTGGCAGAAGGTTGCAAGAGAAATAGATCAAAGCACTCAAGAGTAATCGCAACACCAAAATACGCAATCCCTACGGAATACTACGGGGTTTGCATTGCAAACTCGCAGTAAAATCCGTAATGCAACGTTAGGGCTACTATGCCAAAATGGGTTGAAGTTCTTTATTGTGTTTAAATCGTGATGATACCTTCATAAAGCAATTCTGTCGAGCCTCGTAAAAACACGCTTTCACCAGTATACTTCACCGTTAGGCGACCACCTCGCACATTCACAGTGACATCTTCGTTCAATTTGCAGTAGCCATTTAAAACCGCTGCAATCACTGCGGCGCATGCACCTGTTCCGCAAGAAGGTGTTTCTCCGTTTCCACGCTCCCACGTGCGCATTTTTAATTCATTAGGACCAACAACCCGCACAAACTCGGTGTTTGTATGCTCTGGAAAAGCCTTGTGGTTTTCAAAAAGCGGTCCTATTTTTTCAAGATTCACTTTATCCACAAAGCCATGGAATACAACGCAATGTGTATTTCCAATTCCTACGCACGTAACTTTGTAGTTTTCTTTTCCAATCGTCAACGGTTGATCCACAATTGCCTTTTCAGGAAGATTCGGAAGGTTTAATAAAATTGGCTTTAATTTTGTAGGAATGTTTGCCGCTTCAAATTCAGGTTTTCCCATATCAATTACCACAGACGAAACTTTGCCATTTAGTTTATATGCAACAAGATGTTTTATTCCCGCCCCTGTCTTTACAGTCATTTCAGCAGTGGTTTTATCTTTATATTTATCAGCAATTTCATTAAAATTATTGTCGTGCATATATTTTGCAACGGCACGAATTGCGTTTCCTGCCATTTTACCTTCAGTTCCATCAAGATTAAAGAATTTCATGCTTGCGTCTGCGTTGATGGATTTTCCCACAAGAACGAGGCTGTCTGCACCAATTCCGCTTCGACGATTGCAAAGACGAACAGCAAGCCCTCCCGGATTGTTTATAAACTGTTCTCTCGTGTCAATTATGATAAAATCATTTCCTGTTGCTTGCATTTTTGTAAATTGGATAGTCTGTTTTGCAGTGCGCAAATTATTTATGTCTATCAATTCTACATTTTGTGCGGAATAATGACTTGCCAAACAATTTGCAAGTGCATTTGCCGTATCAAGAGCCGTCAAGCACGGAATATCACGCTCCACGGCGTGACGACGCATCCTCACCGAATCAGCGCGAGGATCTCGTCCCTTTGCGCTCGTTGAAATCACATAATCAACCATGCCTGAATCGAGCAACGTCAAAATATTTTCATCGGGATTTTCGCGAATTTTATGTACACTGGTAACTTCCATTCCAAAATCACGCAAAGTGAGCGCATTTCCTTCAGTTGCATACAGCTTAAATCCCATGTCATAGAATTTTCGAGCAAGAGAAGGCAATTCATAGCGGTCGGTTTCTCGCACGCTAAACAAAACCCCGCCACTTCGCTTCATGTTATAGCCCGCACCAATCAACCCTTTGAAAAGTGCCTCTTCCATAGTGTTGGCAATTCCCAAAACTTCGCCCGTTGATTTCATTTCAGGGCCTAGATGCGTATCCACATCCATCAGTTTTTCAAAGCTAAACACCGGCACTTTCACCGCAAAATACGGAGGAATTCTGTAAAGCCCTGTTCCATAGCCCATATCACGAATTTTTTCGCCAAGCATTGCGCGAGTTGCCAGTTCCACCATCGGAACACCAGTAACCTTGCTGATATATGGAACTGTTCGGCTTGAACGCGGATTCACCTCAATAATATACAAGTCGTTATTGTAAATCAAATATTGAATATTTACCAAGCCCTTCGTGCCAAGTTTTAATGCCAAATCCTGAGACTGTTTTACGATTTTTTCACGGAGAACATCATTCAAATTCCATGACGGATACACCGCAATTGAATCGCCTGAATGAATGCCCGTGCGCTCTATATGCTCCATAATGCCAGGAATTAAAACATCTTCTCCATCGCATATACCATCAACTTCAAGTTCAATGCCCTGCATATATTGGTCTATTAAAATAGGATTTTCAATTCCCTGATTCAGAATGATTTTCATATATTCACGAACATCATCATCATTAAACGCAACAATCATATTCTGCCCGCCAAGAACATAACTCGGACGCAATAAAACGGGATATCCCAACTTTGAAGTTGCATCTAACGCTTCATCTAAAGTTAAAACGGTTAGTCCCTTCGGACGCTTTATTTCAAGACGCTCACAAAGTTCATCAAATCTCTCGCGGTCTTCTGCCAAATCGATTGAATCTGCGCTTGTTCCTAAAATAGTAATTCCTTGCAAACTCAAGAATTTTGTCAATTTAATTGCCGTCTGTCCGCCAAAAGCAACAACTACGCCAATTGGTTTTTCTGTATGTATAACCCCCATCACATCTTCGGGAGTAAGCGGTTCAAAGTAAAGCCTGTCTGCTGTGTCAAAATCAGTGGAAACGGTTTCGGGATTGTTATTGATTATTGCAACTTCATATCCAAGTTTTTTGAGCGACCACACGCACTGAACAGAGGCATAGTCAAATTCAATTCCCTGGCCAATGCGAATAGGTCCAGAGCCAAGAACAACAATAGTGCCTTTTTTTCCGTTGTCATTATTGCACGAATGAAGTTCATCAAGGAATTGAGCGGCCTCGTTTTCCGCATCGTATCCCGCATAAAAATAGGGGGTTTCTGCATTGAACTCTCCAGAACAGGTGTCAACCATTTTATAACTTGTCGGAATATGCGCAAGCCGTCCTTGTGCGCGGAGAGTGGCGGCGTGTTCAGATTCGGCACGGTTTCCGCTTGATCCAACGATTTTTTCGCCAGTCATATACTCAATCACTTTGTCAGGGTAGCCGCATTTTTTTGCCTCAAGATACCGTTCGGGAGAAAGTGCAGAGCCGTCTGCAAGTTTTTTCTCCAGTGCAACGAGCGTTTCAATTTTATACAAAAACCATTCGTCTATCATTGTTACCTTGTGAATTTCATCCACCGTCATTATTTCGCGTTTTAAAGCCTGGAAAATAGCAAAAAGTCGCTGGTCCGTGCATTGATTTACACGCTCTATAATTTTTTCATTGCTTTCTTCAGCAAAGGCAGGAAGATTTAAAGAAGTAACACCTATTTCCGCTCCTCGAACAGCCTTCATCAACGCCTCTTCAAAAGTGCGTCCAATCGCCATAACTTCGCCCGTCGCTTTCATTTGAGTGCCAAGTTTTCGCGCTGCATAAACAAATTTATCGAAGGGGAATTTCGGAAATTTTACAACAACATAGTCTAAAACAGGTTCAAAACAGGCGGCTGTTTTTTTTGTAACAAAATTTGGAATTTCATCCAAATTATAACCGATCGCAATTAAGGCGGCAACTTTCGCAATGGGATAACCTGTCGCCTTTGACGCAAGGGCAGACGAACGACTAACACGTGGGTTCACTTCAATTACAGCATATTCAAAGGTTTCTGGATTCAACGCAAACTGACAGTTGCACCCCCCTTCAATTTTCAGCGCGGAAATTATATTCAACGCCGCAGAACGAAGCATTTGGTATTCTTTGTCGGAAAGAGTGACTGCGGGGGCAATAACAATTGAATCCCCTGTATGAACGCCAACAGGATCAAAGTTTTCCATTGAACATACCGTAATCACATTTCCGCTGGCATCTCTAATTACTTCAAATTCAATTTCCTTCCATCCAGAAATGCATTTCTCAACCAAAATCTGATGGATAGGGGAGCGGTGCAATCCATTGTGCGCAATTTCATCAAGTTCCGCCTCATTGTGACAAATGCCTCCTCCTGTTCCTCCAAGCGTAAATGCAGGACGAATTATTGCGGGATACCCTATTTCATTGTTCACAAAATCAAGCGCGTCTTCATACGTTGTAACAACTTTTGACGGAATACACGGTTCTCCAATTGAAAGCATTGTGTCTTTGAACATCTGGCGATCTTCAGCCTTGTCAATTGTATCAGGACGCGCTCCCAAAAGCTGCACATTATGGGATGCCAAAAATCCTGACTTTGCAAGTTCCATAGAAAGAGTAAGACCAGTCTGTCCACCTAAAGTTGAAAGCAGAGAATCAGGCTTTTCCTTTTCGATAATCCGCTGAATCACTTCAGGAATGAGCGGCTCAATATAAATTGCATCCGCCATAGAATGATCTGTCATTAAAGTGGCTGGATTTGAATTCACAAGAACAACTTCTAGCCCCTGTTCTTTTAAAGCCTTGCATGCTTGTGTTCCCGCATAGTCAAATTCCGCCGCTTGTCCAATAACAATAGGACCAGAACCAATTACCATAACTTTATGAATATTTTTATTTAATGGCATTTCAAAATCCCCTTTATCAAAAAAAAACTGAATTCTAAAAGAATTCAGTTTGTACATTAAAAAATAAAATATGAACAGCAAAAAATATGAGTAATCATTTCCTGTACACCTTGCTCTTTCATACTAAAAAATTATTATATCAAAAAACAAAGAATTATACCATAGGACAATTGGAGAAATATACTGTTTCAGTACGAAAAAATTACAACCCAAAAAATTCCGTAAATCTATACGTCAAACTCAGTGAGCACGGCTTTTCTCTGTAATGATTTTTTCAGTTGCGCACATTAAAACGGCGACTAACCAATACGGCGAAAATTAGTTGCTCGTTCTGTATAGGACTTTAATACATGGTGTTGAAAGTATTCGCCCGTGCGTTGACATAATCTGCAAAAAAGTATATATTTTTATGTAAACAAAGGCGTTCAGTAGAGGGAATAATTATGCCCTTAAGAACGCCTTTTTATTTTTTAAATGTGCGTTGCGAACGAACTTGTCAATTGTTGTTTTCACTTTGGTGCAAAATGGCGATTTCTGTAATTGTAGAGGTTGCATCTTGAAAAGTGCATTTGCAAAAAGATGAGGCAAATAGTAATTGATGAAAAAAAGGTAATTTCGTAACAAAGAGCTTTTGCAACAAGTGCGTAGCGCGAAGTTTCAAACAAAAATGACAGTAAATAAGCGAGTTTTTGAGAAGATTGAAAAACATTCTTCCAGTTGCAGTGAGAAAGGCAAAGCCCTGCTTACCCAGTTTTGCGTAAAGTCGAGCCATGCGAGGTAGCAAAACTGAAGGCGAAAGTCGAGGAATTAAAACTAGAAGAACAATGTATCTTTCGCCATTGCGCCTTTGCGAATGTTTCTTATATTTTCAAAACTCGCATTAAACTCGTTAGCAGGGTGGTGGAGCAACTCTGCGTACTATTTTAGTTGCTGATTTTACTTTTGATTTATAAAAATGTAATTGTTTTGCATAAAAACGGAGGTGTTGCAATGTGTGGATTTGTCGGTGCATTTGATTTGAATAGCGGTTCAATGCCCATTGACGAAGGATTGAAAGAGCAGCTTAGAACTCAAATTTTGGATATGTCAAAAAAAATTCGTCATAGAGGACCTGATTGGTCTGGTATTTACACGGGCAACAATGCAATTTTAAGCCACGAGAGGCTTTCAATCGTTGATCCGCTTTCTGGAAAACAGCCTCTTTTGAGTGACGATGAAAAAATTATTTTAGCGGTGAATGGCGAAATTTATAATCATCAAGAAATCAGAAGACGTTTTGCGGGGCGGTATAATTTTAGAACGCAAAGTGACTGCGAAGTCATTCTTCCGTTGTACAAGGAAAAAGGTGTTGATTTTCTTGAAGACTTGTCGGGAATTTTTGCATTTGCATTGTATGATTCTGAAAAAGACGTGTATCTTATCGGGCGAGATGAAATAGGGGTTATTCCACTGTATCAAGGGTGGGATAAAGCAGGGCGATATTATGTTGCTTCGGAGTTAAAATCTCTTGAGGGAATATGTGACATAATAGAAGAATTTCCTAACGGGCACTATTTTTATTCAAAGGATGAAAAGCCTGTTCGCTGGTATAAGCGTGATTGGGAAAATTTTGCTGCGGTAAAGGACAATGTGTGTGCAACAGATGAAAATGGTGAAATTGTCAATTCCGAAGTGATTAAAACCGTTCGAGATGGACTTGAAGGGGCTGTAAAACAACAGCTTATGAGTGATGTTCCTTATGGCGTGTTGCTTTCTGGAGGACTGGATTCAACGGTGATTGCAGCGATCACTCAAAAGTTTGCAAAAAAGCGAGTTGAAACGGGAAGTTTGAAAGATGCCTGGTGGCCGCAGTTGCACTCTTTTGCGGTTGGTCTTGAGGGAAGCCCTGACTTGATTGCGGCGAAAAAAGCCGCCGATTTTATTGGAACAGTACATCACGAAGTTCATTTCACCATACAAGAAGCGTTGGATGCATTGCCAGATGTTATTTACCATATTGAAACGTATGACATTACCACTGTTCGCGCCTCAACTCCGATGTATTTGCTGGCACGCGTGATAAAATCTATGGGTATAAAAATGGTTTTGTCGGGAGAGGGCAGCGATGAGCTGTTTGGAGGCTATCTTTATTTTCACAAAGCACCGAATGAGCGTGAATTTCACGAGGAGCTTGTGAGAAAAATGAGCAAACTGCATTTGTATGATTGTCTTCGTGCAAACAAAAGTCTTTCTGCATGGGGAGTGGAAGGAAGAGTTCCTTTTCTTGACAAGGGATTTATTGACATTGCGATGCGACTTAATCCGCATGACAAAATGAACATAAAGATGACAAATGGCGAACAGCGAATTGAAAAGTGGATCTTGAGAAAGGCTTTTGAAGATATTCTTCCTCCTGAAATTTGCTGGCGACAAAAAGAACAGTTTTCCGATGGCGTTGGTTATAGTTGGATTGACACTCTAAAGGAAATGACCGCCCAGAAAGTGAGCGATGCAGAATTTGCACAGAGAGAACGCCGTTTTCCAGTGAATACCCCTGCAACAAAAGAGGAATACTACTACCGAGAAATATACAGTCGCCTTTTTCCGTCAAACAGTGCGGCTCTCTGCGTTCCTCACGAGGCTGGAGTGGCTTGTTCTACTGCTAAAGCTCTAGAGTGGGATGCCGCATGGAGCACATGCAACGAGCCGAGCGGAAGAGCAATTGCCGGTGTTCATGAAGATGCATATTAGTGATTTTATTTGAATTTTATACATTTCTATTATGAGGGCTATGAGGGCGACTTATTGTTCCACTACGCAATCACGATCCGCTAGTTAGTTTTGCATAATTCTTGAGCATTGCGAAATGCCTTGATTTAAAAAATTAAAGCCACTAGAATGTCCCATTATGCTAGAGAAAGTAAAATCATTGTTTGGCGCACAGGATATGACAGTTGGCAGTCCAATGAAAGTGATTGCAAAATTCACGATTCCGTTATTGATTGGAAACCTTGCGCAACAACTGTATTCCACTGTTGACTCAGTTGTAGTGGGAAAATACTGTACAATTGAAAGAAATGGATATACAGGAGTTGACGCGCTTTCTGCTGTTGGCGCTTCAGGGCCAATAATCAATTTGCTTATAGTGCTTTTTATAGCAATTGCTACGGGAGCAGGCATTTTAGTTGCGCAGTATTTTGGAGCAAAAGATAAGGAACGCTTGAGTTCTTGTGTTGGAACGTCAATTACATTAGTTTTTATCGCAGGACTGTTCTTTACCGTTGTAGGGTTGGTTCTGTCTCGTCCGCTTTTAACGCTTATCAACACACCGCAAAAATATATCGACCTTGCTGCATCGTATTTGCAAATCTCATTTATAGGTCTTATCGGAATGGCGTTTTATAATATCATTTCGGGAATTTTGCGTGGACTAGGCGACAGTTTTTATCCTCTTGTGTATCTTTTAGTTTCATCTGCGCTAAACATTGTATTGGACATTTTATTCGTTGCGTCTCTTGGATGGGGCGTTCATGGAGTTGCATGGGCGACAATAATTTCACAAGGCGTTTCAGCCGTTTTGTGCATAATACGTCTTACCAGAATGAAAAACATCCTTTCCATAAATACAAAGGAATTAGTGCCAAATAAAGAAATGACTTTATGCACTTTAAAGCTGGGGCTTCCCGCTGGCATTACACAAGGAGTTTTTTCATTGGCAATGGTAATGGTTCAAAACCTCACAAATAAAATGGGAGATTTTGTACCTGCTATAAACGTGGCGATTATGAGGGTGGATGGATTTGCAGTTCTGCCTGCCTTTACATTTGGTCTTGCAATTTCAACGTACATAGGACAAAATATCGGAGCGCGAAAACAAGAACGATTAAAACCTGGAGAACGTTCGGCTCTTGTTCTTGCGCTTGGAATTTCATCCATGATTGTAAGTGCCCTGTTTATTTTTGGAAAATGTTTTATTGGTTTTTTCATAAATAAAGACACAACGGATGCACACATTTACCAAAGCGTTGTTGCACTTGGCGGAAGGGGTTTGCGAATTTTAGCAGTAGGGTATATTGCGTTGGGAATTCAACAGATATACGCAGGAATACTTCGAGCCGCTGGAGATACAATGTCCTCGATGATAATTTCAATTATCACAACTGTAGTAGTAAGAGTGCCTCTCGCCTATACAATAGCATTTTTTACTCGTTCAGAACAATGGCAAAATGGACATCCCGACGCTCTGTTTTTATCCCTAGTAACAAGCTGGACTCTCAATGCAACACTCACCTTTCTGCGCTATAAACAAGGAAAATGGAAAAAAATAGATTTAATTGGAAAAAAGGACGAATGCTAGAATTATAGTGATAAAATAAATGCTGCTTTTCATTCGTTTCACGTTTCACTTGCTATGCTATCAAAATGTGCTAGAGCGTTTTTAATGTAGATAAATGCAAAAAGTGGAAGTGTGTGTAGGGACTGTTGATAGAGTACAGCGCATTTAATCTGCGTTTATTGTATTTTGACTATTTTCTGCTGGAATATTTTTTGGAGATTGGGAGGAAGTGGTTTGCGTCTCCTCATTTTTTTCATCAACGGAAGATTCAGGCAATGCGGACTGAACGGACTCCGTTTGAGGAATGGAAGAAGCCTTTTTAGCCGCTCTTTTTGCAGTGTTTTTCTTTGCTGTATCAGAAATCGACAGCCAAATCTTTTTTAAATTCAACTTCATCTTTAGTCCATACACAAATTTATTGCCATAATAATTTGTAAGGCTTTCATGTGAGAAAGTTCCCTTGTTCAGCAAAAATTGGTAGCCCCAAAACACATCAAAAAAAACATAGTCCAAAACAGAAAACTTCCAACCAAGTATTGGAGTCGCTGTTATCGCAGATTCATTGTTCTCGTAGCTTTTGCCTCTGAACATACAAAAATCAGTGGCGAAATCACTTCCAATGTAGAATCCTTCAAGACCTTTAAAAAAAGGATAAAAAAATATGCCGACTTTCACTCCTACGGTTACGCATACTGTGTCAGACTCTTTGGGAAAGAGAACCATGTGAGAAATTCCCGGTCGAATAGAAAAGAAGTCAAAACACTGTATTTCATATTTTGCACCAAGTCCATATCCATTGTATTTCAAGCCAGTACTCAAGTAACTCAAATCAAAAGTGAGCATTCTCTTGCCCACAAATGTTTCGGCGTTTAAAAAGGCATACTGTGTAAAAAAGATGAGAATGACTAAAATAAATCTCCGGGCATTCATATCAAAAATACTCCCTAAATTGCGGATATAAAGCTAAGTATTCTTCCACAGCCTCGTTATAGTATTCAAATCGACAGGTAAAAAGCTTTTGAAATCCGTCCATATAAAAAAAATCGCCAGGCAAAAAACCGTTTATATTCACGCCCGATGTTTCAACCTCATATCCAATTTTCGCAATGCTTGATGAGAGGACTTTCATAATAAAGCCTGTACAAATATAACTCCTTTTATCTTTAAAATATTCTGAAGGTTCTTTTTCTAAAGGCATAGATACAAGCGCATCTTCTCCGCTAAAATCCGTCTTCTTCATTTTCGTCATATTTTGCTTATATATAATGGGCATAAAAAAAGCCGATGACAAATTATATGCAAATCTTTCGTCCTCTTTTTGAGCATACTCTATCAATGCCTTGCAATTTTCCCACTCCACTTCAGTACACGGAATTGCGACTACAGTGCAAGAGGAACGGGATGCATCAACAGTTTTCAAAAAGACATTGGATTTCAAGTCGGTAACTTTCTCCCGCTTTATTGTATTTTTTCCCTTCATAGTTGAACCGATAAAATTATCGGTCAAATTAAAATTGATTGCAACATGAGAATAGTAGTTTCCGTCAGGAGCGTTACCCATAATTCCCAGCATAGAACGCCACAGATTTCCGATTCTAAAGTTCTTTCCATACGTTATATGATAAAAACGCAGAAAAATAAATTTCCCGTTTTCAAATTCACTGCTATATGGCAAGGAATCGTTAATATCCGTGATAAAATATGCCGATTGAGGCTCAAAACGTTCAAACTCCCTTTGAGAAACGCTTGTAGACTTGCACGAGAAAAAAATAATGCCGCAACAAAATAAGACAATCTTTAGGATTCTACTATTATATAATCTTTTTGTCATTTTTTTACTTTATAAAAAGGTTTAAAATCAACAACTAAAATGATACGCAGGGTTGCTCCTCCACCCTGCTAACGCGTTTAATGCGAGTTTTGAAAATAACATTCGCAAAGGCGCAGAGGCGAAAGATACATTGTTCTTCTAGTTTTAATTCCTCGACTTTCGCCTTCAGTTTTGCTACCTCGCATGGCTCGGCTTTACGCAAAACTAGGTAAGCATGATTTTGCCTTTCTCACTGCAACTGGAAGAATGTTTTTCAATCTTCTCAAAAACTCGCCTTATTACATTGCCGTTTCCGCTTGAAACTTCGACATCAAGTCTGCGACTTGCGTACTTGTTTTGAAAGTATTTCATTGCGAAACGGCGTTTTCAGCACCTCCCGAATCAGAAGATTTTCTCGTTGTTGAAAAATAAAAAACGTTTAAATGGCACACTTTAGATGAAGTTCATTCAATTGCGCCTCGTCAATTTCGCTCGGGCAATCATCAAGTGGAGACGATGCCAAGTTATTTTTCGGGAACGCAATTACTTCGTGGATAGACTCTTCGTGGCACATAAGCATTACAAGGCGGTCAAGTCCCGGGGCAATTCCTCCGTGAGGCGGTGCACCAAACGTAAACGCCTGAACTAAAAATCCAAACGCCTTTTCTGCACGTTCTCGACTATACCCCACGATTTCAAAAATTCTTTCTTGAAGTGCAGGGTCGTTTATACGCATACTGCCGGAAGCCAGTTCATATCCATTTAAAACCAAGTCATAGAGGTCGCCTTTTACGCTGCCAGGGTCGGATTCAAGCGTGTCCCAGTATTTTTTTTGTGGCAATGTAAACATGTGATGCTCCGTTTCCCAGTGGTTTTCATCTTCATTCCATGCAAAATACGGAAAATCAATAATCCACACAAAATGAAATTCATCGTCTTTATTGTAAAGGTTTAAATCCTTTCCCAGTTGTTTTCTTACTGCTCCAAGCGCAGTGCAAGCCGTCTGCCATTTTTCGTCACTGACAAACAGCAAAAGATCGTTGTGTTCAGCCCCCAGTTTTGGACAAATTTCACTTTCCTTTCCTACAAAAAATTTGGAGATTCCGCCTTCAAAATGCAATGAAGTGTTGTTAGAATCAGATCCAACCACTTTCATCCATGCAAGTCCCTTTGCCTTGTAGGTTTTTGCAACGCCTTCCAACGCCTCAATTCCTTTTCGACTGTATGTATCTGCAACGTTTTTCACAACCAACACTTTTATTCCGCTTCTTTTGTGTCTTTCAACATCCTTTCCCGCATTTTCTGCGCCTGCTTTGAAGGCGTTAAAGTCGCTCAAATCCGCCATAAATGTTGCATCTTGCATTTTCATATCAAAACGCAAGTCCGGCTTGTCGCTGCCATAAAAGTCAAAGGCATCTTCCCAAGAAAGTCTGTCGAATTTTACAGGCAAATCGTAGTTCATCGTTTTTTTAAAGACAAAACGCAACATATTTTCTGTCACATCAAGAACTTCTTCACGGTTTGTAAAACTCATTTCCATATCAATTTGCGTAAATTCAGGCTGGCGATCACCGCGAGCATCTTCATCACGATAGCATCTTGCAATTTGAAAATACTTGTCAAATCCAGAAACCATCAAAAGCTGCTTATAGAGTTGGGGGCTTTGTGGAAGGGAATAAAATGTTCCCGGATGAACACGACTGGGCACTACATAATCCCTTGCGCCCTCTGGCGTGGACTTAATAAAAGTGGGCGTTTCGATTTCCAAAAAACCTTCATTTGTCAAGAATTCGCGTACGGCAAATGTTACTTTTGAACGCAGTATAATATTTTTCTGCATAGCATCGCGGCGTAAATCCAAATATCTATATTTTAATCGTAAATCTTCATTTGGAATAACAATAGTTCCGTCTTTTTGACGAACTTCGCCAATCGCAAAAGGGAGTTCCTGGCTTGTGGTAAAAACTTCTATTTCCTCCGCTTCAACTTCAATTTCGCCAGTCGCCATATCGGGATTTATATCTTTTTCACTTCGGGCAGAAACTTTTCCACGAACGGCAATGCAATATTCACTCTTCAAGGACTCAACTGTCTTTCTTACTGTTTCATCTGCGCCATCACCAACAACAACTTGTGTAATTCCATATCTATCTCGAAGCAAAACAAAGGTAAGTCCGCCGAGTTCACGTGTCCTATGCACCCAACCATTTAATATAACATCTTTACCAACATCTTTCTTGCGCAAATCCCCGCAAGTACAAGTTCTCTTTGTGCTTTCCATAATGAGATTATTCTAACGAAAAGCAAATGATTTTACAATGCAAACTTGAAGTAAAAATCTGCACACAAATTTTTGCGTTTTTTGTCTGCAACAATGGCAAAAATGTGAGCAAACGAAAACGGCAGTAAATAAGCGAGTTTTTGCAAGAAAACACTCAAGGTAAAAAAGCGCAACACGACTTAGTTGCGCTTTTTTACACCATTACTTTTTAATATACGCCTTCTCATATCCTCTGTCACTCATATAACCGAGAACAGGAGTGTCTTTATAAGTGTCTGAAGTTGTCGGCAACCCGTTGCATATAATTCCATCGACTGGAACATTTTCCGTAGGTATTGTCATACATTTCCAAGCACCCGTAAACCTGTCATTGACTACGCCGTCTTTAACAGAAGTCATATCATTTTGCCAAGCGATGCGAACCGTTGATGGAGTTTGCGTGAATGATGAGAAGAAGTAAGAAATATACGGCACGTATTTTCCATTTTCTTCTTTGACATTGATAGTTATGTTTGTGCCAGTTGACAAATATGAATCAACAGTTCTTACATCAGGTGCTGCTTTGTAGTTAGAAAGATATGCATATTTTAAATCGCCTTTTCCGCTGTTATAATACGCAATGTGTATTCTGCCTTTCTTGTCAACGCACATATCCACATACCAACTGGCAGTTGAAGAATCTATCACTGTTCAAAATTGGCATTGACACATCATCATTCAAATAAAAGTATGACCGCATATTCCCTTTGACAGCAGTATGAGAAACTCCCGCTTCGTCTTTGTATGTGTAAGTCTCGCTTTCTTCGTCAGGAGAACAAAGAGACGCTTCGTCATAAACCCTCATTTCAACGGCAAAATATTTTGTCTGCGGATTATTCGGATCAAATTTATTCCCGTCATATTCGTATATTTTATTGTAAGGGGAGACAGAATCCTCGCTGTATGTAAAAACATCCGCCTGTATTCTTTTTTGAATTCCAGTAACGCATATAGGCTCTTCATTTATCGGCGTGGAAGAAAGAGAACCATCCTCTTTTTGACTGTAAAAATACAACTCTATCAAGGATGCGTTATTGTCGTCTCCAACTTGACCTTCCAGTATGAACTTCGAGCCATATCCGTCTGCATTTGCGGTGTTTATTTTTCCATTGTCAAGGATTCCTGAAGGGCGTTCAAGAATCAATAAGGGGGGAGGGTATTATCGATTGTAAAAGATTTTGTTTGTTTTGTCTGCCGCCCTGAATTATCAGTTGCTGTGACAGTAGCTTCATAAGATCCATCGGGAATAGGATGATTAGGGTCTTTGGGGTTGATTATACAGTTCCATTCATTTCCATTTTCTGATATAGTGGCGGTGAAATTGTATACTCCGTTTTGTGTGACAGGGGTTTCTGAACTAGTGGTGGATGTGGAAATTTTTGTGTCTTTTAAAATAACTTCAATTGATCGCAAGCCTTTGTCATCGGAACAAGATCCGCTCATAACGATTGGCACGACTTTATCATTGCCATTAGGATCTTTGCTATTAGCAGTAACAACTGCATCTGCGTGCGGCGTTACAATTTCAATTGAAGGAGGTTCTGTATCAATGGATTCTCCAAGTCCAACATTACAAGAAATTGTTGCAAGCACGCTACAAGCCATTATAGCCAGTAATAAAATATAACTTTTCTTATTCATAAAGACCTCTGATACCAAAAAATCAAAAAAAATGAAAAGAACACTCTCTGTTTTATTATCGGTCAGAATATTCTAAAATACAAGAAAAATTACTTGCGGTGTTGTGCGTTCTGTTTGCAGAGTGTTTTTATGATTCTAAACAACATAACGGTAGATTGCTATGGATTTACAGTTTTTGCGATGACAAGACATTAGCCATGTTTGACAGCACAGTATACAAAAAGGGAGGCGGAATGCAAGGAATTAAACAGTAAAACAATGCACCTTCCATCCGGTATTTTCCGCCTCGTTATTGTGAGTGTATTGGTTTGCACGATGATGAAAGAGGGGGAAAATTTACTAAAGACTTACAATTTTATTCCGAAAATGTAAACAAAAAGAGCGTAACTTTTAATTGGGGGAACTATGAAAAAGTATATTGCAGGTGGATTGATTGTTTTTATGGCTATGATTGCCTCGTTCGCAGGGGATTCAGCTGTTTTTGTTGATGGCGGATTCTCTCCCGATGGAAAATATTATGCATTTGGACAATACGGAAAGACAGACAAGAAATTTCAAGGTTGGGCTGAAATTTATACGGTCGATGTTGAAAAAAATGTTTACACGTCCGATGGAGTTTTTATAACAAAACCGTCTTCATCAACATACAATAAGTCGGGAAAAGAGGTGTATGAAGCGCTTGCTGCAAGAAGCAGGGCAATAACAGGGAAATATTCGTTTGCTCCCGCAAAACCTGATTGCATTTTATATATTCGGGAAGATGAGAATAAATCTGGAACTGATGCCATCTCATTTAAGGATTTTTCAGGTTCTGTTTCAGACGAGCAAGCGCATTATTCAGTAAAATTGATTTCCGATGTTTCTGGAAGTGGAGAAAATATAAAGTCGTCATTTGTGATTATGCTTGAAAAAGTTGATGAGAATGGCAAGACTATTGCAACGCAAAAAATAGGCTCTCCAAATATCGTGCGTTCAGGAGTGAGTGCATATAAGATAGAAAAAATCGTTTGCGATAATTCAGGAAATAACATTGTATTTATTATAGAAAAAACGGTTGAAGACAAAACGGGCGTGAACATCCGCTATATGATTGAAAGTGCAAAACTTTCCGCTGATTTCTTTAATTAAACGTACGTTTTGAAAATACCTTTTCGTAAATAGATCGATGCTTTCACTTTGCTTGCACCTGGCCACACGTTTCTACATTAGTTGTTGTAGATGCTAGGTCAGGTCGCACTTTTTATGAGTTTATCAGCGCAAAAACAAGTATCTCGCCTTTGTAAATTCTGCAAGGATAAAGCAATTGATGCAGGACAACACACCGTTTTCCTCATTCTATTTGGTAAGGCTTGAGAGGTTACTCGCTGCCTTTGTGAACGCTGCCTGTCTGCAAACAGATACAGAAATTAAGCAGGAGATTGCTACTTTTTAAAAATTTTTCAAATTTTTTTTATTTTTTTTCAAAAACACTTCCGTTTTTCGCTCAAGAAATGCGTTAACTATTACAGAGGATAAAAAGACTTCTTTATAGGTAGAATGTCACGTTTTAATGCGGCAAGGATTGTAGGGGTTGCGACGGAAGATACAGTATTCTTTTACCTTTTATTTCTCGACTTTCGGTCGCAGGCAAAGCCCTGCTTACCCAGTTTTGTGCGCTTTGCATACAAAACTGGCTAGCGAGTTGCCATCGACTTTCGTCAGTACTTTTGTATGCGAATTTGCAATGCAAGCTCGATAGCAATTCCGTAGGAATTGCGTACAATAGCGGAATCCCGAAAAGCCTGGTTGTTGTGTAGTAAAACGGAACAACAAGCCGCCCATGTTATAAAAATGTAAAACTCGACATTTGACTTTGTAAAACCCTTTTTATCCTCGCTAGGATGTAGTTTGCATTTTAGAGTTTTTTGACCCTATCTTTAGGAGGCTTTATGAATTTTATCACATTTTTAAAAGCGCACAGAGCAATCGTTTTTGTGCTTGAATCTGTAGTTATCAGTGCAATCGTGTTGCTTTCTGTCTGTCAATTTTCATGCAAAGTTGATGAAAACGGTATTTCCGTTTTGAACGGCGATTACACTTCTCCAACATTGAATAGTTACGCCGTAAAAAACGCAAGTGAGGTGGACTTTTCATTTTCACGAAGCGTTTCTTTGAATGATGTAACTGTTTCCCCAGATATTGGAAGGGCGATGGTTTTCTCTCTTGAATCTATTTCGGGTGGAGATTATGCTGTTACATTCCAAAACAAAATGAAAATTGGAGAAGAATACTCTATTTATGGAATTGCCGTTGACTCAAGCGGAAATTCTCTCACGTTTTGTGTGCCAGTTCAAGGATATAATGACAGCGTGCCGTCTCTTGAAATCACTGAAGCACAAATAAAGTATTCAAGTGGGAACGGAAATCCAATTTGCGAATATGTGGAGCTTCGCGCACTCTCAAACGGAAACATTGCAGGCGTTGAAATTTTCAGTGCGACAGATGGAAGCGTAATGTTGTTTCCACCGATTGAAGTTAAAACAGGGGACATTATCATAGCACACTTAAGAAACGCAGGAAGCGGAGCGGTGAGCGAATTGCAAGACAATATAACCCTTTCAACAGCAGAAACATCTTCCAATAAGGCACGGGATATTTGGTCTGAAAACACAAAGGCACGACTGAACGATACAGCGGATGTCATACTTTTAAAAAACAGTGCAGACGGCACAATTCTTGATGCACTCCTCTATGCAAAAGATGGCACTGAAAATTGGAAGAACGATGCTTTAAAAGATGCAGCGGACTCTGCCGTCAAGTCAGGGGTTTGGAAGCCAAATTCAAACAGTGCTTCCGCTGTTGACATAACGGGAGCAAGTTATGCAAAATCGATTACAAGAATATCCCCCGCTCATAATGCCGCCTCGTGGACTATACAACAAAGGAGTGCCGGCGAAGTTTATGGAGAAAATAGCAGTTTGCCAAGCACTTCCACCTCTTTGCCTACAACTCCGAACGTATCTAACAACGAAAAAGAACCCATTGATAACGAAGAAGCCAATAAAAACAATGGCAACACAGCTTCCACATCGCCTGATCCTGCAGAGTCAAATACACCTTCAATTGAAATTACAGAGGCGCAAATAAAATATAACAATGACAAAAAAAACGACACGTATTCATGTGAATTTGTGGAACTTCGTGCGCTTGAGAATGTAAATCTTTTGGGGCTTGAAATTTTTAGTGCGAGTGACGGATATTCCAAATCGTTTTTCCTTCCCGATATTGAAATGAAAAAGGATGAAATTATAATAGTACATTTGCGTTCTGCGGGAGAAGGTTGCATAAGCGAACTTGATGACAATTTAAATCTTTCAACTGCAACATATTCTGCTGATGGCATTCGCGATATATGGTCGGGAAACAAAGACGGACCCCGTCTCAATGACAATGCCGACATACTTTTATTGAGAAACTCATCAACAGGCACAATTGTGGACGCGCTCTTATACGCAAAATCAACGTATGAAAACTGGCAGCAAACTGTTGAGCCAACGGCAGAAATACTTTCAAATTCATTGTGGCAGCCAAACACATCTGTATCGTCTGCGGTAACCTCCGATGACACAACTTATGAAAAATCTCTGCAACGGATTTCCCATGCGAAAAAGGCATCTTCATGGATTGTAGCCGCTCCAACGCCAGGTGTCGTGGAGTATTAAAACAGAGCCGACCGAGTTTGCAATGCAAACTCGCGCACAGAACTTGAGGCGAATGCAAAATGAATGCTGTATAAACAACTTATTTAGGCATTCGCCCAATTTGCTTAAAATCTGCTTTTATGGTATGATGGCATTATGCTATGACTGCCAGAATGAAGTGTTTTGTGATGGTGGGAAAGTCCGTGCTCATTGCGGGTATGCATAAAACGCGCTTGCGATTTTTCAAAATCGCTCTTGATTTTTTGTGGGAGAAAGTATGCAACAGTATAAAAAAGACTTTATAAGTTTTATGGTAGAGTGCGAAGTTTTAAAATTCGGCTCGTTCACATTAAAAAGCGGAAGGCAATCTCCGTTCTTTATGAATGCAGGTGCGTATATTACAGGAAGCCAACTTTCTAAATTGGGAAAATTTTATGCACAGGCAATTCATGAAAATTTTGGGGATGATTTTGACGTTTTATTTGGACCCGCTTATAAGGGAATACCGTTGGCAGTTGCCACAACAATTGCATATTCTGAACTGTATGGAAAGGAAGTAAAGTATTGTTCGGATCGAAAGGAAGAAAAAGACCATGGCGCGGATAAAGGCGCGTTGCTTGGCTACAAAATACAAGATGGAGATCGCGTTGTTATTATTGAAGATGTTACCACAAGCGGAAAGTCTATCGATGAAACATATCCAAAAATAAAAGCACAGGAAACGATTCCAAATGCGATAAAAATAGTTGGAGAAATGGTAAGTCTAAATCGAATGGAAAAAGGGGCGGACACAACTAAAAATGCATTGGAAGCAATTACAGAAAAATATGGTTTTCCTGCGCGAGCAATTGTTTCTATGGCAGATATTGTCGAAGAACTCTATACAAACGGTGATAAAAAAATCATAACGGAAAAAATTAAACTGGAGTTGGACGCATATTATGCGCAATATGGTGCGTAAAAAACAGTAAATTCACTTAAGAAAAACACCGATACTTGAATTATGAAACTGTCAAACAAACAAAATGTTGCCGTTGGAACTGTGCTTTTACTGCTCGCGGCGTTTTTTTCGATTGCATTGATTTTACAACCTCTTGATTTTGGTGCCTTAGGTCCGGGGCGGGACAATGTTTTCTACAGACTTGGCGATATGCTTGCTTCTGTTTATGGCTTTTCAAGCATTTTGATCCCCTTGTTTCTGTTTGCAGCATCAATAAGTTGCTTTGCCTCAAAATGGACGGCGCGAAAATCTATGCGCTTTTTAACGGCGGTGATTCCATTTTTTACATCTGTTATTGTTGAAAAAATATGCAAAGTAATAAAATCGCAGAGCACTACGGAATATGATATTATAAAAATTGTACTTGCCGTCATAATCGGCTTGATGTTGGTGGTGATTGAATTCCTTGGAGCGGGTGTTATAGCGGACAAAATTACGGGGCAGCCGTCTAAAAAAATAAAGATAAGAAAAAATCAAAAAGACGCAGAAACAGAAAATAGAACGCTTGAATCCCATGCAGAGAGCAATGACAAGTCGGAAGATGATGTTGAAGGTGCTTCAGAAAACAAGGCGGATAGTTTTACAGAAGATAATGATGTTCCCGATGAAACTTCTGCTGTGGGGGGCGATTCTAACGAGGACGCTCAAGCAATTCAATCGGAACAGAATGAAGGCAATATAATGCCAGAAGAGAATTGCGAAAACGAAGAGGACGATCCGTTTGAAGGGGTCTTTGATAATATTGACATTACCCCTAGTTATAATAATGACAAGGAAGAACATGAAGAAGCCGAAAATATTTATGAGACAGGGCTGGAAACTATTTTTGCAGATAAAAATGATGAAAATAAAGCGGTGGAAGAAGAAAAACAAAACACTGCGTCAAAAAATGATTTTTCACAAAGCAATGCAAAAGAGAACTCTTCAAAAGACAAGGATGAAAACGATGATGAAGACTATCTATTAAGTCCTGCATCCTTGATTACACAAGAAGAATATGCCTCCCTCACTAATTTTGATGACTTTGAATACGATGACGAGGAAAGCAATGACGCAGTTGAAAGCGGGGCTGAAGCTGAAACAGAGGAAATGGAGGATGAGGGGGATATAATTGCGAGTGAAGATCTTCTTGAGTGGCCCGAAACTGATGAAATTATGGCTCAAGCAGGGAATGTATCTTCTAAAACAGAAACGAAAGCCGAAATAGAAGCGGAAAGCAAGATTGAAGCAAAAAATGAAAGCGAAGCGAACAATGAAATTAAAAATGAAGATGATGAAACTGACTATTTATACGGAGATAGCATTGACTATTTGTATGATGGAGATGAACAAGATGACGGTGATGCAGAGGCTTTAACTGGTCAAACGTCAAATGAAAATGAAGACGAAGGCTTAAAAAAAAACGAAAAAATAGATGAGCCTAGCCAGGAAGAGGGTGCTTTTGCGGAAAATGACAATGAAAATATTGAAACGGTGAATTTATACACGCGCAAGTCTCATTCAAATTTTTCTGATGTCTTTGAGATTATGGAAGAAGATATTCGCAATGAACTTGACGGTAAAAAGTATACGTTCGCTGCGTTGAAAGAAGATAATGAAACGGAAAATGGCGGCGCAATTGGAAACTCCACTGAAGAATCAGAATACAATGATAATGAAAGCTATGAAAATCAATTGGAAAATGAAGGCCATGAAGAGCAAGACAAAGGGGAAAATTCTGATTCCATTAAAAGGGAAGCCGTTTTTTCAAATCAAAATGCATTTCAGCCAAAGTCAAACCGTGCAGGTCCTAAACTGCCTTATATAATTCCCGCGTCACTCCTAGAACATTACGAGAACGACCAATATTGGATTATAGACGAGGAGACAAAGGCAGACTCAATAAAATTAAAGGAAACGTTAAATCAATTTGGAATTGAAGCGGAAATTATAGGCATAAAAAAAGGTCCTGTTGTAACAATGTTTGAGCTGTCTCCTGCTCCCGGTGTGAAATTAAGCAAAATTGTGACTTTGCAAGACAATATTGCGTTGAATTTGGCTGCCAGTTCTGTCAGAATTGTTGCTCCTATTCCTGGACGCGCGGCAGTTGGAATTGAAGTGCCGAATAAAAATCGCTCGATTGTCAGTTTCCGTGAAATGATTGAGCAAAAACTAGCCGAATTTGAAAAAATGGCGGTTCCAGTGGTATTGGGAAAGGATATTCTCGGGAAACCGCAGGTTTTGGATTTGGTGAAAACGCCTCACATGTTAATTGCAGGTGCAACAGGCGCGGGAAAATCTGTATGCGTGAATTCAATGATTCTTTCAATTTTATTCAAGCGTTCTCCACAGCAAGTTAAATTGATTTTGATAGATCCAAAAGTTGTGGAGTTAAAACTGTATAATGACATACCGCATTTGCTTACTCCTGTCATTACAGAGCCAAAGCGCGCTCTTCAAGCCCTTCAATATTGCCTTTGTGAAATGGAAAGGCGTTACGCGCTTTTAGATACTATGGGGGTTCGTGACATTGCAAGTTATAACAAACGAATTGACGAGAGAAATATTTGTACTGAAAAATTGCCTTATATCGTTGTGATTATAGATGAATTTGCAGATTTAATGGCGACAACGGGAAAAGAGCTTGAATCAACCATAGCCCGTCTTGCCGCAATGAGCCGTGCAGTTGGAATTCATCTTGTGCTTGCAACACAGCGTCCTTCAATTGATGTTATAACAGGTCTTATTAAGGCGAACATTCCAACGAGAATTGCGTTTATGGTTGCCTCAAAAATGGACAGTCGCATTATCATAGATCAAGTGGGGGCAGAAATGCTTTTAGGAAAGGGAGATATGCTTTATGCAAGTGCAGTTGATCCATTTCCTGTGCGAATACAAGGCACCTTTGTAAGTGATCAGGATGTTGAAAATGTTGTTGACTATGTAAAAACATTGGGAACGCCCGAATATATTGACGATGAAATTTTTGTTGATGATGACGATGGCGAAGAGTTTAGTCAAAGTCTTTTCAACGACGGACCAGATCCTTTATATGATCAGGCATTGGACATTGTAATGCAAGCAGGAAAGGCAAGTGCATCGTATATACAGCGAAGACTAAAAATAGGATACAACAGAGCCGCCCGCTTGGTTGAAGAAATGGAAGAACGAGGAATTGTAGGCCCTGCAAACGGCTCAAAACCTCGCGAAGTGATTCACGTTCCTAGTTAATGATAGTAAAACAATTGCAATAAAAAAACGGCTCATTTTAGAGCCGTTTTGTTTTTTACAGTTTAAAGAACATTTGTTACAACAACAGAGTTGTCGGCGTTAGAATATGGGGCGGGAATATATTTGTCTGCTTTCCAGTCGTTTTCCCATTTGTATCCATCAAGTAAATAACGGAATTGATATTCTTTATTGACATCAAGTGTTAGTTTTACAGAAAAATCGCCGTTTTTTCCACGCGTCAAAGGTGTATCTGTGCTGCTCCAGCTATTAAAATCCCCAGCAATATTTACTTTTTTTGCCCCTTGTGCTGCTTCAGCGGTAACTGTAAATGTTACAGTACACTTTTTTTTGTCCTTTGAAAAGGTTTTTTTGAGTGACATACACTCCTCCAGTTTTTTTAATTGCCTATAACTCTTTAATAGACATACTTATATTATTATAAAAGCATATTTTATGCAATATCTCTGTGTTTGCTCCAAATGCATTTAGAACAGTCTGGCAACGACGAAAGAATAAGCGGTACTGTTGTCAACAAAAGCGATTTTGTAGCGAAACGAAAATCGCAGTTGATAAGCGAGTTTTAATAAAAATAGAAAAACATTCTTCCAGTTGCAGTGAAAAAGGCAAAACCATGCGCTCGCGCATTTCGCGCTCATTGTGGCATAGATTGTTTTTCGCTGCTATCGCAGCGACCACAATTAGAGCGATTTTGCCTTTTTCACTGCGCTTTTGCGAACGTTTTTTATATTTTCAAAACTCGCATTAAAACAGGTAACACCATTTCAGTTGCTGTTTTTAAACCTTCCTTAATTTTCAGCAATGAAAAAAGTTTCAACTTTTGAATTGCTGAAAAAGCGATTTCGTAACGAAGTGAGAAATCGCAGTTGATAAGCGAGTTTTGAAAAAAACTCGCTATTAAAAACAGCAACTCAATTTCAGTTGCTGTTTTTAAACCTTGGATTTACTCATTCATATTTTATTCAAGTGAACTGTTTGTTTTTTGTAAGAAGGTATCGTTCTTATTACAAAATTTTTGAAGTCTCTCTGAAAATGCACGTGAAACAGTTTTCTTACATTGTCCCGTATCCAAAAATCTGATATATTTTCAACTATGAATGTGCATATTTTGGAGATGCCGTTGGATTATGGCGGGCGGCGACATGGGAGTGATATGGGACCGTCTGCGCTTCGACTTGCGGGAATACGGCAAAAGATTGAGGAGTTAGGGCACACTGTTGTTGCCGAGCAACATCACAGCGAAATTATTGCGCAAGAATACGTTGATCCCGGTAAAAATCCAAAGGCAAAATATCTTGAACCGATTGCGAGGGCTTGCACCGACCTTGCGCGAGAAGTTCATTCTGTCGCGGAAAGCGGGGATTTTCCGCTTGTCTTGGGGGGAGACCATTCAATTGCGTTGGGAACGCTTGCAGGGCTTCATTCGGCGTATAAGGACAAGAGACTTGGTGTTCTTTATATTGATGCACACGGCGATTTTAACACAACGGAAACGACTATAAGTGGCAATATCCATGGCGAGTGTCTTGCGGCAAGTGCAGGCTATGGGATCGATGAGCTTGTAAATTTGTATACCCCTGGCAAAAAAGTTGACCCTGAAAATATTTGCTATGTGGGAGTGCGCGATCTTGACAGGGGAGAAAAGGCTCTTATGCGCGAGGCGGGAGTTACTGTTTTTTCCATAAGCGACATAGATAGACTGGGATTTTCTGAAGTTCTTAAAAAAGTAAAGATTTTTTTCAAAAGTCGTTGCGATGTTGTTCACGTTAGTTTTGATATGGATTCACTTGATCCGTCAATTGCCCCGGGAACAGGTTTGCCAGTTCCTGGCGGCTTGAATTATCGGGAGGCGCTTTTGCTGATGGAAGAGATGAGTTCTTTGGGAATGGTTTGTTCAATGGAAGTTGTTGAAGTTAATCCCATTCTAGACGTAAGAAACGAAACCGCGGTTATGGCAGTAACTCTCATTGCCCGACTTTTAGGCGAAAAGATTTTTTAAGAAGCGTAAGAAAGGCTGTTGTTTTCAACTCTTCTTGTGTTCTCTGATTTGGTGCGCTATTTGTGTGGTGTGGGTATTGCGAGACAGAAATGCCCGTGGCAATCCACCGTTAGTGTGTCCTTCCGATGCAATGCATTTGTAAAGTCGTATTTTCAAAACGTGAAATTTTCCATGATAAAAAATTCTCGCTTGCTAATACCTAAATTGCTGATATAATTAACACTATGAAAAAAACATCTGTAAAAACTGTTGGCATTTTGACTTCTGGTGGAGATGCACCTGGTCTTAACGCTGCAATAAGGGGCGTCTGTCGCTCTGGTATGATTAATTACGGAATGAAATTCATTGGATTTCGTTATGGCTATCAAGGGCTGATTCGAGGAGACTATATTCCTATTGAAACTGATACGGTTGCTGGCATTTTAACTCGTGGTGGAACTATTTTGAGTACTTCTCGCGTAAAGCCATTTAAAAATCCCGTTGAAGACCCTGAAACAGGACTTTTGCCAGTTGATGCAATCAAAAAAAATTACAAGGACTTGAATC
Source organism: Treponema sp. (assembly GCA_014803985.1). Taxonomy (GTDB): domain Bacteria; phylum Spirochaetota; class Spirochaetia; order Treponematales; family Treponemataceae; genus Treponema_D. Next base: position 72,366 of record JAAVAO010000054.1, read on the forward strand.
TTGACGCTCTTGTTGTGCTTGGTGGAAATGGAACTAACACAACGGGAAGCCTTTTGGCAAATGAAGGCTTGAATGTTATAGGACTTCCAAAAACAATAGACAACGATATTGTCGGCTCTGATATAACGTTTGGATTTCATACTGCTGTTGATGTTGCAACAGAGGCAATTGACAGAATTCATACAACTGCACATAGCCATAGTCGTGTGATGGTTGTTGAGGTTATGGGACATAAAGCGGGCTGGCTTGGTCTTTACTCTGCGATTGCTGGCGGTGGAGATGTTTGTTTGATTCCTGAAATTCCGTATAATATAAAGTCAGTTGCAAAACAGGTGCTTGCTCGTCGAGATGCTGGCAAGGAATTTTCAATTATTGTAGTTGCGGAGGGTGCACTTTCTGTTGAGGAAGCAAAACTTGATAAAAAGGCGTTTAAAAAATCGCGGCTTACTATGAGCCAGTCAATTGGCTATAGAGTTGCAAAGGAACTTGAGGAGGCTACAGGACTTGAATCTCGGGTGACTGTTTTGGGCTATTTGCAGAGAGGAGGAACTCCTTCTCCGTATGACAGAGTGCTTGCAACGCAGTTTGGAGTTGCCGCGGCGGGATTCCTTGCAAAAGAGGATTTCGGAAAGCTTGTGGCTATGCATAACAACAAAATTGTCGGCATTCCGCTTTCAGAATGTGCAGGCAAGGTGAAATATATTCCGAAAGATGACCCGATTCTTGCAAGCGGTCGTTCAGTTGGAATTTGCTTTGGCGACTGATTCTATAGCAGGCGGTTTATGTACTGTTCCATTTGCTGGAAGTTTTAAATGCCGCCTGTGTAAAGTCTGCAATGGTTTTGGGTGTAAAAACGAACTGCCAGGAATGGGGGGCGTGAACCAAAACCATAATTTTATTTTAAATTGCTCCGCATGGGGCAATTTTTACGAAAAAAATGTTTGTCTTCATTCAAAAATTGATTTGATTTCTGTTTCTACAGATGACATTGGGATTGCCCCTGTAACAGGCGCGATGCAAAATATTGGCTTTGAAAATGAAAGCGATTTTTATCTGCCTTATTTTACCGCTGCGCATAATCAAGGGCTTTCCATTTGTGTTGGGGATGGCGCGCCTGATGAAAAATTGCAGTTTGGAATAGAAGCGGTTTTTCGTCTGCAAGAGAAAGCGCATTATTTTTTAAAGCCATATCCAGACGACATTCTTTCTATGCGCATTGAAAAAATTGTGGACACAAATAGCGCCTATTCTATTGGAATGGATATTGATGCGTATAATATAGTAACAATGCGAAACCAAGTGCATTTGGAAAGAAAGAGTCCATATCAATTACAGGACTTTCGTAAAAAAACAAATCTTCCTCTTTCAATAAAGGGGGTGTTTACGAAAGCCGATGTGGAGTTATGTGCAGAAATTCTGCCGGATATTATCGTTGTTTCAAATCACGGGGGGCGCGTTCAAACTGACGAGGGAAGCACGGCGAAATTCCTTGAAAATTATGGAGGAGTTCTTTCTGGGTACTGTAAGGAGCTTTGGGTTGATGGCGGAATAAGGACAGTGCGTGACATCCGTGTTGCAAAGCATTTAGGGGCAAAGAAAGTTCTTGTTGCGCGCCCCTTTATTGCCGCTTTGATAAAAGGGGGTGTTCCGCTTATGGAAAAGCGTATATGCGAAATGACAAATGCTAAAAATTGCACTGAAAATAAACTTTGACGCTTTGTTTTCATTTTTTAGTGAAAACACTTTTACCTTTTGCATTGTTGAAAACACGATTTTGCAACAAGCACGTAGCGCGAAGTTTCAAGCGGAAACGGCAATAGATAAGAGAGTGTTATGCTGTTATGTTAATTAAAATAAAGTTTGTTGCTTCTTTTTCCGATAATTAAAAATGAAAATTTGTCAATTGAAAAATAATGGTGTAAAATAAAAAGAAGCCGTTAAAATACTATTGCTTTATGGGAATTAAGATAAAAACAACGTCTGTGTTATTTTTATCATTGTGGTTTGTGAATGCGTTGTATCCACAAACTTATATGTTTCTGTCTTTGGTTTGTGACTAATGCGGTGTTTTTTATGAGAGGTTTTATGAATCAGGTGAAAGAAATTAAAAATGTTATTTTAAAGGTTCTTTGTTCTCTTTTATTCTTGCAAGTTGTTTTTGCACATGGAGCAAAAGATATTGATGAAAAATCTGCTGAAAATATGGAAAGTTGGCAGGAAACCTTTGATCTTGCAGGCAAGAAAAGTGGAAAGTTCAATATAATGATTACTGCCTCTGACCTTGGAGGTAATATTGCAATTGAAGGTCCGCATAATATTTGGTTAGATCCCCGTTCAGATCTTCCTGTTTGTGGAATTACAAATCCTGTTCTTGATATGAGGGTTGCAGGAAATTTAAATATTGTTGGTACTTGTATTGATGATGACGGCGTTCAGTATGTTGAATTGTTTTTTGACAATGACGAAGAAAATCCTGTACGTGCTTTTGGAAGAGAATTTTGGTCATACTACTATAATACAACGGATCTTGCAGAGGGAATACATACAATAAAGGCTGTTGGAACTGATATAAACGGGTTGAAGGGAAATCCTGTTACTGTCACTTGGAATCTTGATAGGCGGGCTCCTATTAGTGAAGTTAAAAACCATGCAATGGGAGTTCTTCTGTCAGGGAAGACTAAATTTTCCGGTGAAGTGACAGACGGAAACGGCATTGAAAAGCTGGAGTATTCTTTTGACAATGGAAATGTGTTTACCGAATTAAAGCTTTCAGGAAAAAAGGAAGAAAAGGTAAAAACATTTTCCATTCCAATTGATACAACAAAATTTGAAGATGGACCGAACGTTGTTTGGATTAAGGCGTTGGATAATGCGGGTTCTGAAGGTCTTTATTCATTCCTCTATTTTATCGATAATACAAAACCTGTGGTAAAAATTATAACGCCTGAAGAAAAAAGTGTGCAATACGGAAAGTTTGCTGTTACCGGTTCTGTGACTGATGCTCTTGAAATTGTTGATTTGTCTTGGCAGTTTGGTGCTGAAACGGGAAAATACGATATTATTCCGGGAAATCCCTATTGGGGAATTGTTTTTGATACAATTGGTTCAAGCGGCAAGTCGCGAAAATTTACGATTACTGCAACAGACCGGGCTGGTAATGTTACATCTGTTTCACGCACAATTCCGTTAGATCAATTATTGGATAAGCCGACTGTTAGCATTACGTATCCTACGTCTGATACGTTGCTCGGTTCTGATGACAAATTGTATTTGCGTGGTATTGCAAAGGATGAACAGGGAATTCAATCTATAAAATATAAACTTGATTCTGGAGAATGGCTTACACAGGAAACAAAAGGTGTTTTTTCTGTCGATTTAATAAATGGATCGGATTTAACTTCTGGTGTTCACACAATAACAGTTATCGCCGTTGACAAAAACGGAGTTGAGGGAGATAAAAGCAGTGTGTCCTTTTCCGCGCTCGGTCCTATTCCTTTGTTTTCAGAGGCAAAAATTGGCAAAGAAACTGTTTATGACGGAATTGTAGTTCATCCTGAAGCAGGCTCGTCTTTTACGGTAACGGCATCAAGCGGTCTTGGTCTTGATTCGCTTTCTGCTGAGGTGAGATGGGGCGCAGACAGGGTGAAAAAGTTTGATTATGCACCGAATGGCTCGACTTCTCAATCGATTTCAATTCCCTTTGATTCAGATGGTCCTAAAGGCGTTGTGAAAGTATATCTTACTGCTACAGACAAAGCAGGACGTTCTAAAGATTACAAGTCTCTTGTCTATGTTGTCAATACATCCAAGGTAAAATCAGTTGAATCCGCTGTGGTTTTTGATGACAGTGCTATAGGTGAAGATGGTGTTATAATAAACAATGCAGAATTTCCTGTAACAGGATATTTTATCGGTGGAAACGCAAAAGGTGTGTCTATTATTCCATCAACGCCATTTGCCAGGGCGGAATTAAAAGGCAATATAATTACCCTTGTTCCTGGAAAGGCTTTGGGTGTTTCAGAACCTGTTGTTGTGCGTGTTGTTACTGATCAAGGCATATTCTTTGATTCAAGGCAGTTAATCTTTAAAAATGATGCACCTGCTCCGAAGATTGTGTTTAATTCAGGGCTTGCCGATGGTATTATTGACAAACCTGAAGATGAAATAACTATTTCGGGAAATGTTGTTTGTGAAAGTGGAATTAGCCGGCTTTCATACAGAGTGTTTTCATCTCTTGCAACAATTGAAGCAGGCACTGGAAATGTAGTTTCTGCAATGAGAGCGATTTCTCAAGGCTCTCTAACGGATATTCCCGTTTCAAATACGTTTTCTATTCCGTTTAATGCGGCAATATTGGATGCGGGGCTTTACATTATTGAGGTTGTTGCTGAAAGTGTTTGCGGAAATACTTTTGGAAATGCAATCTGTATTTCCACTATTCCAGAATTAGAGAAACTTCCAACTGGAAAAATGCCTGCCGCAAAAAATCCTATGATTGTTTGGGTGGAAGGTGAAAACGTGTACTTTGCCGCGGCATATCAGGGTGCTTCTCTTGACTCTCGTTTTGGTGTGTTTTATAAAAGCGATATGCCTGGAGGCGTAAATCAAATTACGAAAACAGTGACAGATCCGAGCAACAATAAAAAAGCGACTTCTAAAATTAAATTTAACAAGCCGTATTCATTGCAGGCGCATTTTGCTAGTATTGGCGATGAACAATACAAAAGTGGAATGCCTGTTGTGCTTGCTAAAGGAGAGACTTCAAAAATAACTGCCTATATTGATACAGAAGCGTCTCTTTCGTCTCTTTCCTACAAGATTACTGGTGAAGAAACTCCTGGTGGAAAAGATTTGTCTGGAAGTGCTAAGGCTACAAAATCACTTGAAGTTGATAATAGGTGGGTGGTGGAAATACCGATTACAAACCTTCCTGTTCGTATGAATAAAATTACTGTTTCGATAAAGGCGGGGAATATTTCCTCTGATTTAGTCGGTTTATTTGAAATTGTGCGTCCTTCTGATTCTAACAGCATAGATGATGAACGTGCAATTTACATAATGGAATCTTCTGACATATTTTATGACAAGGCAACTTCAAGCTACATAGTGCCGACAGGTCAAGCATTTAATTTTTATGCAAACATCCCTGCAATTGATGATGTGGCATTAATAAATTCAACGGGTGAAGCCTCTGGACTTTCGATAGATCAAAAGGATAAAAATGTCACTGTGACATTCACTAAAGAAGGATTTTTTCAAAATGTGCAATTGCGCATAAAAGACATAAACGGTATTTCATACACTTCTCCTGCATTAAACTTCATTGTGGATTCGGGTGCGCCGGAACTAGTGATTTCAACTCCGAAAAATCAACAATGGGTGAAAAATATGCTCCGCATAACAGGAACGGTTGTTGATTCTTCAGGTATAAAGTCGGGGGATTATTCTATTGATGGCGGAGAAACATGGAATCCTATTTCAATTTCAAGGACGACGGGGTCGGAAGGCGCAGTGTTTTCTGCGACAGCGGATATTTCCAATTATGAGGAAGGTCTTATAGAAATTGATGTGCGAGTGTTTGATACAGCGTCAAATGTTTCTTATCAGCATATTTCTGTTCAAAGAGATATAACACCTCCTTCTGTGGAAGTCATAATGCCAACTGATGATGCCACTGTCAACGGTATAAACTTGATTGGATTTAAGGTGTACGACAATGGAAGCCTAGGGCAAATGACTTATATTGCTCCTCCAGATGGAAAAACAGCAAACAGCAAAGTTAATGTAGATATTGATAATTTTGTTCTTACTCATATTGGAACTACGGAAAAACCAATTGATGATGCTATGTCATTTAAATTTGCCGATGATGCTGGAAATGTTACAACGATAGAGTCGTGGGACTTTATGATTGACAGGGAGTCTGATTTGCCTGTTGTGGAAATTCATATTCCATTAGAAGACGAAGTTATTACGCGCGATTTTACAATTTCTGGTGTTGTGTATGATGATGACGGACCTTCTGAAGTGTATTATAGAATTGATAATAATGCTTATAAACTTGTCACATCACCAGAAGGCGAGCCGATTGTTACGTATGATGATAATGGTAATGTGAAAAGTTCTGTTCCTGACTATAAGAGAACAAGTTATGCAATCCCCATAGACTTTAGCACGCTCACTGATAATGAACATATCATTTCAATTTATGCTGTTGATTGCAATGGAGTAAAAGGCGAGCCCACGGAACGAAAGATTAGGGTTTCAACGGAAGAGCCAAAGGGCGTTGTCTTTAGTCCTGATAATAATACTACTGTGAGGGGAGAAATAACAGTAAAGGGTGTTGCATCGGATAAAAATGGAATTGAAAAGGTATTGATTTCTCTTGACAATGGAAATTCATATAACAATACAGTTGGACAGGAATCGTGGTCATACACATTTGACACCCGTGCAATTCCAAATGGCACAAGCGTTATATTTATAAAGGTGTTTGATAAATACGGAATACAAGCGTTATATTCAAGTCTTATTAGTATAGATAATGAAGCGCCTGAAATGATACTTGACTTCCCTCTTGACTCCGCAAGCACAGCCGGTCCGCTTTTCTTCAGTGGATATGCGTTTGACAATGTGGCAATAGAAAAAATGTATGTGACAATCCGAAGTCTTGATGGAAAGTCTATTCCAAAGGATATGCAAAAAATTAATTTTGACCTTGGACGAATTATTGCAACGACTGTTGATATGACTTCCCTTGATAATGGCTCATATAATGTAGAGTTGACGGCACTTGATAAGGCAGGAAATGAAACGCATTTGAGTCGAAATGTATTCCTTAACAAAACAAAGGCATTGGCTGCCGTTGACTTGCTTTATCCGTTGAATGGAGAACACAAGAGGGGGTATTTCAATATTTATGGTCAAGTTAGTTCTGACAAGCCAGTTGAATCCCTTGCACTGTATCTAAATGATACATTTGTGCGAGATACAAAGCCGCTTTCGACCAATTACTTTAAGTTTGAAATAAATCCAGAGGATATTTCTGAGGGTGTGAGTGAGTATAGGGTTGATGCTCGACTTGAGGGTGGAACTGTTATTCGGTCGCGTGTTCAGACGGTGGAGTACTCATCTATTGGTCCGTGGGTTAAAATAGATAATTTCGCTTACGGAGATTTTGCGATTGAACGACCGTACATCAAAGGAACGGCGGGTTACCAAACCGATTCAGAGGAATTGATCGCTTCAAAATTAAAAGATGCTCCAAAAGAGTTAAAAGATGCTGTAAAAAATAAGAAGGTTCAAAAAGTTGAAATCAGTTTTGACAATGGAAGGACTTTCAAGCAGGTTTCAAAGCATGAGCAGTGGATGTACCGCGTGGAGAACAAGGACATACCGGAAGGCTATCATTTTATGCTTGTTCGTGCGACAATGCGAAACGGAGAGTCGGCAATTGAACGCGTGATTATACAAGTTGACAACACGGTTCCAAAGATTCGTTTGATTGCGCCACAAGTGGGAGGTCGTTATAATCAGGAGCTTTTGTTCAGCGGTATTTCAAGCGATAATGTTGGTTTGAAAAATGTTACGCTCGCTTTGAGAAAGGGAGACAAAGCGTCTTATGAAGTTCCAAAGTTTATTCAGGGATTGTATATAGACTGGAAATTCTGGGGTGCAACGCTTTTTGATATTGGAGCGGGTCTTACATTCTTTGATGACAATGTAAAAGTGCAGTTCCAGTGGGGGCAGTTTACAAGAAAACAATACAATATCTTTAGATCTGGAATGGAATATCGATATGGTGGAAGTAGTGTTATTGGTTTGAAGATTATCGCTAATATCGCTCAAATTCCATTTGCATTCTTCTTTGGGCGTGATTTTGAATGGCTTTCAGCGAGTGTGGCGGTTGGAGCGCATTTCTCAATATTTAATATGGACGATGATCCAAAGCAAAGGGGAAGTCAAACGCTTTCGGCTATAATTGCTCAAGTTGAATTCCCAAAGGTTACATTCCCAAAGGCGAAGTGCTTTAGTTCATTCTCTCTTTATACAGAATTCTCTTTGTGGTTTATTCCGTCTGATATTGCAGGAGAAGGTAAGCAGCATATTCAGAGCGTAGTTCCGCAGTGGTCCGAAGGAATTCGTGTAAATGTATTCTAGGCGGTGGACGATGAAAGGTAAAAAAGTATTCAAATGTCTTTTACTAGTTGGACTTATTGGAATTTCTCTTCCTGCTTTTTCAGTGGAAGCGTATGTTAGTGCGCTTTATCGGGAAATAGACATTGCTTTCGTGAACAGGTCTTTAAAGGAGTTGGATTCGATACTCTCCAATAATGTACGGGATGACAATTATTATCTTCTTGAAAATTATGTGCTGAAAAAGATTCGTCACTTGATTATAAAAGAGGAGTATGAATTTGCCACGCAAGCAAACATTATTGTTATTGATAACGACATTGACAATATTGATGCCATTGAAATGTATACAACTATTGCCACGGCTTTGAAAGAGCAGGAAAAAAGAGAGCAGGCTCTTGCTGCACAACGCGAGGCGGCATTGGCTAAATTGGAGCTTGAAAAGCAGCGGCAAAAGATTGCTGTTGAAAAGGACTTTCAGTCTATACAAACTTCGGATGGCAATACTGTTTATTTAAACGAAGCAGATAAAAAATATTCCGCAACTTTTTGGAATTTACGCTTTGGAATGGCAAACTTAGACTTGGCATCGGAAACTCAGTCAAAATACAATTCTGTTCGGTACGGGCTTTCAGGGGATTTTACTTATGAGTATTCCTTTGACAAATTGACAATCGGTGGCGATGTTGGTGGGGAGGCTGTTATTGTTGCGTTTGCAAATGACGATAAAACAGTGTTAGGAAATGTGTATCTTGCGCCGAAAATAGGATATACGCCGTTGAGTCGAAATCTTTTCTTGCGCGTTGGTTTTAATGCCGACTTAAAATTTGAAACGCTTGATGAAGGAGAAACTCCAAGTTCTTTGCAGGATAATTTTTTAACCCCTATGATAGGCGTTAGTTTTAGTAAAATAAAGCTTGGAAAATTGAGGCTTGATGGAGGCATTGATTATTATATCGGTCATCTTGCAAATAAGGATTTGAATTTTGCAATGGGTGGAGTTGTTTCCTTGCGAATTCCTTTCCTTGACATGGAAAAAGTGAGGCTAGGATTTAATATCGGGGTGAAAGATACATTCTATGTTAAATCTTCTGGAATAGAAAATCGAGCAAGACTTGTTCTTGCAATTGGAGCTGAAAATGTTGCGAAATAAATGTTTTGTATGGTGTTTTGCGTTGTCTGTGTTGTTTGTTGGTGTTTTTTATTCTCAAGAGGGGCAAAGGGGGGCTTCTTCAAGCGATGCTGTTGCTCGATTGGCTGAGTCCTATTTGGAAAGAGCGGAAGAGTCTTTTGACGATGGAAACCTTGCAGAGGCTTATAAGCAAGTGACATTGGCAATGAAATTAACAAAGAGTACTGATTCTGAAATTATTCCAAACAATGTACTTATTTTTGCAAGAACTGTGTATCGAAACCGCTTGAATCAGATTCAAAATCATTATGATGCAGACGCTTTTATAGATATAAAAGAAAACCTTGCGTCCTATCCGGAAGTGGGAACTCCTGAAATTACAAAGTTGGTAAAACAGATTGAAACGCGAGTTGTTGCGGATGAAAAGGCGGCGGACAAGCAAAATCAACAGGAATTTTACGATCGACTTGAACAAACAAATAAATCTAGCAAAGAGACGATTGATAAAATAGCCGAGTCCATTGAGTCGAGCAATGAAGCGACAAAGGCAATGACGGAACAAATGACAGAGAATATGTCAAAGGCTGTATCTGAAATGCAAAGAAGCGGAGAAAGAACCAATAAACAACTTTCCATGATAGTTTTACTTATCGTTGGAATTATGGTGGTGATTTTAATCGTTGTTATGTTGATTATTGTGATTGTGCGGGCGGCTGCAAAACATTCTCAAATTCAACAGCAACAATATGCGGAGGCATTTAAACTGCTTGCACAAAATCAAAGCCAGACAAATCAATTGATGATAGGTGGAATTGCTGGTCTTTACAGTGATGATGGCTTGAAGCTTGCGGGAAGTTCTACGTGGAGTCAAAGTGCGCTTCCAGAACCTGAAGAAACGCCAGAAGAAAAGGAAGAATTGCGTGAGCTTGCGGCAAAGTGCGAGGATTTAGGTGCAAAAATTGATCAGGTTACGGCTCGCAAAAACAATTCAAAGAATGTTTCGGAGCTTGTGTTCAAACTTGCAACACGACTTGGTTGTCGTCAATATGAAGCGATGGTTTATTTTTGCGCTTCAATGGTTTATGATGCAGGCTTTTTAAGTGTTGATGAAAATCTTTTAAGTGCAGAGGATTTGACGGACGAACAGCGCAAAGAGTTGAACAAACATATTGATATGGCGGAAGACCATTTGCAATTTGTTCCAAAGAGATATTGGCAAGTGTTTGATGATGCCGCGCGTTTCCACCATGAAAATATGGACGGCTCTGGATTGCATGGCAAGAAAGGAGACGAGATTCCAAAGATTGCAAGAATAATTCGAGTTGCAGATAGTTTTAATGCGCTTTCAAGTCGTAGAGCCTATCGTGGTGGAACTGACAAGGACTCTGCCGTTGAAAAATTGGAAAGCCAGCCAAATATTTACGACAAGGATGTCATTACCGCATTGAAAGATATTGTGTAATTCGGCGGAAGGTCATTTCAACAGGCTCAATGACCTTGAAATTGGTGTTTGTGCTGGAAGCTTCATTGCCAGTGCAAACAAAAACTCTCGTTGCTGATTTTAATGCGAGTTTTGAAATGACAATGACAATTCGCTAGCCAGTTTTGATAGCGTAGTCCGCAATTTCTATGAAATTGCTATCGAGTTTGCATTGCAAACTCGCGGGCAAAACTGGAGGCGAAAGTCGAGGAATTAAAAGTGGAAGAACAATGTATCTTTCGCCACTGCGCCTTTATGAATGTTTTTTTTGCATGTTAAAAAGTCGAAATATAGTATGAAATTTTAGTTTTGAGACGATAGAAAAACATTCTTCTAATTGCAGTGAGAAAGGCAAAACCATGCGCTTGCGCATTCCCTCTTCTGTGTTTTCTTGCGAGGTGTGCTTGCGAAGCAATCTATACGGGACTTGTTCAGAACATCAAATTTTACTTTATTTTTCAAAACGTGTGGTTGTTTAATTTTTTGCTGTATGATTTTTCTTAATTCTTTTTGTTAGTCTACCGATAAAAAAATATGTCAATTTTACTTGTTTTTTTAGTATCATTTATTTTTTCAAATGAAATGTTTGCGCGTGAGGTAAAGCCTCTTTATAAATTGCCGGATGAAGTTATTGTTGCAAAGGATAGCATTTCCGAAACAAAACTATATCTTGCGGCATCAGATAAGGGGCTTTTTAAAATTTCCAGTACAAATCAAGCAGTTCCTCTTTGGACTGATGGTAGCGTTGAACAAATTGTTCGCGTGGAACTTCCCAATGAAAACAATAAATTTCAAGAGGCTTGGTATTTTAGAACAAACGAGGGGATATTGTTTAGTGCGGACTTGGAAACATTTGAGTTCCGAAACAATGGACTGCCATTTCTTACTCTTAAAGATTATGACGGGCAGAACGTTTCGTTTCACAAGCAAGTGCAGACATTAAAAGATTTGTGTGCAAACCCTATGAATCCATTGCAGCTTGTGACGGCGACAAAAGATAATGTGTATATTTCTAAAGACGGTGGAATATCGTGGGAGTCGCTTGGATCTATGAGTCGCTCCACTTCTGGAATAAAGGCGGTTGCAATTGCTTCAATGCCCAAAACGATGTCGGATGGAACGCTTGGTTCGGAGCTTGTGGTGTTTATGAGTCACCCTATTTTTGGACTTTCATATATAAAGGTTGACGATGCGAATCCCGTTTGGAGTGATGTGTCCTCTGGATTTGAGATTATGCCCACTATGTCACAAACAGATGAAATTGCTGACATTTTACCAGTTATGCACTTGAATAAAAACGGGAGTTTTTCCGCCGAAATTTATATGTCTCAAACATATATTCCGCGAATTTATAGATTTAACTGGGAAACAAAAAAAGGCGAATGTATTTTTATCAGTGAAGAGCCAGCGGAAACATTTGACGGTCTTACAATGGTGGGCAATAATCTGTTGTTCACTAAGATTGAGGGAGTGGGGGCAGTGGATTTAGGCACGCTTACAAGCCCTGGCATTCCTGAAAAATTTGAAGAGTGGAAAAAGAGTCTTTCTTCTGTGCCTGGTGTTGTGAATTCTGCATGGATTCCGTATAACAAGACGGGATTTAAAAAAGGCGTTTGCTTAAACGAACTTTGGCTTTTATATCCTGGCACTATAAATTCTCGATACGCGTCAAAAGCCAATGGAGTGAACGGCATAAAATGTATTTACGCTTCGGCGTACCAATGTCGTCTTCAAAGTGGAATTGATAAATTCAAGAAAATTATAAATGATAATAATTTAAATGGCGTTGTAATTGATATGAAGGATGACTACGGACTTTTGCGCTATGACACTCATGATGAACTTGTAAAGTCAAAGGGAAAAGTTACGCAGTACGCCATAAATCTTGACCATTTTATTAAGGAATTTAAAGCCGATAACATTTATCTTATTGCGAGAATTGTTGCCTTTAAGGATAGAAATCTTGCAAGTTATGCCGGATCAAAATATGCGGTTTGGAACTACCGAACGAATTCTCCATGGGTCGGAATAAAAGGATATAATGACATTATCGATCCAGAAACGGGTGAGGTTACAGGCAAGGAAGCCCAATATTATGATGAAAACTGGATAGATCCATACTGCCCTGAAGTGTGGGAATATAATGTTGCCATTGCAAAAGAGTTGATTGCGCGCGGATTTGATGAAATTCAATTTGACTACATTCGTTTTCCTACTGACGGATATAATCTTGGAGCGGCTTCATATAGATGGAAGAGCGAGGGGATGGACAAGGAAAGTGCACTTGTTTCGTTTTTGCGTTATGCCCGAAACAATATTGATGCCCCTATCGGAATAGACATTTACGGAGCAAACGGTTGGTATAGGAGCGGAACTCGTACAGGACAGGATGCTGAAATGCTTTGTGAGTATGTTGATGTTATTTGTCCAATGTTTTATCCCAGCCATTTTGAGCAGGAATTCTTGACGTATGAGCCTTATGCCGATCGTCCATACAGGGTTTACTATTATGGTACGTATCGCAATACAATCATGGTAAGAAATCGTGCGATTATTCGTCCGTGGGTGCAGGCATTTTATTTGAATGTGAGATATGACAGGCAGTATTATAACAAGGAGTATGTTCAAAAGGAAGTGTTTGGCGTTCGTGATTCGGTGAACAGGGGCTATATGCACTGGAACAATTCGGGCGACTATGGAACTATTTCTCCTGATGTTGGCGATTCTACTCCATACATAGGAACTGCGCCTGAAGCCGACTTAAAATTTAGAAAACCCGCTCTTGGAACGGCAAAAGTTCCTGTGTATGTTGATGATGGAATTTCTATTATGGATATGGTTTATTTCAATGCTGAAGACGAACAAATTACAGTGGACTCAACATATTTGCCATTTCTCAATGTTTTTTCACATTAGCGGAAAGTGTTTGTATCATATTATTGGTTTCGATAGGTTTCAGTCAACATTCATTCGCTGATTGAGCCTGTTGAAATCTGCAACGACATTTTAGTTGTTGAAAACGCAATTATTGAAATATATTTTCCATAATGTATTCTTTTGCAGGATAAAAGCCGTTAATCCAAAAGAATGTTTCTTCAATTAATTGTTTATGGACACTTGTTTTGATTTTGAATATATTTTCCGCGCGCATAAAACGGGTTGCCGCAGTAAGAAGTTCCGTTCCGTATCCTTTTCTGCGATATTCTGGCAGAACAAATGCATCTGTGATAAAAAGGTATATGTCATCGTCATTTAGAGGAACCGTTATATGTCCGCCAAAAATTCCGTAGATTTTGTTTTCCTTGTTATGCATTATAAAGAGCCGTGTATTTTGGTCGTTTTTTAGTTCTTTTATATGCTTAATAATTCTGTCTTCAGGTGTATTTTTAAAGCAAGTCTTAAAGAATGTCAAAAGATGTTTTTCAAACCGTGTATTGAACTTTGAAATTGTGCGTTCGTCTTTTTCGAGAAACACAATTGTCGATTCAATAAAATTATGATAAATCTGATATGAATTGTAGTTCCGTCCGTTTTGAGAGGTGAGAATGCGCAGTTCTTCTTGAAGGCTTTCGTCTTCTTCCAGCATTTTAACCAGTTCTGGACAATAGCGCGTTCCCGCTTGCTCCTTTAATTCTTTGAAAATATCATCGAAGGTCTTTTGCTTTTGGTAGTTTCGCCCTGTGGTGTCGGTTGTTGTGTCTATACAGTCTGCAATGCAAATGAGGGCGACATAGTATTTGTATTTTGAGTCTTGGATATGAAAATTTTCAGGGTAGCCATAGCTATCATCCCAGTATTTGTGATGTCCTTGCATAAAATCCTTATAAAGGGCAAGATACGGGAAGTTTTCAACGATGTTTGCCCCCATTGCCGCATGGGACTTTATGAGCGCAAATTCGCTGTCTGTGATTTCTCTATAATGCATATTTATAAGATCGGTGAAAGAGAGTTTTCCCAAATCGTGCAAAATTGCGCCGTTTTTTAGAAATATTGTCAGTTCATTTATGTTTTTAGACACTTCTTCCGCAGTTTCGTATTTCCCTTCGATGGTGAAGAGTTCTGGTCGTTTTTGAATAAAATGCGAAAAGCAAATGCCTGAGATGCTTGAAACCATTCTAATGTGAATTGCCGAAGATATTTGACGGTGAATAAAGACTGTTTGTACGAAGTTGATGAATTTTTCAACGGAATCCATTTTTTGCGCGATTGTTTCAATGAGTTGTATTACAAATTTATCTATGGAAAAGCCTTTGTCCGCATAGCTTAAAAGTTGAAAATATCTGCAAATTTCTGTCAAAATTCTTTCATCATCTGAGAATTGTAAAAGTTCACTCAAAAAGGTAAAAACATAAGAAAATGACTTATTAAAAAGCTTCATTCTGTCCATCATATTTGCAAAGCAGGGGTCAATAAAGCCTGTATCATCTGGAAAGGCGAGAGAAGGATAAATCATTTCACATTTTTGATCGTTTATTTTCATAAATTCATTGAATTTTTTAACAAGAATGTCTTTATACTCGTCTTCGGTAATTTCGTTATTATTTTTTTGCTGTTTGTAAAATGCGGTGAATATAAACGGATTTATCAGTCCTTCATTTTTTTGTGCGTTGAATTCTTCTTGTGTCCACGATAGTATTGTTTTTAATGCTTCTTGGTTTTCAATGGAAGAATCTTCATCGATGCGGAATCCGTTTTTATTTGCCATAAAAATTCCATACAAACGAAAGAAACGCATCAAGTAGTTTTTGTGGAAATCAAAATCGGCATAAGAATTCCACATTTCGCTTAAAATTTCAGGGGTTGCACTGTCGAGAAGCTCCCTTGTCTTTTCATAGATGGAAACAAATTCTGCATAATTAAAATTGTCATACAGGGCAAAGGCAAGCATTTGAAATGAACGGCAGAAAACAATTTTCGTTGCTATGTCAAAGTCATTTGGGGAGGTCATTGTTGGGAAAATAGTGCAAGCCTCATCAAAAATTTTGCATGTTCTTTCAAGGCTTCCCCGACCTGCCACTGTTTTGCTGATTCCAAGATTCATGAGCGTTAAAAATCTTGTTTTGTCGTTTAAAATTTCAGGATGTGCAAGAAACGAGTTTAAAATATCATCAATGACAAGAGAGTCATTATTGTTTTCAAACAAAAAAAATGTTATGTGAAGTAAAAATGATTCAAGAGTCTTTTTTTTCAAACCACAGGGGTTTTCAATTGCGGGAAGAATATATGCGTTTACCAATGACATATTTTTGATAAAAAGTTTTCGCGTCAATTGAGAATTATCCAAAATAAGGTTCTGCCACTTTTCAAAACTTTCGGACTCTTCAATAATTTTTTGTTCAAGGCGATAAATTAAGGAGTTATTGTGTTTGTAGTTATTAAAGAAAAATTCGACTTTTTCGCTGGTTAGAAAATCTAATGTGTTTTGCAAAGAAAATTACACCCCATAACTATACTATCTGTATTGTAAAAGTATATCCTAATTTTACAATACAGACAATCATTTTTTTTGTAAAAAAGAAAAATTATTCTTATCTATGATTTTAGTGAATATGAGGGATGCAAAGAATTTTTCTTGTTGTGGTTTGCAAAAATCGTGCGGAACAGTTTTCGGACTGCTGGCTGAATAAAATACATTTGCGTGAAAAAGGCAAACGGAAAGTTGAAAATCACTAGTTTGCACCAATGCGCCATAAAAGTCCAAAAATTCAAAGGTTCATATCCATAAGGAAAATAGAAAAACGTTGCTAAAAAGCTCATTGCAGGACACATAATTCCAACTGTTGCGGAAATAATAGCGGATTCAAAAAGAGCGGGGTTTGTTGTTTCTCTGTCAAATTTTCTGCATGCAAGTTTGAATGAAAGCGGACTGCCAATTATACATTCGAGAAAGTATGCGCAGACGAATTCTATAAAAACAATCGCCCAAATAGGCATTGACCTTCCAAACGCAGGAACGCCGCCAATGGCATTTATGGCTTTGAGAACGCTTGTTGTTTCAAAGCCCGCTTGTGCGGCAAGGCTAATAAACAGAGAACCGTTGATAACATACAGGCTGTAAAAGATGTAGGCATGCACTGTAATTACAACGGTGATAAAAGCGAAAATCATTCGCTGAATTTGGTTTTGTGGCATTTTTTTACCTCCTAGAAAATAAAAAAAGTTGTGTTTAGCATATCTGAAAAATGGCGGAAGATGCATTGGTTTTTCATTTCGATTTCTTGACTTCCGCCTCCAGTTTTGCTACCTCGCAATGCTCGGTTTTACGCAAAACTGGCTAGTGGATTGTCGTTTTGAAACTCGATTATTCATTAAAAACATATTCCGTAATCAGATTTACATGCAAAAGCACAACTTGTGTCATTATGTCTAATTTTTTTTAGTTTAGTATAAAATATAATTTTTCACAAGTATAAGAATGGAAAAAAATGAGGGGAATTTTAATCAATAGTTTTAGTCTGTTTTTTTTGAAGTGAATGGATTGTCATGGATTTTCAGTCCTCACAGTGACATGTCTTGCCATTATTGCAAAGTATCTTGCACGCAATCTCAAGTGTGGAGGTGCGGTGAGTTGTTTGGGGGAGAGGAAAAAGAAGGGGGTGAGTAGTGGGTGGTGGAGGCAATGTGTAAATTCAAAAGAAATTTGTTGAAATCTTTTGAAAAACTTGATATTTAATTGAAAATTGTATATATATTAAAAATAAATAATTTAAATTTAAAATAATTTTCTAAAATGTATTGAAACTTTAATGAAAGGTTGTTATCTTTCTAAATGTATTTTGATGATGTATTGAAAGGTTTTATAAAATGGACTTTAAAGATTTTTATGCCCTTGCATATTCTCTCGGTACTATTCGCAGTATCAAGGCAGAGCCATTGTGCAAACAGACGGGCTTGAATATCACCAGTTTAAATATACTCGAATATCTTTCTATCTGTGGGCATTTGAATACAGCAAATGAGTTGACAAAAATGTGCGGGGTGAAAAACGCGGCGTTTAGCATAATTATTAGCAAACTGGAAAAAGAGGGCTTTGTTGTGCAAAAGACTGACGTTACAGACAGGCGAAAAAAGCATATTTTGTTAACAAAAAAAGCCGAGGCAATTACCGAGCAATTGAAAGAGATTTCACAGGAAACAAAGACCGAACTTTCTTACTGTTTTACAGAAGAAGAAAAGGAAATGCTGCAAAATAGCATTTTGAAATTAACCAGTGCAGTCTTGCAGTTAAAAAACAGTCTTTTAAATAACAAAAGAAGTGTAAAGCAGAATGCAGGAGAATCTGTTCACTGCGAGGATCAAAAAAAAGAAGAAGGAAAAAATTGTGATGGGGGGGGGTATGATGTTAATTTTACAAATGACACATATTCCGCTGACTCAAATGGTTAATTACAAAACGAATGTAAGGCAGGTAAACAACGCCGCATAAATGACGCGGCTTTTGTCTACTTAAAGTTTGCGTTGCGAACTTTTTTATATTAGGAGTACAAAATGAAAAAAAAGAAATGGAAAAAGACACTCGCTCTTTTTGGTATGCTTCTTTCCTTTTGCTTGTATGCAGAAGATGGTGTTGCGTCCGAAGAAAACACGCTAAACGAAACGGAAGGGAGTGCAGATGAAAAAGTGGTTTTGACAGTTGAAGAGGCGGTGAATCACGCGCTTGAAAACAACAAGTCGTTAAAGTCGTCTGCGATTGACTTGGAAATCAAAAAGCGCGCCTCTCAATACGGTTGGAATACCTTTTTGCCGAGCGCAGGAATAAGTGCAACTGCGGCAAGAACTACAGCGAATTCCACGTTCAATTCAATTTCTCAAAATATAATAACACAAGGAAGACTTGGTGCGCTTGAAGGCGGAGTGCCGCTTCCACCACAGATGTATGATTCTATCGTGAAAAATGCTGGCTATGAAGACACAGAAAAACTTCATTGGGCGATGGTGCTTCCTTCAATTTCAGTGCAGTGGAATTTTAACCTTGCGATGATCGATTCTATTCGGGCAGCAAAAGTGCAGTATGAGCAGGGGCAAATAACGTGGGATCAAGCGCAGCGAGATATGGAAGTGAACATTCGGAAATTATTTTACGGAATTCTTTTGAGCAAGGAAAATTTGGATATTCAGCGCGAGAAGTTGGAAAATGCACAAAAAAGATATAATCAGGCGACAATAAACTACAGGAATGGACTTGTGCCTGAAATGAGCGTTTTAAATGCGCAGGTTACGTATGAAAATCAAAAGCCAACTGTTATGTCTACGGAGCAAAGCCTGAAGCAGACTATGGACACCTTTGCGTTTTTGTTGGGCTTTCCGTACGGAACGAACATTGAACTTGACGGATCTATTGAAACGGCTTATGTAAATGTTGATGCGAGCGACTTGGTGGAAAAATATCTTGAAAAAAACAAGGATATTATTTCCCTCAAAAAGAATATTGAGTTGCTGAAAATTTCGATAAATGCAAAGCGACTTTCAACTTTTACGCCGAGCCTTTCGGTGAACTATAGTTTTTCACCTGCTGCGTATGCTGCGGGTAAATGGGCGGACGATTTTGCTGATGCTGATACAGGAAGTCTTTCATTTACTTTAATTTATTCAAATCTTTTGGATATGCTTCCGTTTAGTGCAAATATGCAGTCTTTAAAGGATTCAAAGCAACAGTTAAAACAGGCGGAGTTTGGATTGGAGCAACTGGTGCAAAACACGGAAATTGAAATACATTCGCTTGTCGGTAACTTAAATAAATGCGAGGCAAACATAACCGCAATGGAAAAAACTGTTGAGCTTGCAAAAATGGCTTATGAATCAACGTTGAAGGCGTATAATAGTGGTACTGCGGAATTACTTGATGTGCAGGAATCGGAAAATTCTTACGAACAGGCTCGAATGGGGCTTTCAAGTGAAAAGAACAACTATATTTCAGCGTTGCTGGATTTGGAGACAAAATTGAATATGAAGTTTTAAGTTGGGCAAGGTGGAAAATCAATCGCTATGAGTTGCTTATACATTGCTTTGATTGTCCACAAGCAAGAAATCTTGCAAGGATAGGAAGGGAGTTTGTTGTAGCGAGGACAGAATGTCTGTGGCAATTTACTTGTGTCAAACTTTTGACTTTTTATTAGGAGTTATGATAAAAGCACCGCACAAATGGCGCGATACTTTTATCATGACAAGTTTCCGTTGGAAACTTGCATATCAAATGCCACTTCTCATTTCATTACGAAGTGGCAGGGAGAACATATATGAAAATCAATGTGCCTTTTGGAATCTTAATGGGTGTTTTTGTTTTGGTTGCCTTTATAGGCTGTAAAAAACCTGCAGGGCTTCAGGCTAAAGCGGATGAAGAACAGTCCGAAACTGTTTTTGCGGTGAACGCATATAAGGCAATTCCGCAAGTCCTTGATGACTATCTTGAATTTGGCGGAAACGTGCAAACGGCATCAAGTGTTGACATTTTCCCCGATGTACAAAGCGGAAAATTGAAACAACTTAACGTGAGGGTTGGAGATAGAGTTGAAAAAGATGATGTTGTTGCTTTGGTGGATGCAAGTCGTCCGGGACAAGATTTTCAATTAAGTCCTGTGAAGGCTCCTGTTTCAGGAACTATAACCTCGTTTCCATATACAGTGGGAACAACGGTTGCCGCTTCAATGTCTATTGGTAAAATTTCCAGCACGGGTCAACTTGAAATCAAAACAAATATTGCCGAACGATTTATTTCACGTGTTAAGCAAAACCAAAAAGCAGAGTTAATGTTTGATGCATATCCTGGAGAAATTTTTCCTGCCGTTCTTGTGGAAATTGACCCTGTTCTTGACACTTCAAGCCGTACTCTTGGCGTGAAGCTGCTTCAAATTCCAAACGATTCTAGACTTCGCGCTGGTATGTATGCACGTATAAAACTGGTTACAGAAACAAAAAAGAATACAATTGTCATTCCGCATAATGTTGTGTTGACACGGAACAATGAGCAAATAGTTTATGTAATTGATCCGCAGACAAACACTGTAAAGTCTTGTCCTGTAAAGTTGGGAATTAGAGTTGACGACAAACAGGAAATCGTAATGGGCATTGTTGCCGGTGATTTAATAGTTATAAAGGGACAGGCTCTTCTTAACGATGGCGCAAAGGTGAACATTATCAGCATTGCTGAATAAAAAATCTATTTTCAACACATTCTGAATATGCAAATTTGCTTGTTGTTGGAAAAATAGGGGTTTTGACTTCGAGTTTTCTGCGAAAACTCATTATTAAGGGAACTGCGAAAAACTGAAATTTTTAGAGATTCCCTTAACAGTTGTTTTTCATTTTATTGTGAAACAACTGTTTTCAGCGAAGAGCTTCTTTGCTGAAAAAACGCTGGAGGTTTTATGACTATATCAAAAGCATCTGTAAACAAGCCTACTACGGTCTTGATTATATTTATCCTTCTTACTCTTTTGGGAATTTATTGTGCTGCATCCCTTCCTCTTGATTTGTATCCAGATATGGATATTCCGTATATTATTGTGTATACCTCTTATGGAGATGCAGGTCCTGAAGAAGTGGAAAAAAGCGTTACAAGAACTCTTGAAAGCAGTCTTTCCGGTGTGACAGGATTGAAAAAACTTACGTCAACATCGCAAACGGGTGCAAGTATGGTTGTTCTTGAATTTGAATATGGCACTAATCTTGATGCCGCTACAGGAAATATACGCGACAAAATAGATTTGGTGCGCAATTATTTGCCGGATGATTCTGATACGCCAATTATGTTCCAAATGGACCCTTCT
This sequence comes from Treponema sp., assembly GCA_014803985.1. Classification (GTDB taxonomy): domain Bacteria; phylum Spirochaetota; class Spirochaetia; order Treponematales; family Treponemataceae; genus Treponema_D. Next base: position 93,880 of record JAAVAO010000054.1, read on the forward strand.
ATGCTGCCTATTATGGCGTTGATTATAACGGGCTCGAGAACTCCTGAAGAGTTATCATCGTATGTTGAAGATATTATCGAGCCACGTCTTGAACAGATTGATGGTGTTGCCTCTGCAAATGCACGTGGAAATCGTGAAAAACAAATTTTGATTGATGTTCCGCGAGACCGTCTTGATGCGTATGGATTGACGATTACGCAAATTGTGCAGATGATTGGCGCTCAAAACATTACGAGTTCTGGTGGCTCAATTGAATCGAATGGCTTTAACTATTCTATTTCAGCGGAAGGTACATATAAATCTGTTGATGAAATAAAACAAACTGTTGTTTCGTATGCATCTCGTGTTGAGCCAAATGGAAATGTTGAAGTTGTTTCAATCTTGTTGCGTGATATTGCCGATGTGTATGAAGGCTATGAGGAGGCGACTTCGCTTGCATTTATGAATGGCACTCCTTCTGTTATGCTTTCCATTCAAAAGCAAAGTGGCAAGAACTCTGTTTCAACTGCGCAAAATGTGCGTAAAAAACTTTCTGAAATTAAACGCGATTTGCCAAGTGACATTGAAATTATAGAGGTGTACAACACAACAGACGACATAAAGGACACGATTTTTAATGTTGTGAAATCTCTTGTTGAAGGTATTGCGTTTGCCATTGTTGTGCTTTATATATTCTTGCGTTCTGTAAAAAGTACGTTTATCATTGCCCTTGCCATTCCGATTTCTGTAATTGTCACTCTGTGTCTTATGTACTTCTGCGGATATACAATAAATATGATGACGCTTTCTGGTCTTTTGCTTGGAATTGGTATGCTTGTGGACAACTCAATTGTTGTTCTTGAAAATATATTTAGTTATCGTGAGCGCGATGCAAAGCCTGAGGTTGCTGCAACGCTCGGTGCGCAGGAAATGGGCACTTCAATTACCGCTTCAACTTTGACAACTGTTTGTATCTTCTTGCCGATGGTCATGTTCAAGAAAAAACTTGGTATGATGGGACAAATATTTATTCCATTTGCAGTGACAATAATCTTTTCCCTTATATGTTCGCTCATTGTTGCATTGACCCTTGTTCCTGTTCTTTCGTCAAAATATTTGAGAATTGAAAAAACATCTGAAGTTCGTCATCTAAAACCAATTGCGATTTTTGATAAAATTATGGGACGTTTCTTTTCTTGGCTTGACGATGTGTATGCAAAAGGCGTTTCTTTCTGTTTAAAACATAAAAAAATTGTTATATGTGTTGTTTTGGTTATGTTTGTTGGCTCAATTCTTTTGATTAAGATAATTGGATTTACATTTATGCCGACACAACCTGCAACAAGCGTTACGGTGAGTGTTGAAATGCCAAAAGGAACGACAGTTGAGGCGACCCGTGAGATTGCTCAACAACTTGAAGCCAACATCAGCAAGGATTTAAAAGGCGTAAAATATACAACGGTTTCAATTGGAGGAAGCGGAATCACTGCCAGTGCTGCGGATTCAAACACTGCAACAATTCGCTACACGCTTTATTCTGAAAGTGAAAGAGAGCCTGGTTGGGATAATGAAGAAACTGCAAAGGCAAAGTGTCGCAAATACTTCAATAGTTTTCCAGGGGCGGAATGCACTTTCAGTTCAAGCGGTATGAACGCAAGTTCTTCAACAATAGATGTAATTATTCGTTCTGACAGTCTTGACCTTGCGCGAACAAATGCAAAGAATATACAGACGCTTTTGCGGGAGCAAGGTGGAGATTACCTAAATGAAATTACAATAGACCTTGAAGATGGACTTCCAGAGTTGAAAATAAATATGGATCGCTCGCGAATGGAAGAGTTGGGAATCACATCGTATGCTGCAGGTGCGGAATTAAATGCTGCTATAAATGGAATGACTGCCAGTCGCTATGATGATGATGGAACGCAAATAGACATTGTTGTTAGTATGGCTGAAAAAGACAAGCAGAAATTCGGAGACCTTGAGAATATCTATGTTAAGAATTCTATGGGGGCTCGAATTCCATTTGCAAGTTTTAGCCGATATGAGGAAAGCCTTGCTCCTGTTGCCATTAAACGTGAAAATCAAACGAGAACAGTGCGTGTCCAAATAGAGCCGAAGCCTGAATTCTCCATTCAAATTGTTCAGGACTTTGTGGAAAAACTGATTAAAGAAAACATTCCGCAAGATGAAAACGTTTTGATAAGTTTTGACGGTTCATTTGCTGATATGATTGAGGCGGCAACAAATTTCGCTGTAATTATTTTGATGGCGGTTTTGTTAGTGTTTGCTGTTATGGCAAGTCAATTTGAATCTTTTAAAGAGCCGTTTATTATTATATTTACCATTCCATTTAGCGTGATAGGCGTTGTTATGATTTATCTTATGGCGGGGCAGATGATGAACGTTATTACCATAATTGGAATGCTTGTTTTGGTTGGAACGATTGTAAACAATGGTATTGTTCTTGTTGACTATACAAACCTTTTGAGAAAGCGAGGGTACAATTTGTTTGACGGATGCGTTGAAGCCTGCCGAAACCGTTTGCGACCAATTTTGATGTCAACCTTAACGACGGTAACATCTCTTATTCCGATGGCGTTTTTTCCTGGAGAAACGGGGGCGATGACGCAGCCAATTGGACTAACGGTGCTTGGCGGATTGACGTTTGGCTCTATGATGACGCTTTTTGTTATGCCTGTTATTTATTACATCTTTAATAGTCGAGATGAAAGGCGCGCTGCAAAAAAGGCAAGGAAGGCTCAAAGAAAAGCAAAACGACTTTCAATAAAAAAGCAGCGGGAACTTCCTGAAATTGTGAAGCGCAATTATCGTAAGACGGAGGTTGCCACTACAGAAAATGTAGAAAAAGAATTGGCGACAGAAAATCCAGATGAACAGTCAAGCGAAATAGAAAATTCGACAAAAGAAAGTGAAAGTATATCTAACGGCGAAGTTGAACAAACTAAAACTGAACAAGATGAAGCAGATTCTGTTACAGGCACTGGGGAGGAAAAATGAAACGAATAGACATAATTGTGAGTCAGGCGATAAAAGACGATTTTATTGAATATTACACTGAACTGTGCACGACAGAAAAAGTGAAGTGCAAATTTACAATGATAGATAATGTTATGGGGCAGGGCAACACAAATCCAAAAATGGGAGATGCGATTTGGCCTCAGTTAAACACATTGTTTATTATTTTTTGTGATGACAATATGCCAGAAAAAATCTCTAAACTAATGGCTCGGTTGAACAAGGAGTATATTGGTGAGGGGGCTGCCGCATTTGTGAGCGATGTTGACGAGTTAGGATAAAGGGCGAATGCCTAAATTCCTCGTTCACAAGGTATTGATTTTGCATTCGCCTCCAGTTTTGCTATGCGAGTTTTTGAAAAAAACTCGGTAGCAATTCTGTAGGAATTGAGTACTTTACGCAAAACTGGCTAGTGGATTGTCATTGCATTTGAAAAAATAAAAAAAAACATTCTTCCAGTTTTCACTTCGTTACGAAAGGATATTGTCAATGGCAAGATTTGCAACGTCCTTTGTCTTTATGATGTCCTTTTCGTTCATTATTGCGATTTTAAAAATCGCCGATTCAATAATACCATACAGAATTTCATTTGTGTTGCGAACATTTTGGTTTTTAAATTCGCCGTTTTTTATCCCCTTAATTATAATGTGAACCATAATGTGTCGAAATTTTATTGTCCGTCGTCGTATGCCTGCAACGGTGTCAACACCCTCTCTTTTTATTTGCGATAGATAGGGCAGCAGAACAATAAAAAGTTTTCGGTTGGCTTGGCATCGATCTATTATAGTTTCAAGAACACAACGAATTGCCTTTTCTGCGGAGAGCGTTTTGTCATTTAAAATTTCCATCAAGTCATTTTCAATTTGAGAGGTTAATTGCTTTAAACTCCATAGAAATATGTCATGCTTGTTTTTAAAGTAAATATACAGTGTTGTTCTGGTAATTTCACAATGATTCGCAATTTTTTGAAAGGTTACATTTTCGTAGCCTTCTTCGACAAAGATGCTGAGTGCTTTTTCAAGTATTTCATGTTTGCGTTTTATATGCTCAATCGGGGCGGGCATTCTTTTATTTATCCTTGTTCTTTGAATTTTGTGAATTTCGGTATATATAAAGAATAGTGTCCAGTTTCCCTGATTTTATTGATTTTAGTAAGGGGGCATAATGACCAAATGCTTCCTGAAATTTTCTATGCGTTGTGATAACTCCAAAGTCCCATCCTGAGAATTCATCCCAAAGTCCATGCATTTTTTGGTACACTTCTTTTGCCAACTCTTCGTCTCCAAGTCGTTCTCCATAAGGAGGATTGCACAAAATCAAGCCGCTTTCATATTGTGCAGTAATGGTAGAAATATCTGCTTGTACAAACTGCGGTTTTTTGATTTTTTCATTGCTACCGATAGATTTTAGCGTTTGCTCCACTATTGCACAGGCGTGCTCCGTATTTTTGCGGCTTCTTTCAACAGCCTCTTTTGAAACATCGCTGCCTGTTATGCGAACTTCAATATCCGTGCGAATTTTTTCAGCTTCAATTCGGCGGATTTCAGTTGCACGGGCGGGGTCAAAAAACGGCATTGTCTCAAGCGCAAAGTGCCGTGCAAAACCTGGTGCAACATTATGCGCATATAACATCGCCTCGATTGGAATAGTGCCTGCTCCGCAAAAAGGGTCAAGCAGAGGAGTTTTGCGTTTCCACAACATTTCCTGCAAAAGAACTGCTGCAACAGTTTCACGCAGAGGCGCAAGTCCTCCGTCCGTGCGATAGCCGCGTTTGTGCAAAGGTTTTCCTGAAAGATCAAGCAAAATCAACGCTTTGTCATTGTCAAGGTAAACGCGCACATCTGCTTCGTCTCCGCTTTCTGGCATTGAAGACATTCTCCAGCGGTCAGAAAGTTTTTTATAAATTGCTTTGTGTGCACTTGCTTGAACAGCATGTTCTGAATCGAGCCGTGACTTGTGGCATCTCACTTTGTCAATAACAACTTTTGTGTCTTTCCGAAAAAAATCCTGCCAGTTAATGGTATAAACGCCATCGAAAAATTCATCGAAATTTCGTGCGGGAAAATTTCCCATCTGCAAAAAAACACGATCAGCAGTGCGCAGACACAGATTAGCCCTGTAAAGAGCATCGTCATTGCCTGAAAAACTCACACGTCCAGGCGCATTTCCACAAAGCGTATATCCTAAAAGCTTTAATTCGTTTCCTAAAATTCTTTCTGCGCCAAGCGCACATAAAGCAACTAATGTATTCATAAAACTACTGTATCATTTATCTAAAAATTGAGCAATTGAAAAATGGCGGAAGGTACAGGGCGAATGCCTAAATTTCTCGTTCACAAGGTATTGATTTTGCATTCGCCTCCAGTTTTGTACGCTATCGCTATCAAAACTGGCTAGTGAGGTGTAAAATAAAAACCATGCGCTCGCATACTATGCACTAATTGAGGCAAGGATTATCTTGATTATCTTTGCCCGCTATCGCAGCGACTACAATCAGAGCGATTTTGCCTTTCTCATTGCGCCTTTGCGAATGTTTTATATATAAACGAATAATTTTTTTTCGTGTGTAACCCCTGTATTAAAACTGCCGCCAATTATTTTTCAAAACAGAAAATATACTGGCGACTTAAGGAATAAAATCTTGAATGGCGTAATTAACATGACGAGGTGTGTGCAATGCCTTTTAGTTCCTCAAGCGTTTTATAGCCTTTGCGCTGCATAAATGCTTCAAGTCCATCTATACATTCAATCATTGCAAGGGGATTTGAAAATGTTGCGCTGCCAATTTGCACTGCGCTTGCTCCTGCCATAATAAATTCAACCACATCTTGCCATTCTGCAATTCCACCGATTGCAATAATAGGAACACGGTTTGTTTCGGGTAGCGTTTGGATTGCTTCATATAGTTCATAAATAAGACGCACTGCAATGGGGCGCACTGCAGGTCCTCCAAAGCCCGCCTTTATTTTGTCAAAAACAGGTTTTCCGCTTTCAATGTCAATTGCGACTCCTTGAAAGGAGTTGCAAAGACTGATTGCGTCTGCTCCATCGGCAATGCATTGCAAGGCAACTTCATTCAATTCATGCGACTGTGGGGTGAGTTTTACGATGAGCGGTTTTGTTATTTCCGCGCGAACTGCTTTTACCACGCTTGAAGCGGCGTTACACGACATTCCAAAAGATGCTCCGCCCAATTCAACATTTGGGCAGGAAATATTAAGTTCAATTACAGGGGCGGCGGATTTTTCAAGCAGTTTTGCTCCTTCAAGATATGTTTCTAGCGATGAGCCGCTTAAATTTGCTATTGCAACAGGCTTGAGCTTTATCATTTCAGGAAGTTCATTTTCTATAAAGTGAGGTATTCCGGGATTTTGAAGACCAATGGAGTTCATCAGACCAGAAGGTGTTTCCCACAGTCGAATGCCTGAATTTCCCTCTCGTTTTTCTATCGTCAAACCTTTTGAGGAAATTCCGCCAAGCCTATTCACATCAAAAACAGAGTCATATTCAATGCCAAAGCCAAATGTTCCAGAAGATGCGATGACTGGATTTTCAAAGCGAACGCCTTTTATTTCAAAAGACATATCGGGTTTTTCATTTTGAGCATTTTTGCAGGAGTGTTGAGGCGTTTTTTGAGTTTCAAACGATAAAATCTTGCTGTCAAAAATGGGGCCGTCTTTGCAGCATCTTACATTTCCTCTTGTTGTTGGAATGACACAGCCAAGACAAACGCCCACTCCACAAGCCATGCGACTTTCCATACTAATCCAGCACGGAATGCCTGCCGCTTCTGTGATTTTCTTTATATATGCGAGCATAGGTAACGGACCGCATGCATACAACGCTGAGTATCCACCTTTTTGCAATTTTTCTTCGTCAAGAGCGATGGGGAGCATTCCCTTTGTGCCAACGCTTCCATCGTCAGTGGTGATTGTGAGAGAGGCGGCTTTTAGATTTTCAAGGCCATAACTGCCACTTTTAAAGCAAGCGAAAAAATCGTATGAATTTTCGGGAAGTGTTTTTGCAAAGGCTGCCACTGGTGCAATTCCAATTCCTCCGCCAACAATGCATACTTTTTCAGAGGCGGATGGTTTGGGAAATGTGTTTCCAAGAGGGCCAAGCAATTCAATTTCATCTTCGGTTTTGAGAGCGCACAATTCCTTTGTTCCTTTGCCTTTCACTAAAATAAGAAAATCCAGTAAAATTCCTCGTGGCGTTTTTTCAGAGTTGAAAAAACTTATCGGGCGAGCAAGAAAATGCTGTGATTTTTTGGAACGCAACATAAAGAATTGCCCTGCTATTGGAAAGCGAGACGTGTTTTTAGAAATTTCTATTTTCAGGGAATAAACGCTGTTTGCTGGCTTTGCAGTTTCAAGCGCAGAACACGAAACAACTGTTCCAATCGTAAACACGGGACGAGGAACACCTTGACAATCTACAAATTCCGACATATTTTTCTCCCATAAAAAGTCAAGAAGAAAGTTGCAACTTTCTTCTTGACTTTTTATGCCACTTCGTAATGAAATGAGAAGTGGCATTTGATATGCAAGTTTCCAACGGAAACTTGTCATGATAAAA
>JAAVAO010000055.1 GCA_014803985.1 Treponema sp.
CAAGGTGTTGCCACCCCTTCAGAGAAGGGGCTTGATCTCGACTCTGTCACACTCGGCTTCAAGAGCTACAACAAGTTTACAGGAAACTTCCTGCCGAACTGCCCTGTATATATTGAAATTGCAATGGCAGAACGTGATCTCGACCCTGGACAAGGGGGAGATGGAAACAGACCAAAGTATTTGTATAAAAAAGCAGCAGATGGAAGTGATTTTATCTCTGCTAAAGATGGACTGAAAAGTTTGCTTTCTGGTTTATTCACAAACCCTGTGGGTTATCTTGGTTATGAAAAACCAAATGATGGTGTGCAAAAAAAAGGGTATAACCCATTCCTTGGACACTTGAAGTTCGGATTTAACACACCTTACATCAACTATTACACAGGTTACATTGATGCAAAAACCGATGTTCGTCAAAAGGTTAAGTGGACAACCGTTGGTGCGTGGAACGGTGGTTATGAGCATTCTGGTGGTTATCATGTGTTTTCACTCGGAAATAAGCTTTCTACGATTCTTGAAGAGAAAACAGGTGTCACTTTTGATGTCGGATTTGCGCCAAATCGATCTGCAGACCGCAAAGGCTATAATTATGGTTATTTCGGTTGGGCAGGAATCACATGGAATGATCTCGTTGTGGATTTCCAGACCAATGGAATGTATGGTGATGAGTATGCTTTCTACGACCCGATTGAACACGATTTCATTCTCGGCGTGAAGGATAAAATTGGAAATATCACTTTCGCTGTGCAGGGATTGCTCTCAACAAGTCAGAAAGAAGTCATTAAGGGATTGGACTTCTTTGGATATTCAACGGATGCAACATACCGCTCTGGCAAGTTCGATGGCATCCAAAACTTCGCTGCTGATGCTGAAATTGGCTATAACGACAGTCTCTTTGGAGTGAATGTTGAGTATCGTTTCCGTGGCGCACAGGCTTCTATGCTTTATGTACAGCAAAACTACGATGATAATGTACTTGCGCTTTCTGACCAGTTGGGAGCATTGAATTCCCAAAGCATTGCTTTCAACGGTTATATAAACCCCATCGATGCGCTTCATATTGATCTAGGTTTTGATGCAACGCTTCCATTGCAGCACATTAAGGGCGACAGCGATATTGTCAATGGATTGTCCTATGATATGTTCTCATGGGGAGATGGGGCGTCCTTGTTTAGTTCTATGCAGCCGCTTTTCGGTGTAAAAGGTGGCGCAGAACTTGGCATCAAACCTGCAGTTACGTTTAACATAACAGACGGTATGACACTTGGCGCGTATGCCGATATGTATATCAACTGCTATGATTTGGACGACTTCGGAAAGGAATTTGTTGGAGAGGAGTATGGGGAATCTGACTCTAAATTCTTGTTCAAGTATGCGGGACTTTCATTCAATATGAAGTTGGACAGCGATGCCGTGAAGAGTGTAGATATTTGGTACGGTCTTGATAACTCCAATAGTGCCCGTATGTTCAACACAATCACTGCTCAGGCCGAATTCAAGTATGGCTTCAAGGCGACACTTGGCATCGGCATTCGTTCTATCAAGAACACGGATGCTGGGGATGAGTATAACAAGGATTTGCTCAACCCGTTTGGCTTCGCACTCGGCTTGTCGCGACAGTTCAAGAGTTTCAAGAAGCCAACGATCTATGCACAGTTCGTGTTCAACCATGATCCGTTCTCCATCTTTGGAGCTGGAGGGGATGGCTTGCGCATGGACCGCTCAAATATGACAGGAGTTTGTGACAATAATGGTTCAGCGGGACGTGTGTCTGCTATTAACTGGTATGATGGACGTGCGGCAATGCGTCTCGGTATCCGTTGGGACATCTAGTCGGTCGGGTTTTATAGAAAATACGAGGCGGGGGTGATACTCCTGCCACACATCACATGAGGTTATGAAAGAGATGAAAAAGATTATTTCTTTGATTACGATTGCATTTGTCTTAATAATAGGATTTGCATCCTGTTCTGGCAATTTGCACGATAATAATGCCTGTCCTCAGGTAATGGGTCTGAACGGTTGGAGTACGACACTACAACTTGTTGATGGCGAGGCAGAATTTACTGTTGAAAAAGACAAGGAGCAGTATGTCGCAATTTTACCAGATGGAAACTGGAATTTCGTTATTAGGGGAGCATCTGTTTATGCAGGAAGTCTTCCTTCTGACGTAAAATTAGAAAACAACATTGGGATGCCTTATGGTCCTGACGCACAAAATGTTAAATTAGTAGGCCTTGTAGAAGGAGTCACGTACATAATGAAAGTTGACATCCATGATGAATCTGTTGCTTATATATCTATACGGGAGAAATTATTAACTGGTGAAGACGACGACAAGACCCCTACAGAAGATGAGACGACTGGAACGGTCCTTTATTTAGTTGGTGAAGACCCAATTGGGTGGTCGCTTAACAAAGACTACAAAATGACTAAGGCAGACAATGTTTACACAATTGAGGTAAACAGTCTGCCTTCTGGATGGAAAATTTGGGATGGAACGTGGGATTATAACTTTGGAAAGGGAACTGATAATCCGACTGTTGATGGCAATGAAGTTGATGCATGGTTTGCTGGCTCTAGCGGGAATTTTGAAACGTCTTCAGATATCTCAGTCAAAATTACATTGACTGTAGTTGAAGGTTCTGATGCGAACGGTTCATCCATTCCTGCAAAAATTAAAATTGAATCAGTTAATTAGTTGATAACTTTCATTTAATAAAGCAGCTTGAAGAGAGGGTTGATTTTTTTTAACCCTCTCTTTTTTATGATTAGGAGAAGTTATGAAAAAATTGAAGTCCTTTTTGACACCTTTTGCGATGTTGCTTTTAATATGTGGGGGGGGGGTAGTATTTATAGGCTGTTCAACCGATGATGACAAATCAACTGACGGAGGTTCAACAGGGGGCAACTGCAATATTACCGTTTCAGTTGTCAACGCGCCAGAAGACATCGGTACTTGCACATTTTGGTCATGGGAGAACGGCGGTGGAAACTACATCGCCGGTAAATGGGATACCGACCGCGCCGTTATGACAAAATCAACGGAAGACGGCGCAACGATCTGGTCGTATGAATATACCGTAAATCCAGATGCGGGCGTGGGTGTTATATTCGTAAAAAAAACAACTGATGCCGTTAGATTTCCGTCAAATGGAGATGATTTGATTATTCCAGCTTCGGAAATCCATGATGGAGCCAAATTTTATATTTCGTGGGGAGATAAGACAGTCTATAAAAGCGTTTCTGAATGTTCAGGGCTGCAATCGGCGGAGGTCACTAGCGCGGATGGAAAAACGATAGAAGCAAAAGTATATAATGCACCATCCGCGACAAAAGACGATTTTTCAGTTCAGGACAAAGACGGAAAGTCCATTTCTATTACAAAGGTTGAAATACAAGGCTCTTCTGCAACGATAACGCTGGGAGAAGGGGCTTCTGTTGACAAAGTGCCGTATTCTGTAACGTTCTCTGGAAAGACGGTGCCTGCAATGCTTAAAATTGCTCTAATTGATGAAATATACAATGCGTCTGATGTCGCAGATCTAGGGCTTACCATTAACGGCTCCAACGCTGTATTCAAAACATGGACACCGCTTGCAACGAAAGTGATGCTTGTATTATATTCTGATTCGGGGGCAGAAACAGAAGTCAGCAGACACGAAATGACTCGCGGTGAAAAAGGTGTATGGACTTACAGTGGAAGCTATGGCAATGCAAAATATTATCAGTATCATATTACAAATAATGCTACAGAATCCCATGTTTCAGACATCTGGCACACGGTGGCAGGTCCGGACTCTGTGGCATCGCAGATTGCTTCAATTAGTGATGAAGCGGCTGTTCCTGTCGGCTGGGAAAAGGACTATACGAATCCGTTCGGGAAGAACGGCGATGAGGCAAAGTTGTATTCAGACGCGGTAATTTACGAGATGCACATCCGCGACTGGTCGCGCATAGAAAATCCAAATTCAACGGGAAAATTCCTTGATATTGCAAAAAGTGAAGAAATCATCAGCCATCTTACAGACTTGGGAGTGACGCATGTACAAATCCTTCCAATGTTCGACTATGCACAGAAGAATGACGATGAAAACTACAATTGGGGCTATAATCCGTACCACTACAATGTGCCAGAAGGACGCTATGTGACGGAGGGTTACACTGATGGAACGCAGGCGGTCAAGGAAATGCGCACAATGATTAAAAAATTGCACGAAGCAGGCATTGCGGTGATTATGGACGTGGTGTACAACCATACGAACGGCACGGGAAGTGGCTCGTTGTATGATATGACTGTTCCAGAGTACTTCTACCGTATGAACGGTTCTGCATATTCCGACGGATCTGGTTGTGGCAACGAGGTGGCTACAAACCACAAAATGGTGAAAAAGTATGTGATTGATAGTCTCAAACACTGGATGACCGACTACCACATCAACGGCTTCCGCTTCGATCTTATGGGGCTGCACGAAAAGGAGACGATGAAAGACATCTACGAGGAACTTTCTCAAATCGACCCGAACGTGATGGTGTACGGCGAACCGTGGACGGCAAAAAACTCTCCAGTTGAAAAAGGTATGACTGGAGCGGTGGAGACAACACCTGGCTACGGAGTAGGTGCGTTTGATGACGACTTTAGAGACGCAATAAAAGGTGCGGAGTACGGTGGATTCAATAAAGGACAGGTGCAAGGCGTATTCAACGATGAAGGTATTTTGCTTGGTTTATGTGGAAAGTCTGGCAAAAACAAGCGAAATGAGACAGAAGAACTAGGTCTCGCTCTTCACTATGTGGAGTGCCACGACAATTACACACTGTTTGATAAGCTCGCATACTCGACAGTGCCCGGCATCAGCGGGGATGACATTGTGAGCAAGTTTCCGGCGACGCTCACCGAAGAACAGCTGGCTTTGATAAAGAAGCAGGACAAGCTGGCGGCGGCGTACATCTTCCTTGCGCAGGGGACTCCATTCATTAACGGCGGACAGGAGTTCATGAGGACAAAGCAGGGAAACCCCGACTCCTATGCTGCTGACACGAAGGGCGGAAAGACATGGACAGAGGCGGAGGTGAACAAGTGCAACACCGTTGACCTCTCTTTCAAGACCACATACAGCGATGTGTACAACACCTACAAGGGCTTGATCGCGCTGCGCAAAGCAAATCCGTCTGCGTTCGGCTCGAATAAGGACGCAAAGGCTGAGACAGTAAAAGATGCAGATGGAAAGAACATCAATGGTGTAACAAAATACACCACAGGCGACTTCCTCGTGTACTTCAACGCAACGGACGAGGCTGTCGATATCACAACCTCTGGCTACAAAAAAGCAGTTGACGTTTCAAGAGGAACCCCAACGGAAAGCGCAACACTACCGGATAAAGTTCCCGCAAAGTCATTCGTGATTTTGAAAAAGTAATTAGCGCATTTCGGTAATTGCAAAAAAAACGGTGAGCAGGGTATCGCCTTGCTTACCGTTTTTTTTTGCGACACTTGGGGCGTTAGAGAATGGGCGAATGCCTAAATTCCTTGCCTACGGAGTGCCGGTCTTGCATTCATCTCCAGTTTTGCCCGCGAGTTTGCAATGCAAACTCGGTAGCAATTCCGTAGGAATTGCGCACTTTACGCAAAACTGGCTAGTGGATTGGGGCAAGCGCCTGCATTCCTTGTTCACAGAGAATAGGTCTTGCATTCATCTTCCGTTTTGTCTGCGAGTTTGCCCTGCTTACCGAGTTTTGCGTTGCAAAACTCGGGATTATACTACCGACGTGAAGTTTTATTAACAGTAGGTTTGTTTGAACTGAAACTGGCTAGTAAATTGGGGCAAGTGCCTGAATTCCTTGCCTACGGAGTACTGGTCTTACATTCATCGCAAGTTTTGCTGCCTCGCACCGCTCGGCTTTACGCAAAACTGGCTAGTAAGTTGGGACAGGTGCCTAAATTTTTTGTCTACGGAGAACTAGTTTTGCATTCGCCTCCAGTTTTGCTACCTCGCACCGCTCGGCTTTACGCAAAACTGGCTAGCGAGTTGGGACAAGTGCCTGAATTCCTTGCCTACGGAGTGCCGGTCTTGCATTCATCTCCAGTTTTGCCCGCGAGTTTGCAACGCAAACTCGGTAGCAATTCCATAGGAATTGCGCACTTTACGCAAAACTGGCTAGTGGATTGGGGCAAGCGCCTGCATTCCTTGCCTACGGAGAACTGGTCTTACATTCATCGCCAGTTTTGTTACCTCGCACCGCTCAGGCTTACACAAAACTGGCTAGTAAGTTGGGACAGGTGCCTAAATTTTTTGCCTACGGAGTGCCGGTCTTGCATTCATCTCCCGTTTTGTCTGCGAGTTTGCAATGCAAACTCGGTAATAAGTCCGTAGGAATTGCGTAGTTTGCCCTGCTTACCGAGTTTTGCGTTACAAAACTCGTGGATTATGCTACCAACGTTTTGTTTGAACTGAAACTGGCTAGTAGATTGTGGCGAATGCCTGAATTCCTTGCCTACAGAGAACTGGTCTTGCATTCGCCTCCCGTTTTGTCCGCGAGTTTGCAACGCAAACTCGGTAGCAATTCCGAAGGAATTGCGTAGTTCGCTACCAAAACTGACCTAGTGAATTGGGGGCGTTGCGGGGTGTCCCCGCAGAGGGGGTAGCGTAAGACTGCGTAGCAGGCTGGAGCGAGGGGGAGACTTTCCCCTCCTTGATTTTATTGCTGCCAAAACTAACCTCGTATTTTGTTATGCAGAATGTAAGGTTTTCGCACAATCTTCTATAACAACATTAACACTTCAGTGATTTCTTGGCTTTTATGCGATTTTTCTACTTGTTAAAGACTTGAAAATAACATATCCTTATAATATGAAGATTTTTTCGTCTAACGCAGAGCTTCAGGCTCGGATTTTGAACAGGTTTGTAAAATATGTGAAGATTTGGTCTGAAAGTTCCAGTCAAAATGCGGAAAATGGCATTGTTCCTTCAACTCCGTGTCAAAGGCAGTTTGCAAAAATTCTTGCGCAAGATTTAAAGGCGTGTGGTTTAAAGAATGTGTCTGTCAATGCGGATTGCTATGTCTATGGAATTTTGCCTGCAACAAAAGGAATGGAAAATGTTCCTTCTTTTTGTTTGATTTCACATCTTGATACTGTTGATGAGGTGAGTGGAAAGGATGTTAAGCCGATCATTCACGCTGCGTTTGACGGCACTCGCATTGATTTGAAGGATGGAGTGAGTCTTGATGTTAAAGACGATTTGTATCTTGCAATGGCGGCATCACATCGTGATACAATAATTACTGCTGATGGAACGACGCTTTTAGGTGCGGACGATAAGGCTGGCATTACGGAAATTGTTACTGCGTTGGAGTATATAAAAGAACATAAGGAGATAAAGCACGGCGCGATTGAAGTGATTTTTTCACCTGATGAGGAAACAGGTCATGGAATGGATAAAGTGCCGTTGGAATTGTTGAAGTCCAAGTTTGCATATACTGTTGATGGTGGACACGCAGGGCAGCTTGAGATAGAATGCTTTAACGCTTATTCTGCACGAGTAACATTTATAGGAAAAGCAACACATACGGGAGAGGCAAGAAAAGGCGGAATGATAAACGCTTCTTGCGCCGCTGCAAAGTTCATCGAAAATCTGCCGGTGTCGGAACGTCCTGAAACAACAGACGGCTACCAGGGATTTTATGTAGTTATATGCGTTTCTGGAACGGTTGAAAGTGCGGAAGTTTTTGTTTTGCTTCGTGATTTTACAGAGCAGGGTATGAACGATAGAATAGAAAAGGTGAAAAAAATTGCCGCTGCTAGTGCAGATTCGTTTGGAGCGCTTGTTGACATTGAGTTTAAATGCCAGTATAAAAATATGCGCCCTGTCATTGAGGCTTCCCCTGTTGTTGTTGAAAATTTGGAGGAGGCATACAAGGCGGCTGGATTGGCTGTTGAGTATTGCCCGATTCGTGGCGGAACAGACGGCTCTCGGCTTACAGAAATGGGCATTCCGACTCCAAATATTTTTACAGGCGGACACAATTTTCATTCAAAGACAGAGTGGGCTTCTCTTTGGCAAATGAGTGCGGCGGTGGATGTGCTTATAAATCTTGCAGCAGTTGTCGTTTTACAAAATAAAAAATAGGTTAAATGTCAAGTTTTAGACTTTTATAATTTGGGCGGCTTGTTGCTTCGCAACAACCAGGCTTTTCGGGGTTGCGCTATTGCTCCATTCCTACGGAACTGGCGTTGCCAGCCCCTACAATCCTTGCCGCATTAAAACTTGCAGTTTGACTAAATAATTTGCATAGTGGGTGGGGACTTTTTATGCATGAGTATTTAATTGAGGGTGGCTTTCCGATCAAGGGAACGATTCGGACAAGCGGCAATAAGAATTCGGCGCTTCCGTGCATTGCGGCATCGTTGCTTACAGATGAACCTGTGATTTTGTACAATGTGCCGGAAATTGAAGATACGTCTGTAATGCTGAACATTTTGCAGTCGTTTGGAGCGCATATAACAAGTCTTGGAAAAAACAAATGGAAAATCGAGGCAAAAGAAATTGTGCCTTCAGTTATTCCCGTTGAACTTTCTAAAAAAATTCGTGCCTCAATTTTGTTTGCAGGTCCAATGTTAGCGCGATGTGGAAAGGCGGAAATGTCTCCTCCTGGCGGCGATGTTATTGGGCGGCGCAGACTTGACACCCATTTTCTTGCGCTTGAGCAATTGGGTGCGCGTGTTACAGTCAACGGGCATTTTTCATTTACAGCAAATAAATTGATTGGCACGGATATTTTCTTGGATGAATGTTCTGTCACGGCAACGGAAAATGCGCTTATGGCTTGCGTGCTTGCGCAGGGACACACTGTTATTACAAACGCGGCAAGCGAACCCCACATTCAAGATTTGTGCAATATGCTTAATGCTATGGGTGCAAAGATTTATGGTATAGGAAGCAATATTTTGACAATTGACGGCGTGGAGCGTTTGCACGGCTGTGAATTTTCTATTGGTCCTGATTATATGGAGATAGGGTCTTTTATCGGGCTTGCCGCTGTGACAAAAGGGAACATAACGATTGAGGGGGTTAGAGACATTGACTTGCGTCCTGTAAAAGTTGGGTTTTCAAAGCTGGGGATTAGTTGGTCTCAAAATGAAGATTCCATTGTGATTCCGTCTGTTCAAGAGATGAAAGCGGTTGGCGATGTTGGCACGAAAATTCCAAAGGTTGACGATGCACCGTGGCCGGGATTCCCCCCTGATTTGACAAGCATTATGACGGTGGTTGCAACTCAAGTTGAAGGAACTGTTTTAATCTTTGAGAAAATGTTTGAATCTCGAATGTTCTTTGTTGATAAATTGATTAGCATGGGCGCGCAGATTACGCTTTGCGATCCCCACAGGGCTCTTGTTTCAGGTCCGTCTATTTTGCATGGCGACCATCTTGTTTCTCCTGATGTTCGCGCGGGTATGGCAATGGTGATTGCGGCAATGGCTGCTAATGGAGAAAGCAGAATCAGCAATGTGTATCAAATTGAGCGCGGCTACGAGCATCTTGTGGAAAGACTCCAAGCCCTCGGTGCGCATATTCAAAAGGTGGAGATGGAGAATTAGGGGTATGGATAGGAAAGTCTCCTATCCCGTTGAAAAACCGCGTTGCCTCGAAAAAAACAATATCGCATTCTCTAACTCACTTGAAACCATTTTTCGATTGTGCTATAATGTAAACAATGAGGGGGTGTAGCTCACCTGGCTAGAGCGCTTGCATGGCATGCAAGAGGTAGTCGGTTCAAGTCCGATCATCTCCATAGAGAATTTGAGAGCAGCCTTTAGTTTAAAGGCTGCTTTTTTATGGAGTAACTTAAATAGCAAGTTTTACTGCGGCAAGGATTGTAGGGAAGCCGTAGGCTGCCACTGGACTGAACGAGTGTACGAATGAGGGAAATGGCGGAAGGTGCATGTTTTTTTCACTTTTTATTCCTCGACTTCCACCACCAGTTTTGCTACCTCGCACGGCTCGGCTTTACGCAAAACTGGCTAGAGGATTATCATTAC
>JAAVAO010000004.1 GCA_014803985.1 Treponema sp.
AACACATTCGCGAAGGCGCAGTGAAAAAGGCAAAATCGCTCTGATTGTGGTCGCTGCGGTAGCAGCGAAAAAAATCTTTGCTACACGCTTGTTGCGAAAGCACTGCGTTGCGAAATCGCTTTTTTCACTGTTAAAAAATAATGAACACCCTATCAGGCTCCTTGAGAGGATAGAGGCATTTGCTGTAGATCAAGGAACCGCGGAAGGGCTGTAGGGGCTGGCGAAGCCAGTTCCGTAGGAATGGAGCGATAGCGCAACCCCGAAAGACCAGTGGGTGCACCAACTCCGCCCCTATTTTGATAATTATGACACTCTTATTATTTGAGAAAACGTGCCATTTCCATTTTACAGAGACTGTCGCATATTTCGTTGTATTTTATTCCTGCGTGTCCTTTGACCCAGTTCCATTCAACATTCAGCGAGGAATTCAATTCGTCCAGCAGTTGCCACAAGTCTTGATTTTTCACTGGAGATTTTCGAGCAGTTTTCCAATTCGCTGCCTTCCACGACTTAATCCATACAGTGATTCCGTTTTTCACATATTGACTGTCGATATTCACAATAATTTTTCGTGCGCAAAGAGAGTCAGATTTTTTTACCACCTGTAAAGCGGAAATCGCCGCCATTAATTCCATTCTGTTGTTTGTAGTTGCCTTTTCTCCGCCGCTCAACTCTTTTTTTTCACCGTCCGCAATAATAACTGCCCCCCAGCCACCAGGACCAGGGTTTCCAGAACAGCCTCCATCGGTGTAAATCACCACAGTGTCAGAACGAGATTCCATAAAAATTATTTTCCTACTTTAAAAGATACTCAACAGACGTAACTACTCTAATATGCTTTTTTTCTTCCAATCCAATTGCGGCATCTTCAATTGAAAAAAGACCTTGCGTTGCCTTTTTTATTTTTCCCACTCGACTTTCTGAATCATGGGCAAACTGTTCCGCCGCAAGACGAGCGTTTTTTGTCGCTTCTGCAATCATTTCAGGCTTTATGTCATTCAACTTTGTAAATTCAAACTGCATTTTTGAATCATATTCCTGACGAACCGCAATTCCTTTTTCGGCAAGATTTAAAGAATCGTTTTGAGCAGCCTTCACTTCATTTATTTTATTTGAGCGTATTAAGATTTTCGACTGAGCGATATATTTGTATGATATGCGATCCCTGTCGATATACGGGTTTACAGAATTATCTTGGATTTGTGGAGCCTGCACCATGAAGTCGCTGTCATCAAGACCATGTTCCTTTAAAAATTCCACACATACATCATTTTTAGAGATAATTTCTTTGCGTAACAGATTCAAGTCATCGCTTCCAACGGTAAACGATAACGGCCACACAACTAAATCTGCATCAACTTCACGTTCTGAAAGCCCCCGTACAGTAACCGAACGAGTTTCTCTTCCAATTCCTGACATTCCGAACGACAAAATAAATGCGCTGGCTAAAACGGTAATACAAATAATAAACTTTTCCACGGTCTCATTGTATAATAGATTCATAAAAACCGCAAGCATTTTACATATCTGGCATTAAGAGCGTCATTGCAGGAAAAGCCCTGTATCTGTGGTGTACCGCCACTGCTTGAAACTTCGTTGCAAGTGCATACTCCTAAAGGTGTAGCGCGAAAACATCGGAACTGCAACCATCGTGTCAAGATGACACTAAATTTTCATCCTTGCCCTTTATACATTTCCGTCCAGTCTCTTCGTTGCTTCTCTCGCTCGTAAACTCGTCCAGTCCAGTGGCAGTCTGCGCCTTATCTACAATTTTTGCTGCAATAAAAGTGCTCATTTGACATAGGGTTTGCATAAAATAAAAAAAATGAAATTTTGAGCATGTTTCAATTTGTTTTTGTGGAGTGGGGCAGAACGTCCCAGATTTTCCCCTTTTTCGTAAAAAAATAAAAAAATCTTTTGTATAGTGTTTACAAAAAAAAAAAAATAGTATATGGTTATTGCGGAAATATGGTGTACGAAATTTAGTTGTGCGAAATTATAAAGTTTCTTTTTTTCGTAGATGAATAAAGACAGGGTGCATGTCACTTCGTTTTGCGGGGGAGTATGTTTTGGGACAATGTTGAAAACATAAGGCGTGTGAAAGGCTTTACGTACCGGCAAATCGCTCGGTGCTTGGATATGGCAGAGACAACAATTGCCAGCATGCGAAAGTACAAAACCGAACCACGAGTGAGCGACGCGCTAAAAATCGCGGATATGATCGGCATTGACGTTCGGCAACTGGTGGGGTAGAGGAGCTTTAAATCTAATTGGCTTGATTGACAATAATCATAGGAGAAATTGATGGGATATAAGCTTGAAAAAGGAAATATTGTTTGTGACGATGGCACTTATCCAATAGAAAGTGTGGAGGCTTCATACGGTTATGATATACATGATGTAAATAACGTACGTAGAATGACAAGCCTAGCAATTGAAAGCAATGCACCTTCCGAAATCAATGCTAAGGCGGCACTTCAATGTTTTAATAAACTATGTGAGGATGAATTTGGTGACGAAGATAAATGTTGGAGCGAGAATGCTATAAAACGTATAAAAGAATGCTTAGGCGTTGGTGATGACATAATCAACATAATATAGAAGAGATAAGGAGTCGGTGAATTGATGCCAAAAAAATACAAGACCGGCATCACGGTCGGGGTGTTCGACTTGTTTCATGTGGGGCATCTGAACCTGCTGGAGCGGTGCAAGGCTCTGTGCGAGCACCTGATTGTCGCTGTCTGCCAGGACGACTATGTGGTGCAGGTGAAGCGAAGAACCCCGGTGTACCACGCCGGGGACAGGATGCGGATTCTTGCCGCGCTGAAATGCGTCGATGAGGTCATTCCCGTGACAATCGAGGAGACGGAGGACAAACTGCTTTTGATTCAGAACCATCCGTTTGACGTGCTGTTTTCTGGCGATGACTGGAAAGGATCGCCACGGTATCTGCGCACGGAGGAGCAGTTCGCCCTGCTCGGCGCACACATAGAGTACCTTCCGTATACGCAGGGCATCTCCACGACGCAGATAAAGCAGATGATAACGATGAGGGGGGGGGTAATCTAAGTGTGTTTGAAGCCTTTGCCTTCCGTAGGCGGGCATGCGCATGACGGGAAAGAGGGTGCTGACCGTCGGCGTATTCGATCTGCTTCATTTCGGGCATTTCGAGCTGTTCCGTCGCGCGAAGGAGCTTGCGGGAGACGGGGGAGTGCTGGTCGTGGCGGTGCAGGATGACGATTCAGTCGCACGGTACAAACCGCAGGCAAGGCTTGTCTATGACTGGAATACGCGCGCCAGAATGATACGGGCATTGCGCTACGTCGATTGTGTCGTTCCGTATGACGATGTTGATTCGTTCGTGATGAGAACGGAATTCGATGTCTTTGCAATTGGCGGAGACCAGAACCATCCGGGCTTTCAGCGCGCGGTGAGATGGTGCGAGGAAAACGGGAGGCAAGTCGTCAGGCTGAGCCGGACGGACGGGATTTCGTCTTCCTGGCTGAGGTGCGGCGGGCACTAACAGGCACTCAGTATTTTTTATGGAGGATTATGGAGTGGGGGCAAACGAGAGGACGCTTGCAAAAAATACGGTGATGCTCTATGTGATGCAGATAAGCGGCTACGTGTTCCCGCTGCTGACGTTCCCGTATCTGACGCGCGTCCTCGGGGCAGAAAAGTACGGCATGGTCGTGTTCGCGAATTCGATTATGTCGTATTTTACCATATTCATTGAATTTGGTTTCCTGATTTCTGGTACGAACAGTTGCTCTCTCGCGGCCGATGACAAAGACAAGCTTGGACGCATAACGTTCGGCATCATACAGGCAAAATGTATACTTTCAATCCTTGCCGCCGCGGTGCTGTTTGCGGGGTGCGTGTTTGTTCAAAAAATGCGGCAGGAGTTCCTGTTCTTTGCGCTGTCCTTTGGAGGGATTTTTCTGACTGTATTCCTGCCGGACTTCCTGTTTCGTGGGATTGAGAAGATGAGCGTCATTACATACCGCGTCCTTGCCTCAAAAGCAGTCTATACGATGGCAGTTTTTGCTTTTGTTCGGAAAGAGACCGACTATTTTCTTGTTCCCGTTGCGACAATCGGCGCGAACCTTGTGGCAATCATTCTGACATGGATTGAGATTTTCAGAAAAAGGATGATTGTCTTTTCGGCAGTGCCGGCAAAGGATATGTTCCTTCGCCTTAGGGAATCTTCGCTGTTTTTTCTGTCCCGGATTGCGACGACGTTCTACACGTCATTGAACACGGTGCTTTTGGGATTTCAGTTTCCCGGTGCGGCGGTCGGGCAGTACGGAGCGGCGAACGCGATTGCGAACACATGCCGGAGCCTGATGTCGCCGATTTCCGACAGCATTTATCCGTACATGGTCAAGCAGAAAAATTTTGTCCTTGTGAAAAAACTCCTGCTGATTCTTGAGCCGCTGGTCATTGTCTGCTGCACTTTGTTGTGGCTTCTTGCTCCGCAGGCGGTACGGATTGTCTGCGGGGCGGGCTATGAGGATGCCGTGCCGATGCTGCGCGCCATGCTTCCGATTGTCGCGATAACGCTACCTGCATATCTGTGCGGCTATCCCGTTTTGGGCGCGCTCGGAAAAATCAAGTGGGCGAATTTGAGTGTCGTGATTTCTGCATCGTTTCATGTCGTGGGACTTATTGTGCTTGTGATTGCTAGACAGATTGGATTCATCCAAGTAATAGCCCTGACATGCTGCACACAGTTTTTGGAACTGGGAATCCGTGCAATCGTTATTTTGAGTGGAGGAAAAAATGAAAAAGCATGAAGCGGCGAAACTTGCGCCCCTTTCCCCGGAAGTATTGCGGACGGCGCATCGTCTGATGCTAAAAATCCTAAAGGAAGTCCACCGCGTCTGTGAAGAAAACGGCATCAGATATTTTCTTTCGGACGGAACGCTTATTGGGGCAGTTCGACACAACGGTTTCATTCCGTGGGACGATGACATAGACATCAGCATGTTGCGAAGCGATTATGACAGATTTTGCAAAATAGCATCAGAAAAACTTGGGGCGGAGTACTTTCTTCAGACTGACGAAACAGATGTCGGATATGGATTGTATTTTGCAAAAGTGATGCTGAAACATACACGGTGGATAGAAGCCGATGCGTCAGATACGTCAAGAGCAATTTCTGGAATCTACATTGACATTTTTCCATTTGACAAGATTCCTGAGGACAGAAAGAAATGGAATGCCCTTCAGCGCAAGTTTAGGGCACTGGACTCCATTATAAAAATAAAGACAAATTATTGTGGAATATACAATATACATGGAATCCATCACAAGGCGTACTACTGTTTGAAAAAGGCAATAGGTTTTCTGTTGCCGCTGAATTCTTGGAAAGCGAAGCGCACAGGGCTTTGCGTGAAGTATGAGGCACTTCCTTCGTCATTTGTTCTTGTCCGTTATCAGGTGTTCGCGCGGCGCAATGAATCAGAAAAAGATCTGAATGCAGTGGATAATTTCACCTCTCTAGTACTTCATGATTTTGAAGGAGAGCAGTTTTATATTCCGGAAAAATATGATGCCGTACTGAAACAGTATTACGGCGATTACATGACGCTTCCACCGCCTGAAAAACGGTGCAATCATGGAATTGTTGAATATGATTTTGGAGCGTATTCACAGGATTATAAGCAATCTTTTTACAAGGAGGAACGCTGAAAGTGGATTGATTTTTTGGATAAAAGGGAGTATGATTTTAGTATGTATAGATTGAGTTCGGATACGAAATCTTCCTTGCAGGTTGCAATGGCATTCCGCAAGGATGACGCAAAGCTGGTTTTCTCAAAGAAGCGTGATTTGCGCAAAGTCGGCAGGGGCAATCCCTTGCTTTCGCGCAGGCGGTTTCGCACAATAGAGGAAGTTGACTCTGGGCTTGACGCACTTGAAGGGCTTGTATGAGAGCAGCGGTCGAAGAGTGTCAGGGCAGGATTTCTGCGATTTATCAGGAGTACCGGGAAGTCGTCTTTCCGTTGGTCGCTTTTTTGGAAGTCGTTGACTCGGAATTTCCTGTCGAGATATTGAATGAGATACGCTCTATTTTCAGCCATTTCGCAAGGGTGTATGACGACGCTTCGGATGACGCGGGCGTTTCTTCCGAGCTTTCAAAGGCTGAAAGGCATTTGAAACGTGCGATTTTGGACTGCTATAAATACGGATGTCTTTCGCTGTCCGACTTTTATCATGCGTTCCAGAAGGAATACCGTTTTGCGGACTTGTCTGTCATAGACAACGGCGACTTTTTATCCCAAATTACACAGAATTTTGCAGATGGGCAGAAACTGCTGTTCGAGGCGAAAAAATCAGAGCGGCAGAACAAGCATTCGGACGAACTGTACAAGAAATTTGAAAGCGCGTTCGGAAAGTTGCTTGAAAACTACAATCTGATCAACAAAAGAATCGGAATCGTTCACCGCGTGGAGCGCAAGGCAAAATGGACGCGCTTCTGGGGAACGTTCGGATTTTGGATTTCGCTCGCGCTGGCAGTCGTCGGCATTGCGCTTGCCCTGTAGTATTCTGACTTCCTAAAAAACAATTCCCTTTCAGCCGAAATGGTATGGCTGAAAAACAGAATTCATCTCCCAAAATTAGCGTTCTCATCCCTGTATACAAAGTGGAAAAATATGTCGGTCGTTGCCTGCGCAGTTTGTTTGCGAATACAATCATTGCCGACTGCGAGGTGATTATTGTTAACGATTGCTCGCCGGACGACTCTATGAAAGTTGTAGCGGATGTTTTGGAAGAATTTCCTGCTTTTGCAAAAAATGTCGTGCTGCGCTCCCACGATTGCAATCGTGGGCTTGCAGCAGCGCGCAATACCGCGCTGCTGCAAGCCCATGGGAAATACATTATCTGTGTGGATTCAGATGACTGGGTGGAGCCTGATTATCTTGAAAAGCTGTATGTCGAAGCTGAGAATAGCGGGGCTGATATTGTAGGATGCGATTTAGTACGAGAATACAAGCATAGAAAAGAAATTTTTCCAATTCCATTAAAAAAAACTTCAGATGAAAATCTAAGGTATTTATTATTGGGGGCAATTCCTGGGTGGTTACATGTAAAATTCATACGAGCTTCTCTTTTTCAGAATTATGAGCGTTATTGGATAGATGGAATTAATATGTGTGAAGATTTGCTTGTATCAGCAAAACTTTTCTATTATGCAAAAAAAATTTCTTATGTTTCTAAAGTTCTTTATCATTATGAGTGTTCAAACACAGCTTCCCTTTCTCTATCTTTATCAGAAAATAAAATCAAAGAAATAAAATTAGCTTATAACGAATTGTATAAATTTTTAGTGGAAAAAGGGAAAAGGGATAGGTTTCAAGATGAGCTCATTGTTTGTCAATTTCGATTGGCAAATTGGATTTTGCTTAGTTCTGTTGATATTGATAAATCTTATTTTGATATTTTTTCGAAGCAAAAATTCTATAAAAACAAATATTTTTCGAAATTTCAAAAAATTTATCTCTTTCTTTGTTATCACAAATTATATTTTTTCCCCTATTTTTTCATAAAACTGCGAAGAATAAGAGATAGGAGGAAATAATGATTTATATGGTTCTTGTGACAATTATGACTTTTAATTTCGCATTTTTAAAAAGAGAAAAGTTGAATAAAAAATACCTTTCTCCTGATTATTATTGGTTTTTATTTTGTGTCTTTGTTTTGATATTGTTCTATGGATTGCGATGGAATGTCGGAATAGATTATATGTCATATTACAATATGGCTGTCAATAAAACATGGATGTCAGAGCGACAAGGTGGCGGTACACTAGAATGGGGATTTCAATTTTTATATTATTTTGACGATTTTTTTAATCTGCCGATTTTCAGCTATGCTATCCTTGGCGGAGCGATAATTTTTATTTTTTTGTTTGATGCGGTATATGATAATTCGGATAATTACGCTTTATCATTATTTATTTTTTTCTCATCCGGTTTGTTATTTTTCGCTTTTAACGAATTTCGGCAGTTTATTGCAGTTGCTATTATTTTTTATGGTTATAAATTTTGTCATAAAAAAAATTTTTTAAGCTGGTGCTTTATTTGCATTCTTGCTTTCTTTTTTCATAAATCAAGTATTTTGTATTTACCCATATATTTTTTATGGCATAAAAAATTCAGCAGATGTTTTATAAATATATGCATACTGTGTGCAATTATTATAAAACAATTTGATATTTTGTTTATCTTAAAATTCATAATTGGATTTTTCCCAGGTCACTATCATGGTTATGTGGAAGTTTTGGAACTCATAAAAACTGAGGCTTCAGGAATAACAGGATATGTTTACATCCTTATGTCGTTTTTATTGAATAATTCTAAGAAAAGAAAATCCATATATGTTGGAAGAAATGCCGCATATATAAATTTTTTTATTGTTGCGACTCTTGTTTCAAATATTTTTGCTGAATATTATATGGTGACAAGAATTGTAGAATATCTTTTAATTTGTATTGTTATTGTTTATCCGATTTTTTACAAAGATTCAAAACAAAGTATACCCAGATACATATTGTTTTGTGCAATAACAGCATTTTTCTTAGTAAATTTGATAAAATATGCATTCTTTTCTCCAAAGGATTCTTTGCTAACTTATCAAACTGTGTTTTCAAGATAATTTTTTGGAGGTGTTTTTATGTAATACAACAAAACAACAAAATATAAATTTCATACAGCCATATTCTTTTTTTTGATTAGGAGTTATATATGAAAGCAAAACTACATTACGGTTTTTTTAGATTTTTTAAAAGAATTTGCCTTTATATGGCAGGAAACTCATGTTTAATCAATTACAAAGTGAGACGTTTTATTTACAAAATGTGCGGAGTGCATATTGGAAATAATGTTTTCATCGGAACAAATGTATATTTTGATGAATTGAATCTAAATGGAATCTATATTGATGATAATTCATTTATAACACGTGGCGTTGTTATATTATCCCATTTTTTAAATTCGGAAAATGGTTCATTTGATTTGGGAAATGTCCATATAGGAAAAAATACATTTATAGGAGTTAATACAATAATTGTAAAACCCATTTCGATTGGAAGCAATGTTATATTAGGGGGGGGGTAGTGTTGTTGTTTCTGATATTCCTGACAATGTTATAGCAGTGGGCAATCCTTGTAAAGTAATAAAAGGCAGGTAGAAAAATGATAGGATATAGTTTTTCTGAAAAAAAATATCGCTTTCTGCTGATAGTGGAATTGATAAAAAAGATTGTACGCGGTCTTTTCTTATCAATCTGCAAGTTTTCAGGGAATAGTATTGTCGCAGTTGGCAAGCATGTAACAATTCTAGGCAGACGGCGCGATTTTGTCATTGGCAAACGTGTAAAGATTGAAGATGGTGCGTTTATTCAGTCAGTTTCTGTAGACGGTATCCGTTTTGGAGACAATGTGACTATTTGTCAGTATGCAATTATACGTCCGTCCGGCTTTTACGGAGGAATTCTAGGAAGCGGTCTTACGCTGGGGAAAAATTCTTCAATTGGAGCGTTTTCATATATAGGATGCTCGGGGAAAATTACCATCGGCGATTATGTGATGATTGGTCCTCGGTGTACGATGATTGCTGAAAACCATAATTTCTCTGATGCAACCGAAATCATGCAGAAGCAGGGCGTTACGCAAAAGGGAATTGTTATTGAGGATAATGTCTGGATTGGCGCGAGCGTAACAATTCTTGATGGCGTTGTAATAAAATCTGGCTGTGTCATTGCGGCGGGTGCGGTCGTGACAAAATCTACGGAACAGAACGGAATATATGCTGGAGTTCCTGCAAGGAGAATAAAAGAAAGGATATGAAAATTCTAGTCGTCCATCCGTCCGTAGAGTTGTACGGCGCGGACAAAATACTTTTGTATATTCTCGGATTTCTGACGGAAGAAAATGAAGTGACCGTTCTTCTTCCAAAAGACGGCGTGCTTGCCAGATGTATACGCGAATCGTTTCCGACTGTTTCGCTTGTCATCAGCAAAGATATTCCTATCGTCCATTCAAAGATGGGATTTGCTGGCTTTATGAAACTCCCCCGTCTGCTCCGAAACGCACGCAAACTTTTTTCTCATCTTGATTTTGATTGCGTGTACTGCAATACGCTAGCGACGGTTCTGTTTTTATATTCACAGCGAGCCAAAATAAAAATAATCCATGTGCATGAAATCATCGGGAACAGAATTTTGAATTTCGGCTTCTCCGTCTTGATTCGTTTGAGAACGAAAAATGTCATCTGCGTGTCGGCACATGTAAAAGATGGCCTGCTTTTTTCAAGCCCATATATGGTCGTGCATAACGGCATTCCAAACTTGTTCCGAAATGCTGAACGGTGCGGCGCTCCGTCGGGAACAGTAAGATTTGCTTTTCCCGGACGGTATATGCCGAAAAAAGGTCAGTGGTTTCTTATCGATGCCCTGAAATGTGTGCCGGATGAGTTGTTGCACAATGCGGAATTTTATTTGTACGGAAGTCCGCCTCCTGCCAGTCCTGAGTTTGAGGAACAGTTGAAAAAAGCAATTTCAGATGCCGGACTGGAAAGGTCAGTTTTTCTGCGTGGGTTTCAGCAGGACATAGCCGAAGTGTACGCAAACGCAGATGTGGTACTTGTTCCAAGCATGATGTCAGATCCGTTTCCGACGACCGTCCTTGAAGCAATGATGTTTTCCAAGCCTGTTATTACGACGGATAATGGAGGTGCCAGCGAGATTGTGAAAGACGGTTTTGGAATTCTTGTGCATCCTGGAGATGTTGTGGCGTTTGCAAAGGCGATAGTTCACTTTCTTGAAAACAAAGATGTCGCCATAACCATGGGGAGTGTTGCTAGAACGGAATATGAATCAAAACTGGCAATGGAAGTGTTTAAGAAAAATTTTCTTAATGCTGTGGCTTGTTTTACAAAAGGTGCAGGAGGCGCGCGATGAACATACCGCTAAATTTACTTGTCCTCTCTGCCTTTTTCAATAATCCGCATCATTTCCGCTGGTGTTACGACGAACGGCTTGACAGGGAAGTCCTTGATGTTGCCAGTAACAAGATGTGCGTCATGTTCTTGCCGTGCGTCCATCGTCACTTCGTAGAAGATTACGTCCTTTGGGTCGGATGGCATTTCTTCGGTTCGGATGCCAGAAAGTTCGATGCCGTTGTCAATAATTGCCTGGATCATTCTATGCGCCGCTTTAGCGGTAAATTTGTTTTTGAATTTTCCCCTGCTAAGGACTTCGGAATATTCAACGATGATTTCTTTGCTGTATACAGGAATGATAGTTTTGTTAAAAATCTCAAGGATGGTTCTGAATGTTGCAGAATCCTCATGTGCTTTTATCAGTGCCGAAACAATGACGTTAGTGTCAATGATAGCATAATAACGCATCATTTACAGTTCTTCTCTGTACGCACGGATTTCTGCATTGATTTCGTCAAGCGACATATCCTGAAGTCCGTTTTTCTTTGCTTCCTTCCTAAGTTGCATGAAAGCTTTTTTTCCGTTTTTAAGGGATACTTTTCTTGCCATTTTCATGCTGAACGGAATTCCGCGCTCTTCTACGGATTTCTTGAGGAAAATCCTGAACGCCGTTGGAAGATCCAGTCCGAGTTGCTCGAAAATGCTGACGGCTTCATTCTTCAAGTCCTCGTCCACTCGTATCTGTACCAGTGTGCTTGCCATGTCTTGCCTCCAGAACTGTTTTTCGTGTTTATTACAATCGTATGCGAAAGTAAGTTGTTTGTCAATGATGTTTTGGTTGTCTGTTTTATAGAAAGCAATGCTTGTAATCATAATGCCGCTAGGTCGATTTTTTTTACATTGCCTTTCTCAATATCCTTTATCCCGTCAAGAAGAATCTCTTTGTTCACTGGATTGCTCAAGAGATATTCTGTCTCGTCTATCGACGTTTCTGTTGTGTCGGCATTGTCAGTCACGGTTATGTCAAGGATTGTTCCCGAAAACATTTTTTTGAGCACGAATGAACTCTGCATACGAACCGCCATCTTTTGCTATCATTATAAACGTATGCCGCAGGAATTGCTATGTATTCCGCTTGCTTTATTTCCCTGCCCTGCAAAGCGCGATTTCGTCGTTGATTTCGTCAAGCGTCCAGTCTTGAAGTCCGGATTTTTCCGCAAAGTCGTTTGCCTCTTTGAGCAGTGCGTCAACTTCGTCGGCACTTCGTTTGTTCTCGCGGAGATAAAGATAGGTAACATAATCAAAGGCGGATTGTTGCTTGGCTTCCGAAAGGGCATTGTACATCTCAATCAGTTCCTGCGGCATAGACACCTCCAAAATAAAAACATCTATTATTTAGTATACATAAAAATCAAAATAAAGCAACAAAGAATTCGGCAACGGAGCATTCTTTGGGGAGCGGTTTATGAATAGCAAAAATCCTGCGCGGAAAACGAAAGTCGCCATCATCGGCACAGTGGGCGTTCCCGCCTGCTATGGCGGGTTCGAGTCGCTTGTTGACAACCTGCTGGACTATACCCCGCAGGACGTGGAATACACGGTCTTCTGCTCAGCGAAAAAATATGCGGACTGGCTGCCGTCCTACAAGGGCGCGCGCCTTGTCTACCTTGACCGCGACGCGAACGGCGCGCAGAGCATTCTTTACGACTTTGAGGGCATGAGGCGGTCGCTCGGCGCGGACGTGATGCTGATTCTGGGTGTGTCGGGGTGTCTCTTCCTGCCGTACATCAGGCGGCGGTTCAAGGGGAAGATCATCACAAACATCGACGGGCTTGAGTGGCGGCGTGCGAAGTGGAAGCGGTACGCCCAACTTTTGCTGAAATTCAGCGAGCGGATGGCGGTGAGATATTCCGACGTCATCATTGGCGACAACAAGGGAATCACGGACTACGTTGCCGCCTCGTACCGGCTCAAGCCCGCGCAGCGCGTCGAGTTGATTGCCTACGGTGGCGACCATGCCCGCGCGGTGAGGGACGATTCTCTTTTTGAGAAGTATCCGTTTTGCCACGAGCCGTATGCCGTCACCGTCTGCCGCATCGAGCCTGAGAACAACGTGCATGTCATTTTGGACGCGTTCTCGCGACTGGGTGGAATGCGGCTTGTCGTCGTCGGCAACTGGCAGAAATCGGCTTACGGGAAAGAGCTAAAAGAGCGGTACGCGAACCGCCCGAACATCCGCCTGCTCGACCCGATTTACGAGCCGCACGAAATAAACTGGCTGCGCTCGAATGCCGCCGTGTACGTCCATGGGCATTCTGCGGGCGGCACGAACCCGTCGCTTGTGGAGGCGATGTGCCTTGCGCTGCCGGTGCTCGCGTTCGACTGCGTGTACAACCGCGCCACCACGGAGGACAGGGCATTCTACTGGAAATCCGTGGAGGACATCGTTTCGCTCGTGGAGGGGAGTGCGGAATGTTTCGCACGCGTGGCGCAGGACATGGCGGAAATCGTGAGCCGCCGCTACCGCTGGGAAGTCGTAGCACGGCAGTACAACTCGCTGTACTGAATGGCTTTCTTGCGGCAATGATGGGAGCCCCTGCGTAGCAGTCCCGTAGCGTATGCGTAGGGATGAGCCGCGTAAGACGGCGAAGGGCGGACAGCATGGTTTTTGTGGAGCGAAGCGCAACAAAAAGCCGCCCGAATAGTGACTATAAGACTGAAAGGCAAAAACCAATTGCATGCCAGAGTCTAGTTTATGATGCTGTTGATATAATCCACGGTCTCTTTTCGTATGCCTGCTTCTTTGGCGAAGTCGGAAAAACGGCCGATGACTTCCGCGCATTCTTCGATGATGTCCTTGCAGCGCCTTTCTTTCAGCCCCATCGCCGTTCCTGCCGCCACAATGTCCGTGGCAGCGATGTTCGTGGTTTTACCGTTGACTGTCATTTGGTGACCGCGAAGCCACTTGTTGTCCTTGTCATAAGCGAACGTGATGTCATAGGCTGGCGCGAGAGTCCATCTTCCCGTCCTGTCCATTAGGAACGACACGTTCTTGACATGATCGTCTTGATTTGCGGCGAGGCAATTGAATGTCATTCTTCTATAAAATTGCTCGATTTCCTTTGGCACAAGTCCGATTTCTTTCATGTATCTTGCGGCGAGTTCATAACTGCACAA
>JAAVAO010000038.1 GCA_014803985.1 Treponema sp.
ATTCGGATTCTTATTGCAAGGATAAGGATGCGATGCCATGTTCTTAAGCGAAGAAAAACTTCCCCCACACCATTTACAATAATAATGCGCTTTCTCACCGCCTTCATACGGTTCGTGGCGTTTGTTATTCGGATTCTTATTGCAAGGATAAGGATGCGATGCCATGTTCTTAAGCGAAGAAAAACTTCCCCCACACCATTTACAATAACAACTCATTTTTCGCCTCCATTTTGCGAATTATTTTTTTTGATGTCCATACAGACATCTTTGTGCCTCCCCTGCATCGCATTGTCAAGTAGCATTAGTGCTATTTGACGTGTTACGCCGCAAGGCAAGGCCTATCATACTGCGCCCTCGTATATGATAGCGCAGAATGTTTTCTCATCAATTAGAATGGTACTTTTGCCGTGAGCATTTCGTTTGGTCAAGACAGCTACTAAAATCGCCTTTTCCTGCTATTGCTGTACTTGCGGCAAAGCAAGACTCCGTTGGCATCGTATTCAGTCCATTCTTCCTCGCCATTACTTTTCTTGCGGTGAACTTCTTTTCCATCGTCATTGTATTCCAGCCAAATTTCCTCGGTAGGAAACTCTGTTTCCATCGTCATCGTATTTCCACCATGCCTCCTCGCCGTTGCTGTCCTTGTAATGCACTTTCTTTCCGTTGGCATCGTATTCGCTCCATCTTTCATAGCCGTCGTTGCCCTTGTAATGCACTTCCTTTCCGTTGGCATCGTATTCCCACCACCTTTCATCGCCGTTGCTGTCCTTGTAATGCACTATCTTTCCGTTGGCATCGTATTCGTTCCACCATTCCGTGCCGTTGCTGTCCTTGTAATGCACTATCTTTCCGTTGGCATCGTATTCGCTCCACCTTTCCCTGCCGTCGCTGCCCTTGCAATGCACTTCCTTTCCGTTGGCATCGTGTTCGCTCCATTCTTCCATGCCATCGCTGTGCTTGCGGTGAACTTTTTTTCCATCGTCATTGTATTCCAGCCAAATTTCCTCGCCAGAAAGATACCTTAGGTAAACTGTATTTCCATTCTCATCTCTTTCTTCTGGATCAGGAACTCTCGTCCAATGACCGCAACGAACTATCTTTCCATTTTTATCTCTTGGAACACCATCCAACTCCATTTCCCTCTTTTTGATTTCCATAGTTAAACCTCCAAAATCCTTTTTATCTATCCCGCTTTCAAACGGAAAAACCCTGGAATAATTATACCCCCCCCCCATTTCACTTTGTCAAGTACCTTAACGTTTTTTTTTCAAAAATTATTTGCACTTTTGTGTTTTGCTGTTCTAGCCAAAACATGCGCATATCTCGCTTTTCTATTAGAACAATCGTCAAGTTTTATTGCGGCAAGGATTGCAGGAGGTGCAGAGTAGCAGAGATACACTTTATTTCCGTTGGCATCGTATACACACCACTCTTCACTGTCTCCCTCACTCTTGAGATGATATAAAGAAAATCTCAAAACGGGCATTGACAGCGCACTGTCCTACGCAGATGTATTCAAAAAACTTTCCGAGATATTGTAAAAATTCAACGCAAGGAAAAACACTGAACGAAATCAAATTGTCATGAATTTGGCAAAGCGGAGGTTGTACTGTTGTCATTAAAGATAAAACAGAGAAAATAGCCCTGCACCATACTCTTGGACAATGTACGGAATGCCATGCTTTTGCTTTTGCGCGAGGGATGCGGAAGGCGCGTAGCGGTTGCCGCAAGGCAACGGAGCCGCGCAAGACGGCGAACCCTGTAGCCAGCCCGGTTTTGTTCGCGTTCAACGCGGACAAAACGCGCCCTAATAATAGTTCAAAAAAATTTTATCAACTATTTTATCAACTATTATGGATCTAAAAACGGTGTTTTACTCACCCCGCTTTGCAATCATCGCCTCTATGCATTTTGTACAGCAGCAACTGTAATAGCAAATCGTTATCTACAAAATGGAGACGGAAAATCATCGTCTTTTCAGTTCCACCTGTTTTCGGCACAACGTTTCGAGCTGGGAAATTTGCGCGCTCAATTCTGAAACTTGTTTCAAAATTGCATGCATGTCGGCTGCCTTGCTGTCATTTTCAAACGTATTGTGACTCAAATAATACTTGTGCGTATTTTCGATTGAATCTACGACAATGCCAACAATAACATTCATAATCACAAATGACGAAATCAGCGAAAATGAAATGAAGTATGCCCACGCCCAGCTGAATTCCTGCATGATCGGACGAATGACACCGTCAAACAAGTTGTCAAAAATCATAACCGAAAACAGAGTCAAAAACGATCTGCCCAATCCACCGAACTTCTGCGGAATCAGTTCGCCAAAAAGCATCGTGCCGACAACTGCATAAATATAGTAAAAAACAAGCAGCATTATGCATGTCCACAAGATTCCTGGAATCGATTTTACAATTGCTTTTAAGACGACTTGCAGATGCTCAAGCCCAGAAACAAGTTTGAGCGTGCGGAGGCTTTTTACGGCACTCAACGCGCGAACAATCCTAATAGAGCGGAAAATCTTCACTGCCTTGAAAACCGTAAAATACGAAAATGCAGGGGCAATTGAAACAAGCACAATCACCGCGTCAAAGATATTCCACTTTGACTTAAAGAAATCTTTATTAAACACGATGATTTTCAAGACAAGTTCAACGCAGAAAAAGATAAGACAGATTGTGTCAATCGCATTCAAGACGGAGCCGTATTTTGCCATAGCAGCCTGAGATGTTTCAAATCCCAAGCAAACAATATTCACCAAAATAACGAACAGCATAAAGAATTCAAACGGCGTGTCCGCCTTTCCGTCAAAATGTTCTTTCAAAGTTTTTGAGTTTTTCATCACATCCTCTTTTTTTCATTGTATTGCGCGAACTGTCCGAATACCGCCTGCTGTCATTCCGAAGCCTTGAAGCTGTAAATCGGCTTGATTGTCGCAAGAATTTCGGCAGTCGGTTCGATGTTCGCCATTATTTCGTCCATACCTTTGTATGCCATGGGGGCTTCGTCTATTGTGTCCTCGCAGACAGTCGTGGACCAAATGCCTTCCATGGATTTTTTGAAGTCTGTCATAGTCAAGTTGTTCTTTGCTTCCTTGCGACTCATGACGCGCCCCGCACCGTGTGGTGCCGAGCAGTTCCAATCGTCATTGCCTTTTCCCTTGCACACAAGACTTCCGTCCCGCATGTTGATAGGAATAAGAATCTTTTCACCGTCAAGCGCGCGCACACTGCCTTTGCGCAGAATCATTGCCTCGGTGTCGATGTAATTGTGGATCGTCGTGAACTGGTCAATCACATCTCGCCTGTCAAGCCGAAGTCCTACGCTGATTGTGTCTATCATCGCCTTGCGGTTCAACTCTGCAAACTTCTGAAGGATTTTCATATCGTTGATATAATCCTCGAACAGCTGCCCCTCGACATAGGAAAGCTCTTCCGGGATTTCACTTCCCGCGCAGTGTTCCTGCGCCATCTTTTGATAATAGTGCGCTACCTCAAGCCCCAAATGCCGGCTTCCCGAATGCACCACGATGTACAGGTTACCCTCATTATCGCGATCGCATTCGATAAAATGATTTCCGCCACCAAGCGTTCCAATCGACCGCCGCGCCTTGTACAAGTCCTTCTTCTTGCAACGGATTTGCGTCAGGTCAATTTCCGAAACGAACGTGTGCTCCCATTTGCGCACATTTCGCCCGAACGGAATATTCCGCCTGATGCATTTGTCGAGCCGCTCCGGGTCAAACTGCTCGCTCACCGCAGAATCCGCCTTCACCACGAGAGTCTCCATGCCGCAACCAATGTCAACGCCCACAAGGTTTGGACACACTTTGTCAGTGATTGTCATTGTTGTGCCGATGGTGCAGCCTGCACCCGCATGCACGTCGGGCATCATGCGAATCTTTGCGCCCTGCGCATACGGTTGACTGCAAAGCCTCTCAATTTGTTCCCGGCTGCTTTCTTCAAGCGTACCCGTAAACACCTTCGCTTCGTTATACGTTCCTTTTACAGTAATCATAGCATTCTCCTTGAATATAATATTAAAAAACAGTATACCGAAGCAGTCTATCATTTTGTGATAGTTTGATGAACAGGCGAAGGGGATTTACAAGAAATCGGCGATCCGATCTATAACAGTCTCAATGTCCTTAAAGCGGCTGTCAACTCTCCTTGAGAACATGAGTACGGTAGAATTGCCAAGTTTTGCGCACTTGTAGTCATCGCCGTTATCCGTAATCTCAACTTCCGGGTGGAAAAAGTTTTCAAAATACTCAAACGCCAACTTTCCTTCACAGATTATGATTTCCGGCTCCAAAAAGCGGACGATGCGCCGCGTCCAGTCCTTTGACTTTTCTACAAGTTCCGCCCCAAAGTATTTCCCGGAAAGCCGTATCAGTTTTTTCAAATCCGCGCTGTCTTTGGTCGCAAAGAAGAAGCAGTTTGTCTTGCAGGCATCTTCCAGTATGTCGGGACGATGCAAATTCTCTTTTTCTGGCCGGTCTTTATAGCATCCATAACCGAACACATATTTCCAGTCGTCCGAAAGGGCATACTCTTCCGACACATACTCCATCTGTTCCTGCGGTCCGAATTTATAGACAGGCTTATGAACATTGTTGAAATATCCTGAGCCCGGATTGATGCCCAAAAACAAAATCTGCGGATTCTTTACGACAGGACTAAAGAAAATTTGTGTTCCCTTGTACAGTTTTCCAAGTTCTTCATCTTCTTCCGCTTTCTGAATTAGGCGGTCGGCAAATTCCTTCACTTCCTGCCCGATTGCCTCAATTTCTTGTTCCATTTCCATTCTTGTTTCTCCAAATAAAAAGATATGAGTAAAATATACAATATTTCACTTGCTAAACGGTGTTTCGCACAGTGGCAGAACACCGTATTTTCACTAACGTTCTGGCTCGTGATATTTGCCATTCGGATTCTTGCCACAAGAGCCTTGTGTCAAGCTGGAGATTGAACTATATTCTCTCCCGCACCATTTACAACAATACCTTGCTTTCTCGCCGCCTTCATACAGTTCGTGATATCTGCCCTTCAGATTCCTGCCACAAGAGCCTTGTGTCAAGCTGGAGATTGAACTATATTCTCTCCCACACCACTTGCAATAAAACTTTTCACTCATTTTTCGCCTCCATTTTGCGAATTATTTTTTTTGATATCCATACAGACATCTTTGTGCCTCCCCTGCATCGCATTGTCAAGCAGCATTAGTGCTATTTGACTTGTTACGCCACAAGGCAAGGCCTATCATACTGCGCCCTCGTATATGATAGCGCAGAATGTTTTCTCATCAATTAGAATGGTACTTTTGCCGTAAGCATTTCGTTTAGTCAAGACGGCTATTAAAATCGCCTTTTCCTGCCATTGCTGTACTTACGGCAAAGTAAAATTCCGTTAGCATCGTATTCACTCCAACTTTCATAGCCAGTGCTGCTCTTGAGATGCACTTCCTTAGAACAATCATACCCCCCCCCTATTTCACTTTGTCAAGTACCTCAACGCTTTTTTTTCAAAAATTATTCGCACTTTGTGTTTTGCTGTTCTAGCCAGAACATGCGCATATCTCGCTTTTCTATTAGGACAATCGTCAAGTTTTATTGCGGCAAGGATTGTAGGAGGTGCGCAGTGCAACGGAGTAACAAGCCGCTCACATAATCACGTGTAAAATTCGAATTTTGACCTATATGTTACTCCTGCCGTAATCATTCCACTCACTCAAGACGGCCACTCATACCTCACATCTATATATTTATAATGCACCTCATTCCCGCTAGCATCATACTCATGCCACCATTCAGTGCCATCGCTGTTCTTGAAATGCACTTCGTTTCCGTTGGCATCGTATTCCCACCACTCTTCCTCGCCGTTACTGTCCTTGTAATGCACTTCCTTTCCGTTGGCATCGTATTCACTCCAACTTTCATAGCCAGTGCTGCTCTTGACATGCATTTCATTTCTGTTGGCATCGTACTCATGCCACCATTCCTCGCCGTCGCTCTCCTTGTAATGCACTAGATTTCCGTTGGCATCATACTCATCCCACCATTCATTGCCGTCACTGTCCTTGTAATGCACTAGATTTCCGTTGGCATCGTATTCACTCCAACTTTCATAGCCAGTGCTGCGCTTGAGATGCACTTCGTTTCCGTTGGCATCATACTCTTTCCAACCTTCATAGCCAGTGCTATCCTTGTAGTGAACTTCGTTTCCGTTGGCATCGTATTCATGCCATTCTTCCTTGCCGTCACTGTCCTTGACATGCACTTTGTTTCTAGCAGCATCGTATTCACCCCATATTTCCCTGCCATCACTGTCCTTGTAATGCACTCTGTTTCCGTTGGCATCGTATTCATGCCATTGTTCCTTGCCGTTGCTGTCCTTGTAATGCACTAGATTTCCGTTGGCATCGTATTCACTCCAACTTTCATAGCTGCAGACTATTTTGTGACACACTTCATTCCCAGCATCATCATATTCATACCATATTTCCTTGCCATCGCTGTCCTTGCTATGACTAGTGATTTTATTGCCATCGTAGTCACGCCATTCTTCCTCGCCGTTGCTATACGTGCAATGAACTAGTCCGTTGGAATCATACTCAGTCCATTCTTCCTCGCCGTCACTGCACTTGCGATATACTTCGTTTCCGTTGGAATCATACTCATACCACCATTCCTTGCCGTTGCTGTCCTTGCTATACACTTTATTTCCGTTGGCATCATATTTTCTTACCACGCCATCCTGCACCACTGTTTCCTGCACTTTGTTCCCAGCGGCATCGTATTCACACCACTCTTCACTGTCTCCCTCACTCTTGAGATGATATATTGAATGAATCGCATTTCCTCTCTCATCGTATTCATGCCATCGCTCGCCATATTTATCCCGGTGATGAATGATATTGCCGTCTTTGTCATACCAGTGTTCAAAACTGTAATGCCTGGCATATATGAGACCAAATTTATCAAACTTTTGTTCTTTTGCCGCCCAGTCCACAATATGATTTCTTAACCAGAGCGAAAGCTCTTCCGCCGAAACAGTGCCGTCCGCAACGCCCCAAAACAAGTTGCTTAATTCTTTTTGCGTGTACCTCAGCCACATTCCGTTGACGGCAAGAAACACAAGCGCAACATGGGCTGCAAGTCTCTTGTTTCCATCGACCAACGAATGGTTTTTCGCAATGCCGAACGCAAGGCGCGCAGCCTTTTCATGCACAGACGGATACAGTTCCTTTCCGCCGAATGTTTGAAACGGCTGTGCAAGTGCGGAATCAAGCAAATCATCGTCTCGCACACCGTATGTGCCACCTGAGGCATCCGCAAGCGCACGGTGCATAGCAAGAATCTGCCGTTTTGAAAGTCGTTTCATTTTGCAAGCTCCTGATAGGCGACCTTATTCCGTTCCAAAATCATGCAGGAAAACTCCGCGACTTCCTCATCGGGAGCAACATCGCATTCCTGCGGAAACTGCGCATTTTCTTCCGCGTTTTGTTTTTTCATCTCATTCATGGCTCATATTATACCGTGATACTCTATCATTCCGTGATAGAACAAATCGTATCGTCACTATTTTTCACAAAATTTGATTTTTTATATCACCGAGTGATAGCAGGATGTACTATACTTTCAATTTTAGACAGGAATTTTCACACAAACGCAACAGATGAAAATTTAACAGGAAAAATTTAAAAATAGTAAAATAAATTGTGATTATGCGGTATCTTGAAAGGCATTGCAACCTCCGAAATCGGCAAGCATACCAAAGGATTGCGACTTGAGTCTGTCGAAATGCCCGTGCTTTTTGGGCATTTATTAACAACAGACAAGTAATCAACTGCAACTTCTACGTATTTGTGTTACAAGACATAAACTAACGACTTAAGAGACGAAATCATAACCACCCGTTAAACGAGCGGTTATGATTCTTATTTACTGGCTAAAGTTTTTCCCTTGAAACTTGCATTCGTAATTTTTGCCATTGAAATGTATCGTTACTGTTTCTGTGGCAATATCTTCGGTGTAAGTTGCTTTGATATTTTCGGACGGAAAGGTAATTATTTTATTGTCTGTATCTGAAAGTCCATAGTAGTATATATCATTTTCCATGATATATGCAGCGTAATTATATATTCCGCCGTAGCTTGACTGGCTATTGAAATAATGGCAACCAGACCCCATAATAGACAGATTTTTTACACCAGTGAATTTTTCAGTTAACGTCATTTTGCCGCCTTTGCTTTCATAAGCATAAACTATTTTTGCACCGAATTGCACTTTGTAGATGTTTTCATAATTTTGCTTGACATACTTTACATAATCATCAAAAGAATCAAATCCTCCGCTATTCATTACTTCGGCTTCATAATCTTCATAGGAGTTACAATTTGGGTATTCTTCTTTAAACCAGTCTTTGCCTTCACACTCTTCTTTGTAATATTCTTTTAAAAATTGTCTTGCTTTTTCTACAGTCGCATCTTCATCAAGTTTTGAACACATCTCATTGTAGGTTAGCAATTGCCTTTCTTCATGTGTCATTGGATATTCATAATAGCATTTTTCCACTTTCATATACATTTCTTTTTTATTTTCATCATAAGTGTATTTAAATTCCGCTTCTAGTTCATCACCCTCAGTTCTTTCTTGAATATAAAGTGCCGTGCCGTCAGTTTTTAGCTCCAAACAATAACGGCTGTCTTCGTCACTGCCCTTGTCAGAATAGAGTTTAACAGTTTCCTCAATT
This sequence comes from Treponema sp., assembly GCA_014803985.1. Taxonomy (GTDB): domain Bacteria; phylum Spirochaetota; class Spirochaetia; order Treponematales; family Treponemataceae; genus Treponema_D. The sequence goes on from JAAVAO010000038.1 coordinate 8,760, forward strand.
GGATTTTCCCCCTCGTTTTCAGGAAGGGATGGACTTGGATTATTATTGTTGGCGGTATTATCGTTATTATTATTGTTGTCGTTGTTGTTGCCGTTATTGGTGGTGTCGTTGGAATTATTATTACTGTTATTATTATTGCTATTACTGTTGTCAGTGATATTAGTAGAATTATCGTTATCGGAATCAGTGTCGCTTGGATTACCACACGAAGCAAACAGCAGAGAGAAAGAGAGGATTGCAGAAAATACTAATACCCCCCCCCTGAACTATACGCACATTTCGGGCGATTTTTGTTTTTGTAAACTTTTTCATAAGTTACTCCTAAATAAATTGATGCAAAAAGTATAACACGCAGGAAAGTTTGTATCAAGACAAAACGTAATTATACACGCATAGCCCTCTTGACACATTTTCATTTATCCTGTATAGTCTAACATATCTTTTTGGTGGCATAGCTCAGTTGGTAGAGCACACGGCTCATATCCGTGATGTCATAGGTTCAATCCCTATTGCCACTACTCGCGCTCCCACAAGGAGCGTTTTTTTATGCTTGATTACCTCGATGACTAAAAAGTCCGTGGTAAAAGACGCAAGCCACTCTTAAATCAAAAAGTCCATAAACACATCGTTTGCAGCATGCGGAACGCTATCAAAAATCTGGCAGTCGTAACAAACTCCGATATAAAAAGGCCGCTTTTCTGCGTCATGCCCACCATTCTCCTTATAAAAATGTGAAAGTTCTCTTAAAAATGTGTCATAATAGCCTTTTCCCCTACCAAGACGCGAATTGTCACGCCCAAATGCACGCCCTGGAACAAGCACAAGAATTTCATCAAGCGAACAACTTTCAACAATCTTTTCAAAACGAGCAGGATTTTCTTTAGAAAAAGGCTCATACATTCCATACACAGATTTTTCAGTCTCTCTATACAAATCCTCTTTTACAAAATAAAAGTCCATATATGCAGAATCACGAATTTTGGGAAGCAAAACCTTTTTTTCCTGTTCAAGAGCAGTTCGCAAAATCGGAAGAACATCCAATTCATCGTTCATCGGCATAAAACCAAAAATAATGTTCGCCCGTAAAAAAACATCTGAACGAATAAATTCAGCACACTTCATTGCGCTCTCAAGCCCTTTTTGAGCAGGGGTCAACTTTGCAATCGTATTTTTCACTGCAAGTCTACACTTTTGTTTTTCCGCAAAAACATCCATTTTCACACCGCCTTTAAATCACGTTAAAAATAATAGCGCATTTGCATAAAAATGTCTTTTATCATTTATAAAAATACGCTACATTTTATTTTATGGAAAAAACAAAGATTTTTATAGACGGACTAGAAGGAACTACGGGCTTAAAGATTTTGGAGAGATTCAAGGAACGAGATGACCTTACCATCACCCTCATAGACGAAGAAAAACGAAAGGATGCAAGCGAACGAGCAAAAATGATAAATAATTCGGACTACACTTTTTTGTGCTTGCCAGATGCAGCGGCAATTGAATCCGTGGAGTTATGCACAAACCCACACACAAAAATTATAGATGCGTCAACTGCCCATCGCACACATCTAGAGTGGGCCTACGGATTTCCAGAACTGGACAACACCTTTTATGAACATATACGCTCTTCAAAACGAGTGGCTGTTCCCGGCTGTTATGCATCGGGCTTCAATGCGATTGTCTATCCTCTTGTAAAGCATGCTATTCTGCCGCGCAACTATCCGTTAGTGGCACATGCAGTTTCAGGGTATTCAGGAGCGGGAAAAAAAGCAATTGCAAAATACGAAGCAAGCGACCGACCGACCGAACTACAGTCTCCTCGTCTTTACGCGCTTACTCAAATGCACAAGCATCTTCCCGAAATGAAAAAAATCAGCAATCTTGAAACAGAACCCATTTTCACGCCATATATATGCGATTTTTTTCAGGGAATGACCGTAACAGTCGGACTTCATTCACGCCTTCTTCCACATAAACCGACTGCTAAGGACGTTTGGCAAGAAATAGCAAAACACTACGAAGGAAAAACATTTGTAAAAGTCATGCCATTTATGGGGGAAGGTGTGCTTGAAGAACCATTTATCGCCGCAAACACACTGGCAGGAACGAACGTCATGCAAATTTTTGTCTATGGAAATGATGAAAGAATTATTTTAACAAGCAGATTTGACAACCTGGGAAAAGGCGCAAGCGGAGCGGCAGTGCAATGCCTGAACATCATGATGGGAATTGACGAAACGATAGGTTTGACAACTGTTTAAAAACAGCAACTAAAACGGCGTTTTCAGTTTTGTATGGCGATATAGAAAATTTATTTATATTGGTGTTCCACGATATTTTTTGCAAGCTGTGCATATTCTGGCATAATGCGCGCTTTTTTTGCCTCGATAAATCCAGGACACAAAACCTCTCCCGAAACGATTGCTCCAATTGCACGGCGGCGGCGTTCATCATTTTTACTTGAATTCGGCTCTTTCTCTATCATCAACAAATAGCCATTATATGAATCCAATGCCGCCGCAAAAATTGCCTCCCTCCCCGAATCAGTTTGAGCATAGTCAAGGGCGGACATTCCATTTAAATCAGGAATTTTTATTCTTGCATTTACGGAAATTAAATCAGGATCAACGGAAATAGATTTATTTGCAGAATAAATAAGCGGCCACAAATGACGATTTCCAAGCTTTTTCTCCGCAATGCTGTAATAGCAAAGGCCGGAAGGAACTGTATAAAACTCAAATAAATCACTGACCGCTTTTTCATCGTATTCATCTTTTTTCAAAGGCTTTTTAGAACTCTTTTCTTCCGCAATTTCGCTGGCAGTCTTTTCAGCGTTTTCATCTTCTTCTGCAGCCTCTACAGATTCTTCAATAATTTTTTCTTCTGCTGATTCATTGACATCACCGTTATTTTTTCCGCCATCTTCCGTTTCGCTCGTTTCTTCTTTCGTCTCCTCATCTTGATTGTCTTTTACCTCATCTTCAGCAGAAAGCTCTTCTTCTTTACTCTTCACAACCGCATTATTTGCAGTCCGAATCCCTTTCTCCTTTCCACTTCCGTTCTTTTTTGGCGAAGAAGTGCAACTTTTTAAAAGCAATACCAAAAGCACAATCAAAAACAAAGCGGAAACAGCGGCAATGGCAATATATTTAAAAAGCCCCGTGCGTTCATTTCCATCATTGTCATCATCAAAATCAGTATCAATAAAATCATCATTTTCTTGAGGTTTTACATTTTCATCAACAGGAGGTACTGAATGAGAGGGATGTGCAGCTTCATCTTCAGAGCGAATTTTACTCGCTCTTGCCAAAAGACCGTTGTCTGAAACTTTTTCGTTTATTACCTTTGGCTTTAATTTTTCGTAAGGACGATTTAGTCTTTTTGCAAGTGCAGGACACGGAATAAATTTTATTCTCCAGTGAGCAGGGATTTCTATTCTCTCGCCCGTGCTTGGATTAAAGCCCAGAGATGTTTCAATCCATGTTTTTTTAAATGTCCCGAAATTATACACTGAAAAACGGTCGTTTGTTTTCAGCCCCTTTTTTATAATAGAGAAAAAACAAGAGGAAAATTTTTTTGCGGTTTCCAAGCTAATACCTGTTTTTTGAACAAGTCTCTCCGCCAATTCTGACTGTGTAAAAAATTCACTCATGTATCTTTTCTCTATTTTTTAGTGAGTTATGAAACTTCAATCTCAAAATGCACCGAAAATGCAAACTCATGATTAAACATGATTAAAATCCAAAAGAAAACTCGCCATAAAATAGGCAACGAGAGTTTTTGTTTGACAGCCTTGTGAGCGAGCAAAAACTCGATAGCAGGGTGGCGAAGCAACCCTGCGTACTATTTCAGTTGCCTATTTTAAACCTTCCTTAATTTTCAGCAACGAGCGAATTTTCAAATTCGGGAGTTGCTGAAAACGTCATTTTGCAACGAAGTGAAAAATGACAGTAAATAAGCGAGTTTTGAAAAAACTCGCATTAAAACGGGCAACTCAATTTCAGTTGCCTGTTTTAAACCTTCCTTAATTTTCAGCAACGAGCGAATTTTCAAATTCGGGAGTTGCTGAAAAAGCCGTTTTGCAATGAAATGCTTTCGCAACAAGCGCATAGCGCGAAGTTTCAAGCGAAAACGGCAGTAAATAAGCGAGTTTTTGAAGAAAACTCGCCATTAAAATAGGCAACGAGAGTTTTTGTTTGACAGCCTTGTGAGCGAGCAAAAACTCGATAGCAGGGTAGCGAAGCAACCCTGCGTACTATTTCAGTTGCCTATTTTAAACCTTCTTTTAAAATATCTGAAACTTTAAATTTAAGCTTTCGCTTCTTTGGGTAGAGCATCAATTTTCCATTCGATGGATTTCGTCCAACCCGTTCATTTGTATCAACAGTTTTAAAAGAACCAAAGCCAGGCTGAACAAACCTTCTCCCTCGTTCAAGTGCAGAAATAATTTCTTCAAGCAGAACATTCAAAGTTTCACCGCACTTTTTTTTCGAAAGAGAAAGTTCATCTGCCATTTCGCCGATCAACTCATGTTTCGTCATATTATTTTTGATGGTCTTGGATTTTGTCCTTTTCCTTTTTTATTTTGTTGTCAAGCACGTCCATCATTTTATTAAGTGCCGCACCAAAATCATAATCTTCCCCTGAAACATGGGCAGATGTTCCCCAGCGGAAATTAATTGTAGCGTCAGCAGTAAACGATTTGTCTAACTTAATGTTTAGTATTAAGTCAATAATTAAATCCTCTGCATACGCAACTCTCTTAATTTTTGAATCAACCATCTCTGATTGCTTCTGATCCATCGTGAATCCAACGGTCTTTACCGATGTTGTCATAGTTACCCCCATTTGTAGCAAACAGTAATCTGCAAAAACACTTGTTTCAAGCAGAACGAAAGGGGCTAAAACAGTTTTAGCCCCTCATCTTTATGTTAATGATACAATGAGAATCCTGAAAAAGCAAATTTTTTTTACATTGAAAGAAGATTGAAGTTTAGAAAACCGAAACAACTTCTCCGTTTGGATAGCGGTCGCTGATATATGCCTTGATTTTATCAGACTGAAGCGCATTCACCAAAGCCTTTATTGCGTCTGTTTCTCCGCCCTCTTTTACCGCTATTACATTCACATAGGGAGATTCCTTTCCCTCAACAAAAAGTCCATCCTTCACTGCATTAAGACCAGCAGGAATTGCATAGTTACCATTTATAACGGCGGCATCAACATCAGAAAGAACTCTAGGCAAAGACGCAGCCTCAATTTCCTTAAATTTTAATTTTAATGGATTTTTCGCAATGTCAATGGGAGTTGCCTCAAGCCCCGCATTTGGCTTTAACGTAATAAGACCTGCCGCCTCAAGAAGCAACAAAGCACGTCCTTCGTTTGTCGGGTCGTTTGGAATAGCAATTGTCGCCTTTTTCTTTATGTCAGAAATTGAATCGACTTTTTTTGAATAAAGAGCGATGGGTTCTATATGAATTCCACCAGCGTTCTTTAAGTGATAGTTGCGCTCTTTATTGAAAGACTCAAGATATGGCAAATGCTGGAAGAAATTCGCATCAATATCGCCAGACTCAAGGGCTTCATTTGGCGTAACATAATCCGTAAAGTCAACAACCTCAAGATTGATCCCCTGTTCCGCAAGATCGCTCTTCACGAGATTTAAAAGAGTTGCGTGTGGCTCCGGAGTCGCCCCCACCCTCAATTTTGTTTGTGCAAATGCAACTGTTGCAAGCAAAGACATAACTAACAAAGTAATTTTTTTCATACCTACTCCTATGCACATTCGCAATGAAATGAGAATGTGCATTATATAAAAAGTTTGCAACGCAAACTTGAGTTGAAAGCAGGCGCGCCATTTGTGCGACTGCTTTCATAACTACTCCTGTGCACATTCGCAATGAAATGAGAATGTGCATTATATAACAAGTTTCAACTAATTTTTACGCACATTATATCGATTTTTTTTGTGTTATGGAATAGGGTATGCAGTATAATGCACGACTTCAGCGAAAGACAATATGCAAACAAGACAAAATAAAAAGAAGGAAAGAAAATTTTTTTCCTCACAACCCATCTCTTATCTTCTTTTTAGCATTCTATTTGAAAGCAGTGTGCCTGCCAATTGTATCACTTCCACGAGAACAAGAATAACAATCACTGTTGCAAGCATAATGTCTGTTCTAAATCTTTGATAGCCGTATCGAATTGCAAGGTCTCCCAGTCCACCGCCACCGATCGTGCCTGCCATAGCAGAATATCCGATGAGGTTAATTATAGTAAGCGTTACACCTGAAATTATAGAGGGCATTGCCTCTGGAATCAGCACTTTGTATATGATTTGCCAAGTCGTGCTTCCCATCGCCTTTGCCGCTTGTATAACCCCTTGATCGACTTCGTTCAAAGCAGACTCTATAACCCGAGCCACAAACGGAGCAGCCGCTATGCTCAATGGTATGATTGTCGCCTCCGTACCTATTCCCGTGCCGATAATCAGCCTTGAAAGTGGAATAAGAAGAATCATAAGAATCAAAAACGGAAACGAGCGAAGCGCATTGACAATTCGGCTCACTATTTGATTCAAAACGGGGCGAGGTGTAATTCCAAGTGGATTTGTAATGCACAGAAGCACTCCAAGCGGAAATCCCAAAAACAGCGAAAACACTGTTGAAAAAAACACCATTTCAAGGGTCTGCAAAAGTGAAACGCCCACCATCGAAAAAATTTGTTGCATATCAATACCTTCTCTATCTCATAGTATAAACTGATATTTTTTAAACTATTCACTTCAACGCAAAAAACTACATGTAAGAAAAATTTCAAGAATGCGCTAATCGTATATGTGAAAGGAAATCCTTTGTAACATCGGAAACAGGATTACTGAACACTTCAGAAACCATCCCCTGCTCCACCACCCTGCCTTTTTCAATCACCGCAACTTCTTCACACGCATCTCTAATAACTTCCATTTGATGTGTTATCATAACAACCGTGAGATTCATTTTTTGCTGTATTTCACGGATAAGATTTAAAATTGAACGAGTTGTTTGCGGATCGAGGGCGGAAGTCGCTTCATCACAAAAAAGAATGTCGGGACGAGTTGAAAGCGCACGGGCAATTGCCACCCTCTGTTTCTGTCCGCCACTCAAAGTACTCACAGGAGCCGCCCCTCTATCCTCAAGACCGACAAGACGCAACATCTCTTGAACACGCAAATCAATTTCAGCGCGGGGAGTTCCGCAAATCTCAAGAGGATAGGCAATATTTCGAGCCGCATTTCTACTTGAAAAAAGATTAAAATTTTGAAATATCATTCCGATTTTTCGGCGTTGCAACACAAGTTCCTTCTGCGAAAGATTATCAACCCGCCGTTCTCCATAAAAAACCGAGCCTTCATCAGGACGCTCCAAAAGGCTCACAAGGCGAACCAAAGAACTCTTTCCCGCTCCACTTTTTCCAATGATACCAAAAATTTTGTTTTCAGGAACAGCAAGCGAAATTCCATTTACTGCCACAATCTTTTCAGTGGGGGAATTCGGTGCAGGATACGTTTTTTTTAGATTTTCAAGCCTAATCCACATACACAAACATTATAAAGGAAAGCAAGGATAATTGCAAATCAGTCGAATGCTTGCATTTATTTTCATATAGATGTTGATTTAGCATTCGCCTGATGTTTTGTTCGATCTGCAACCAAAACGTGCTAGCAAGATACGTCTGCAAACATAAAACGAGCAACTGGAAGCAAAATAATCAGAAGTCGTTCGTTAAATAAAAAAAGCCTTCTGTTTTAGAAGGCATTTAGCGGGTTTAGAAGGCATTTAGCGGGGGTTGGACTTGTCGTTCCAGTCGCTGACCTCCTGTCCGCTCCTTGCACGACCGGCTACTCTCACTGCCGGCGACCTCCTGTCGCCTTTTCCTCCCATTCGGTCGGCGTTCGTTCCGCTTCAAGTCCAAAAAGTTTTTTACAATAAAAGTCATTTGTTAAATAAAAAAGTCCTCTACATTTAGAGGACTGTTAGCGGGGGTTGGACTTGAACCAACGGCCTCCGGGTTATGAGCCCGACGAGCTGCCAACTGCTCTACCCCGCGTCGAAATTATAAGTAGTGTAGACTAAAAGAAAGAAAAAGTCAAGTCAATTTGCAGGGGATTTTATGCTTTTTGGACAAATTTAGGGTTTTACTTCATAACATTAGCGGTCATTTCATGCTTTCTGTATCATCGCCATCTTATAGCCCTGCAATAATTGCTGAAAAAAAAACGCCCGACTACACTGCGCTATGCAATGTAGCCGGGCAACATCTGGAGGTTTGCCAAAGCCTTTCTAATAATAAGCGAGTTTACAATGCAAACTCACTGTAAAATCCGCACGCAAATTGTGTGGATTTTTTATTAAATTACTCGATTACTCAATTCACATATAAAGTTGCTTTAGCAGACAACTCGCTATAAGGATGCGCATTATCCTTTGGAATTGTTGCACAGATTGTGTAATATCCAGTTTCAGTAACTGTAAATTTTGCTTCATATTGATTTGACAGAGCTTTTGTCCAAGTCAAATTCGCAGTCTTAATCTCTTCTTCACCGTCTTTAAAATATGTTACTTTAATTACCTTATCAAAGTTGTAACCAGTAGCATAAATAGTGATCTCCTTTTTTGAAGAGTCCTCCTGACTTGCGCTAAAATTATACTCATCAAAAGTAGTGTATGTTGTGAGAGATGGAGATACGGGAACACTTTTGTTGTATTCATAAACATATTCAGATAAATCACTATCCCAGTGACTAAGCAATTTATCCCCATCATAACATTTTACATAGAAGTTCACAGAAACTGATTTGTCCAAGTTTGTAAAGTTCGATGCTTTAAATGCTTTTCTATAATGCTCATCGTTATCTTTTGTGAATGCAAATTCTGTCCTTTTACTCTCATTTCCCTTGTTATCAACGGTTGTCCAATAGCCCTTGTATGTTACATTTTGATCGCCATCATCAAATGAAAGAAGAATCTCGTCTGCTTCATCTGAAATAATAGTAGAAGAATAGCCATTCACAGATACGTTAAGAGAAATATATGGTAAAACATCTGATGTTCGGACACTATAATTCCAACTGCAATCTAATCCATCTGTAGACGTTATTCTGTATGTGTAGTCCTTGCTCTTTTCCACAGTCGTATCTTTTGCAGTGTAAACAGCCTGAACTTCCTTGTTATCATCAAGTGTGCTATCCACCTTTTCAAATGTGATGTCAAGAGGCTTGTAGAGGTCATAATATTTATTCTCGTCAAGAGCATTATAGTACTCGCCACTCAAGTTTCCATCCGCCCTGTAAATCTTAAAGTCTGAAACGCCGTTTTCCGCTTTCCATTGCAAGGTTACTGTGTTATCAACATTTGAATAGCGCACAGACAGTATTTCAATTCCGCCTGGAACAGATACAGAGACATCGCGCGAGTCGGAATCTGTTCTTACTCTATATGTATATAACGTTCCATCCGCAACGGTTTCATCAACCGCCTTCCAGTAATATGTGCCGTCATACTTTTGTTCATACGTAGGTGTAATCTTGAGAATTTCAGGCTTTGAAGAATCATTGTTTTTAGTCCTTTGAATTGTGAATTCGCTTGGCTCGACTTTTTCTTTTGTAGTCCAAAGAAGAACAACAGTTTTATCCCTCACTGTTGCCGTAAGATTTGAAATATAAATACTTTCTTCAACAGAAGTGTTCTCAATGTTCTCAATTGTCACCACATCAGAATCTGCATAGTAGCCGTCATTGCTCACATTTTTAATTTCCACATTCACTTTCTGTACAGGAATATTACTGAAGGAACAATAGGAATGACTGACTGCATCCCTTTCCACTTTCTTGCCAGTTTCTGCATCTTTTACCACAATATCTTTCGTTCCCACACTGTTTTCATCATTCAAGTAGATACGGAGAACGCCGTTTTTGAAGGAAGTCTTCACATTGTCCTTATTGATCGCTTCAAGTTTGTCCCCTTGCTTTTTCAGACTTCCTGCCTGCAATGTGATTTTTCTTTCCGCATACGAAGTTTTTACCACATAGTTATCGCCATAAACAGTATCTGCATCGCCTAAATTATACACGCGGTATGTGTACTCAACGCCCTCTTTGAGTTCATTGTAAAAAGCCATAATATCAAAGAAGCGATTTTCCTCGTATTCATTTCCAACGTATCCAATAATTTTTTCCTCGCCGTCCTTTGCCTGTCGTGTAATTCGGAAGCGGCCGAAATCTTGCGTGACCCTCCAAGTAAGCAAAACACCGTAGCCAAGGTTCTTCGGCTCGTCTAGAGACGGTTTGTCAGTTGAAACGGTAACATTGAGATCGATGTCAGCATCATCATTGTTACAGCCAGTAAACAATCCACACGCAAAAATGGTTAGGATTGCAAAATTTCTTAAGAGTTTTTTCATACGAAACCCCTATCAATAAAATTTGGATCTGCCAAGCAGAAGCAACTACATAACATAGTCAATCAACTATACCCCCCCCCCCGTTCCACTTTGTCAAGTAGGTTTGCGAAAAAAAATGAAATTTTAACAAAAATTTTTTAGATTTTTTACTAGTGCTCCGTTTAGTACTTTAGATTTTGAAAGGGGAAATTGATTTTGTTGGCACAGAAAAATGCGGAAAAACATGAAATACATTTTATACAGAACAGCACTCCACCCTAATAACATAAAAGTGAGCGAAGCGAACGCATAGGGAAAATCCATCCCTGCGACCGGAAGTCGAAAAATAAAAACTGAAAAACCAATATCCCCTCCGCCAGCGCAAGGGATTGGAGGGGCGGCGGGAGCCGTTCCGAAACGAAGTGGAGGAATGGAGCGATAGCGGAACCCTGCAAAGCCCGGTTTTTTGCGCAAGCAAAAAATGCGCCCTGATGAACTTTCTGTCCTGTATTTGAAACGAACAGACCTATTGGTAATCCGTCTTTTTTATGATACAATTTCCACTATGGACGATATGAATAGAGACAAAGACTGTGTGTATATTATTGATTCGTATGGATTGATTTTTAGGTGCTATTTTGCATTTATTTCCAAGCCGCTAACCAATTCAAAGGGAGAAAACGTTAGTGCAGTGTTTGGATTTTTTAGAAATCTGCACTATATTTTTCAGCACTACAAGCCTGCGCGCATAATAGCGGCAATGGACTCAAAAACAAAGACATTTCGACACGAGTTGTACAGCGAATACAAGGCAACAAGAAACAAAACGCCGGAAGACCTGCACGCACAAATTCCGTGGATTATAGACATTCTTGAACATATTGGAGTGAATGTGCTTCAATGCGATGGATACGAAGCGGACGATATTATTGCTACAGTCGCAAAAAAATGCGAGGGGGCAGGAAAAAAATGCCGCATTTTGAGCGGTGACAAAGACTTAATGCAACTGGTAAATGACTCTGTGGAAATTTTAAAGCCTGATGCAGGTTCAATGTGGAAGTTAACTCGCGAGGACGGAGTTTTTGCGGAATGGGGGGTGCATCCAAAGCAACTTTTAGACTTGCTCTCTCTGTACGGAGATAGTGCCGACAATATTCCAGGAGTTCGTGGTATCGGGGTGAAAACCGCCTCAAAACTTTTAACCGACTACCAAGATCTTGACGGAATCTACACACATATTGATGAAATAAAGGGCGCAATTCAAAAAAAGTTAACCGATGGAAAAGAAAACGCCTATTTTTCGCAAAAACTCATACGGCTTTATGACAACGTTCCCTGCGACAGTATAGACGAAGCAATTTTTGGAGAAATAAAACCGTTCACATTTAGTGAAGCAATTGAAAAATTAAAATCGCTTGATGTTCCTTCAGTTGCAAAGCAATATGCTCAACTGGCTGTTGAAAATGGAGAGACGCCTTTAAAAAACGACACTTCAAATGACAAAGGTAATGCGTTTTATAGAAAATCAAATGATGGTGAAAGCATTCAATCTGCTTTACAGGAAAATCTCACGGAGCAACGACAGATTACAAAAAACGAGGGAGTCTACAGGGGCATAACAGAAATTTCAGAACTACACGCATTTATTGACAGCGCGCTTTTATCGCCTGAAAAGACAATTGCCTACGACTGCGAAACAGACAGGCTTGACACTATGACTGCGCAAATCGTGGGCTTTAGTCTTTCTTTTGAAGAAGGAAGCGCGGTTTATATTCCCCTTATCACAAATAATATTTTTGAAAACGCACCTCTCATTTCAAAAAAAGACGCTTTTGCACAGTTAAAACGAATTTTTGAAGACGAAAAAATGACTGTTGTATTCCATAACGGAAAATTCGACTGGAAAATTTTAATAAACAATGCATTTTGCGAGCCGAATTGGAAGCCAAAATGTACGTTTGCAGACACAATGATTGCAGCGTGGCTTTTGAGTCCTGAAAGAACAGGAAAAAACGCCTACTCCCTTGAGTACCTTGCTGAAACAAAACTTTCCCTGCGCGGAATTGAATTTAGTGAAATCGTTTCAAAAAAAGAAACGTTTGCGGACATCCCATTTGAAAAGGCAATCCCGTATGCAGCAGAGGATGCTGACTTTACATTAAAATTATGGAATATACAAAAAAAAGCCCTGAAAGATGAAAATCTTTACGCCCTCTTTGCCGAAACCGAAATGAAAATTATGCCAATTCTTGCAAACATGGAAATAGCAGGAATTCATTTGGAGGCAGAGATTCTCTACCAATACAATGAGGAGTTGACGCAGAAAATCGAAGAAACAGAAAAAGCCGTCTACAGTGCAGTGGGTCATCCTTTTAACATTGCCTCTCCAAAGCAACTGCAAACGGTTTTATTTGAAGAGCGAAAACTAAAGCCTGGAAAAAAGACAAAAACTGGATATTCCACAGACACAACCGTTCTTGAAGACTTGAGCATGTATGACGAAGTGCCAAAAATGATTTTGGAATTTCGAGAGCTTTCAAAACTCCAGTCAACGTATGTGGAAACACTTCCAAAGATGTGCGACAAAAACGGCAGAATTCACACAGACTTCTTGCAAACAGGAACTGCAACTGGTCGTCTTTCTTGCCATGAGCCAAACCTGCAGAATATTCCCGTGAGAAGCGATGCCGGGCGAAAAATCAGAAGCGCATTTGTCGCTCCAGAAGGCAGCGTGTTTATAAGCGCGGACTACTCTCAAATCGAACTGGTTGTTCTCGCACATTTAAGTCAAGATGAAACTATGTGCCGTGCATTTACCGAAGGAACAGACATTCACAAGGCAACTGCCGCGCTGATTTATGGAGTGAAAACCGATGAGGTAACTTCCGAAATGAGGCGCACTGCAAAAACAATCAACTTCGGAGTAATTTATGGCATGAGTGCATTCCGTCTCGCAAACAGTCTTGGCATAAGCCGCACACAAGCAAGTCAGTTTATTGAAAATTACTTTAAACTGTATTCAAAAATAAATGAATTCATAGAAACAACTATAAAAAAAGCGGAGGAAACGGGTTTTGTTGAAACAATTTTTGGACGAAAACGCCCGATTATAAATATCAATAGCCGCAATAAAATTGAAAAGGCGGCGGCGGAAAGAATTGCAGTAAACACGCCTGTTCAAGGAAGTGCGGCGGACATTGTAAAAAGGGCGATGATCGATGTTAATTCCGCCCTTGAAAAGGAGAATAACAATTCACGTCTTTTGCTTCAAGTGCATGATGAATTGATTTTAGAATGTCCTGATGATGCAAAAATCATTGAAGACACAAAATCAATTATCCGTGACAAAATGGAAAACGCCGTCAAATTGCGCATCCCGCTGCGAGTGAGCATTGAATGCGGCAAAAACTGGGGAAAATTCCATTGATAATTTGTGTAACTGGTAAAATGGCAGCGGGGAAAAACACCGTTTGCACAATTCTTGAAAAAAACGGTTTCGTTTCGCTTGATACAGACTGGCTTGTCCATTCCGCCATCAAAAAAGCGGAAGACACTATTTTTGCCGCCTTTTCAGAAGAGAGTGAACACGCTGGAATCAATTTAAAAAATGAAGACGGCTCTCTCAATCGTCGCTCGCTGGGGAAATTGGTTTTTCAAGACAAAAAACTCCTCGAGCGACAAGAAAGCATTGTCCACCCTCTTATCACACAGGACGTGCTTTCGTTTATCGAACAAAACAAAGAGAAAAACATAATACTCAATGCAACCGTTCTATACAAGACAAAAGATTTGATTTCCCTGTGCACGTGCATTTTATTTGTTACAGCCCCCCTTGCAATCCGCTTTTTTCGTGCAAAAAAACGGGACGGCTTACAATCTCGCCACATACTTGCACGGTTCAACGCCCAAAAAAATCTTTTAAATGAATACAAAAAATGTGGCATTCCCATTATAAAAATTAAAAACACCGGGTCAAAAAAAAGGCTTGAAGAACACATTTTAAAATCCGTTGTATATGGAAACCTCTAAAAACTAAAGTTTTTAGAGGTACCTTTGAAAATGAGATGTTCTATCGTCGCGCGCTTATAGTAATGATAGAACTCGTTGGCGCCTCAAAAAAATTGCCAAAAGCAAGTTTTTCGAGGTGTTCCTATATGAAAAATCACTCGCAAAAATCAATGAAGGCAGGGCTGTAGCACGAAAAATTGTATTATCAGTCGATGCGATCTTCCGAGACTCATTCTTACTGCAAATTCCATTCGCCGTATTTATCGATGATTTCTGTTTTCATTGCGCCCATCGGTCGCCAAAGAATGCTTATCGTTATATAAGGGTTAAAGTCATAGTAACTGGCAGTTTCCTTACCCTTGTCAAAACCATCGTTCAAAAGACGCGGCTCTATTTTAAAAGACATTGAAAAATCCCAGTCGTGCATTTCATGGGTAATGGTAAACTGCAATGACTGGAGTTTAAATCCAGACATTTCGCGAAGAGAGTCATCGTCAAAGCGGAAGGAATTAATCAAGTCCTTGAAAAAATTCGTTTCCCCTGAAAGTCCTACTTTGTTTCCAAAATAGCGATATATAACGGAGTTTCGTGAACTGGAAGTAAAGGTGAATGTTAAGAATTCATGTATTTTAAACGAAATTGACGGTGCGAAAGTAAAGTAACTGCTCGTAGGCTTTAGCAAATCCGCAACAACGCTTGTTGAAAGCCCCAATCCCAAACTAATCCTATTTTTCCAAGTGTAAATTGTTTTTGTTGAAGGCGAATATGAAAAAGAAAGCGAATACGGCAGAAATTCCTTGTCAGCACGCTGCTGCCACCCTTTAGCATTCCCAGAATCATCGTAGTCCATATCAAATCCATAGGTATAACTCATCGTATATGCAAATGAAAGGCTATGCCAACTTAAAGAGAGCTTTAAAGAGTCATGATATTTTTCTTCAAGGTCATAATTATAACTTTCCGAAAATTTCAACGTGCTGTTCAAAAGATTCATAGAAAACGAAAGGCTTTGTTTAAACGGTTGCTTCACCCATTCGTCATCCTCCTGGCTCTTGCGTTTAATCCCTGTATCAAATGCAAGAGTTGTATAGGGAAAGCCCAAATTCACAGTGGCGTAATATGCTTCAACTTGAGGTTTAAACGCCATAGTAAACGTTAAATTTTGGGAAAATTTATTGTCCATTTGATTTGCGGCAAGAGTCAAGTCAAGCGCATTTGTCGTTACAGCATCCTCATCGTCCCATTCCGCCCAAATATAATCCCATTCAGGATTTTCCTCCCAATCCTCTTTGTCAGCAAGAAATTCAGTGCGAACAATTTTTATTGTGTTTCGCCAAGTAACTCCCGTGTCCTTAATCGCAGAAATATATGCAAAGGGCTTCAATGAAATGGAGTTTGTGTTTGTCCAGTCGCGTTTCTCGGCAGAATAGTCGGTTTTTTTCAGAGAGGAAGCAGCACTTTCCGTGTAGCCACCATTTTCTACATCAGTTGAAATATATGGGTGCTTTTGAAAAACAGGGTTGAATGTGTGTGAATTTGAAAAGCTAAAAAACGAGCCGCCATAACTGAACGAATTGTCCAAAGTAACGGGTATTTTTAATGTGTACATAGAAGAACGCAAATTCTTAAAGTCAAAATCCCCTGCACCGTAGAGATTTTCAGAAGAATACGCTAATTGCGTGGAAAAAGAAGGCTTGATGGAATATTTTGACGAAACGGCAAGTCCGCTAATTTTTGTAACAGAATCGGAAACACCCGAAAGAACAGGAAAAACATCGCTCCCTAAAAAAGCAAGCTCGTCTTTGGCAAGATCCTCCGCCGCACCTTCATCCTTTTTATCCTCGCTGTGAGATGCATCTTCAGAAAGATCTCCTTCATCTCCCGCGTCCTCTTCGGTTTTATTTGCAGCGATATAAGCGGCTTTTTCTGCGTCCGTCATAAATTCCTCTGGCACAACAAGAGGCGTGGAAAAATCAGGAGTTTTTGTGGACTTTGCAGATTTTACTCCCGTTGAAGAAAAGTCAAACAGCGTACCGCTCAAAGTCAGGTTCACGGTGGCAGGAGTTACTTGCGATGGATAGTAGAATTTGCGAAGCGGCGTTTTGCTTGCCCATTGAGAAACATCCTCGTCATCAATTCCGCTGGTATCTATTCCTCTTTTTACTATTTCACCGTTTTCAGTTTTATTTCGTGCATTCATAGTTGAAAATGCCACAGAAGAGTTCAAACTCAATGAAAGAGAATTGATATACGGCTTTATGACAGCGGGAAGCGGTACGGTGTAAGAGCTATTTAAAGTCCACGAAAATGACGAAACTTCGGTTATTGTGTCATCCTCGTCATTATCGCTGCCTGCAAAATCGAGAAGATAGCTAATCCAGTCCATCGTTTCGCTGCGTTCTGAAAAATCATCGTTAAAAAACGGATCTGAATACACAGGCAGTGAAAGCGAAAGCGAAAGTGGAGTTGACATCGACATCTTAAACGATGCTGAATATCTAAATGGAAGTTTCAGTCCCAACAGATTGGACTTGTCAAAATATTTTTTTCCTGAAGGTCCGTAAGCGGTGTATGTGTTGGCACCAGGACTAAAAATCGTATTTGAAAAACCCAGTTTTGCATTCAAATCGATATTAGAAATATATTTTTGAGGACGAAAAACACCGTCAAGCCCCACCATAAAACCGAGGTTTGAATAATAGTCGCCCATAATTTTAAGATAATTTGTTGTATTGCCTGTGTAGTCGGTGTCAAGATTGTGAAGCATCAGCCCCTCTATCTTTTGATCCTTTAGTTTTGACGGCTTTACAAAATTAAAAAGGGCTTTTATTTTTTCAGAGGCATCACTTTCTTCGCTGGACGTAGATGTAGTGGTTGTGTCAAGCGGCTTTCTTCCATACACATAAGCGGTTGTCTGCACAGAATACCCCTCACGTCGTGTATATGAAAAAACAGGGTTAAAAATCAACTCGTCCTTTGGATAATAAAACGCAGGAAGATATAAAACAGGCACAGGTCCAACAAAAACCCTTGCATTCAAAAACGCAAATTCTCCGCCAGGCAACAGCCAAATACGAGACGCCTTGATATTCCAGTGAGGGTTTTCGTCATCGCAAAAAGTTAAAACACCATCTTTAAAGGCAATTGTATTTGACTCGCTGCGTCCAAAAATATTTGAAGCGACAATGAGCGTGGAACCTGACGGTAAATTTATTGCATCGGACTCCTTTTGAACTGCGCGTCCATCATCGAAAATGCCTTCAAGCGTTCTTGCATTAAACATAAGCGCGGACGCAGTAACAGTTTGCCCTCCTGAACTTGCCGTTGTTTGTTCAAGAGAAACATTGCCCTCCGCATAAATCATTTCAGCGGTGCGATCATATCGCACTATATCAGCATTTATGCTATTTTTATTTGAGCCGCGCGCAACAGAGATTTTTACTGCTCCCGTAAGAATTATCATATCATTATTAGTAGTCTTGTCCTTTTCATAACGGGTGTTGTTCGCATTCTCTATGTTAATGACAGTGCGATTATCCTCTTGAGAAGCCAGTGGAAAAGCAAAAAAAAGCAGCAACCAAATCGAGAAAATAAATTGCAGAAAAACTTTGAAATTCAACATCTATGCAAGCATTTTTCCTATGAATTCGCCCGTAAAAGAAGCAGGATTTTTTGCAACCTCTTCGGGAGTTCCCGTGGCAATAATAGTTCCACCCCTAAAACCACCTTCCGGACCTAAATCTATGAGATAGTCCGCTTGACATATCACGTCAAGATTATGCTCAATCATCAAAACGCTGTTTCCATTGTCAACAAGCCGTTGAATCACTTCCATAAGCATTTTAACATCGGCAAAATGAAGCCCCGTAGTCGGTTCGTCCATTATATACAGCGTGTTTCCTGTTGAAACGCGGGAAAGTTCATTTGCAAGTTTGACGCGCTGCGCCTCTCCCCCACTCAAAGTGAGTGCATTTTGTCCAAGTTGTATATAGCCCAACCCAACGGACTTCAACGTTTCAAGTTTTCTTGCAATATGTGGAATGGATGCAAAAAAATCGCACGCCTCTTCAATAGTCATATTCAAAACATCGTTTATACTTTTTCCTTTGTAAAGGATGCCGAGCGTCTCTCGATTAAAACGTTTTCCATCACACACATCACAAGTGATATACACATCGGGCAAAAAACTCATCTCTATAACTTTTGTTCCGCTTCCTTGACAAGCCTCGCATCTTCCGCCCCGCACATTAAAACTAAAACGTCCCTTGCTAAATCCCGAAGCCTTTGAATCAGGCAAACTCGCAAACAAATCCCTTATCGAGTCGAACACACCAACATACGTTGCAGGATTGCTTCGTGGAGTACGCCCTATAGGACTTTGATCAATGCTTATAACCTTGTCAATTGCCTTCACTCCCTCAATGGATTCATATTTTCCCACGGACAGTTTTGAATGCATAATTTTATTTGAAAGAGCTGGATAAATCACATCGCTCATAAGGGTGGACTTTCCGCTTCCTGAAACGCCTGTAATGCAAGTGAATGTGCTAAGCGGAATTGAAACGCTTATATTCTGTAAATTATGTTCCGTCACACCGGAAATTTTTAGAAACTTTCCGTTGCCATCCCGTCTTTTTGAAGGAATCTCCATTTTGAGTTTTCCTGAAAGGTAGCGACCAGTAACACTTTCATCAACGTTCATAACGTCTTCAGGAGTTCCGCGTGCAACCACCTTTCCCCCGTGAACGCCAGCCCCCGGTCCAATGTCTATAAGATAGTCCGCAGTGCGAAGCGTTTGCTCGTCATGCTCCACCACAATCACTGTGTTCCCCTGATCGCGCAGATGCAAGAGCGTGTCGATGAGCTTTTGATTATCCCTTTGATGAAGACCAATTGAAGGCTCGTCAAGAATATACATAACACCACAAAGAGCCGAACCAATCTGCGTTGCAAGCCTAATTCTTTGCGCCTCACCACCACTTAAGGTTTCCGCTGAACGCTCCAACGTCAAATAATCAAGCCCCACATCTTTTAAAAACCGCAAGCGAGATGTTATTTCCTTTAAAACTTGCGATGCAATTTTTTTTTCAGAATCAGAGAGCTCTAATGCATCAAAAAATTCAATGGATTCAAGCACAGAAAGGCACGTCAATGCATAAATATTTTTTCCGCCAATGGTAACCCCAAGTGCTTCTGTTCTCAGTCGCTTTCCATTGCAAGAAGCGCAGGTTGTGTGTTCCATATATTTTTCCAGACTTGTTTTCATTGCATCGCCCCAAGCCTCAATATATCTTCGCCGCATATCTGCAAAAATGCCTTGCCAGGGCTGGTTATACTCGCTCATTCCCGTTCCGCTTTGCTTATAGTACACCCAATGGAGAGGACGATCAGAGCCATACAGCAAAACGTTTCGCTGTTCATCCGAAAGATCTTTTATCGGGGTGTCAAGTGAGAATCCATAGCTATCTGCAATTGCCTTAAAACGAACTCTGTTCCATTCGCTCGTAGTGCTGTAAGGCAAAATTCCGTGTTCATTATAACTTTTTGATTCGTCGGGGATCATCAGAGCAAGAGAATACTCCATTTTTTCGCCAAGACCAGTGCAAGACGGACACGCGCCAAATGGATTATTAAAAGAAAAAAGACGTGGCTGCAACTCAGGTATAGAAATTCCGCAGTCAGGACACGCATTTTTTTGACTAAAGAAAATCGCATCATCGCCGTTTTCAGTGCGCTTTAAAACAACGATTATTCCATTTGCACTTTCAAGGGCAGCCTCAACAGAGTCTGAAAGTCGCTTCCTGCAATCACGGCTTATAGCAATTCTATCAACAACAATCTCAATGGTATGTTTTTTTTGTTTATCAAGAGCAACTTTTTCTTCAAGATCTGCCATAACGCCATCAATTCGCGCCCTCATAAAACCAGACTTTCTTGCATCATCTAAAATCTTTTGATGCTCCCCCTTTTTTCCGCGAACAACAGGGGCTAAAATTTGAATTTTTGTGCCATCTTCCCAAGACATAATAGAATCTATAATTTGATCAACAGATTGCTCTTGAATTTCACGCCCACAATTCGGACAGTGCGGATGCCCAATTCTCGCAAAAAGAAGACGGTAATAATCATAAATCTCGGTGATTGTTCCAACCGTAGATCGTGGATTTTTATTTGTTGATTTTTGTTCAATGGATATCGCAGGACTCAATCCCTCAATAATATCCACATCAGGCTTGTCCATTGTTCCCAAAAACTGCCGTGCATAAGACGAAAGGCTTTCCATATATCGTCTTTGCCCCTCGGCAAACAATGTGTCAAACGCAAGAGAACTTTTTCCACTGCCCGAAAGCCCGGAAATCACAACCAATTTATTTCGCGGAATTTCCACATCAATATCCTTAAGGTTATGTTCCCTAGCCCCGCGAATTACAATTTTCTCATCATTAAAAATACTAGCCACACTTGGATTATATCAAAATGAGAGATATGTTACAATCAACTAGTGATTTTTGTTTTCACATTACTACATTAACCACCAGCCCTGTCAAGAACGAAAACAAAATCACAAACAGCAAATATATCGCAAAATGTTTAAATCCCAACACAATTTTGAGCGCGCCAAGATTCGTTATTTTTGTGGCAGGACCTGTAATCATGAACGCCGCCGCACTCCCCGCGCTCATTCCCTGTGCAAGCCAATCCAACAAAAGCGGAATTGTACCCCCTCCACATACATACAGAGGCACTCCGATAGTCGCCGCCATCAAAACTCCCCACGCCTTGTTTCCGCAAAAAATGTTCTGCATAACATCAGCAGGAACATACCTCTGAAAAACCGCGCTCAAGACAATTCCCAACAAAAACCATAAGCCAGTCGCCCTCACATTCCGCAACACATTCTTCACATAACGTAAAAATACATTCTTATCCGTGTCATTATTGCGCACTTCATTGAATTTTGAAAAATCAAAATATGACCTTTCTTCTGTCTCTTTCAACACTGGCATATATGATCTGTCATTACACGTCGTCTGCGGCATGGCAATCCATTCTGATTCTGCATTGCTTTGCTCGCTCGCACAAGAACACACCTCGCACCGATTGCGACAGTTAGCCGTTTCTGCACAATCCCCGCTGTTTTCTATCATGTTTTTGTTCTGTTGGCATTTCATATCGTTTTCAAAGCACCCCCGATTGAACGTTGCCTCCGCTCCACCCTCGCCATTGTAGTTGTGTTTTGTCTTCCTCCCATTTCGAGCGCAGTAAGCCCTCACCAGAAGCCCCGCAACAACCCCGCATAAAAAGCAACTGATAATTCGCACTGCCAGTATTTTCGCCCCCAATGCACTGCTGAAAATGATCAGCTGCGGATTTAGCAAAATCGAACTCATCATAAAAGCCGCTAAAAAATCATTTTGTATTCCTTTTTTAGAAAACGCTGCACATATAGGAATTGTTCCATACATACACAGCGGAGAGGCAATTCCCAGCGCACTTGCAAAAATCAATCCAACGATTCCAGGCACCCTTTGTCCTAAAAATTCCGCCGCCTGATGAATCCGACTCTTTGCAAAAACAGAAATTGCAGAGCCAAGTAAAATTCCAAGAACCCAGTACCAAACTATTTGCCGAAGCTGAATGTCAAAGTAATACCAAAGATAAATCGCCTCCCTTTTGATTACTTCCAACATCGTTTCATAACCTCAAAAAAACTGACACCCTTGCTTTCACACAGTTTTCTCACGCTTTCGTACTCAGGATAAACCCGAACATTCCCATTCACCACAACTTCCTTCGCCATAATTTTTCCCCACTCCGTATCAATTTCAACTTGACGGCGAACGAGTTTTGTGCGCTCCATTTGAACACGGCGAATTCCGATTGTAGTAGTATGTTCAAAAATCAACGATTCACAGTTTGAAACATCATCAGCATTGCAAATAACTTGCAGCAAAAAAGCAGGGCGATTTTTTTTCATAAAGCACGGAACAAACGAAACGTCAAGCGCGCCCTCCGAAAAAAGTGCTTCCTGAACGAAGCCTAAATTTTCACCCGTGCAATCATCAATATTGCACTCAAGCTTTGTAATCACATCGCTTTCAAATTCGTTATTTTCTTCTATCAAAAATGCCCGTAAAATGCTTGGATTTTTATAAGCGCGCTTTCCCGCCCCTTGACCAATTTTTTGAATGACACAATTCTTTGGCGCGTCAAAAATCGGTGAAACAGCGGCAATAAACGCCGCTCCTGTTGGAGTAATAAATTCTCCGCGCTCATTTTTTATTGAAATGGGAATTTTATAGGCTAACAGAATATTCGTCACCGCAGGAACAGGAATTGGTAAAACCCCATGCGCACATCGTATTGTTCCGCTGCCTTCTGTAAGCGGCGTTGAATACACGCGGGATATTTTCAAGTTGTCGAAGCATACAGCGATGGAAATAATATCAACAATAGAATCAAGCGCCCCCACTTCGTGAAAATGCACTTGGTCCTTCGGCTTTGCATGAGCCTTGCTTTCAGCATCCGCCAACACATCAAAGATTTTTTTCGCCAAACTCCTTGCACCGCTTGTCATCTTCGTGCCGTCAATAATCTCAAAAATCTCTTTTAATCCTCTATGTTCGTGATGATGAAGATGGCATTGCCATTCCTCCCCTCCATTGACGGTTTCTTTTCCATGTCGAGAGTTCAAGGCATCCTCATTATGGTGATGATGCCCCTCTCCAAACAAAAACTCCATATCGTGGTCATGATTTTCACTGTCCAAAATCACAGAAAAATCAAGGGCAGCTATTCCGTTTTTTATAACAGGAGCAATTTCAGTCTTAAATCCTGTGCACGGAATTGAATCCAACGCCTCCTGCAAAACGCTCCTGTCCGCCCCTGCATCAAGCAATGCTGCCACCGTCATATCACCTGAAATTCCAGACGAACAATCAAAATATACTGTTGCCATATATGTCACCTCTCCATTACTTTATTGTTGCGCGATTAATCTGCGTTGCTATATAGGCCGCGCCAAACCCATTGTCAATATTCACCACGCTAATTCCGTTTGCACACGAATTGAGCATCGAAAGAAGCGTTGAAATCCCCCCCAAATTCGCGCCATATCCAATACTTGTGGGAACTGCAATCACCGGAACAGACACCAAGCCGCCGACAACAGAAACAAGCGCGCCCTCCATTCCTGCAACCGCAATCACAACATGCGCGCTGTTTAAAATATCCGTTTTTGAAAGCAATCGATGAATTCCAGAAACTCCCACATCGTAAATTCGTTCAACCGCGCCCCCCCAAAACTCCGCGCATTCAGCAGCTTCTTCCGCCACAACGCTATCGGCAGTTCCTGCACTCACAACTGCAATTTTTCCTATTTTATCTTTCACTTCCAAACGTCGTTTTTCACTTTGCACTTTTATAAGGCGTGGAATTTCACTGTATTCTGCCGTTGGAAAAATCCGATGCACAATATCAAATTGCGCACGGCTTGCCCGCGTCCCCAAAACCTCTCCATTCTTTTCATAGAGCGTTGAAAATATCTTTTCCAAATGCGCATCTTCTTTCCCTTGACAAAAAACAACCTCTGAAAATCCAGTTCGCCGCTTTCTATCAGTGTCAAGCATCGCAAAACCCAAATCTACAAACCCATTTTCACTATCCATATCCATTTCAAACCAATGCTAAAAATTTCGCTTTAGATTATATAGCAAATTTCATATTCTTGCAAAAAAATATCGCTTGTCATTTCAAATTTTTCTCGCAAAACATTGTTTGAGCCGTCATTACCAGTTTGCCCGCCTACACGTCAATCAAAGCAATCCCCTCGTCACACCCCGCATCTATGCATTATAAACGGGGGAAAGGGAAAGCGACAACCCTTTATGTTCCTACCCGTGGGTTTTCTCTTTCCCTTTCAATCCTTTTTTCTTTCCTCCGTGCAATCACAAAAGGCGATTTGGACGCAGGACTGCTCACATACGTTTAGTCAGTGCTAAAAAATACGCAGAATAGCATACGCTCTTCCGATGAAATACAAACAGTCATAGCAATGCTTTTGAAAAAAAAACAAATTTTTTCCAAAAGCATTGCCGATTTTCCCTCCTCCCGCGCGAATATATATACGGGAGGAAAAAATGACAGAAGAAAAAATCATTCCGTGGGAGAAACTTCCAATCACAAACACGTTCATGTTCAACA
>JAAVAO010000039.1 GCA_014803985.1 Treponema sp.
AAACGCTATTTCGCAACGAAGTGAGAAATAGCAGTAAATAAGCGAGTTTTGAAAAAACTCGCCAGTAAAATAGGCAACACTATTTTAGTTGCCTATTTTAAACCCTCCTTAATTTTGAGCAGTGAAGAAAGTTTCAACTTTCAAATTGCTCAAAACGCTATTTCGCAACGAAGTGAGAAATAGCAGTAAATAAGCGAGTTTTGAAAAAACTCGCCAGTAAAATAGGCAACACTATTTTAGTTTATTTTAAACCCACCATTTATGCGATGCCTTTATCCATCTCCTTTGACATGTCAATTTTCATTGTATAAGACGTTTGGGCGCACTCATCAAGTTTTTTGTTCCGCACATAAACAAACACATTCAGCATTACTACGGCAAGATTCAAAATATAAACCGCAAGTACAAAGTTGTGCACGCCATTTATAAGTTTTGCTGCGATTCCGAAAATGTAGCCTGCGATAATCAAAAACGTAAAACGCAAGCTCATATTCTTTGTTGTACCCGACTTGTAATTTTTCATAACCGAAATCGGCCACGAAAGTCCAAAACAGATTAGCATCGTTGCTTCAAAAAACTCTGTCATTTTTTCACCTCTGCGCCCATTATATGCTTGATATTATATAATGTCTAATATATAATTCATATTGAAATCATAATTTCAAACTTATTAAATTACAATAATTGATAAACATATTAACAATTATCGTAACAATATATAATACAGGAGTTATAATTTGGAACTTACGCAATTGAAGTATTTTTTGGAAGTGGCTCAAACCCAACATGTTACGAAGAGTGCGGAAAAACTCCATATTGCTCAACCCGCCTTGACACAATCGATAAAGCGTCTTGAAGACGAACTCGGCATTCCCCTGTTTGCACAAAAAGGGCGCGGAATAATTTTGAATCCCTACGGACACTATTTTTACAAAAGACTAAAGCCGCTCGTGGACAATTTAAGCGCACTTCCCGAAGAACTTAGAAAGATGGCGAAATTGGAACAATCCACTATTCACTTGAATGTGCTTGCCGCTTCGCGCCTGGTAACAGATGCCGTCATTAAATACCAACGGCGTGACAAAAATTTGAAAATCGAATTCACACAAAATGAAAAAACCGATCTTTTTGACATTTGCATAACCACACGCCTTTTTTATCAGCACGAAAATGAAATTGATGGCATTTCTGTTACAACGGAAAAAATTTTTCTTGCCGTTCCGAACATTGAAAAATTCAAAGGGCGAACTTCAATTACATTGAATGAAGTGGCAAACGAAAACTTTATTTCGCTTTTGGGGTCGAAGCAACTTCGAGCGATTTGCGACAAATATTGCCAGGCGGCAGGAATAACGCCAAATATAATTTTTGAAAGCGACAGTCCTGAGGCGGTGAAAAAAATGATTGGCGCGAACATTGGGATTGGATTTTGGCCACATTTTAGTTGGGGGCCGCTTGACGCAAAAAATATTCGTCTTTTGGAAATAACCGAGCCGAATTGCAGCCGTGACATTCTCATTACGTACAAAAAGAACAAGGCTGACAATGCCCGCGTGGAAAAATTCTATACCTTTTTGACAGAATATTTTAAGAAAAATGCAGATATGTAAGTCATGTATTATTGCGGCAAGAATTGTAGCGCAAGCAAAGTACACAACTACAACCCCTAGCCAATTTTGTGCGCTTTGCTTACAAAACAGGGCACACAAGACATTCACCTCCCTGCGGCTGAAAGTCGAAGAATAAAACTGAAAACCGATGCGCCTTCCGCCATTGCAAAAAGAAATGTGAACCACTAGAATAGATTATGCTTTCAAACTGTTTGGCGATTTTTTATCTTGATAGCGTCGCTTATTGAATTGCACAGCGGCTTTTGGAATAAGGGGAGAGCAGGACAAATGAATGAACTTATAAAAGAATATATGAATGCGTATTCTATTGAATTGAAGGAACTGTATTTCGCATTGAGAGAACTGATTTATAGCAGCATTTCGCAAAAACAGGAAATAGAAGAAAAACTCTGGGCAAAATTGCCGAGTTATTATGTTGGAAATTTTTTTGTAAGGCTCATTCCGTTCAAAGATCACATAAATGAGGGAAAATGAACATACATTTTTTTGAGGAGATTTCATCAAATGCCCATGTTGCGCTCAATACAATGCTCTATGACGGTTGGATTTTGCGCTTTGCCAATGGACATACAAATCGGGCAAATTCTGTTAGTGTCATCTACCCTTCAACGCTTGAGTTTGATGAGAAAGTTTCTTATTGTGAAGAAGTTTATAGAAAAGCACACCTACCATGCGTGTTCAAGTTGACTGAAAAGGACAGCCAACTGAACAAATACCTTGAAGAGCATGGGTATAAAATGCTCACGCCAACAGACGTAATGATTTTGAATTTGAAAGAAACGCATTTTCAAAAAGGAGCGTGCGTTTTTTCAAAAGAACCGACAGAAGAATGGTTACGCTCTTACTTTGCATTTGAGGGGATTACAGACGTGACAAAACAAGAGACATTTCGGAAGATGCTTTCAAAAGTTCTTGTCGATACAATTTATTGTTCATTTTTCAACGATGATGAAATGGTGGCTTGCGCCTCCGCTGCCATTGAGAGAGGGTATATGCTCCTCCAAAA
Source organism: Treponema sp. (assembly GCA_014803985.1). Taxonomy (GTDB): domain Bacteria; phylum Spirochaetota; class Spirochaetia; order Treponematales; family Treponemataceae; genus Treponema_D. The sequence continues at coordinate 2,638 of JAAVAO010000039.1, forward strand.
TGTTGTCGTTTGTCCTGAATGCCGCGGCAAAGGCTACGGACAGAAAGTCTGCGAATCCTTGCTTGCCTATACAAAAGAAAACGATGCATGCTATTCGTACCTTCAAGTCGTCAAAGACAATGTAGCGGCAGTTAATTTGTATTCAAAACTTGGTTATAAGAAGGTCTATACATACTGGTATATGAAAAAACACTTTTAAATGCGACAGAAATAGTATGCGATTGGAGGTGATATATGCGAGAATGCAATAGGCTGTTTATGTGCAACTTTATTCAACAAACAGGGATACGGCGTTGGTTTATATGCGAGAGAAAAAAGGCTTGAGGCGTTCAGAAAAAATGGCTTGCTATATAAAACAAAAGTACCTCCTTATATAGATTTTTTAGATACGCAAGATGTACGTTTTGCAATTACTATACAAAAACTATTATGTCAATTAGTGTAAGTTTTTTGCGGCAGGTCTCTTTGCAAAAAAAAGACGCGGACGAGCCGCGCCTCTTTTTAGAGAATTTGGCGTTTATTGACGGGTATAAAAGTCATCAAGTTTTCCATTTTTGACTTCCATATATGCAGTTTCCCCGTTACCCATAAGCGTAATTATACCGTCTTTCGTGGGATCGCCTTTGTACGTTCCATTTCCGCTATGTTCTATCACGCCTTCATATTCAACCACAAGTTTCCATGTGTCATCGTCATAGAATGTGATTGTTGTCATAACACCGTCATCCAAACCCTTGTATACAGCCACAGTTGAAGGATCATCGTCATTGCTACAAGATACGAACGCCAAAGCAGTGGCAAGTGCCACCATGACAAAGAAAAATTTTTTGATACTTTTCATAAAGTACCTCCTTATATAGATTTCTAGATACGCAAGATGTACATTTTGCAATTACTATACAAAAAAAAACTATTATGTCAATTAGTGCAGATTTTTATCATTTTCGCGTAGCTTCATAATTGAAGATACATTTTTGTAGAAAACGGTGGCTTCGGGTCGCAGGGCTTTACCTTGTTTACCGAGTTGCCTTTTTCTCCGATTGTGTACAAAACAGAAACGTGAAGTTTTTGTGCGTTTTGCTCGCATAGTTCTGCTTTACGCAAAACTGACTAGTGCGTTGTTTTCTTATAAATTATTGCTAGTTTTGTCTAAATTCGTTATATTTAAAGCAGTTGCTTTTTTTAAGCCAATTTTTTAAATGGTTTTAGAGAAAAAGTGGCATAAGGAATGTTCCTGACAGAATCGCCCTGATGAAAAATGACATTGCACAACATGACAAAATTGTTATTTCCGGCTCGCTTGCTGACTGGGGTGATGAACTGATACCGTTATTTACATTAGCGATTCGTATAGAAACAGATACCGCCATACGAATTGACAGATTGAAAAAAAGGGAACGAGAGCATTTTGGAAGTCGTATTGATATGGGCGGGGATATGTACGAACACCACAAGGAATTTCTTGATTGGGCGGCCTTGTATGACACTGGAAATTTGGACATGAGAAGCAAGGCAAAACACGATGAATGGGAAAAACAATTGCAGTGTCCAATAATTTTATTAGATGGAAGTTTGCCGATAGAAAAGAACTTTGAAACGATACGGCAACATATATACCGTTCGGAGAAGAGACGTATGATTCATCTTGCAGCAATTGCAGATTTGGAAACGGTTTTGAAAATCACGCGAGAAACCATATCAGAAATTTATCCCAAATATTATGCAAAAGGCGTAGTAGAATTTTTTCTTCAGCATCATAATAGCAAAAACATTTTGGAAGACATCAATGGCGGGCATGTATGGCTTTTGGAAGACGGCGGACATTTTGTCGGAACAGTGACTATAAAAGAAAATTGCGTATTTAGACTGTTCGTGTTGCCCACATTTCAGTCGCAAGGGTTTGGAAGTTATCTTATGGATTTTGCAGAAGAAAAAATTGCGGAAAAGTATGCTCAAGCACATATAGACACTTCGCTTGCGGCAAAAGAAATGTATTTGAAGCGCGGATATAAGGAAAAAGGAACATGCAAAATCGTAGCGGACAATGGCGATATTCTTGTGTATGACGAAATGGAAAAGTCGCTGAAAAAAGCATAGGTATATTAAAATAACCTCCAAAATCATTGTCCACCTTTTGGGGGCATATCACAAAAATGCGAACCTTGCAAGCAAGTAAAAACTCGGTAGCAATTCCATAGAAATTGCGTACTTCGCCCTGCTTACCCAGTTTTATTTGCTCCGCTTTTAAAACTGGCTAGTGGATTGTCATTTTAACAACAAATATTTGCGAGTTTTGCAACGCAAAACTCGGTGAGCAGGGCTTCGCCCTGCGACGAACACCCGTTGGGAGAAGAGATTTCGCCCCCTGATTAAAAAGAAGAAAGGTGTAATTGACAAACGCTGGCATCGTATTTTATTATAGAAAAAACTTCTGCATTATGACGCTCGTTTTTTACGGTTTCTTACTTTTCAGCAACGATCTTTTAGTTGTTGATTTTGGATGTTGAAAAAGTTATTCAAATGAATTTAGATAAAATAGTTATTGTTTTAGATCATCCCGATGAATGTCGCAATATTGGAGCCGCTTGTCGTGCTATGGCAAATAATGGAATCTCTCACTTGCGTATAGTTGGAAATAAAGCGGACTATGACAGAGAAAAAATCCATGTTCTTGCAATTCACGCCGCTTATATTTATGACAGTGCGGATTTTTTTGAGAGCATTTATGATGCCACAAAGGACTGCGCAATTGCCGCTGGAACTACCAGACGGCGCGGGAAAAAACGCAAGGGGAAGTTATACTTACCAGAAGAATTTGCTGAAAGCGCGGATTTGATTTCGGGGGGAAAAGACGGGGAAAGCAAAAACAGCAAGGGCAACGGAGAAAGCGTTGCAAACGACGGTGCACTGGTGGCTGTAGTCTTTGGGAACGAAAGAACAGGCCTTACCGATGAGCAGCTTTCAGAATGCACGGTTGGCGTTACTATTCCTTCATGCGATGATTTTGCCTCTTTAAACCTTTCTCATGCTGTTCAAATTATGTGCTATCACCTTTTCCGAAAAAAAAACGAGCATATTGCTGGATACACACCGCTTTCTTTGGAACGAATTGATAAAACAGTAGAACATATTGCTGACAGCCTGCAAAAGATTGGCTTTTTTAGTGTTACTGGAAGAAGCGATATGGAGCGTTTTTGGCGGGGCTTGCTTTCTCGTTCCGCACTCTCCGAAAGTGAGGCAAAATATATTGAAAAAATTTTTTCAAAGGCGGCGGGGCTGGCGAAAAAAAACAGTCATTCTTGGATCGAGGGTGCACAAATCTGAACGCCCCGCAAAAAAAAGCGTCATTCCCATTGAAAAAAAAAGGTGTATCGCATAAAATGAATATATGAAAGTGTATTTTAAATATGTTACACGCATAGCGTCAAAGTTTCTATTGGTTTTTGTAATCTGCATAATTTCCTCGCAATGTTTTGCACAATCTTCTGTAAATGATGATAAAGTTTCCAATTTTTTGTATTTAAAGCGTTTGAGTTCTGTTTTTGATTTTGTTCAGCAAAATTATGTTGATGAAGTTGATCCTAAAATTCTATACGAAGGCGCAATGAAAGGAATGATGAACGCCTTGAACGACCCCTACTCTTCCTATCTTGATGAAGACACTATGCGAGATCTTTCTGACACCACCACTGGAAAGTTTGGCGGGGTTGGTCTGCAAATTACAAAGGCTATTGAATCGACAGCAGAAAAGCCCGCGTATGTTGAAGTTTCCTCCCCTATCGAAGACACCCCTGGCGCAAAAGCCGGCATCCTTGCAGGAGACCTTTTAATAGAAATAGATGGAAAACCCACGCCCGAAATGACTATGCAGGATGTTTTGGATCATTTGCGCGGTGAAGTTGGAGAACCGGTAAATGTCACTGTTAGGCGTGGAAAAAATATGACATTCAGCGTGGAGCTCATTCGCGCGCTTATTGAAGTTCCGACTGTAAAATTTGGAATGATCGGAAAGACGGGCTATTTGAGAATAATTCAATTCACTCCCGAAACTCCTAGTCGCGTTCAAGATGCTCTTGATTCATTTGCCGAAAACGAATTTGAAAATATAATTATAGATTTGCGTGACAATCCCGGAGGCTTAATTATAAGCGTTGTTGAAGTTGCAGATAAATTCATTGACGAAGGACCTATTGTTTCCACAAAGAGCAGATTGCGCTTTGAAAATTCTGTTTATAACGCAAAGCCAGAAAAGACAGTTGTTAGAAACAAGCCTATTGTCGTTTTGATAAACCATGGCTCTGCCAGTGCATCGGAAATTCTTTCAGGCGCATTGAAAGACAACCACCTTGCATATTTGATCGGAGAAAGAAGTTATGGAAAGGGGTCAGTGCAACAAGTTGTTCCACTTTCGGAAAATGAAGAAATAAAAATGACTATGGCGCGGTATTACACCCCAAGCGACACTAATATTGATAAAATTGGAATTCCTCCCGATCTTGAGGTGAAATATCCCGAGTTTACAGAGGATGCGGAAAAGGCTTATGTTGCGCTTATAAAATCAAATGAGATAGACGACTATGTTAACGAGCATAGCGAAATGACTGAAGATGATATTGCTTCATTTGCAGTGAAACTTGAAGAATCATACCCCGACTTACCACAAAAACTTTTGCGTCGCCTTATTCGCATGAGAGTTCAAAAAACACAGACGGGAATTCTCTACGATTTGGATTATGACATTCAATTGAATAAAGCACTTGAAATATTACAGGAAACCTCAAACTTTAAAGACCTTGTGGCATCAACAAAAACGCTCAAAGAGCTTCAAGAAGAGGCAGAGGCAGATAATAAAGAGAAAAACACTGCCCTTAATAAGTAATGAGACAATTTATCTCTCCCAAAAACCCCGATAAAAACGGTCTTATTTTATTAACTGGGAAAGATTTTCACTATTTGCGAGATGTCTTGCGATTAAAAAGCGGAGATATGCTTCAAGTGCGCCTTTTAGATGGCACTTTATTAAACACAACGGTTTGTGAAACGAGCAATTCACAAAAAACGATTCTTCTTCAAGTGTGTGCACAATGCAATGATGACGGTGAAAGAACAGCCGTTTCAAATGTTGTTGAAACTCAAACTGCAAAAACAGAATTCTATCTTTTTCAATTCATTGCAAAGGCGCAGAAAATGGAGCTTATAATCAGACAAGCAACTGAATGCGGAGTAAAATGCGTTGTGCCTGTAATCGGCGAATATTCGCAAAAAGGAAATGTGCTTGCAATGAACAATGCAAAACAAGAACGCTTTCAAAAAATTGTTCGAGAGGCAATGCAGCAAAGCGGCTCGGCAATTCAGACACATATTCTTTCGCCACTGCGTTTAAATGAAGCACTTGACTTTTGGAAGAGAGAACACACAGAAACGGACTCTCTCGGAATTGCACTATGGGAAAGAGATGAAAAAAGTCATACCATAAAAGAAACGCTTTCCCATTTCACAAATTCTATCGAAAACGAAAAAAAGTGCCGAAAAATAAAAAAGGCGTGTATCGTTGTTGGATGCGAAGGCGGAATTTCCCCCGATGAAATGGCTGTTTTGCAACAAAGTGGATTTATTCCCGTTCACTTTTCAACGAATATTTTGCGCTGTGAAACTGCCGCACTCTATGGAATAGCAGCGTTGCAGTCAGCAATTTTTGAGGAAAATTATGGGTGTGCAGAGAATTAGTTTATTAGACGTGCCAATTGATATTCTTCAACCAGAAGATTTGGAAAAGACAATTCTAGAACTTTCGGAAAAACAAGGCACAAAACAAATTGTGTTTCTTTCAATATGGGATTTACTAAAGGCACGAAGAAAAGGCGAATTCCAAAACTGCATAAAAAGCGCGGATTTAATAATTCCCATTTCAAAAAGCATTTTAAAGGGCGCATCATTCCTTAAAAAAGAAATTCCCGTTCGATATAATCCGTTTGATGCAATCATAAGCATTATGTCCGTGCTAGACTCCCACTTCAAATCAATTTTTTTGCTAGGCTCGAGAAATCAAACGCTCCATATAGCAGAAAAAAACGTTAGAGCGACATTTCCCAATTTACGGATCGTGGGACGATATGCAGGCTATTATCAAAAGTCAATTGAAAGCGACATTATCACCGCAATATACAAGGCATCTCCATCTCTCGTTCTTTTTAGCGATGGAATCAAGGACAAAATGTGTTGGGCGTACAAACAGCGGGAAAAATTTTCTTCCAGCATATTTTTGTACTATAAAGATGCAATCGGAATTTTCTCAAAACGCGTCCAGCGAATCAACCCAAAAGCATTTGAAAGAGGACACGAAATTTATTACGAAATAATCAGAAACCCATTGAAACTATTTCTTATTTTTCCTTATATAAGATATAAGATTATGCTCATTTTCCGCAGACTTTCCAAAAGGTGAAAATGTGCTTGAAAGTATTTCGCCAAAGGCATATTTATTAACATTCCGTGAAGATGTGAGTCATTTTTGTTATAACGCGTTGAAATATAATTTTGACGTTAGAATTTTACCGCGACAAGACCAAACTATTTTTGATTTTAATGAGAAAGATTTTTTTAATGTTTCAAGCCTCATAATAGACATATCGTTCTTTAAAAGTGTCGGAGACGTTCACAGATATTTTAAACGGAATGAATATGAGGATTGCAATGTCATTGCGGTTCTTGCCGATGGTGGAAATGCAGCCGTCATAAAGGAAATCAAAAAACAACAAATAGATGTTATAAAAATTCCGTGTGAGCATGTTTTTTTTCGCAACAAGATAAAGTGTCTTTCTGAAAAGCAGGATCAATACGAAGCGAATGAAATGCATATATCTTCAAGACTTGACAATTTTTGGGGGAAATCAGACCGAATTGCAAAAATAAAGAGAAAACTCATGGACATTGCCTTTGATGACAGCTCTATTTTGTTTGAGGGAGAATCTGGAACTGGAAAAACGCTTCTTGCAAAAACCCTCTATGAAATTTCAGGCAGATCTATGAAAAAATTTGTCCGCGTAAATTCAAGCGTACTAAAAGATGAAATCGCCGCTTCAGAACTGTACGGCTCAACGAGCGGCGCATATACGGGAGCAGTTTCAAAGCCAGGATTTTTTGCAAGTGCCGATGGAGGCATTATCTTTTTTGATGAAATAAACAATATGAAAATGTCGGTTCAAGAGGATATTCTTATGGTTCTTGACAGCGGACGCTACTACAAGGTCGGTTCAGTCGTAGAACAAAAGACAGATGTCCGAGTGTTTTCAGCAACGAACATGGATATAAACGACAGTCTAAACAAAGGGCTTTTCCGCAGAGATTTATTTAGTCGCATTTCCGATAATGTCATAAAAATTCCCCCTTTGAGAGAGCGACCGGAAGACATTATAGAAATTATGAGAAAACTCTTTGAAAAAAGGGATGTAAATGACGTGAATCTTTCGGAAGATGCAATAACGTTCATAATGAATTTTTCGTGGCCTGCAAATGTTCGCGATTTAATTCGCTGCACAGATTTTATGATTCGTAAATTCCGAGGAAAAACCGTATATGCAGACGACATATCCGAATGGGCAGACGAACATCATCTCTATTGACAATAAAAAGAACATTTCGTTACAATGCCATCATTTATGCTGCCCCCTTGAGATAAAATGAGGTTGACACAAAGGCTTTCTATATCGTAAAATAAGATGACAATATGAACACTTACAGTTTGTTTTTGGAGAAATAAAATGTCCAACATAAATACTAATGATGCAATAGTTCCTGGATTCGACGAGGAAAAAGATGAAAGCCTTAAAATTATCCTTGAAAAAACGGACTCTATTCAAAACGGGCTTTTTATATATCTTAACGGCTATATAGACACATACAACTCAAATTTTTTCCAAAAGAAAATCACAAAGGTTATAGAGGCTGGCTTTGTCAACTTGATTTTTAGTTGCTCAACCTTGAATTATGTTTCTTCCACTGGAATCGGCTCTTTCACCGCTTTTTTAAAGTTGCTAAAACAAAGAGGAGGCGATCTTGTCCTTTTAAATATCCAACCAAAAGTATATGAAGTTTTCCAGCTTTTGGGTTTTTCACAATTCTTCAATATAAAGGATGTTTCCGAAGAAGCTATAAGTTTTTTCAAAAATGATGAATCGGCAATAAACAGTCTTTTCCCGAAAATATTTAGATGCCCTATATGTGGAAAGCAGCTTAGAGCAACACACGCAGGTCGTTTTAGATGCCCTGAATGCAAGTCGATTGTTGCAGTTGACGAAAACGCAAAAGTTTCTATCGGTTAAATTGTACAAACACACATTTTAGTCTCATAAAATCCACCGAAACCACGACTTTTTTCACAAGTTATCCACATTTTAAATTTTTTTGTGGAAATCCCCAGCAAAAAATATGCGTCCTGCTTATCTTTCTGCGGCATAGCAATCATCGTCAATGCAAGATTTGATTACTTGCAAAAGATTAGAAAAACCTCCCCGTACAGTCTATTTGCTATGAAACTGCCAACTTATAGATAAACGGAGCCTGCTTCAGAAAATTATTGCGGGGCGGTATATTTTATATTATTAGTCATTTATCACTCATTGGATGTGCAAATTCCACTTATATTTTGGCACTGTTGCGAAATTTATTTGCGGAGCGATCTCATGAGGTTGTGTCATTGCGAGATTTATTTGCGGAGCGATTTCACGCGTTGTGTCATTGCGAAATTTATTTGCAGAGCGATCTCACGAGGTTGTGTCGTTGCGAAATTTACTTGCGGAGCGATCTCACGCATTGTGTCGTTGCGAAATTTACTTGCGGAGCGATCTCACGCATTGTGTCGTTGCGAGATTTTTTGCGTAGCGGTCTCATGCGTTGTGTCGTTACGAGACTTTTCTTGCGGAGCGTCTCACACTCTGTGTTGTTGCGAGATTTATTTGCGGAGCGGTCTCACGATTTGTGTCGTTGCGAGGCTTTTCTTGCGAAGCGTCTCACGCATTGTGTCATTGCGAGATTTTTTGCGGAGCGGTCTCACGCTCTGTGTCATTGCGAGATTTTTTGTGGAGTGGTTTCACGCATTGTGTCGTTGCGAAACTTTTCTTGCGGAGCGTCGTCTCACACATTGTGTCACTGCGAAACTTTTGTTTGCGTAGCGATCTCACGATTTATGTTGTTACGAGATTTTTCGTGTGGAGCGATTTCATGCATTATGTCGTTGAAAGACTTTTCTTGCGTAGCAGTCTTAGGCGTTGTGTCGTTGCGAGACTTTTTTTGCGGAGCAATCTCACGCTCTGTGTCGTTGCGAGACTTTTTTTGCGCAACGGTCTCACGCTTTGTGTCGTTGCGAAACTTTTGTTTGCGGAGCGTCTCACACATTGTGTCATTGCGAGATTTTTTGCGGAGCAGTCTCACGCTCTGTGTCATTGCGAGATTTTTTGTGGAGTGGTTTCACGCATTGTGTCGTTGCGAAACTTTTCTTGCGGAGCGATTTCACGCATTGCATCGTTGCGAGGCTTGTTTGCGGAGCAATCTCACGATTTATGTCGTTGCGAGATTTTTCTGCGGAGCGTCTCACGCGCTGTGTCGTTGCGAGGCTTTTCGTGCGGAGCGGTCTCACACATTGTGTCATTGCGAGATTTATTTGCGTAGCGTCTCACGCATTGTGTCGTTGCGAAACTTTTCTTGCGGAGCAGGCTCACGCATTGTGTTGTTGCGAGGCTTTTCGTGCGAAGCGTCTCACGTTCTGTGTCATTGCAGATTTTTCTGCGGAGCGGTCTTACGCTCTGTGTCGTTGCGAGGCTTTTCGTGCGTAGCGATTTCACGCTCTGTGGCATTGCGAGATTTATTTGCGAAGCGGTCTTACGATTTTTGTCGTTGCGAGACTTTTTTGCGTAGCGGTCTCATGCGTTGTGTCGTTGCGAGATTTATTTGCGTAGCGGTCTCACGCGTTGTGTCGTTGCGAGGCTTTTCGTGCGGAGCGTCTCACGCTCTGTATCATTGCAGATTTTTCTGCGGAGCGGTCTCACGCATTGTGTCATTGCGAAACTTTTTTTTGCGAAGCAATCTCACGCTCTGTGTCGTTGCGAGATTTATTTGCGGAGCGGTCTCAGGCATTATGTCATTGTGAAACTTTTTTGCGAAGCAATCTCACGCTTTGTGTCATTGCGAGATTTTTTGCGGAGCAATCTCACACGTTGTGTCGTTGCGAGATTTATTTGCGGAGCGGTCTCACGCGTTGTGTCGTTGCGAAATTTTTCTCGCGGAGCAGTCTCACGATTTTTGTCGTTGCGAGACTTTTCGTGCGGAGCGGTCTTACGTGTTGTGTCATTGCGAGATTTTTTGCGGAGCGGTCTTACGTGTTGTGTCGTTGCGAGATTTTTCGTGTGGAGCGGTCTTGCGTGTTGTGTCATTGCGAGATTTTTTGCGGAGCGATCTCACGTGTTGTGTTGTTGTGAGATTTATTTGCGGAGCGGTCTCAGGCATTATGTCGTTGCGAAACTTTTCGTGCGGAGCGGTCTCACGCTCTGTGTTGTTGCGAGATTTTTTGCGGAGCGGTCTCACGCGTTGTGTCGTTGTGAAACTCATAGCCACTTGCAAAATACAGGCAGTTAAAACCTAAAAGCAGCGTTCAATCCATGTTGATGACACCCCTCAAAGAGCCAACCTCCCGCCTTTCTGAAGTCGCCCTGCCGCCAGATATTCGTTACACACATGCAGCCACCTGTTCTCGGCAAGAAGATCCAATTCCGCTTTGGGTGGCGGACTCTTTTCCTGTCCGTCACCCCCGTCCAGTCCTCAACGCTCTGTCATAAAACCTGCCACCCCCTTTCTCCAAACATTTGCACTCCCACCGCCTTATCGCCTTGTGTAAGCTATCCGCCTCACCTCCCTATCAATCCCCTTCGCAGAACGCCCCCTCCACCCGAAAAAACGCCCGCCACACCTCCAGAATCCCCCTGAAACACTGGAATCCCATTATAGCACCCCCTGCTAC
>JAAVAO010000056.1 GCA_014803985.1 Treponema sp.
AGCATTCGCCTCCAGTTTTGCCTGCGAGTTTGCAATGCAAACTCGGTAGCAATTCCGTAGGAATTGCGCACTTTACTCAAAACTGGCTAGGGGATTTTAAATGTGTGCGAAATGCCTTAATTGGTTGTTCATTGCTATAGGTTTGGCATTCGCCTCCAGTTTTGCCTGCGAGTTTGCAATGCAAACTCGGTAGCAATTCCGTAGGAATTGCGCACTTTACTCAAAACTGGCTAGGGGATTTTTTAAGTGTGGAAAATGCCTCAATGGGTTGTTCATTGTTATAGGTTTAGCATTCGCCTCCAGTTTTGCCTGCAAGTTTGCAATGCAAACTCGGTAACAATTCCGTAGGAATTGCGCACTTTACGCAAAACTGGTTAGATGGTATTGAAAACTTGACGGAAGATACATTAGTTTTTATCATTCGGCATTGAATCTAGCAATCATCTTGGCGGTCGTCTCATTCCAGATCCGCCGCTATTTTCTTGCCGTCTTCCGCCCCTACTATTTATTTTCATTCCAGAAATTTTTGGATTGCTTTGAGCTTTTAAAACATCACCTTCTTTAACCGCCCCATCAATAATTTTCACATATTCAAAACCGTATGGACTCACACGAACGGGAATTCTTTCACCTGTTGTCGCAGTTTCAACAAATGATGCATCACCGTCTTTTCCAATCGCATACGATTCAACAACAAAAAATGTTTCTGGAGCGTCAATTTGTATTTTTCCCGTAAAAGAATAGTTTGGAAGTATCGTATCGGGATAGTCATCTATTCGGATTTTTGTTTTTACAACCGTTGCTCCGCGACTCGTTACCTCACCAATGGCAGGCCAGCCAACGACATATCCCTCCACATCTCCCTTATATGCGGGAAAATTAAAAATCACTTTTTGCCCAACCATAAGACTTTCCACTTCAGTTTCTGGAATTTCAACCTCCGCAATGAGATAGTCCACATTCACCAACGTTCCAGCAGAATCCTTCGCCTCCATTGAATCTCCAAGCGCCACATCCAAATCCGCAATAATTCCATCAAACGTTGCCACAACTTTTCTGTCATCTATTTTTTGAAGAAGTGAAAGCCGCTGTTTTTCCTGCAACTCCAACTCTTTTTTAGAACCAGCAATTCTCGTTGATGTCATATCATAGTCAAGCCTTGCAAGATTGTATTCCTGTTCCTGTGCATCAAGTTGAATAATCAAATCCCCCTTTTTTACCTTGTCGCCCTTTTTCACATACACCCCGATAACAGTTCCAATGGATTTTGCTTGCAAAATCTGCTCTTCCGCCGCAGAAACCGTTCCTGCAATTTCGATTATGTGTTCATACGTTTCAGAGCGAACTTGATATGTAATTTCAGGGGAAGCCGATTGCTTTATAAAAATTCTCGCTAAAAAAAGAGAGCCTATCACAAATACAAGACCTGCTAAAACCGCTATGACGACCCCCGTCTTTTTTCTCTTTTTCTTTGCCATTAGTTTATTTCCTCATCGCGGCAGAACAAAAGTTTTGTCGTATTATTATAAATTATCAAGTCAATATCGTTTATCAAAAGATTTATTCGATACCGCTCCTTGTTTGCATAGGAATTCAAATATTCGCTCTCCGTAATCACTCCAGCCTTTAAATACTCTGCCATATCCTTTTCAAGCTCCACATACATATTATAAAATTCAGAATTTGACTGCTTTGACCATACTATGTCGGCAAGAGATTGGTTTTGATCAACAACGGAAGTTTCGTATGAATCTTCAGCGGCTTGAATTGCAATAAACTCCTCCTCTTCTGAACAAGCATCTTGTTTCTTTGTTATTCTTGATTTTCGCAATTCGTTTGGATTAAAAACTGCGGAAACAGTATAAATCAAATGTGAAAAATCCGCCCCCACAGGAAATGAAATTCCCGCCCCCATATTCAAACCGTTCCATCCCGCTGTAAGACCTGCATCAATCGTATCGGTTTTATTTTTTGAGATTGTGTCCACAGTGCTACCGCCTATATCTGCAATCCCCGTTGTCTTTGCAGAAGGATTGTTAAATGTATAGCCTGCATTTGCGCTTAAAGTAAAATTCTTTTTTGCCTCGCGTACAAGAGAATTATATTCGTGAGTATATTTTGCGCCTTCAATTTTTGTATACATATCCTTTTTATATGAAGAAATAGCAACTATTTCAACCTGCTCAATTTTTGACGGCAAAAAATCTTCAGGTTTTGCTCCCGTTTCAAATAGTTCTCCGCATTTTGATGCGAACACTGCGCAATCATGCTCCAACTTTCTAACAGCAGTTTCCACGCTATGTCTGTCATCGAAAACCTTTAATTCTGCCTGACGATACTTTGCCGAAGAATTTGAATATCCTTTTGCCTTTACCTCTTCAAAATCGATAGTGTCTTCATAAAGATTCGTTTGCGCTGTAATTATTGAATTCGCCGCAGTAAAAAGGTTTTTTAATTCTGCATAATATTCTTTTTCTGCCTCAAGCGCGCGATTTTGCAAGTCTCTCTTCGCCTCAAGCACATCTCTATCCGCTTTCATAAGATTTACTTTACGAGTTATTCTACCCCCAGAAATAATATCCGCAGAAAGAGATATTTTTGTATTTTCCGTGTTATTTTCACCGTTCTGTATTTTTATATTTGAAGAAATGGTTGCTCCAAGATTATTTGCCTGCGGAATAGAAGCCGTTAAAGACGGAGTAAAATTAACATTCATACTGTCTCCCTGCGATTGCAAGGTTAAAGTTCCCGTTGAAAGCTTCAAAGAAAATCCATTATCTATTTTCATTTCTTTTGCGGAAAGCATAGTTTTTTCAAGTTCAAAAGCAAGTCGCTTTAATTCAAGATCATTTTCCAAATACTTTTGCAAATGAGGCGCAGAAAACCCCCGTCCTATTAAAGCCAGCACACAGAAAAAAGCAAATTTTTTCATTTTTTCATTTTAGTATATATAAAGAAAAAAGGGAATTCACCCAAACAGATTCAACATAAAAATAAAATTTCAGAAGGCAGGGCAAAACACTGCTCACCAAGTTTTCCAACCGTAATTTTTGTGCAAAGCCATAAATCCATATATGTATCCGCTTGTCAATTATTTTAAAAGATTTTATAATCAAGATATGGTTGCAGAACAAGCAGTTAACAAGTATGTTGAACAAAGGGCTGACAAACGTTTTGATGACATAGGAAGAATAGAGGCAGAGGACTTATGCCCTTTAGCTGGCGTTTTAGACAACATCAGTTTAAACGGTTGCAAAGTGCATTATAAATTTCCCGTCTCCGTTGACATGGAAAATGACTACAAAGTGAAAATCACATTCGCAAGAGATGCCTCAAACGGCAGTCTTTCTCTTTTATGCCGCCCAAGATGGACAAAGGAAACAAATGGTCGTATGGAAATCGGCTTTAGCATTCTGCCTTCTGTGGATTCTGCAAGACTTACCGAATATGTAAAAAAATTAGGGCTTGAAGAAAACGGCAAGGAATTTTCCGAAGAAATAGGTGGCTCCGACTGCCAGTTAATTTAAAATCGCCGTCATAATGCAGTAAAAACAAGTATGAATGAAGTTGAGCCTAAAATAAAAATAGAGAATATAAGTGGCAGAGCGTTCTTAGCGTTTCCAGACCAAACAGAAATGCTTTTAACAGAAATGATTGAACGGCTGCACATCGTGTCAAAACCAACTCACATATACGGCGACTTGCTTTATTTTGCCGATATAGACACAACATCCCCCTTGCCTTATTGGGCAAAAACAACAATGCTTGCTCCAAAAATAATCCATTTTAATTCAATAAAAGACGCTGCGTCCGTTTTGCGTTCATTTCAGCGCAGTTGGGCGCCGTATAATTACCACCTTTTTAGAAGGGCAAACTTTATTCAAGAAAAATTACCTCATATCCATTTAAATGCACGTCCGTTTCCAATGAAAATTCCATCGTCACCAATTGGACTGTACACCCTCATTGATGAAAACACTATGCTTGTTTCTGAAAAAACTTCAAGCGTATTTCCTGCAGGACACATTATATTTGAAGAGGATCATGAAAACCCTCCAAGCCGCGCCTATTTAAAATTAATGGAGGCATTAACAGTCTCTGCGCTCAACAACGGTCCAATGCCAAAAGAGGGAGATTTTTGTTTTGAAGCGGGTGCATCCCCTGGAGGATGGACATGGCTTTTAACAAAACGAGGCGCATCAGTTTTTGCCGTAGACCGCGCAGAACTTGCCCCTTCATTGATGAAAAATCCTCTTGTAAAATTTACATCTCACGATGCATTTACGCTAAAACCTTCTGAAATTGGAAAATGCGATTGGGTTTTTAGCGATGTAATTTGCTATCCCGCCCGCCTTTATAACTGGATTTGCAAATGGCTTGAAAGCGGACTTGCAAAAAATATGATATGCACGATAAAAATGCAGGGAAAAACCGACTGGTCGCTCATAGAAAAATTCGCCGCGCTCCCAAACAGCCGCATCGTCCATTTAAATTATAATAAACACGAACTCACCTGGATTTACACAAGTTAAAACACAAAACGAAATTCTTTGCTATTTAACTTTTCCATATAAGTAAAAACTCACAAAGACAAAACACTGGTCAATTTTGGAGGCGGAGCATAAAAGACTGGAGACGGAAATCAAATAATAAGAATCCGCAACTAAAAGCGAACGCAGGGCTGCGGAGCAACCCTGCGTTCATTTTTATCTTTACAATAAAATTTCTATTTCATTGATGAAATCACAGTATCCTCATAATCTGGTGTAAACAAAAACAAATCCTGTATTTTTAAAGAATATGCCTTATTCAACGCACTGCGGTCTAATTTTTCAGCAACTAACGGAACTTCAAATACATACGTTGTACTCTCATACCCTTCGGCAGAAACTTCTATTGTAAATTGAAATGTCTTTGTTTCACCTTCAAACGAAGCCTGCTGTGCAGCAACCCAAAATGTATAGTGACCGCTCGTTGCCGCAAATGTGGGAGAAGGATTCATCCACGTCATATCGTGCATCTCTGCAAGATTTTCACCTTGTTTAAGCACAACTGTCGCTCCAGAAAGAGGCGCAAACATTGCTCCATCAAAAACTTGCCCAGAAAAAATAGGAAAGTTAAACATCGGCATTTCTGAAACAATTGTTGTTGACGGTGGCTTTAATTGGTTATGATAGGAACGCTTTGCAGAACTGACAAGACGAATTCCTTCCATTGCAAGACGGTTAATGTCCGCTTGAATTTGAGAAAAAAAGACATCTGCATCAAAATGGGTAACTCCGCGACCAGAAACAATATAGCGAGGCGGAATTCGGTTCAAAACAAAACTGCATGCATCAAGACGGCAACTTTCACAGTCGCAAGAAAGCCATGGAGTGTTTTGTTCTTTTAGACTATCATAAAATCCATTTACACATTTTGTAACATATTCTTCCATAATGTTATGTACATTCATTTTTTTACCTCTCATAATCAAAATAATAGACAAAAATCGTATAAAATTTTTTTCCTTTCCAAAAAAGTATAAACATAAATCCCTATTATTGCAACAAAAATAGTTGGACATATAAAAATTTTACATTATACTATAGCCTGTTTTATTAGGTATTATGAAAAATTAAACGCCACCCGCTTTAGGCGGTTATATGAGAGGTTATTATGTACACAGAGTCTGAAATTCTTGATTTTGTTAGAGATGAGGATGTAAAATTTATTCGCCTTGCGTTTTTTACTTTGAATGGAAAGCAAAAAAACACTTCAATTATGGCAAACCAACTTACTCTTGCATTTAAAAACGGCGTTAGCTTTGATGCCTCGAGCATTCCAGGATTTCAAGGTTCCAACCACTCAGACTTATTTCTTCATCCAGACCCATCAACAATAGAAGTGCTTCCGTGGAGACCAACAACAGGCAAAGTTGTTCGTATGTTTTGCGACATTCGTTATCCTGACGGAACGCCTTACGAAAAGGATTGCCGTTATATTTTAAAGAATATCGTTAAAAAGGCAAAGGAAGAATTCGGCGTTGAGTTTAAAATTGGCACTGAAATTGAATTTTATCTTATGAAATTGACTGAAAATGGTGACCCCTCAAAAATTCCAATGGATAACGGCGGCTATATGGATATTGCGCCTGAAGACAAAGGAGAAAATATTCGCCGCGAACTGTGCTTTACTTTGGAGCAGATGGGTATTATTCCCGAAGCAAGTCATCACGAGGCAGGACCGGGACAAAACGAAATCGACTTTAAATACGCATCTCCATTGACGAGCGCAGATAACACCGCAACTTTTAAATGGGCGGTTTGCACAAACGCAGCAATAAACGGACTATATGCAGACTTTTCGCCAAAACCGTTTTCTGACAAACCTGGAAGTGGAATGCATATAAATATTTCCTGTTGCCACGAAAAAGATGGCGACACAACTGAATATATGCGATATACGCTTGCAGGAATCCTAAAGCACATTGAAGAAATCACCATTTTTTTAAACCCCACAGCAAATTCTTATAATCGACTTGGAAAATACAAAGCACCAAAATATATAAGCTATGATTATGAAAATCGCTCGCAGTTGATTCGGATACCTGCAACAAAAGAAGAAAAACGCATAGAGTTGCGCTCCCCCGATCCTGAATTAAATCCATATATTGCGTTTACGCTTTTAATTGCAGCTGCGCTTGATGGTATAAAAAACAAACTAACTCCTCCCGATGCAGTTTCAGAAAATCTCTTGGATGCAGAATGCCCAACTACAAAAAATCTAAAAACGCTTCCTTCGTCCTTTGAAGAGGCATGCTCTATAGCCGAAAAAAGCGAATTCGTAAAAAAGGTGCTCGGAGAAAATCTTTTAAAGTCATTTTTAGAAAGCAAATAACAATATATAGTATGAAATCTGATATTACCAGTGTCCTTTTAGTGACAAAAGACAATAAAATCTCCTCATCAATTATGCAAATGCTCGTTTCTCCTCTTTTTGAAGTGACCATTTGCTCCGATTTTAACGAGGCGCGCAGAAAGGTAAATGAGGTTGTTTATAAAATCATCATAGTTGATTTAGGAGATGATTCTGATGCCGCTTTTGCAGTGGACATAAGCGACACGCTTTCAACAATATTGCTGTTAACTCCAAATAGTCTTTTTGACCACATTTCATATCGTGTTGAATCTTATGGAATTCTTACAATTACAAAACCATTTGATGCCTTTTACTTTTACAATATAATAAAAATTGCCCTTGCCGTTCAAGCAAAAATACAGCGCATTTCATCGCAAAATGTAAAACTCAAAGTCAAAATGGAAGAAATTCGCATTATAAATCACGCAAAAATGCTTTTAATCCAGCACCGACAAATGACAGAAGACGATGCACACCATTTTATAGAACGTGTTGCAATGGACAAGGGATTAAAAAAAATAAACGCAGCACAAGAAATCATCATAGAATTTGAAAGTTATTCTTTCCCTTCACATCATCACGAAAAATAAAGAATCAATTGCCTTTTGCCTTTTTTGCATCCGCCTCATTAAATAACGCTTGCATCGTGGGATTATTCCGCGTTAATTTTTTTATAGATAAATCATCCGCCTTATTGTTGGCTATCCGCAAATTGTTTTCGCTTCCAATCAAAGCGTCCTTTATTTTTTGCAAATGATCAATAGATTTATCTATTTCATCTATGGCTGTTTTAAATTTATCGCTTGCAATACGATAATTTCGGTTAAATCCGTCTTTAAATTCAACCAATTGGTTTTCAAAATTCGTTATGTCGATAGACTGATTTTTCGCCTCTGCAAGCTGCCTTTTATAATCAAGAGATTTTCTTGATGTATTGCACAAAAGCGTAATAATCGGGATAAAAAATTGCGGTCGTATCACATACATTTTTTCAAACTTGTAAGAAACATCAACAATTCCACCGTTATACAAATCGCTATCGCTCTCCAAAAGCGAAACTAAAACCGCAAATTCACAGTTTTTTTCCTTTCTATCTTTATCAAGCTCTTTAAAAAAATCTTCATTTTTATGTTTTGTTGCAGTTGTGTCAGCCTCGTTTTTCATCTCAAACATAATTGAAACATATTCTATCCCATCTATGGAATCTCGAAAAATAAAATCGCCTTTAGAACCTGTGCGTGCGTCATTGTCCTTTTCAAAATAGGCATTTGGCATAAGAGGGCGCAGATTTTGTTCAAAACAGGTTTTGCAATGCACTTCAAGCGTTTCTCCTATCATCTTTGTTGACATTTTCGCCTTTAAATCTTTGTAATAGTCGATTTGTTCGTCTTTCGCCTTTAACTGCGTTTCAAAATTCGCCTTTAAATCTTTTTCATGGATTTGCGCCTGTGTTTTTGAGGCTGTAATTTCATTCGTCAACCGCAAGATTTCCTGCTGCTTTTCATTCAACGCCTTTTCTTTTTCTGATTGAGATTTTGCCATCTCCAATTTTAACTGAGAATCGCTTGCAAAAATCTTCTGATTTAAAGTTGCAATTTCAGCGTCTTTTTTTGCAAGAGCCTCGTTTATGGCTATTTTCTTTTCATTTTCAAACTGAGAAATTTTTGATTGAAGTTCTGAAATTGTTGCTTTAAAATCCGACTCCATTTTATACTGCTGGTTTTTCATTTCCGCATCGGCTTGACTCTTCAATCGGTCTATTTGATTTTTTAACTCGGAAATTTCATTTTTCTTTTGCAGTTCAAACTGATTTTTCGCCTGCCCCAATTTTTCCTGATACAGTTTGTCCGCTCCACGAGCAATGGACTCTTCTAATCCGCTTGTATCTATGCTAGAAAGTTCTGTCAAGTCAATATAATCGCCCTTTGATGCATCCTCATCAAGCACCAAAGTATTTTTATTCTTTACAATTACACTTATTTTTTTCATAAGTACAATTATACTGTGAAAGAAAACATTTTTAAAGATACATTCTGATTTTCCAATTATGCTTTAGTTGCCCGCAAAACGATTAAAACAATTTGCAGGTTCCATAACAAAACTCATATCTCTTATGGAAGGGCAATTTTGTCCAAAATACCTTTAAGCGCGGCGATCGCAAGACCATAATTTGTCATAGGAATGTTTGCCGCTTTTGCAAGTTCTTGGCGGTGTAACATATAGGGACGATTAAACATACACGCTCCGCAGTGGATTATCAAGTCATAAAGTGGCTGCCCATTTGCATCGTTTAAATTTTTAGGGAAATCCGTTCCGCGCACAAAATCAATTTGTATGTTCGGAACAGTATTTTGCAGCATTCGTGGAATTTTTACACGCCCAATGTCTTCTTCTTGCGGAATGTGAGTGCATGCCTCCGCTATTAAAACGCGGGAAGACGAATTCAATTTTGAAATTGCAAACGCCCCTTCCTTGAATAACTGTATGTTACCTTTGGAAGCCGCCATCAAAACTGAAAATGATGTAAGAAGGCTTTCTTTTGGCTTTAGAGAATATGCATGTTCAAAAACTTGCGAATCAACTATAATAAGGGATGGAACAGTTTTCAAAGAATTTAAAGTTTGTTGCATTCCGTCTGCCGTGCAAGACACCACAATGCACTTTTTATCCAGCAATTCTCGTAAAACGTGCACTTGAGGCAAAATGAGCCGTCCTTTTGGAGCTTGAATATCCTGCGGCATCACTAAAAGAACAAGATCTCCTGTTTTGCAGATATTTTCCGTAAATGAAACACAAGGCATTTTATCTGCTATTTGACGGATTTTTTCAATAAGATTTTCTATCCCTGATTTTTTTAATGAACTCACACCAACAGAAGGCTTTTTTGCAAAAGAATCAATGCGCATTTTTACGCTCTTTAGTTTTTCTTCCGAAATTTTATCCACTTTTGTTATTACTGGAATATACGGCTTTTTTGACTCCATTATTTTTGAAAACCAAAATGCATTTTCGTTTTCAAAATCGGTGAATTCATCGCTTTCATCGGCAGAAAAGACTAAAAGCACAATGTCTATTCTATTTAAAACATCGACTGCTTTTTCAAGGCGTTTTTCAGAAAGAACCGTTTTATCTTCAAAACCAGCCGTATCTGTAAAAAGAACTGGTCCCACCCCTCTGATTTCCATAGTCTTGTTTACAGGATCAGTGGTAGTTCCTGCCTCATCCGAAACTATCGAAAAATTTTGGTTTGTAAGAGCATTAAGAAGAGACGACTTTCCGCTGTTAGTCCTCCCAAAAATCCCAATGTGAATACGCAAGGAATTTGGCGTTTGTGTCATTTTTATTTTTTAACTTCAGAAAGCTGTCGCTTTAAATGTGCAAGAGAATCTTTGTAAAGAGAACTTTTCATCGTTGGGAAGTGACGCATAAAAGATTCTGCAAGCCGATTGTGTTTCTCCATGTAATCAACTTTTTCAAGCAAGTTTTTGCTGAATTTATCGCGGTTTTCAATCGCATGTGTTTTTATAGACTCAAGCATCGATTCAAGAGAATCGTCTTTGAACCAACTTGCAGACTGGTAATGATCCCGCAGAGAATCGCCAAACTCCTTTAGTCTTGCAATATGAACGTTAAAGTCAACAAGTTTGTTTACAGTGATAACCAAGTCTATTAAAAATGCAACCAAAAGGACATTCGCAATTGTTATAATGATGAAGTTAGAAAAATATGAAAGCATTTTTTCAATAAGAGGCTGAACAAATTTTATGACTGCAACTGTCATTACTCCAAACAAAATGGAATTTTGCAAGCAAATTCTTCCGTTAATATGCAACGGAATAGATTTTCCTTTAATCGTCACTTTTTTTTCAGAGTAATCCCACCATTTTGTATGAAAAATTTTTTCGAGCGCAAAACTGCCGACATATTCAACAAGAGAACAAAAAATCAATCCCGTAATAAAAAGCAACCACACAGGATTTTGAAGTCGAGGGGGCAACGCCAAAATCAATATTCCGCCCACTCCATAAATTGGACAAAGTGGCCCGTGCAGCATCCCTCGGTTTACAAATTTATGCTCAAAAAAAATGCCGACATAAGCGACTTCACAAATCCAACCAATAACGCTAAACAGCAAAAAAACAATAAACGCCTTTGCCAATTCAACAGACTGAAATGCAATGTGTGTAGAATTAAGCCAATCAAAAAATGTATTACTCATATAATAATCCTTATATTTCGCTTACGGCTCTTGACTAGTTAAAAACCAAAAATTTCCTAATCAAGATACGTTTTACAGTTGAGTAAACCACAACGAAAACTAATTAGTTTAGACCGTCCGTCATTGCAGGAGACTGAAGCTGTGTAATATTGCTGACAGCAGGATTATGCAGACCGCTCACTCTTCCTGTATTCAACTGACAATTCATGCGACCTGTATTTATACTGAACCTAATAGTATCCGACCCTTTTCCTGTGAGACCATACGCATTGTATATACGCAAAATATCTTCCAACTGAATTACATCCATACTATAGCCCTCACTATCTTGCCGCATGCTGTGCGACTACTGCCGTACCGCATTGATTTTCTATAATTTTTATTGCAAGCGTTGAATCAAAAGTAAGCATATATGCATGATGCAACGACAAAATTGCGTCTTGCAATTCATTATTATCTTCCATCATGAATACTTTCAATCCCATGTTTTTACATTTATCGGCATTAAAATGCCTATTGTGAACTTTTGAATTGTCATGTTCGTTTAGTCCGCAAACAATTTTTTCTATAATGGATTTATCTTTGACAGAATCAAACATACAGGATCCCAGCCAATCATGCACCAATTCACTTGACAGGCGAATTGCATCAATTGCAGATTTCATAAAAGCGGCAGGATATTGCTGTAACTTTATTGCCCAGTAATTTGCATTTTCTGGATGCAAAGCCAAATCCGCTTTTGCCTCTTCAAATTCCATTTGAATATTATATGCTGGAATACCGCCGAATTGGGGATCAATAGGACCAAGGCTAGATTGTTTTCCCATAATAATCTCTTTTCCAGAACAGGCAATCATTGTTCCTGCTGACATAGCAAGTTGAGGAATTATTACACGTATATCATTTTTAAATTTCTGTCTTAGATAATTTACAATAGATTCCGATGCAGCAGGATCACCGCCAGGAGTATGCAATATCAAATCAAGTCCTTTTGAACAATCCAATCCATTTACAGCAGTCATAAAGCCCGTCATGTCTGCATCAGAAATATCAAGATTGGTCATACCGTTTTTAGTCAACCATGCTGAATAATAGGCGATTACATTTCGACCTGTTATTTTGGAAAGTTTTTGGATATACGTCAGTCGCACAGAATCAAACTGAGATTTTGTCCCCTGAATTTCCTGTAAAATAGCACTCCAGTTTCCCATAACCGCCTCTCACACTTTTTTTAAGTGTAACATACATTTATCGAAAGCACAACTGTTGTGTCCGTTCCAAAACCCAACCAATAACGCTAAACAGCAAAAAAACAATAAACGCCTTTGCCAATTCAACAGACTGAAATGCAATGTGTGTAGAATTAAGCCAATCAAAAAATGTATTATCCATACAATAATCCTTATATTTCGCTTTGCTCGCTACCGAGTTTTTACCTGCTCGCAATGCAAGCAAGTAAAAACTCAAGACAGAAGCTAAGTAATTACTCCCTCCCATACAACCCTTGCTACAGTAAAAAATACTGATTTTATTTTACAAAATTTCGCAGTGTTTGTAAACTTTTTAAGGAAACACTGGAAAACGTCTGTAAGAACTAAAATAAAATATGGAGAGTGGAAATCTTTTTTTGACAAATAAAAACATGCGTCATATAATGTAAATAAATATTTTTCAAGATGTTATCTTATGAAAAAATAGTATTTTTTGTTTTGGTTTCTACTATATCTTAAAGCTTTGAGGTGGCTTTCTTGATTATTTATCTTAAGGGTATTTTTATGAAAAAACATTTTATTTTATTTATGATTTTTGCATTGATGTGCGCGGCGGGATTTTCTGAAGAGATGAATGGAAACGGCTCGGGCGAAAAAGGTGAGGAATCGCCCGATGTTTCAACTTTGAATATTAATTTTTTGGAACATACTTTGGAACATACCCCGAAACTTATAAATTTCACGTCGTACCAAAATCAACTGGGCGAGCCGCTTTCCTATAAGGAAGTAAACGCCATGTTGCTTTCCGTTCCAGAAAATGAACAGTTGACGCGCCGCCACCGCATTTGGCGAGGAACTGCATGGACATTTGCTAGCATACTGCTTGCCTGCGTTGTAGCAGACACAGTATACACTTGTGTGGACGGACTGCCTCAAGAAAACGCTGTCATAGCAACTGCATCTGCAACGGGTCTCTGTTCATTATCCTGCGCCCTGTTTTCGGGCTACATCTCGACAACACAGTATTTGAGAGCCGTGGACAATTACAACAAACAATTTATAAAATAGGCAAATAAAAAAGCAACGGAAAAATTATAACGCTCACTCGACTTCCACTTTCACTTTTGTGCATTGCGTTACCAAAACTGGCTAGTTTTGGTAGCTTTTAAATCACATTATTTTAAGTTCTCTATATTTTTCTTTAAAATATGTTATAATATACACTTGTGAAATGGAACATATCAAAACATTCTCCGAAAAAACCGCAGAAATACAAGAAAATCCCGATTTCCTCACAACGCAGATTATCACCTATTTAGGAAACAAACGCGCGCTCATTGGGGAAATTGAAGAGGAAATTCGCATAATTTTACAAACGCTTGACAAAGAAAAGTTGTTTTGCGCTGACATTTTCTCCGGATCGGGAATTGTCGCCCGAATGATGAAAAAATATTCTTCGCACCTTATTGCAAATGATTTGGAACAGTATTCCGCGCTCATCAATTCCTGCTACCTTTCAAACAAAAAAGATTTTCCAAAAGAAAAATGTGCCGAACTTCGACAAGAAATACAATCCCGATGCGAAAAAGAATTGTTTTCCGGAATAATTTCACAAAATTATGCACCAAAAAATGATCACAACATTCAAAAAGGGGAGCGCGTCTTTTACACACATGAAAATGCCGTTCTCATAGACACATATAGAAAATTGATAGATGATATTGTGGAGAATAATTTAAAAAAATATTTTCTTGCGCCACTCATAACGGAAGCATCTATTCATGTAAACACAAGTGGCATTTTCAAAGGATTTTACAAAGACAAAAACACAAAAATTGGTTGTTTTGGGGGCGCGGCAAAGAATGCGCTTTCTCGTATTTTCGGCAGGATTGAACTAAAAGAACCTGTATTCAGTAATTTCGATTCTGAAGTTGAAATCTTTCAAAAAGACGCAGTGTCTCTTTCTTCTGAATTAAAAAATCTCGACATTGCGTATTTAGATCCGCCATATAACCAGCATCCTTATGGCTCAAATTATTTTATGCTAAACTTGATTTTGAAAAATCAACTTGACGCCCCCTTGAGCAAAGTAAGTGGAATCATACAAAATTGGAATCGCTCGGATTTTAACAAATCACGCCTTGCCCTTTCCGCTCTAGAACAAATTATCAAAAATCTTGACGCAAAATTCGTTGTCGTTTCCTACAATTCAGAAGGCTTTATTTCGTTTGAACAAATGTCCGAAATGCTTTCAAAATATGGAAAAGTAAAGACAAAAAAAATCATGTACAACGCTTTCAGAGGAAGCCGTAATTTGCATGGACGCAATATTCATGTTTCAGAATATATATTCGTGGTAAAAAAATGAAAAGACGATAAACACCCTCTTTTAACTTTTTTAAATATACGCTATATTCTTTTTATGAGTTTTTCGATTAGTTGGACCGATGTTCCTGAAGATGCAGATACTATAAGCGTTCAAAATACATATAATTTTGTTCGGGATGACGGCAAATCAATATATTCTAAAACAGACGCTGAAAATACCCGCAAACACCCAACACATATTTTTATTGAAGGTGATAATTATTCTGCATTAAAATTACTGGAAAATGAATTCTCTGAAAAAATACATTTTATCTATATCGACCCCCCTTATAATACGGGAAAAACTAACTTTACATACAACGACTCGCGTTTTTTGTCTAAAAAAAACAATGCTGGAAAAAAGGACAGATATAGTGCGTGGCTAAGTTTTATGAATCGTCGCCTTATCTGCGCAAAAAAACTCCTTGCAAATGATGGATGCATTTTTATTGCGATTGCAGAAGAATCTCTGTATGTTTTAAAGCTGCTTTGCGACAGCATATTCGGATCTGAAAATTTCATAAACAACTTTATGTGGCTTCATGGCAAGGGAAAAAAAAATAGATTTTCACGAACTATGCAAGAATCGCACCTTTGCTATGCAAAAAGCATAAAGCATTTAAATGACTTTATTGATTTTGAAGAAACTCACTGGGCAACAACAAACGCCGACAACGATGAACGCGGCGCGTGGTTTAGCGGAAGTATAAGCTTTGACGAAAAACGTTCAAATCCAAAACATCCAAACTTTTTTAAAGTCACTTCGCCGTCAGGAAAAGAATGGCTTCGCCAGTGGCTTGTTACAAAAAAAGAAATGAACGATTTAATTTTGGAAAACAAAATATATTGGGGAAAGGCGCCACTTTTCAACAATGTGCCGCGAAAAAAAATCTTTAACGGAGAAAAAACACAAATCATTCCCAAAAATATAATTGACAGCGCAAATTCCACGAGGGCGGCACAACAGTATCTAGATACGTTGCTTTCAGAAAAATGCTGTTTCGACAACCCAAAGCCCGTCGATTTAATCCTGCATTTTTTAAAAATAGTAAATATGAAAAAAGACATAACGGTTATGGATTTTTTTGCAGGAAGCGGAACGACATTTGAAGCGGTTGTAAAACAAAATGACTGTGACAAAGGAAACAGACGCTGCATTTTAATTCAAAAACCCGAAAAAATAAAAAAAGACTCAAAATTTGAAACAATTTCAAGTCTTTGTTATGAACGCATAAAAAAAACAATCCCAAGCACAGATGGTCTAGACTATCTTGTTTTAAAATAACACTTTAGCCTATTTTTCTGCCCGTAACATTTGCACTTGGGATGCTTGCTTTATTTTCCGGCAAAATGAATTGTTATGTGCTCTTTATTTCAAAAGAGCCGCTACATCATTTCGTTTCCAGCGCACTGCCATAGTATATGGCGTTTCTCCTGAAATATTCTTTGCATATTTATCAAGACCGTAAGCAAGCAAGCGAGAAACCATATCAGCACTCGCAATTTTTGCCGCATAGTGCAAGATTGTATTCCCTTGAATATCAGACTTATATCCTGCAAACTGTGCAATACTTGCAATAAGTTCATTGTCTTTTTTGTCAAACGCAATTGAAATCGGACATTTCCCTCTATTGTCTATCATCGTAAATGGATTTGCCCCGTTCTCCAAAAGCACTGATGCACATTCCCTATTATCATGTTCTATGGCAATTCCAAGCGGAGTATAGCCCGCCGCATTTCTTGTGTCACAAGGATAGCCGGCAGAAATCAATATAGAAAGCGTTCTTGCAGGGCAATTATGTGTCACCACAATATGAATTGGCGTGTTACCATCTGTATCGGCAATGTTCCTGTTTTTTCCCAGAACCGCCCTCATAATCGCATCTCCACTTTTCAGGCTCAAACTAAATGGTGTGTTACCCGCTTTATCCCGAGAAAGAGGATTTCCACCCGCCCTTAAAATAAGGGCAATAATTTCCTTGTTTGAAGTTAACGCTGCTTCATGATATGCATTTCGTCCGTTCACTTCTTGAATTTGGGGATTTGCTTTATACTTCAACAACAATTCTATCAATTCTATGTTTTGCCCTCGTATTGCATCCATTAAGATTGTTCTTCCGCCAGAATCGCTTGTATTCGGATTCGCTCCGCTCTCTAAAAGCATTGTTGCCATATTGAATTTTCCAGAAAGGGCGGCTTCTCCAAGAGATGATTTTCCAGAAACATTTTGTGCGTTAATATCCACTCCAAGTCCTATTAACTCTTTTGCAGATTTTGGGCTTCCCCATCTAACGGCAATATGAAGAGGAGTGCTTCCCAAATTATCCCGAACATGAACATTAGCACCAAGATCTGCAAGCATTCTTATAACAGTCGGATCATTATTTTTTACTGCGCTAAAAAGGGGAGTTTCTCCATTTGCATTTCTTGCCTCTGTGCTAGCACCTTTTCTCACAAGGGCAGAAATTGCATCGTTCAACCCCCATTCGGCGGCATAATGCAAGGCGGTATTCCCACTTCCATCAACCGCAGAAATTGTTTTTGACGTTATCATCCACTCCATTGCACTGCCACCAGCGTTCAAAGCCAAACTCAACGGAGTTTTATTCTTGTTATTTGTAGCAAAAATATCAGCATCTTTAGCAAGTAATATTTCTCCAACACGTGGTCTGTTTCTAACAACTGCAATATACAGAGGCGTGTTTCCATCGGCATTGCGAATATTAACATCTGTTGTGAGGCTCATAATATATTTCACGCGGTCAAGTCTTGCATTATGTAGAATCGCCATACTAAGCGGAATATTACCCGCTGAATCCTGACTTAAAACATTGCTGGAATTTATCATATATTCCAACAGACTTTCATTTGCAAACAAAGCCATTAAAAGGGGAGTGTTGCCGTTTTTGTCTCTAGAATGAATATTTGCACCATTTTCAGAGTAAAACTGTATATGTTCACGCACCCTGTTTTCAACGGAAATAGCAAGAGGACTCACACCCTCCTTATTGCGTGCATTTACATCAGCCCCTGCTTCAACAAGAGCCTCCAACACAAAAACAGGCACTTTTGTCATTGTAGCAGTATGAAGCACAGTATCTCCATACGTATCTTTCACAGAAACATCCGCTCCACCCTTTATCAAAATTCCATATATTTTTTCACGAACATCTTGTGGAACAACCAAAAGAATCGGAGTCTTTCCAAGGTTATCGCGGGCATTCACGTTTGCTCCCGCCACAATCAAGGTTGACGCTATTTCAGACTGTCCATATCGAACCGCTTCATGCAAAGGTGTAGCACCCGCACTATCTTGAACGCTAGAAGGAGCATCATTTTTTAAAAGATACTGAACTACGGCGGCATCTCCGTTGATTGTTGCAATATGCAAAGGAGTCTGTCCATCATCAAAGCGATAATTCAAATTGCGATTCAAAATAGCAGTCTGAAAATAGTCATATTGGTTATTAGAAGAGACAGCCCCTGCCTGTATTAAAGACACCGCCATTTCAACAACAACAATTTCTCCCATATCTGAAAAGGCAAGGTCAAGCGGAGTATTTCCATCATTATCTAGCTCTGAAACAGAGAGAGATTTTTTTATGCAACTTTCAACCGCCTCAAGATTCTTGTTTTTAACAAAATAATGAACTATATTACCGCCTCCATCAGGATTTTTAAGCTCGCCTGATTTTTGACTTATAAAAACATCATACCAATGAGGATTTGTTTTTAACGCTCTGTCAATACAAGGAACGCCCTCGGCATCACAAGAAAAAATATCTGCACCATTTAAAACAAGTGTTTCTGCAGCGTTCATTGCAGAGTTGTCTATAGCCACATACAGAGGTGTTTTTCCCTCTGAATTTTTTAAATCAATTGTTGCGCCATTTTTAATCAAAAATAAAATCATTTCAGAATTATTGCTTAAAGCCGCAATATGGAGGGCTGTATTTCCGTCCGCATCAACTTCATTAACATTGTATTTTGCGGAAAACCCGTCCTTTATCTCGTTAAATTTTCCCGCTGCAAGCAATTCCGGCAACGTTAAGACAGGTTCTGGCTCTTCAGGTTTCGGAGTAGAAGCGCACCCCCATAAATAAAACAAAATAACAAAAATTAACGCATTAAAAATTTTTCTAGACATAATCCCCTCTTTCCATAAAAAGGTTTATTACTTTCAGTATCGGAAAAAAAAAATTTTATGTTAGAAGAAAGTTCTGTTTATTTTTATTTGAAAGGTTTAAAATCAACAACTAAAATAGTACACAGAGTTGCTCCACCGCCCTGCTACCGAGTTTTGTTTGCTCACAAGGCTGATAAATAAAAACTCTCGTTGTTGATTTTAATGTGAGTTTTCTTTGAAAATTTGCCTATCAATTGCAGTTTCCGCTTGAAACTTCGCGCTACACGCTTGTTGCAAAATCACTTTGTTATGAAACCGCCTTTTCAACAACTCCCAAATCTGAAGATTCGCTCGCTGCTAAAAAATAAGGAAAGCATTTGAAAAACTACATATATAAAAATTACAATTTTCTAATTGTCGGAGAAATTTCCAGTGTTTTTTCCAAGTCGGTTATTTTGTTCTGTGAAAAATCATTTTTTTTAACCGCGCGGATTAAAATATTTTTAGGAGTGTTTTCCATATCTATAAATTCCATAACTTGCACAGAATATCCGTTGCTCTCAAGAAAATCGGCACGAAGACTATCCGTTAAAAGCGCGGAAAACCGCTCCTTTATAATCCCATATTTAAAAAGAGGTGCAAATTCTTTTGGCATTGCACCGTTTTTTTTCCATTTCCGTATATTTTCGTCAAGTTGCGCATTCACTTCCTTTTGACAACACGGAACACTCAAAATCGCCTTACATCTGTGTTTTACAGCATAATCAATCGCATAGTCCGTGGCGGTGTCGCATGCGTGAAGCGTAATGACAATGTCGGGTGATGTTTTATGAGTATATGAGGCAATATCCCCAAAAGTAAAATGAATTTCTTTCAACTCTAATTGACTGGAAATTGTATTGCACCAATCAATTACCTCTTTTTTTAAGTCAAGTCCTGTAATTTCAACTGGAATTTTTTTTATTTCCGTAAAAAAATAATGAAGTGCAAAAGTAAGATAGGACTTCCCGCACCCAAAATCAGTGATTTTTATAGAATTTGACAAATCTTTTTCAAAATGAGGAAGAATGTCATCAACAAATTCCAAAAATCTATTTATCTGCCGGAATTTATCGTATTTTGAAGAAATCACTTTTCCATCGGATGTCATAACGCCAAGCAAAACAAGAAACGGAACAGGAGTCCCCTCCTTTATGATATAATTTTTCTCTCGATTGTGATGCTGCACTTGAATTGCATTGTTCTTTAAAACGTGCATAACTCCTGAAATCTTTTTTGACGAACGTTTTATTTCTCCACGTCTGTTTGCAAAAATCGTAATTTCTTCAGTTTCCGTTCGTATTATGCAATTTTTAAATGCCTTTCCCCCATACTTTTCAATAAATTCATCAAGTTCAAAAGCCGTCATTTTTTTATGAAACGCCTGTTTTTCTGTAAAAAATTCTGCAAAATACTCCGAGCCATCAGAGGTATTTGCCGCTCGAACTTTCATTCGCACAAAAGGCTTTTCTAACAGTTTTTCGATATTTTTATCGGGCTTTGAAAAAGTTGCAGATACTATCATATTTTCTAGAGCGTTTTCTCCAGTTCTTCACTATTTGTAAGACTTTAACACGCCAATAATAAAATGTCTACTTTCAACCATTACAAAATAAGACACTCAACACAAAAAACAGCATTCTCGAAAAAATAAAAAAATGCACTGAAGAAGCAAAATCCTGTCATTAGTATAAGATTATAGTATAATGTATTTACCTCGTCAAAATTGACTTTACACTTTTTTTATAAAAATGCTATAATACAAGATATGGGAAAGTGTTTCGTTTTTGTAAACCAAAAGGGTGGAGTTGGAAAAACAACCTCGTGCATCAATATTGGCGCGTATATTGCTCTTGCTGGAAAAAAGGTTCTCCTCGTTGACTTTGACTCACAGGGAAATATGTCAAGTGGAGTTGGGGTTTCAAAAGAAAAACCCACGGTATATGAATTGATAGCAGGTCTTGCAAAGCCAAATGAAGTTATAAAGCACACATCTGTAGACGGACTGGACGCAATCAGCGCATCAATAGATTTATCAGGGGCAACGATTGAATTAGTTGAACAAGAAAACCGCGAATTCTTCTTAAAAAAAGCAATTGACCCTCTTCGCAGCCAATATGACTATATACTTATTGACTGTCCTCCGTCTTTAGGGCTCTTGACTTTAAATGGACTTGCAACCGCAGATTCTGTTCTTGTTCCTATGCAATGTGAATATTTTGCGCTTGAAGGAATCACGCTGCTTTTAAACTCTGTAAAGAATGTTCAAAAAAGTATAAATCCAAATTTAGTGATTGGCGGAATTTTTTTCACAATGTATGATGCACGAACTCGTCTTGCACAAGATGTTGTTCTTCAAGTTAAAACATATTTTAAAGACGTTGTTTTTAACACAATAATCCCCCGCAATGTGCGCCTTTCAGAAGCACCATCTCGCGGCCTCCCAATATGCAGTTACGCACCTTCTTGCACAGGAGCAAAAAGTTATGAAAAATTGGCGCAAGAGGTATTGAATCGTGGCTAAAAAAGGAGGTTTAGGACGAGGACTTGAAGCCTTAATGGGATCTGCAAATAAAAATGAAAACCCTTCAGATTTTATTGGAAGTGTAATAGGACAAAAAAGCAACCCATCTCTTCCAAAGGGCATTGAAATTGATGAAAACGGAAATCTTTGGGTGAATCCCAATCTTCTCATTCCCAACCCAAAACAGCCACGAAAGGACTTTAGACAGCAAGAACTAGACGAACTAGCCGAATCCATCCGTGAACACGGCGTAATTGAACCCATACTAATTGAAAAAACTGATGGGGATGAATTTTATATTATCGCTGGAGAACGCCGAACGCGCGCCGCAAAAATCGCAGGAGTTGAAAAAATCCCCGTTCAAATCCGAAAATACGATGATGTAAAAAAACTTGAAATCGCGCTTATAGAAAATATCCAAAGGGAAAATTTAAACCCCATAGAAGAAGCTCAAGCCTTTTATGATTTAATGCAACTCGGCGATTTAACGCAGGAAGAAGTGGCAAGGCGAGTTGGAAAAAAACGCCCGACTATTGCAAACGCCGTTAGACTTTTAAAGCTTCCAGAAGATATGCAAAAATCACTGGTGGAGGGGCAAATAAGCGCAGGACATGCACGAGCAATTTTGACAGTAACAAATGTTTCAGATATGCGCATTTTGTTTGGAAAAATCATCGGCAGTAATTTGAGCGTCCACGAAGCGGAAACACTTGCTCAACAATACAATAACGGCGGAAGAGCGGTAACAAAATCCAACGCAAAACCGATACAGGAAAAAGATCCGAATTTAGCAGAAATTGAACAAAAACTAATTGACACTTTTGGAACAAAAGTAACGCTCAAAGGAAACCTCGATAAAGGCTCTATTCAAATTGACTATTTTAGCAAAGACGACTTAGACCGCCTTTATAATATAATTGTAAAATAGACGCTCAAACAAAAAAGCAGAGATGATTTGTTCAAATTTCTGCATATTTATAATCGCTTCTATTGCATTTCTACGCCAATTTTAAACTGCCCAAAACTTTCCCTAGGCTGTTATGAATGACAAGATTCGCTTTTTCATCGCTTGCTGTTCGTGATTTGTTTATTAAAACGATGTTTTCGCCGCGAAAATAATCTATCAATCCCGCCGCAGGATAGACAACAAGGGATGTTCCCCCAATAATCAAAAGATCAGCCTCTGAAATTGCCTTTTTCGCACCTTCTATGCATTTCTGATCAAGTCCCTCCCCATAAAGAACAACATCAGGTTTTACAAGCCCACCGCATTTCTTGCAATGAGGAATTGCATCTTCCGTTTTTCCGCTTTCTGCTATAAAATCAACATTGTAAAATTCGCCGCACTTCATACAATAATTACGCAATGTGCTTCCGTGCAATTCAAAAACATTTTTACTTCCTGCCATTTGATGAAGACCGTCAATATTTTGAGTGACAATTGCAGAAAGTTTTCCAATCTCTTCCATTTTTGCAAGGACACTATGCGCAATATTCGGCTTTACATCTTTTATAATCAGTTTTTCACGATAAAAACGGTAAAACTCAGCAGGATTCGCATCAAAAAAACTGCGGCTTATTATAGTTTCCGGAGGATACTTCCACTTTTGACTATAAAGACCGTCCTGGCTACGAAAATCAGGAATGCCGCTTTCCGTAGAAACGCCTGCCCCTCCAAAAAACACAATATTCTTGCTGTTGTCATACAGTTTTTGTACATTTTCAATTTGCTCGTCTATTTCTTCTGCAATAACCATTTACACACCTACAAATAAAAATTTTTAGTGTCCATAAGCAAGCCTTTCACCTGAAAATGTCAAATTTTTTGGCTGCCCATCATCCAATGCCTCTGTATATCCCCCCAAGAATATTTGTCCACGAATCATATAGGAAATACCCGTTGGAACTGCATATATAATCAAGGGAATAATAAATGTAAAGGCAACCTTTAAAGAATCAAAAAATGTATTCATTGCCACAAAAAACTGACAATACATAATAAATCCAAAAATCAGTGTCATCAAAATAGATTCCACAAGAATCAAATTGCGCATTTTTTTTGAAAGTTTCAGCCGTTTTAAAAGTTTTCTATTTTTACAAATTTTTTGTTTCATATTTAAAATAATAAAAGGTGAAAATCTAAATGTTAAAAAAATCTAACTTACTACTATTCTACCATAGTTTGGAAAATCTTCAATCTATATCTTTTATTTTATAGATAAGTATGTTAAAATGTTGACATTATGGAAAAAAAATTAACTTTAAATAAAATTGCTTTGATTATTGCCCTTGCCGTTCTGTGCTTGATTTTTTTTGCTTTTTTAATTCTGTACTTTGCAACGAAAAAACCTGTGGCAGCGTTTTATGGCATTCCAGAAAACACACAACAAGCGATTGAATCTGTTTTGCAAACAACATACACAAGAAAAAACAAAAGCTCTCTTCCATACACCATAAAAATTTTAGACAGCACCGTTTCTTTAAAGGATGCCCTTAAGCATTCTAAAAAGCCTGATATAATTTTTATAAATTCAGGATTAAACTGCGATTATATTGCATCTATTGCAAAAAAGAAAAAAAGAGGGTTTTCCCTGTCTATTTTGGACGGAATGACCTCTTCAATAAGAAATATAACGCCTGTTTCAAACAACAGCGTTAACGCCGTTCCTCTTTTAATCGATAATTATGAAATTGACATCGACATAAATACTTTCAGGAATAGCGATGTTGAAGCCATCAATTTTTGGTCAGACATAGAATCTTTTGCCTCAAAGATAAAACCAACTACTGTTGCGCCGATTTTATTTTCTGCAAATGACGATGAAACTATTATAAATGTTTTTGGTGCGCTTGTAGAATCGTTTTCAGGAGTGAACGCATGGAGCAGCATGGTAGAAAAAATTCAACAAACGTTAGCCGTAAAAAATCCAACCTACTCAACATACTCCGATTTAGTTTCAAAAATGATTGAGCCAAATGGAGAACTGCATGACGTTGTCAATTTTTTAATTGAATGCAAAAGAAAAGGAATTTTACCAAAAAATTTGGAATTAACCACTTTTGACGATATAAGTGCTTATATGAGTGCAAATTTAACGGCAATTGTATTTATGACGCTTTCTCAACACCGCACAATAGAATATGAAACGATTTCAAAATACAGCACCATCTATTATCCGTCTACAACATACAATGTTCAACGACATTTCACTGCACCAGTACTATTTGCCGTTCCAAACAGCAAAAACAAAATTTCCCGCGCGTCAATTGAAATGCTTGCTTCTTCCCTGCAAGGAACTTTAAGCACACGAACTGGGCTTGCTCCAACACAAGCAAATTGCAGCACCCCCGATAAGCAAGCAGATGATGTTCGCTATTGGATCGCCGCCTCTGAAGATCCTCTCCCGACACTATCAGAAGCCGCTTTCTCAACAAAAGCAGAAAGAAATGCATTTGCTGAAGTTTTACGCAATCTAATAAAAATATAGTTTTATTTCAATGGAGTTATTTTAAAAGAAACACTATAATAGCCAAGCAAATCATCATCAAGAAAACATATAAAAGCGAAAGCATCATAACAATTTGCGGAAATAGTTTTATCAAGCCTCCGCAAACAATGCTAAATGCCCCAATTCCCATAGAAATAAAGGCGCATATTTTTCCCCCTCTTTTTATTCTCTGCCCTTTTTCTTCACTTCCAGTGGCTCGTGCAAGTTTGTCTAAAAAGGAATTGGTATTTAAATACATCCCTACAACAAAAAACAGTGCACCTACCACAAAAAGCAAAACCATTAACAAAATTAGTTTATATTCACTCATACTTCTTTTATCGGCTCTAATAAAGAAAAAATAAAAATTTTTAGAACTTGTGAAGAGATGTTCATAACGCTATAATTTTTATATGCAAGATTCAGAGATAAATAAAACGGCTCGAAATATTCGAGATGTAATTAGATATATAAAACGATTTCATAATGCAATTGCCATCATTTATCTTGATGATGAAGTTTTAGACTCTCCGCTTTTTTCAAGCCATTTACGCGACATAAGCCTAATCCATCAGGCAGGATTAAAAGTTGTTGTTGTGCCTGGAGCAAGAAAAAGAATCGATCAAATTCTTGACAATTCCAATATAAAGTGGGTATTTAAGAATGATGTTAGAATTACAACAGAAGATGCCATTCCGCAAATAAAAATGGCAGCCTTTGATGTTTCAAATATAGTGATGACTGGTCTTGCTTCGCATCAAATCACAGCCACAATCGGAAATTGGGTTAGAGCGCGCGCAAAAGGCATCATTGACGGCATAGATTTTGGAACTGCAGGAGAAATAGATCGCCTTCAAATAGATGCAATAAAAACTACTCTCGAAAGTGGATTTGTTCCCATTTTTCCGTGCATTGGATGGAGTTCAACTGGAAAACCATACAATATTTCATCGATTTCTTTAGCGGCAAAAATCGCAATTGAATTACAGGCAGACAAACTCTTTTTTATGATTACGGATTCCGAAATCACTTTCAAAAATTTTTCCATTCCTGAAAAAATTGGACTAGCCGAAGATTTTCATATTCCCGCAATGAATCTTGAAGAACTTGACGATTTTTTAACGATAAACGAAAAAGAAGAAAATAAAACTATAGAACATTCCATTTTGACAAAAAGGCAAAAAATTATTTTTCTTTTAAAAACAGCGCGTCTTGCTTGCAAGAACGGTGTTACTCGCTCCCATATTATAAACGCATCGACTGACGGTTCTCTTCCATGCGAAATATTCAGCGAGTTAGGATCAGGCACA
The DNA here is from genome assembly GCA_014803985.1 of Treponema sp. Classification (GTDB taxonomy): domain Bacteria; phylum Spirochaetota; class Spirochaetia; order Treponematales; family Treponemataceae; genus Treponema_D. Next base: position 26,185 of record JAAVAO010000056.1, read on the forward strand.
ATGATTTACTCTAGCAACTATGGAGGCATTCGCACAATGACTCAACAAGATATTCCTTCTGTTCTTGCAATAATGAGACCATTCGTTCAAAGCAAAATTCTTCTTCCGCGCACTGATTTAGAACTTTTAGAAAAACTTTCCGATTATATTGTCTACGAAATTGACGGCGGAATTAGAGCGTGCAGCGCACTTCATATTTATACAGACAATCAAGCGGAAATTGCTGCTCTTGCAGTTGACAGCGCATTTTCAAATCTTGGAATCGGTCCAAAAATGATGGACTTTTTAATAAAGCGTGCAAAATCTCTTGGAATAACAAAAATTTTTATTTTAACTACACAAACTGCTGATTGGTTTGAAAAACTGCACTTTGTACCCGCAAGCATTTCTGATCTTCCAGAAAGTCGTCGTTCAAAATGGAATAAAGAGCGCAATTCAAAAGTGTATGTGCTTGAACTGCAATCAAAATAGAAATATTTTTTGACCAGCCAAACAAAAAGGTACAGTTCAAAAAAAATTGCGCTTTTGACAGATTCATATATCTCTTGAAAGAGTGCAAGTAAATTTACAACCACAAGTACTTATTGGAATTAGGTACGAAGTTATACAGGGAAATGTATCTTGCCTAGAAAATTTTTGTTTTTATCTAGTCAAGATACATAAAAGATGTTCGATTCTTTTAGTCTCAAAGCCCTTCTAACTCATCCTGTTGAAATCATTTGCAAACAAAGTAATATAACGTTTCTATTCTTTTTTGACGTTTGGAAGCTCTCTTTCCCAAACCTGCGCCATAAATGTATGACCTTCATAATTCGGGTGAATTCCATCACGACACATAAAATCACGATAATGACCTGTCTTTAAAATTTCAAAACGCATATCAACAAATTGCACATTGTTTTCACGACAATATTTTAAAATCGCAAAATTATAAATCTCATGGTTTTGATAAAGAACACTTGGCATATTTTTTGTAAAGTCACGCACACCTTGTTCATTAAAACTCTTGCATAAATGCTCAAACCACCAATCTTCAACAAGAGGAGGCATAGTCATAAGAAGAGGAGTAATTTTGTTTTGACGACAAATTCCCACCATTTCATCAATAGTTTTTATAAAATCGTCTAATGGAACTCGTGGATTATGAAATTCAGATGGAGATTCACAAACAATATTCCAATCATAGTCGCAATCATTCCCACCGCTTTCAATAATCGCAAGGTCAGAAATTACGCCTCTATCTATTTCTCGCCTTAACTTCCTAATGCCCTTTGTAACAATATTTCCAAAAACACTTTGATTGTTTAACTCAAATTGTAAGGTTTTGGCGGCGATCGAAAGACCGTTTTCTTCAAGAACATCAAAAAGATTTCCCGAATCAGTACCCGTCACCGCACCCTTTAGAATTGAATCTCCATAAACAGAAATTTTGTTAATTCCATTCAACATCTATAGCCTCCCTTTATTTTTAACAACGAAAGAATCTTCAGATTTTAAACCCTTGTTTATCGCTTATTTTATCTTAACCAATGTAATATCAAATGCAAGATAAGAATTTTCAGGTATCACTCCAGGAATTCCTCTCTCTCCATAAGCCATATTTGGAGGTAACACTACTGTCCTTGATTCTCCAAGTTTCATATCTTGAACCATAAGATCAAATCCTGGAATCATCATTCGTGCCGCAGTTTTAAATTCAAGAGGACCTCTGCCCGCTGACTCGTCAAAAACCTGTCCACTCACAAAATAGCCTTTATATTCAACAGCGACATCTTTGCCAGTCCCACATTTCTTTCCAGAGCCATCTTTTGTAATTTTGTAATAAATTCCATCAACTGTTTTAGTAAAATGAGGGAATTTTTTCTCAACTTCAGCAATTATTGCTTTGTCTTTAGCCTGTTTTGCAGCAAGAACTTTTTGCACTGCCTCTTCTGAATATGTATTCCAATTTTCTTGAGTTGTTCCAAAATTTTCAGCGTCCGCTCCCTGTCGAATAATTTTTACAGATTTTATAGAATCCCCTTGCTCTACAGCATTCACCACAGTTTGACTCTTTGAATCAACAACTTTTCCAAAAATCGTATGCTTTCCGTTAAGCCACGGTGTTTCAACATGAGTGATAAAGAATTGGCTTCCATTTGTATTTGCACCAGAGTTTGCCATCGCAAGAACTCCAGGTCCATCGAATTTATATGAAGTTTCAACTTCATCTGCAAATTTATAGCCAGGACCGCCTGTTCCATTTCCAAGAGGATCTCCACCTTGAATCATAAAGTCCTTTATGACGCGATGAAACTTCAATCCATCATAGAATTTTTTTCCGTCCGCAGCGTCAAGATTGCCTTCAGCAAGTCCAATAAAATTGCATACTGTTAAAGGCGCATCCTTATAATACAACTCCAAAACAATTTCTCCTTTTGAAGTATCCATAACCGCAAAAATACCGTCTTTTCCCTTAATTACATCCATAGAACTTCCTTTTGAATTGCACGCTCCATTCATCAAAAAGCTTGCTCCAAGAAGAGCGGCAAATACAATCTTTTTTATTTTCATAAAATCCCCCAATTATATTTAAACCTAAAACTGAACAAGACACCATTCGTAAATGGCCTTAAACCTGTCAGTCATAGATTCTTCCATTTGCTTTCTTACATTAAACAAGGCAACTTTTTTGCAATCTGTATCAGCACTCATATAAATTACAAAACTATCTCCACAGTCAATTGCAAGAATATTCATTTTTATAGTGCCCGGAGGACATGGATAAATTCCCATAATTCCAAATGGCAATAAATTTACAAAGGTCACCAAAAGCTCAGTTTCATTTTGCTTATAATTCAGTCTGTATTTAGTGTCTCCATACGTATTATCTTTTTGATAGCAATAAAGTTCTCTTCCATCTGCATTTCCTTCTATCACATCGGGGATAGGATCATTTGAATCAGGATTTGCAATTGTATAAGACTTTTTATAAAGAATTTCTTTTCCTTCGTGATATTTCATTCCAACCATTTTGCTAATAGAACGAAAAACCACTGAAACATCTTGTATTGTAAAATCTGCGGATTCTGTTCCACTTTTTTCAGCAATCATAGTTTTTGGAACATAGTATAAAAATTCAGCAACAAACGGAATATTCTTTGGATTTTTTTCAACTCGCGAATTTTCAATTGTTTCTTTATAACTTGAAACTGGAATCATTGAAAACTGCAAATCCTCTTTTGAATGAGACAAATAAATCATTCCATTTTCCTTGAGTTCAGACAAATATTTTTCAGGAACAATTTCTTCAACTGTCAATGCAAATGCAAAAGAAAAGCCAAAGGATAAATAAAGAACAAAAAATAAAAATTTAACAATCAACTTTTTCATATCTTCTCCCTAAATTTTATACAGAAAAGAACATTTCACTTTCCATTTCCGTAATAAAACGCTATTTTGCAACGAAGTGAAAAATGGCACTGAAATAACAAGAATTTGCAATGTAAATGCAAAGTAAAAATAAGCAAGTTCTTGTTTTCGCTCAAATCCGTCAAAATAAAAGTACTGCAAACGGACTTTTTATCATATTTTTTAAACAGAAAAAATCATATACAACGATAAAAAGTATCAAATGCAGAAACAGCTTTATTTACAAGCAGATTATCACGTTATCTAATAAAAATTCACAATTTCTATATATTAACTAAAGACTCTTTCTTATTAGATTTAGTTGCAAAATATAATTAAAAAATCAATAAACCGTTTATCTAGAAAATCCCTTATAAATAATTCTCACTTGCTTATAAAGACCATCCCCTTCAGATTTCGTTTCAATATCAGGAATATCATTTAATGTTGTGTGTATAAGTCGTCTTTCAAAAGGATTCATTGGTTCAAGCAAAATCGATTTATGAGATTGATGTACTTTGTCCGCAGTTGTATACGCAAGACGAACAAGCGATTCTTCTCTGCGGATTCTATAATTTTCCGTATCAAGAATAATCCTCATTTCATCATAACCCATTTTTCCTGCATAAATATTTGCAAGAAGTTGTAAAGCATCAAGATTTTTTCCCTTTCGACCAATCAAAATAGAAGAACTTTTAGAATCCAATTTTATTCCAAGTTTTTTTTCTTCTCTATATGTTATGCTCGCTTTTACATCATATCCCATTTTTTCAACGATTGTTGTGATAAACTCAATTATCTTTTGTTCAAATTCACTCTGTGGAATAGAATTTGTTGTTTTTGAAGCACTTCTTTTTAACTCAGAATAACCATTCTTCACTTCAACATTGTCAACTGTATGAACACAAATTTTTACATATCCTTTTTTAAAAAGAGAATTTTTTTGTGTCTCAAGAATTTCCACGTCAAATTGATCGCGTTGCAACCCAAGTTCACTTGCAGCAATTTCAATCGCTTCTTTTTCTGTTTTTCCTTCAAATTCGTATGTCATTTTAAACCTCTATTTTTTTGGTTTTGAAAATCAAAACCATAATTTTCTCAAAGAACTTTTAAAAATTTGGTGCAAAAACAATGCTATCTTTTTCTTTTTTTATCTTCCAGTCTCGTTTCAGCTCTTTTTTTCTTCATCATATTGTTAATGACGATTTGCTGTCCCATTTGAAAAATATTGCTTACAGTCCAATAAAGCAAAAGTCCTGACGGAGCATTGTAAAAAATAAAAAAGAAAACTATAGGCATTCCATACATCATCATCTTCATTTGCATTTGAGAAGATCCTGCGGAAGCCGTTCCTCCATTCCCTGTAATTTTTCCATAAAACAGTTGAGAGGCAAGATAAATCAGTGGAAGAATTCTTAATTGGTTTCCAAAAAAAGGAATACTTCTTCTAAATGTATAAACGCTATCTCCAACTGAAAGATCGCTAATCCAGCCTGGAATAAAAACAGAGCCTCTAAATTCAAAATAATTGTTAAACAAATTATACATTGCAAACAATATCAAGAACTGAACAATCATAGGCAGACATCCGCTCATTGGATTATATCCCGATTCTTGATACACTTTAGTCATTGCTTCATTTAATTTTTGTGGATTATCTTTATATTTTTCTTGGATAGCCTTTATCTTTGGCTGAATTTCCTGCATTTTAAGAGTTCCCATAGATTGTTTTTTTGTAAATGGAAACATAATTGTCTTTATTATAATTGTCATTAAGATAATGGAAATTCCCCAGTTGTGAACAAATCTATTTACAATTTCCATAATCCATTTCAAAATTGTTTCAAGCCATCCAAGCCATCCACTAGATTGCAAGCATTCTGAAAGACGTAATCCGTTTAAACCCCATCCATTTTTATCCGCCAAATTATACACTTTTAAATCTTTTTCGTTTCGAGGTCCAAAATACATATAATAGGTGTCTTGAACATCTTGCTCGTTTATGGGTTTTCTTACCATAATTGCCTGTGCATTGGCATATTCATTCACTTCAACTTGACTTGAATAATAAGAATTATTCATCACCATTTTGTTTTCAGGAATTACAAGCTCAACAAAATATTTTCCAGCAATTCCATTCCACATATATGGCTTTTGATATTCTTTAAATTGTCTTGAACTTATAATCTGTCGTTTTGCTTTGCTGCCATTAAAAGAAATAAACTGTCTGTTTTCATATCTATTTAATTTTGGATCATAATGAGGACCGATTTGAGGTGAAGTTCTCAAATTATATCCTGTATTCGCAATGTCAATTTTATTCTCTTCATTTTCTCCGTGAATTAAAACATCCAGTTTGAACATAAATTCGCCTGGCATAAATGTATATCTTTTTCCAAGAATAAAACTGCTTTCAGATTCATCATCATTTTTTACACGAAATTTTTTAGTGAATAACACTGTATTTTCATCTTTTTGTTCAACGGTAAACAAATCGTTTATAATCGGCGAATACACATCTCCAAAACTCAATGCACATGCTCTATTGAATTCTGAAACATTATCAACCATTTGAACGCCTTCTCCTGTATCAACATCAATATGGTCGTTTAATTTAAAGCTTATTATATCTCCACCACGATTTGTTAATTCAACTTCTATTTTTTCAAAATTCAAAACTATTTTCTTTTCTTCAAGTTTATCATTCTCTTCAATGTCAGAAAGAATTGAGATTTTCTTTTGTGTATTTTCAATATCTTCTGTGTCAAACTGTTCGTCTTGAGGTATAACAGAATTTTCTTTTCTTTCAGCAGTATATGCATTTGGAAATAAAATAGGCTGAATAATAAATGCTCCAATAAGAACAATTGTAGAAAGAAGCATTGCAATTATAGTGTTTTTATTCATTTTTTTCTCCGGTGTTATGGAACAGGATCGTATCCACCTTTAAAAAAGGGATTGCATTTTAAAATTCTTTTTATTGCTAAAAACGAACCTTTTATAGAACCATATTTTTTAATCACTTCCAATGCATATTGAGAACATGTTGGTCTGTATCTACAACATGAAGGAAACAAAGGAGAAATATATTTTTGGTAAAAGCGAATAAAAAAACAGAAAAATTCCGAAACAAAATTTTTCATTCTTTTATCAGTCCTATTTTAGTGAATAATGCGTTCAATTGAGCGCATCTTAAGCTGAAAGAGTCGTTGTTTGGATAAACCAATAACAATATATCATATCCTATATTCAGCTGAGATTTTAGCAAGCGATAGGCTTCTCTGCTGTACCTTTTAGACAAATTTCTTTGTATAGCATTGCCATATCCACGGGGTAAAGGAAAACCAATTCTATTGATTTCAAGATTATTTTCCAAAACAAAAATTTTTGCTCCAGAAACACTCGCCTTTTTTCCGTATTTAAACAGATTTTTAAATTCAACTGGACTTTTTATTCTTTCAGATCTCTTAAAAAGTCCAGTTTTAAAGCCTGTTTCCATCCTTAAAAATATCAATAAGGTTTCTTTTCATCAGAAACAGTTAACTTTTTTCTTCCTTTCGCTCGTCTTCTTGCAAGAATTTTTCGTCCGCCTTTTGTTGCCATTCTAGCCCTAAAGCCAAATTTTCTATTGCGTTTTACTCTACTAGGTTGATATGTTCGTAACATAGAACTATAACTCCTTACTTAATAAAAATCGAAATCATTTAGTGTGTTAATATATCATTTATTGCATTTTTTGGTCAAGGGTTAATTTGCCATTCTAATAAATAAGAGAATAACTCTTATCTAAAATTGTATGCAAAATCAATTTTAGTATGCAATTCTACAGAAATTGATTCAGTTACTTTCAATTTTAAGAAAACTAAAATCTTAAAACTCATAATACTCTATTTCCACTGACGTATACTAATTATCCGTCATTACTTTAAATTATATTAGTTTTTACTATCTTTTTTCATATTTTCAAATTTTTTCAACAATTCGTCAGGAAGGGTATATGATTTTTCTGTTTCCTTTTTATTTTCTTTTGTTTCATATTTTTCAAGAATTTTTTCTTCCCGTGAATTTTTTTTAAATTCTTTTTGCCTCTCAATTTTTAAACGTTCATCATAATTTATTTCGTATAGTTTTGCATCGCTTCCCTTAAGTCTAAAAGCAAGAGAGCGTATTTTCAAGTCTGGAACAAACATATTCAATCCATTCAAAATAAATTTTGAATTCATTTGCATTGTTTGAATCCATCCGTTATGAGTTGCTTCCACCAACAATATATTATTTTTTATGTCCACCAACGAAGTGTTTTCATACAGATTTTGACCGCATCCGTTTATCTTTTTTAAAATCTTTTCCCAAACGGAAATAAGCCGTGAACTTTCACTTTTTTTACTTTCAGTTATTTTATCAAATATTGAATTTACAATAAAGTCCGCACCCTTTATTTCATTCATAAAGTCCATTCCCCATTCTTTATAGTATAAATTTTTGTTTCTTGTCTTTTGTATCTTTCGTAAGGCTCTCCTGGTAAAAATGTGCAAAAAAGTTGATCATATTCTGGAATAGCGGAAGTGAATTTTTGTCTTTTATCGGGATCTAATTCAAGCATAACATCGTCCATCAATAAGACTGGTTTTATTCCCGTAATTTGAGTGTAATACACTGCCTGTGAAACTCTTAAAAGAAGAGCCGTAAGTCTACATTGACCAGTTGATGCATTTGGAATAAATTGTCTTTTATCTTTTACAAAAATCACTTTATCTCTATGAGGACCTGACAAAGTAGTGCACAATATCCTGTCTTTTTCTCTTTTTTCATAAAGAATATGTAAAACATCATCCACATTTGGAATTCTACTTCCGAATTCCTGTTTTATTTCTTTCCAAGACGGCGAATAACAAATAGAGACACCTTCAATCCCTGAAATTTGTTCGTATAACTTTCCAAAAATCTCATTGAATTGAAATATCGCCTTTTTTCTTTTTTTTTGGATTTCAAGACCTTTTTGGGCTAATTGAACATCATAAATTTCAATCATATTATAGTCTTTTTCTTTTAAGAGAATATTTCGTGTCTTTAAAATTTTTTTATAACTTCTCAAATCGTCAATATAAAATTCATCATACATAGTTAAAGATTGATCTAAAAAAAAACGTCGTTTTTCAGGCTCACCAATTGCAAAATCCATATCACTATGCGAAAAAAGAACACATGGAATAGTGTTTATAAGCTCTTTTCTGTCGTGTATTTTTTTTCCATTTTTTTCAATTTGTTTTTTATCTTTTTCGTAGACAATTTTTATTTGGTGAGAATTTTCATTTTGATTTTTATAAAATGAAATGACACTAAAATTGTCTTTTCCATAAGAAATTATTTGAGAATCAGTTCGCGTTCTAAAAGATGAACCATAGGCCGAATAGTAAAGACTTTCTAAAAGATTGCTTTTTCCCTGTCCATTTTCACCTACAAAATAAATTTCCTTCGATGACAAATCTATTTTGTCATTTTTTAAATTGCGAAAATTACATAAAGCAACAGAAAGAAAAGGCATAAATTTTTATTTACAAAATTTTTAAAAAATCACCTTTTAATTTATTAAATTCATTGGCATTATGATGTGGAAAAAGTATTCAGCAGGTTCAGTTCTCATCGTAACGGCTTTTGTAACTTCTGTAAATTCAAAAACAACGTTTTCATTTTCTATTGTTTTAAGAGGTTCTGACACATACCTGTTATTGAGGGCAATAGAAATTTCTTCTCCGTCATATCTGCAAGGAATTTCTTCATCTGCTGTTCCAATTTCAGATTCTGGAGAACTGATATTTAAAGTTCCTGGAGCAATTTTAAAGACAATTCTACCAACTTTTTTGTCAATCATTATTTCAATTCTCTTTAAAGCCGCTTCCAAATCATCTTTGTTTACTTGGAATTTATGCAATTGATTTTCTGGAATTACCTTTTGATAGTTAGGAAATTGACCGTCTATCAATTTTGAAGAAAATTCATAATTTCCAAATTTTACGAAAATTAAATTGTCAACTATGGCAAGCAAAATATTTCCTTCATCAGATGCATTTTTTAATATACAACGCAAAATTTTAGTTGGAACGATAGCGGATGGAAAATTCATTTCAGAGGCAATTTCTTTTTCGCTATAAGAAAGTCTTCTTGAATCTGTTGACACCATAACAAATTTTTCATCTTTTTTAGTAAAATACACACCTGTCATAAAAAATCTATTTGAATCTTCGGAAACTGAAAAAATAGTTTGTTGAATCATTTGCTTCAAATCTTTTGCAGAAACTTCAAAGAAAGGAATGCTATTTGATTCTGGAATGTCTGCAAATTTTTCACTTGCTATGCTTTTTAATTGGAATTTAATTTTTTTTGCAGTTGGTTTTATAACTACTTTTATGTCTTCTTGCGTAAATTCTATTTCTCCTGAAGGAGAAGATGAAAGAATGCTCATAAATTTATCGCAATATATAGTGGTGCTTCCTTCTTCAATTATATCTACAGGAATTTTTGTTATAAAATTTACTGCGGTGTCTGATGCTTTTATTGTCAATGAATTATCTTTTGCAATTAAAAGAATATTTGAAAGTATTGAAATAGGACTTTTATTTGTAATGATTTCTTGAGCAATTGAAACTTCCTTTATCATTGCATCTCTGTCAAAATTGAATTTCATTTTGTTCTCCTGCGTTTTTGATTTTATATGCGCATTCTTATAAATTTATTAAATTTATAAATTTAATAATCATAACAATAAGTATGTGTTTAAAGTGGATAACAATTCTAATTTATTGTATTTCAATAAATTGTTAAGTTTATAAAAATTACTGTTTTTTCACTTTAAATCAACTTGTTCACTTACTGTAATAAAAAAATAAGTTTTCTACAACTTATTCACACATTTTATCACATTTTTATTTTTATGTTAATCTTAAAATTAGTTTTTGAATTCTTTTATTTCTTTTATCATAATGTTTATGTTTTGATTGAGATTGGGGTTATTTTGTATTTCTTCTTTTATTTTGTCACAAGCATGCATTATTGATGAATGATCTCTTCCCCCAAATTCATTTCCAAGTTCCGAAAAAGTGTATTCAGTTATTTCTTTTGCTATGTACAGTGCAATGTGACGAGGATAAACAAATTTTTTATCTCTCTTTTTTCCTTTTATGTCAGAGGGAGTGACATTATAATTTTTTGAAACCACTTTTATTATATTGTCTATTGAAATATTTCCAACAAAAGGATTGCTGTAAAAATTTTGAAGTTGACTTTGAGCAATTTCAGGAGTGATTTCTTTTCCGATAAAATCAGAGTAGTTTACAATTTTTAAAATCGCGGCTTCCAAATCTCGTATATTTGTTTCAATTGTTCTTGCAATAATATCAACAACTTCATTGCTTAATAGTACATTTTTATTTTCAAGTTTTTTATATATTATTGCTTTTCTTGTTTCAAAATTTGGCGGCTGCAAATCAAGACTCATTCCTGAACTTAAACGACTTACAAGCCTGTCTTCCATTTTTTCAATTTCTTTTAAAGGTCTATCACAAGTGAAAACCATCTGTGAATTATTTTTATGAAGGGCTTCAAAGACATAGAAAAGCTCTTGTTGTATACCTTCTTTTTTTTGTAAAAATTGGATGTCATCAATTAAAAGTACATCAAGACTTCTATATTTATTTTTGAATTTTGTTGGATTTTTTGTAAGGAGTGAGTCTGTAAATTCATTTAAAAAAGACTCTGCCTGCACATAACAAATTTTTTTTGAAGAACCATATTTTTCAAGTATTTTGTTTCCTATCGATTGCATAAGATGTGTTTTTCCAAGTCCAACTCCTCCATAGAGCAAAATAGGATTTATTTTTCTTCCTGGATTGTCAGCAATCGAAAGGGCGACTTTATAAGCAAAGTTGTTTGAACTTCCTTCTTCAGTTATAAAATTTTCAAATGTAAAATTTTCATTCAAAATAGAATTTTTCTTTTTTTCTATTTTGTTAAAGTCTTTATTTTCAGTATCTTTTTGTTGTTCTTCTGCTATTTTTGAAGACTCTTTTTTTTCTGTATGTAGAGAACTCTTTGAATTATTTTTTTCGTTGAAAATTTGTTCATTTTTAATTGAAGGGATAATTTGAATATCTTGTAGTCCTGAAATTTCCAGTATTTTCTTTTTTAGATATTCAACATTTCCTTTTTTTATCATCGAATCCCATAAAAATTGACTTGGAACGTTTGTTTTTATTGTCTTTACATCATCTTCAACATATTTCATATTGAACCAAAGATAAAATTCTTGTTCTTTTCCTTTGTCTTTATATTCTTCAAAAATCTGATTCATCGAAATGTCCCAGATTTCCTTTAAATTGTTTTCACTCATTTCTAAAGTATAGGATAAATAATTTTGTTTATCAATGGTGAATGCAATAAGTTCCCTACAGAATGATGTTTCGTAATGAAATGAAAAACGACAGTAAAATAATAGTTTTTGCATTCTTCTTCATTTTCATTTTATTATCTGAAATTCCTTTCATTTTTTATTTTAATTCATATTATAGACTTTTTTTGTTAAGAATAGTATTATTTCTACAATAATCTAATGTTCATTGTAAACTAAAAACAATAATGCTAATTTTTAAAGTTCGTTGAACCTATCAAATTAAAAAATTTAAGGAAATATAAATGTCTACAACTTATGATGCTGGTAATATTCAAGTATTAAAAGGACTTGAAGCGGTTAGAAAACGCCCTGGAATGTATATTGGTTCTACAGGTCCGAGAGGCTTACATCACCTTGTTTATGAAGTAGTAGATAATTCAATAGACGAAGCAATGGCGGGGTTTTGCGATAATATTATTGTCGCCCTTGAAAAAGATGATATTGTTCGGGTTGAAGATAATGGACGCGGAATTCCAGTTGATATTCATCCAACTGAAAAAGTGAGTGCGTTGGAATTGGTTTTAACAAAACTTCACGCAGGCGGAAAATTTGACAAGGGATCTTACAAAGTTTCAGGAGGTCTTCACGGAGTTGGCGTTTCCTGTGTAAATGCTCTTTCAACTTGGATGGAAGCAATAGTAAAACGAGATGGACATATTTATACACAAAAATTTGAAAAGGGAATTCCAAAGACAAAAGTTGAAAAAATTGGCGATACAGATGAACACGGAACAACAATTAGATGGAAAGCCGATAAAACTATTTTTACTGAAACTACAACATATAATTATGATGTTTTAATGCATAGAATAAAGGAGTTGGCGTTTTTAAACTCTGGAATTGTTATAAAATTCAGAGATGAACGACTTGAAAATCCAAAAGAGGAAGTCATTCAATATGAGGGTGGAATAAATGAATTTGTAAATGACTTAAACAAAGGAAAAAGCGTTATTCCAGATGAGCCAATTTATATAAAGGAATCAAAAGATGATGTTATAACTGAAATTTCGATGCAGTATAACAATACGGATTCAGAAAATATAAACACATTTGTAAATGACATAAATACGCGCGATGGGGGAACTCATCTTGATGGCTTTAAAAATGCCCTTACATTTGTTTTAAATAAATGCCTTGATTCAAATGAAAAATTGAAAAAGTCGATAGAAAAAGATGAAAAGCTTATGGGCGAAGATGTGAGGTCAGGTCTTGCTGCAGTTATTTCAATGAAAGTTCCTGAACCAGAATTTGAAGGTCAAACAAAAGAAAAACTTGGAAATACAGAAGTTCGTACAATAGTTGATCAAATTGTAAAGGAAAAACTTACAATATATTTTGAACAAAATCCTAATATACTTGAAAAAATTTTGCAAAGGGCGATAAATGAAGCAAAGGCGCGAATAGCCGCAAAAAAAGCCCGTGAAAATGTGAGAAAAAATACAGTCAATGACGGATTTGGACTTCCTGAAAAACTTTCTGACTGTTCTTTAAAAATTCCAGAACAATGCGAAATTTATATAGTTGAAGGAGACTCCGCAGGCGGTTCTGCAAAAAAAGGAAGGGATTCAAAAACACAAGCAATTCTTCCTCTTTGGGGAAAGATGCTGAATGTTGAAAAAGTTCGTGCAGATAAAGTTATGAACAATGACAAACTAGAACCTGTTATTGCTTCTCTTGGAGCAGGATTTGGAAAGACTTTTAACGTGGAAAAACTTCGCTATCATAAGATTATAATTATGGCTGATGCTGACGTTGATGGATCTCATATACGCACATTACTTTTGACATTCTTTTTTAGATATATGCCGGAGCTTATTGAAAAAGGATATGTTTATCTTGCAATGCCCCCTCTTTTTGGAATTACTTTGGGAAAACAAAAACCTGTGTATGTGTATACCGATGAAGAAAAGGTCGAATATTTAAAAACATTGGGAGATAATGCGGATAAGGCAAAAGTGCAAAGATATAAAGGTCTTGGTGAAATGAGTGGAGATCAACTTTGGAATACAACAATGGATCCTACTGTCCGCCGTATGAAAGTTGTGACTATTCCTGATGCTGAAGCTGCCGATAAAATTTTCAGTGTATGCATGGGAGAAGAAGTGGAGCCACGTCGTCGCTTTATAGAGGAAAACGCAACGTATGCAAATCTTGATGTTTAAAAATTGTTAAAACTATTTGAATAATGTAAAAGGGCTTTGTAGAGAACAATTTTTTATTAGCACAAAGGAAAGTAAAAAATGGAAGAATCATATCAGACAAATGAAGGCGGAACTGTAATACGAGTTCCAATAGAAGAGGAAGTAAAACAAGCATATATAGACTATTCAATGTCGGTAATAGTGCAACGCGCTTTGCCGGATGTTCGTGATGGTTTAAAGCCGGTTCATCGTCGTATTTTGTATGCAATGGATGAACTTCATCTTGCAAATTCTCAGCCGACTCGCAAATGTGCAAAAATAGTTGGAGATGTGCTTGGAAAGTATCATCCTCATGGAGACGCTTCCGTTTATGATGCACTTGTTCGATTAGGACAAGAATTTGCCCAGCGTTATACAATTATCACTCCGCAGGGAAACTTTGGAACAATTGCAGGAGATCCCGCAGCGGCATATCGATACACCGAAGCGAAAATGTCAAAACTTGCGGAAGAAATGGTTGCTGATATTGACAAAGAAACGGTTGATATGGTTCCAAACTTCGATGAAACAGTAAAAGAGCCAACTGTTTTGCCTGCAAAATTTCCGTTTTTACTTTGTAATGGAACAACAGGAATCGCAGTTGGAATGGCAACGAATATGCCAACCCATAATTTACGCGAAGTTTCAAATGCAATAAATGCATATATTGATAATCCTGAAATTACAATTGAAGAATTGATGCACTATATAAAAGGTCCTGACTTTCCAACAGGCGGAATTATTTTTGGTCGTGAAGGCATTAAAAAAGCATATACAACTGGCAGAGGAAAAATAATAATTCGTTCAAAATATGTGATAGAAACAGACACTCGCGGAAAAGAATCTATTGTCTTTACAGAAGTTCCTTATGGCGTGAATACAACAAATATAATCCGTCGAATAAAAGAGCTTGTTCGCGATAAAGTTATAGAAGGCATTACTGATGCAAACGATGAAACTTCAGATAGAGTTGGATTGCGTCTTGTCATTGGTTTAAAAAGAGGGGCGATCGTAAAAATTATTTTAAATCAACTTTTTGCGAAAACAGATTTGCAGTCAAGTTTTGGAGTTATAAATCTTGCACTCGTAAAAGGTCGTCCGCAAATTCTTACTCTAAAAGATCTTATACATTATTTTGTTGAACATCGCGATGATGTTATTACGAGGAGAACACAACACGATTTAAAAATTGCTCTTGCTCGTGAACATATATTGCAAGCGTTGGTAATTGCTATAAACAATATTGATGAAGTTATCCAGATTATAAAATCTAGTCGAGATACAGAAGATGCAAAACTTCGTCTTGAAAAAAGATTTGATTTTGATGATGTGCAGGCTCAAGCGATTGTTGATATGCAATTAAAACGTCTTACACACTTGCAAATTGAAGATTTGAAAAAAGAGCTTGCAGAACTTGAAGCGTTGATTGCGTACTTACGAGATTTGCTTGAACATCACGAAAAAATTCTTGCCCTCATAAAAGATGAAACAAATGAACTTGCAGAAAAATTTGGAGACGACAGACGAACGGAAATAGTTGCTGATGAAGTTGAACAAATAAATGAAGAAGATATGATAAAAGAAGAGGATATGATTATAATGATTTCCAAACTTGGTTATCTAAAGAGATTTTCCGTCATATCATATAAAAAGCAGGGGAGGGGAGGGACTGGAATCAGCAGTACAGCCTTGCTTGACGAAGACTATATCAGTCAAGTTTTTGTAGGCTCAACTCATGATCATATACTGTTTATCACAAATGCAGGGCGTGCTTATTGGATAAAAGTTCACGAAATTCCAGAAGTTTCAAAAAATAGCCGAGGCACTCATATAAAGAGTATGATAGCAATTGGAGCGGACGAAGAAATTACAACGGTAGTTCCAATTCGTGAATTTACGGAGGACACCTATTTCTTTATGACAACGGCAAATGGAGTGGTAAAGAAAGTGCAGACAAAGGAATTCTCCAATGCAAAAATCCGAGGCATAATAGGATTGAAACTTCGAGATGGAGACAGACTTATAAGTGCAATTCCAACGGATGGAAAATCAGAAGTTCTTCTTGTAACTCGTAGAGGAAAGGCACTTCGCTTTAGCGAAAATACTGTTCGCGAAATGGGAAGAGCTACTTGTGGTATTCGAGGAATGAAGCTTTCAGAGGGAGATGAAATTTCAGGTGCAATAAAAGTTACTGAAGGAGAAACAATTCTTCTTCTTACTGAACGAGGATATGGAAAGCGCGTTAAATTTGAGGATTTTAATCCACACGGCAGAGGAACTGGCGGTCAAAAAATTTTTGGAAAAATTTCCGAGCGTGGAGAAATTATCGGACTTCTTACTGTAAAGGATGACGATGAAATTGTTTGTATGACAAGTCAGGGTAAGACTTTGCGTGTTCGTGCAGATTCAATAAATCAGCAGGGCACAGGTTCAACAGGAATTAAAGTGGTGAAAGTGTCTGAACCTGATTTCCTTGTGGGAGTGGACAGAATACAAAATAACTCTAAAAATTTATAGTATACAATTCTGCGTAAATAAACTAAGATTTTTTTCAAAAAGTGTAAAAATCGTAGGAATTGATAATGACAAAAAGTTGTTAGTATAATATAATAAGCGAGTGGGACTGATTTTTATCTATATTGTTGGAATCAGTGGAATGTATACAAATAACATCAGGCGACCGGCTAGTAATTTGCTAGTCGGTTTTTTGTTTTTAAAGTATGTTTCTCGTGAAACATTTTATTTATATATATTTTACGAAGGTATTATAAAAATGATTCAGTGCAAGTTAGTTTTGAATGCGTTAATTTTTTCAAGGTTGCAAAAGAAACAGAGTGCGCATACATTTTTGTGTGACGAAACAATACACTTACATAAACGGTTAAAATTGACTTTCGATTAAAACTTTCCATTTTATCGTTCTGCTGTTTTCTATTTCAAAATGGCGTTTTATTATAGTAAAGAAAGAATACACTTTTCTTGCTGGATAAAAATAAGAATGGGATTTTATGGACTTTTCAGTTATTTCAATGACTTGCTTTTATAAGTTTTTCTTCTTTCTTCTATCTTTTTATTTTGTTGAAAATCTTACGGGGGTAAAATAATGCATAGCGTTTATTGCAGTATCAAATGCTAAAGCGAAAGAGGGTACTTAAACAAATAAGAATTCATAAGGGGAAAACTTGTTCATTTTTTTTCTACAAATACTTGGAAGTTATCCACAAAAAGTTTATAAAATGTTAATAACTTTTATATATGGGTGTAAGTTTAAATTTTTTTTGTGGATAAATACACACTTCCTGTATTTTTAATGATCAAACACTAGATCAGTTTTAATAATGCAGTGTACAAATCTGGAAGCAAAAATTAAGGAAGAAAAGTAAGAAAACAATATTTTTCTATTTCGTCATTGTGAACTTTTACTTTTCGTGAATGGATAAATTATTGTTGAAACCCAATTCCTTTCTCCGAATTTTGCAATTATGAAATTCTATTCTACGTATGTAATGGCAAAAATAGGGGATTGGCATTTGTTTTCATCTGGCGCATTGTTTATTCCTCTTTGAATGAAAATTTCTGTGTTTTTTAAATTTGCGATGATTTTGACGATAATCTATACACTGTTTCTCGTGAAACATATATGAATTAAATAACATATTTGTGTCTGTATTTTCTATTGCTTTAGAAATAATTATCTGTTCAAAAGGTCATTCAAATTGAAAAAAATGCCTATGGTTTCAATTTAAAGTGTTTCACGAGAAACACAGACTTTCTTTCGTTTTAAGTTTCAGCATGGGAAATTATAGTATATGAAAATTACAGAACGTTTGTATACAAAGCAAAAAATGAGAGGAAAAAGCACGTAAAATTCAATTGCAAAGTTGTAAGTAAAACTTTCCGAATACAGCAATAAGATTTTACGTGTAATTTTTTTGAGAATGCTATTTTTCGTGTTGAAGTAGGATATTTATTACATTTTAATAAACAATTATTCGTATTTTTTTAGATTGCTTCTTTTGTGATAATATACTTGCCGTCATTGCAAATTATGTATGTGGTGTGGATTTTTATTTTGTAGATTACTTCTGTTTGGTACAAGGTGCGCAATTTGCAATGACGATAGGCAATGTCTTTTTTAGAGTCTTAATTGATGAAAATCCTGGCAGAATGGGCGGCGACTTCTATTTCTGCTCCAGCGTGTAAATTAAGTTTTTCTCCTGTCATTGTATCGGTGTAAATGCCTTGTCTTATATTGTGCAAGCGAATTTTTTTTGTTTCATCGTTTACATTAAAAACGGCAAGAGCATTTTGTTCTTCAGTATGACGCAAAAATACAAATTCTGTGTTTGAAAGGAAAACTTGCTCGTAATTTCCATATTGAAGTGCAGGCGAGTGTTCCCGTATATTTGAATATGCTTTTATAATAGAACGTAGTTTTTCACTGTCAACTTGAGGTTGTGCAAATTCTGGAATCTGTCCAAAAGGAGGCAAAGAGGGGCGCAAGTTTACATCTCCGCTTTGATTTCTTGTTCCTTGTATTCCCATTTCACTTCCATAGTAAATTGATGGGATTCCTGGAATGGTAAACAGCATGGCGTATAACGGAAATAAATCGTTTTTATTTTTGAGCGTGGAGGCAATTCTGTTCACATCGTGATTGTCAACAAAATTATAAAAGAGTTTTTCAGTGTTTTGTCCTGAATTTCCAAACTGCCGATTAAGAGAATATGCAACTTCAAAAAAATTCTTGTCATTAAAGCTTGACCATAATCCTTTGTGAAGTTGATAGTTTGTTACGCTATCAAGCATTTCAGGATTAACCCATCGGTTATAGTCTCCATGAACTACTTCTCCCATAAGCCAAAAATCGCCTCGTTTTTCATGCGTTACGTTTTTCAGTCGTTTCATAAAATTGAATGAAATGGTGTCAGCGGCATCAAGACGGAGTCCGTCAACTCCAAATTCATCAATCCACATTTTCACTGCGGAAAAAAGATGTTCTTGAATTTCGGGGTTTTCCAAGTTGTATTTTACAAGGTCTGCACACCCAGCCCAATTGTCATAGGTAAAATTATCACCAAAAGGACTTCTTCCATCAAAGCGAATATTTGAATACCAGTCCTTATAGCGCGAATTCCATCCATCTTGTTGCACACTTTTAAATGCAAAAAAATCTCTTCCACTGTGATTAAAAACCGCGTCAAAAACAAGGTTCATTCCAAGTGAGTGGCACTTTCCTGCAAAGAATTTTAAATCATCGTTTGTGCCGAGTCTTCTGTCCACATGAAAATAATCCACTGTATCATAACCGTGAGAAGTGCTTTCAAAAAGAGGTCCTATTAAAATGGAATTCGCACCTCCTTCCTTGATTTTTTCAAGTTCGTTTGCTAGTCTGCGAAGTCCATCTCCTGCTGGTTGGCAAAAGTCATTTTTTTTCGGGCATCCACAAAGACCCAATGGGTATATGTGATAAAAATTTGAAGATGCATTTACACTCATAATTAACCTCCAATAAATTGTTTTCAGTTATATACTGTTCGGTATATAAAATATATATACTGAACGGTATATAAAAAGTCAAGATAGAAATGTAAAAATACATGCTGTTTTTTTATAATGAATGGAGAAGGACACGTTTTTGGAAAGCAACGAGCAATGTGAATGTGTGGCAAGGTGGGCTAAAAATCTAGAAAAATTTTACATACAATGCTATATTTTTTATATGAAACGTACAGGACACGCAGATTTGCCGCTCCATTCGGGAACTGTTCCAAAGTGGCTTGCAGATAGAATGATGATTTTGGGAACGCAAATAACAGAAAGCCTTATTTTGAATTTTGGAAGGAATGAATTTTTATTGAGAATGAGCGACCCCATGTGGTTTCAATCATTCGGTGCAGTTTTGGGAATGGATTGGCATTCTTCGGGAATAACTACAAGTTTGATGTACAATTTGAAAAGGGGCTTAAATCCTCGTGCGCATGAACTGGGAATTGCAATTTGTGGCGGGCGCGGAAAATACTCTCGAAAAACTCCCGATGAACTTTTATATTTAGCGAATGCTACAGGATTAAATGGAGATCAACTGATTCGATCGAGCAAGCTTTGTGCAAAAGTTGACAACAATGCAATTCAAGACGGATTTCAATTGTATCAGCATAATGTTATTTTAAGTATTGATGGAAATTGGGCAATTGTTCAACAAGGAATGAATGTTGACAAAAGAAAGGCTCGCCGCTATCATTGGTGCAGTTTGGGGCTTGATATAAATCAAAGCGATGCATATCTGAAAAGTCCACACACAGGAATTATTGGTGAAAATCAGGGAAAAATTATAAACTTAACGGATAAAGGAGCGAGCCAAACTCGTTCAAAAATTCTTGCTATTTCAAAAGAAGATCCTGAAAGGACTGTTTCTGAATTTCAAAAGATTTTAAAAGACTCTTCTTATAGACATCTTTTAATGCCCTCTCATGAAGAAGTGCGAAAGGAAGATGTGAATCTAAAACGACTTGGAGCGGTTCTTGCTACGGCATATAAAAACGATAATCAAAATTTTGAAGACTTGCTTTTGACAAAACAACTAGGACCGAGAACATTACAATCACTTACATTGATAAGCGAAGTAATTTACGGAACTCCCAGTCGATTTTCAGATCCTGCGCGTTTTAGTTTTGCTCATGGAGGAAAGGATGGACATCCGTTTCCTGTGCCTTTAAAAATCTACGATGAAACAATTCGTGTGATGGGGGATTGTATAGAACGCTCAAAACTTGGCTATAAAGACAAGTCGGACTGTTTGAAGCGGCTTTATGCAAATGCCGTGGAAATAGAAAAAAAGTGCGAACCCTTAGCGGACTTTGAAAAAACTATTTTACATGAAAAGGAAAATAGCATACAATGGGGTGGAAAAACTGCCAGTTCTATATAAAATAACAGCATGGTATACAGTGGATTGGATGCCTTCTAAAAGCGGCTATCCTGGAAAACTTGGGTCATTTGCAAGAAAAAGAGTTCCCTCCGCATTTTCTTTTAATAAATCTTCTATTATGTTTTGTTTTGATCCGTTTGTTAAAAGAAGGGGAATTCCATAAACCGTTGTTTTTTCAGCGGCTTGAATTTTAGTTTCTATTCCGCCAGTGCCAAATGAATTTGTTTCGCCTATTTTTATTGAAGTGCGCAATTTTCCAATGTCCGAAACTGTTTCAATTAACTGTGCGTTTGGATTTTCCTTTGGGTTTTCAAAATAAACTCCGTCAACATCACTGAGCAGAATAAGCAGATCTGCGCTCCATAAAATTGCTGTAAGAGCACTCAAATTATCATTGTCGCCAATTGAATCTTCTTCAAATGAAACAGAGTCATTTTCATTTATGATAGGAACAATTCCTTCATCTGCAAGTGTAAAAAGGGTGTTTCTGATATTGAGGGAGCGGTGGTCGTTTTCAAAGTCATCTCGTGTAAAAAGCAATTGACCAATATGTAGGTTTTGCATAGCAAACGCTTTTCTCCACTGACTCATTAGTTCTACTTGTCCGATTGCGCACAGAGCCTGTCTAAAATACACGTCTTTTTTTCTCGCCCACTTTTTTGTGGTGGAAACTCCACATACTTGCGCTCCAGAAGACACTATAGCAACTTGCTTTCCAATATCTATTAAAGATTTGCATTGTCGCGCAAAGTTTTGCATAAATTCTATATTTTGAGTTCCATCACTTTTTGCAAGTGTATTACTTCCGATTTTTATTACGATTTTGCGTGCTTTGTTAAGCGTATTTGAAATTTCTTTGCTCATATTATAATTCCTTTCAAGAGACTTTAAGGGGGGTAATTGGACTGTATATTTTATATACAAAGAACATAAAAAAAGAGCCGATTAAATCGACTCTTTTTACAATCATCTCCTACGGGAATTGAACCCATGTTGTCGGGATGAAAACCCGATGTCCTAACCACTAGACGAAGGAGACACAAAGTATTTAATTTGTACCATTTTTCTTGGAGTTGGTCAAGGGGAGAGACACAATATCGTTTATTTTTTTGAAATTTATTTTGCAAGTCGTCTGTCTTATAGTTTGATTTCTGTGCATTATGTATATGTGTCCTTGACTATAATTTTGATAGAGTTTATTATTTAATATCTTAAATAAATTCTAGTTTCTTTAATATGGAGAAAATCAATGTCTACAAAGTATGTTTATTCTTTTGGAAACGGCAAGGCTGAAGGCAATGCTAATATGCGTGCCGAGCTTGGTGGAAAAGGGGCTAACCTTGCAGAAATGGCTACAATTGGGCTTCCTGTTCCCCCTGGATTTACAATTTCAACCGATGTTTGTCAGGAATTCTACAAGTTAGGACGAAAATATCCTGAAGGCTTGGAAAGTGAAGTTGCAAAATATCTTGACAACCTTGAAAAAACCTATGGCAAAAAACTTGGCGATGAAAAAGATCCTCTTTTAGTTTCTGTTCGTTCTGGTGCGGCAATTTCTATGCCTGGTATGATGGACACAATCTTAAATCTTGGCTTGAATGATAAGTCTGTTGAGGGATTGTCTGCAAAAACAAATAACCCGCGCTTTGCATGGGACGCTTATCGCCGCTTTATTCAAATGTATGGCGATGTTGCAATGGGTGTTGACCATGATAAATTTGAAGAGATTCTTGTGGCAGTTAAAAAAGAGCAGGGAGTTGAGCTTGACAAGGATTTGACAGCGGATTCACTTAAAAAAGTTGTTGCTCAATACAAAGAAATGTATAAAAAAGAAAAGGGCGATGACTTCCCGCAAGACCCTGTAAAACAAATGTGGGGTGCAATTGATGCTGTATTTGGCTCATGGATGAACCCACGTGCTATTAAATATCGCAAGTTGAACAACATCAAGGAAGGAGCTCTCAAAGGAACTGCTGTTACCGTTATGGCGATGGTGTTTGGAAACAAGGGTGAAACTTCTGGAACTGGTGTTGCGTTTAGTCGCGATCCATCTACTGGCGAAAAAGTGTTTATGGGTGAATATCTTATGAACGCTCAGGGAGAGGATGTTGTTGCTGGTATTCGCACTCCTCAAAAACTTTCACAGCTTGAACAAACAAACGCTGAAATCTACAAGCAGCTTTGCGATATTAGAAATCTTCTTGAAAATCACTATCATGATATGCAGGATATGGAGTTTACCGTTGAAGAGGGAAAACTCTTTATGCTTCAGTGCCGAAACGGAAAACGAACTGGTGCTGCTGCTGTTAAGATGGCTGTTGATATGGTTGCCGAAAAACTTATTACAAAGGAAGAGGCTCTTTGTCGCGTAGAACCGGAACAATTGAATCAACTTCTTCACCCGACTCTTGATCCTGCTGCCGTTAAAAAGGCCGTTGAGATTGCAAGTGGACTTAACGCCTCTCCAGGTGCTGGATGCGGTCAAATCGTATTCACAGCGGATGATGCCGAAAAATGGGCGAACGAGGGAAAACCTGTTATGCTCGTTAGAAAAGAAACATCTCCTGATGACATTGCTGGAATGGCGGTTGCAAAAGGTATTCTCACATCAACTGGCGGACGAACAAGCCATGCTGCTGTTGTTGCGCGCGGTATGGGAACTCCGTGTGTTTGCGGTTGTGATGCAGTTAAATTCCCTGGAAATGACACTGTTACAATTGGCGACAAAACTTTCAACAAGGGCGACTTTATTACAATTGACGGGTCAACTGGTAAAGTATATGGCGGACAGATTGCTGTAAAGCCGGCGGAAATTTCTGGCGACTTGGAGACATTCCTTGGTTGGGCGGATGAAGTTCGTGCAAAATCAGAAAGAACAACTGCTTCTGGCAAAACTGTTAAGGGATTTGAAGTTCGTGCGAACGGAGATACGCCACAGAACGCAAAGGATGCATTCCGCTTTGGTGCTGCTGGTATTGGTCTTTGTCGAACAGAACACATGTTCTTTGATGAGCCAAAACTTACTTCTTTCCAAAAAATGATTGTTTCAGAAGACACAGAGTCTAGAAAAGAAAACTTGAAGGCAATTCTTCCGTTGCAGGAAAAAGATTTCTATGAAATCATCAAGACAATGGAAGGTCGTCCTGTAACAATTCGTTTGCTTGATCCACCTCTTAACGAGTTTATTCAAGCAGAAAGCGATGAGCAGTTGACAAGCCTTGCTACAAAACTTGGAATTTCAAAGGAAAAACTTGCTGAAAAAGTTTCTGCTCTTGATGAGCATAACCCAATGCTTGGACATCGTGGATGTCGTCTTGCTGTTACCTATCCTGAAATTTATGAAATGCAGGTTGAGGCGATTGCTCTTGCAACAGCAAAACTTGACAAAGAAGGTGTTAAGCACGAAGTGCAGATTATGATTCCGAATGTTGTTTCTTTCAAGGAAGTTCGTCAAATTCGCGAACAGGCTGAAGCAGTCATTGCAAAAGTAAACAGCGAACAGGGAACATCTCTTACATTTGAAATCGGTACAATGGTTGAATTCCCACGTGCCGCTCTTACAGCAGATAAACTTGCAGAATATGCAGACTTCTTCTCTTTTGGAACAAACGACCTTTCACAAACTACATTTGGATTTAGCCGCGATGACTACGGCAAGTTTATTGATGCCTATCTTACAGTAAACGATGTAGAAAAGGGCTCTATTCTTGAAAGCGATCCATTCAACACGCTTGATCCTGATGGACCTGGTGCTTTGATGGAAATTGCAGAGGAAAAAGGACGCTCTGTAAAGGCTGACTTGCACTTGGGAATTTGTGGTGAACATGGTGGAGACCCAGCGTCTATTGCACTTTGCTATAAAATCGGCTTGAACTATGTTTCATGCTCTCCATTCCGCGTGCCACTTGCACGTTTAGCTGGAGCGCAGGCTGTAATCAAGGCTGGAAAGTAAGTCCATTGCTGAAAAAAGTCATTGCAAGATTGCTTTGTGAGCAAAATATGCAATGACGGTAAATAAAAAAGCGTCCTTTTACAAGGACGCTTTTTTTGTGAAACAGAGTTTTTGTTAAATTGCTGCAAGTCCTCTGTCTATGTCTTCCAATATGTCTTCAATATTTTCAAGACCGCATGAGAATCTAACCATGCCACCGTCAATTCCTGCCGCTACAAGTTGTTCATCGGAGAGTTGTCGATGGGTTGCGCTAGCAGGATGCAAAACGCATGTTCTTATGTCTGCAACATGAACTTCATCGCTTGCAAGTTTTAGTGCGTCCATAAAACGCATTGCTGCTTTTCGTCCTCCTTTTATGCTAATTGAAACAACGCCTGATGTTCCTTTTGGCATATATTTTTTTGCACGGGCGTTGTATGTATCTTCTGCAAGTCCTGGATAAGAAACGTTTGCAATTTTGTCAGATTTTTTGAAGTGCTGTGCAACTTTTAGCGCATTTTCACAATAACGAGGCATTCTGATCGCAAGCGTTTCAAGCCCCAAGTTTAAATAGAATGCATTTTGCGCAGAGGGATAGCATCCAAAGTCACGCATTAGTTGTGTGCGCGCCTTTACGATATATGCCATGTTTCCAAAGTCGCCGACATATTTTAATCCGTGATAACTTTCGTCAGGCTCTATCATATCAGCGAATTTGCCCGTCGCTTTATATGCGTTTTCCCAGTCAAATTTCCCGGAGTCAACGATTGCGCCTCCTCCTTGAACTGCATGTCCATCCATATATTTTGTTGTGGAATGAACGACAATATCCGCCCCCCATTCAAACGGTTTACACAAATAAGGTGTTGCAAATGTGTTGTCAACAATTAACGGAACATTTTTTTTATGCGCGGCGTTTGCCCATTTTTCAAAGTCAAACACTGTGAGCGCGGGATTTGCAAGTGTTTCTCCAAAAACACACTTTGTGTTCGGCTTGAATGCATTTAAAATTGTTTCATAGTCGGCATCAACATCGACCCAAATAACTTCAATACCAAGTTTTTTAAGGGTAAAGCCGAATAGATTTATTGTGCCGCCATAAATCGATGAGGAGGCAATAAAACTATCTCCCGCCTGGCAGAGGTTCAAGACAGAAAGCAAACTTGCCGCTTGTCCTGAAGAAGTTAACATACAGCCAACGCCACCTTCCATCTCTGCAATTTTCTTTTCAACAGCATCACAGGTTGGATTTGCAAAGCGGGAGTACATATATTCAGTGGGCTTGTCAAAAAGGGCGGCAACATGATCGCAAGAATCAAACCTGTAGGTTGTGCTTTGAACGATAGGAACAACGCGAGGTTCTCCGTTTTTTGGCGAATAGCCAGAATGTAAACATTGTGTTTCAATTTTCATAACTAATCCTTGTAAAAAAGATGTGAAATTTTAGCAGGAAACGACGGAATTTACAAGTAAGTTTAAAATCGGAACGCAAATGGCGCTGTTTTGCTTTGCAAGTGGACTGTTCTAATCCACTTGTAATACACAGTCTCTGCGATAAATTGCTTTTTTTTTCAATCGCATATATAATGGCGTTTATGAATATTGATATGCTCATTGATGGGATTTTGGATTCCTATGAAAGATATGGTGGAATAAATCGAGTTGAGGCGGAGAATTTTCCGAACAGACAGAACGTTATATCCGTATTGCATGATTTGCAATGTCTTATTTTTCCTGGCTTTAGAGAGGAAGAGGAAATTCGCCCGACAAATATACGCTATGTTACTGGAACAAAGGTAAATAATGTTATCGCTCTTTTAACAAAGGAAATTCAAAAAACATGTTTCTATACTGTACAGCAAAAAAGAGGATCTGCGGATAATGTAAAGGAATCTCATTGCTTTAAACTTGCAGAACAAGTGGCAATTGCATTGATTGAGGAACTGCCGGAGATAAAGCGAAAAATTATGCTGGATGTGCGGACACTGCTTGATGGAGATCCTGCGGCAAACAGTCAAGAAGAGATAATACTTTCGTATCCAGGGATTGAAGCGATTTTAGTTTATAGAATTGCGCATTTTCTTTACAAAAATGGAATTCCCGTTATTCCGCGAATTATGAGCGAATATGTGCATGGAAGGACAGGAATAGACATTAACCCTGGTGCACAAATTGGCGAGCATTTTTTTATTGATCATGGAACGGGAATAGTGATAGGGGAAACTTCTATAATCGGAAATAATGTGAAAATATATCAAGGGGTGACTCTTGGCGCGTTAAGCGTAAAAAAAGAAATGATGAATAAAAAACGACATCCCACAATAGAAGATGATGTTACAATTTATGCAGGGGCAACTATTTTAGGCGGGGAAACAGTGATAGGGCGAGGCTGTGTAATTGGCGGGAATACTTGGGTAACTCGTTCTATTGCTCCTGGAACAACGCTAACGCAAGACAGAGTGTGAAATGACGAAAGGAGCATCAGTTTTCTCGTTTTCAGTTTATTTTTCAAAGTTTAATTTTAACTTTTCTACAAGAATTTCAAATTCTATTTTAGAAGTGAAACTAAAGGCCTTTAAAACGTTTTTGTTTATTTGGTAAAAATCGACCTCTTGTTTTTCATAATAGGATATAAAGTCTGCAAGATACACGATATATATTAAATTTCTTGCAAATTCTGGTGCTTCATCGGGATTGTGATGATAACGAATTGCGTTTACAATGTTTTTATGGAATTCCCATTTTTCAGCGATTTTTGCGCCGAACTCACTGTGATTTACCCCTGAAATCAATTGTTCAACACTGTTTTCATCGATTCCCTTGCGTATACAGATTTTTTGCAGTTTTTTTAGATTTTCGCTATATGTTCCCTCAAGAACAATTTTTCCAATATCGTGCAAAAGACCGCATGTGTAGGAATCTTCAATTAGTGTACTTTGTCCAGTAAAGTAATTTTTTGCAAGATTGTATGAATAAAATGCGACTTTATACGAATGTTCCCAAAGAACCTGTGCTTCTGAAATGTTTGAAAGCGTTTGAATTGATCCTTTTGAAAGGGCGATGCTTTTTATACCTCTCAATCCCACTCGTTTTATAGAATCTACGATGTTCCTGCATATTTGTAGTTGAATAAAAGCCGAAGAATTGGCAAGCTTTAAAATATCGGCGGAAAGAGAAACGTCTTTGCTGATTTCAGATGCAATTTCAGCCAGTGTGGATTGTGGATTGTCGATCATTTGAGTTAGGCGAGTGATGTGTTCTGGAAGATGAGGCAAAAGATTTTCTGTGTTTTCTAATTCTTGCGAAATGATAAGCACATTTTTTTGAAATTCTTTATTTATGGGGAGCGTAATGCGTGTTCTAGTGATTCCGTTTTCGCAGATTGTTTGGAATTGGTCTTCAGACATTCCGATTTTGCGCATCATAAGAATCATAATTATCAGTCCGAGTCCTGCGCCTTCTGAATCATCAAGCACATCATTCATTGATTCTCCGATAGATTCATATTGTTGTGCTTTACTGATTTTGTCGTGTATTCTTTTATATTCAAAGTATGTGAGCTTTGAGTTATTTTGCACTTCAAGACATATATTGTTATTTTTGACTTGGATTATAAACTTTATGTAAAGACCTGCTTTTTTTTGAAGGTAGAGATAATGCTTTATATTTGACAGAGTATCTCTTTTAAAATTTTTCATTCCCTTTTTATAGTCAGACTCAAGGTTTATGTCCAGCCGTTTTTGCTTAAAATATATCCGCTTTGTGTTGGCTTTTTTTGCATTTGTCATTAATTCGTTTTGGCAATAGGTGATGTATTGAATCATTTGTTCTTGGTGTAGTTCTGTTAAAAACACCGAAAGCACATTGCCCATATATGTTTCCATATTATGAGAAAGCGTATATGTTGTAATAACAAGCGGCATTTCACCAGTTATTGCCATTTTGATTTTGGCAATATCTTCCGCGGAAACATCGGTGTTCATAAATTGCTTAAAATTTTACCATAAAAATTATACGCAGGCAACTTATAAACGCCTTTAAAAACTAACATATCTATCGTGGATATGCTGTTTTAGAGGTGTTGATTCGACAGGTTCGCCAACTGGTTTTTGCTTCGCTTGCTGGAATTCTAAATGAGGAATTACGTAATTTATCGAAAAAATCTCTGTGAAAAACTTCCCTTTTACAAAAATCGTTTTTTGCTGTAAGATAAAAAGAAGTTATGATAAAAGCACCGCACAAATGGCGCGATACTTTTATCATGACAAGTTTCCGTTGGAAACTTGCATATCAAATGCCACTTCTCATTTCATTACGAAGCGGCATAA
>JAAVAO010000040.1 GCA_014803985.1 Treponema sp.
ATTCTTCCAGTTGCAGTGAAAAAGGCAAAACCATGCGCTCGCGCATTTCGCGCTCATTGTGGCAAGGATTTTTTTCGCTGCTATCGCAGCGACCACAATCAGAGCGATTTTGCCTTTTTCACTGCGCCTTTGCGAATGTTTTTTATATTTTCAAAACTCGCATTAAAACGGGCAACACCAATTTTGTTGCTGATTTTAAACCTTCTGTAAAAAACTGCAAAGCGAGCTAAAAACAGTTTTTTTTATAAATTTACTAGTGCTCGCTATTGACCAAATCCAAAAAATTATGCATAATAATAAAACCTTTTACGAACGGGCTATTAGCTCAGTAGGTAGAGCAACGCCCTTTTAAGGCGTGGGTCGATGGTTCGAATCCATCATAGCTCAAAATGAAAAGCATCTTCCAAAGAGGAGATGCTTTTTTTATGCTTCTTTAAATGCGCAAAAATAATATTATTTGATTTTTTAATAAAAATACTATATATTAGGGCTATGGCTCAAAAGGATTTGGCAGAAAAGGTGCTCGCCGACTACAATGATGTGTTTGCGGACATTGTAAACGGACTGCTGTTTGACGGCGAACAGATCGTAAAGGAAAGCGAATTGACGGACACGCAAGCGATCTCCCAGTACAAGGCGAACGACAACACACTCCACGAACAGGAGCGGGATGTCGCAAAAATTTGGAACAAATGTGACATTCAAATTGCCTTCATTGGAATGGAGAACCAAACGCAGGTTGATCGTCTCATGCCACTACGGGTCATCGGTTACGATGGTGCGTCATACAGGGCGCAACTTCTGAAAGAGGAAAGTCCGCATCCAGTAATCACTCTCGTATTGTATTTTGGGGAGGAACGATGGAACGGGCGGAGAAGCCTAATGGAGTGCCTTACTGTTCCAGAAAGATTAGAGCCGTTCGTAAGCGACTACAAGATAAACGTCTTTGAGATAGCCTATCTTGAAGACAGGCAACTAGAAAAATTCAAGAGCGACTTCAAAATAGTGGCGGACTTCTTTGTTCAGCAGAGGATCACAAGGGACTATAAACCGAGCAAAGAAAAGATAAGGCATGTCGATGAAATATTGAAGTTACTTGAGGTTCTAAGCAACGACAAGCGTTTCTCTAAAATAGACATAAAAGAATTAAAGGAACAAAAATATGAAGGAGGTGTGAATATGTGCGTAGCATTAGATAAGATTGAAAACAGAGGCTTTGAACGTGGTATTGAAACCACAAAATATGAAACAGCGATAAATTTTCTGAAGATGGGGTTATCTCTAGAACAAGTTGCACAAGGCACAAACCTTCCTCTTGAAAGAATCAAGCAAATCCAACTGGAGTGCGCTTCAAAATAAAATGCAAGACGGAGCATCTCCAAAATGGAGGGAACAAAAATATGAAGGAGGTGTGAATATGTGCGTGGCATTAGATAAGATTGAAAACAGAGGCTTTGAACGTGGTTTTGAGATAGGCTTTAGAATTGGCTTTGAACAGGGAATTAAGCTTGTTAAAATCATCAAATATGAAACAGCGATAAATTTGCTACAGATGGGGTTATCTTTAGAACAAGTCGCACAAGGCACAAACCTTCCTCTTGAAAGAATCAAGCAAATACAACTGGAGTGCGCTTCAAAATAAAAAGCAAGACGGGGCATCTTCCAAATCGAAGATGCTTTTTTTATAAATAATAGATAATAGGCTTAAGAAAATTGTGAAAGATATTGAAAAACTAAAACTCTATGCGTCTAAAAATGAAGTGCCCATCATAAATGATGAAGGATGCACATTTCTGCTTTCATTGATTAAAGAAAAACAATTGTATCGCATATTGGAAATTGGAAGTGCCATTGGATATACAGCCTCTCTTTTTGCTAAAATTTCACCTGAAGTAAAAGTTACAACTGTTGAATTGGATTTAGACCGATATGTAATAGCAAAACAGAATTTTTTTGACATGAATCTTTTGTCACAAATATCTGCTTTCAACGAAGACGCCCTAACATTTAATACAAACCTACAATTTGACTTGATTTTTATAGATGCTTCAAAGGCTCAATACATAAAATTTTTTGAACGATTTAAAAAGAATCTTTCTCCAGAGGGCATAATCGTAAGTGACAACCTTTTTTTTCATGGGCTAGTGAAAAATCCCGCCCTCACAAAAAATTACAGCACCATAAAACTTATTCGAAAAATCAAAAAATACCATGCGTTTTTAAA
This sequence comes from Treponema sp., assembly GCA_014803985.1. Classification (GTDB taxonomy): domain Bacteria; phylum Spirochaetota; class Spirochaetia; order Treponematales; family Treponemataceae; genus Treponema_D. The sequence goes on from JAAVAO010000040.1 coordinate 2,225, forward strand.
GCTCAACCCTGAATTCAATACCGAAATTCTTCCTATAGGCGATGGCATCTCTATAAGCAAAAAAAATCCACACCACAAAACACTCCATTTTGAAGAACATACAAGAGGACATTTTACAGCAACAAAAGATTCAGAAGTTTTTGGAGAGATTTCGATTTTACGTAAAAAAGAATGTCTCTATGTAAATGATTTGAAAGTACTAAAAAGCAATGAAAACAGCACTACGCTAAAAACACTGCTCTTTTTTGCTGCACAAAAAACAAAGGAACAAGGATTTCATTCTCTTTATGTATGCGAAAATTGTGGCGGAGTGAGTGTAGAAGATTTTAAAGACATGGGATTTGAAAAAAGCAATGCAAACATTGAAAAACTAAACATTCAAAATGCAAAGGGACAGCTTTTGGAATTCAAGGTATAAGTCTAAAGCCAACAATTGCAACAACACGCCTCGGGATTGTCTGATAGACAGTATTTTTTCCGCAAACAACCAATTGAGAAGAAGACCCGCCGTCAAATTGCATTGCCACCTCGCATCCTAAACGTTCAAAAATCAAGGCGCACTCTCCATACGTAAGATTTTTACCTGCAAAGACATAAAGCGTTTTTCCCGAATCACTGGTTGCCACCGCCGAACGACAATCCCTACTATTGCCAAACATGCGAATTTTTCCATCTCTCAAAATTGTCCAAAATCCGCCAGAAGCCTCGCATGGCAATTTTTCCTCTTGAAAAACATCTGTTTGCCTGTCAAAAATTTTCGCACTCCAAAAACCTGAGTTTTCATCACGATAAAAGGCAAGTGCAGAATATGTTTCGTTAGGTTCAACAAGCACTTTTTTCTCTGATATAACAAGACCAATCGCAATGCCCTTTGACCACGGCAAAATAGAGTTCTTAATATGAAACGGAGATGTGTTAATTGCAACCAAAGCATCACTTTTTTTTGCAAACGATTTTACAGAACAAGAATTTTGCCATCTGTTAGAGGATTTTAAAGTCACAATTTCAAGATGTGGACTTTCAAGGTTTATTCTTACAATAGTATACGAAATAGCATTTGTTCTATTGGAAAACGCAAAAGAATCAATTCCCTCTCCAACATTCTGCCAATCAATTTCCTCTGGTGAAAACGGCAGAAGTTCATCATAAGTTAAAGGAGAAACAGTATATGTACTGTTGGTGGTTTTGCAGGAAAAGAAAAATAATAATAGAAAGGAAATAAAAAAAATAAAAGACCTTTGAAAAAGTGAATTTCCAAAGGTCTTTTTACACGCATAATTAGTATGAAGAGCGAGTGTCATGTGTCTTGCGGTTCTTCTTCATCAACTTGCGCTGAAGCGTTTTGTTTTTACGGTTAAGAATCGTTGAAGGTTTTTCATAGAATTCACGTCTTTTGTATTCGCGAATAATACCCTCTTTTTCAACCAGCCTCTTAAAGCGTCTGACCGCCTTTTCAAGATTTTCTGAATCTTCAACAACAATAGTCACTTGTAATCACCTCCCTTCTAACGGGATACCGAAAGATGCTCTAACTCTATCACAAAATACTTTTTTTTGCAAGCCTTTGGCGTGCTTACCGAATTCGGAGGTTGTAATATTTTTCAAGATACCGCATTGCTGTTTAGTGCGTACTCCCTGATTGTTAGCATTTCAACATTTTCGTCACACTCTCTTTTTTTTTAACGCTCACATTCACAGTGTAGTCAAATCAACTATCAAGTTTGATTGCGGCAAGGATTGTAGGGGCGGTGGCGGAAGATACATTATTCTTTTATCTTTTATTTCTCGACTTCTGGTCGCAGGCAAAACCCGCCAGTGGATTTTTTTTACAAGTTTTTACTTGTTCGCAAGCCGCCCGCATTATATAAAACTCTAAAACGAGACATTTGACCTAAAAGATAATTTCTCGTGCTGAAGGCGGAAGTCAAGGGATTATAAGGTGAAAAAACCAATGTATCTTCCGCCCTTGCTCTTTATAAATAAAAAAAAACACAGTATAATAAAGCATATTATTTTTTAGGGGATTTTTTATGGTTATTCTTACATTAAATTGTGGCTCCAGTTCAGCAAAATATCAAGTTTATGACTGGGACAATAAGGAAGTGCTGGCAAATGGAGTTGTTGAAAGAGTTGGTGAAACGGGCTCATGCATCACGCACAAAGCAAAAGGCGAAAAGCATGAAATTGCAAGCCCCTGCCCGACTCACAAAGAGGCAATCGAGTTGATTTTAAAGACTATCACCGATGAAAAAATTGGAGTTATACCAAACGTGGGGGTTATTGGTGCAGTTGGACACAGGGTGCTTCATGGCGGCGATACATTTACAAAGTCTGTGCTTGTTACGCCAGAAGTTCTTGATGGATTCCGTTCCGTCATCGACTTGGGACCTCTTCACATGCCCGCAAATATTATGGGCATTGAGGCGGCAGAAAAAGTTATGCCAAATGTTCCGCACGCCGCAATTATGGATACAGCATGGCATCAAACTATGCCTGAAGAAAATTTTATGTATGCAATACCACGCGAATGGTATACAAAATATGCAGCAAGGCGATACGGCTTTCACGGCACGTCATTTTTGTATACAGCAAAACGTGCGGCAGTTCTTTTAGGAAAAGAGCCGAAGGACACAAACATTATCATTTGCCACATTGGAAACGGTTCATCTATGTGCGCGGTAAAGAACGGCGTTTGCTATGACACTTCAATGGGAATTACACCCCTTGAAGGCCTTGTGATGGGAACGAGAAGTGGAGACATTGATCCTGCCCTGCCGTTTTATATTATGAGGAAAACGGGTATGAGTGCGGATGAGATGGACACGGCATTGAACAAAAAATCAGGATGTTTGGGCATAACTGAAAAATATTCTGATCGACGCGACATTGAAATTGCCGCAGCGAACGGAGACAAAAACTGTCAGCTTTGTATTGAAATGGAGGCTATGCGCATAAAAAAATACATCGGAGCGTATATGGCAGAATTAGGTCGTGTTGATGCAATTGTTTGGACTGCAGGAGTTGGAGAGCGCGGACCTATTACAAGAATGAAAGCGTGTTCTGGTCTTGAAAACTACGGAATAAAAATTGACGCACAACGAAACGATTGGAGTTTTACAACAAATGCTGAAACCTGCATTTCAAGCGATGACAGCGCAGTAAAAATCTTTGTAATTCCTACCGACGAAGAGCTTGTTATGACAGAAGACGCTTACGCCCTTATGAAGGGAACATATAACGTTCACACAAATTTCACCTACTCTTTCCAAAATCCAGACTATGTGAACAAAGCGCGAGAGGCTGGTCTAAAGGACGATCTTATAAAACGACCAAACATTGAAAAAGTGATAGCTCGTCCGCCGAAAAAATAAGGTATAGGTCAAATGTCAAGTGTTATCATGGCAAGGATTGTAGGGGAGCCGTAGGGTTGCCACTGGACTGAATGAGTTTACGAGTGAGGGAAGTGGCTGTAGGCGAATGCCGCCCCCCCCCGAAAAGGTCGCATATCAAAGCCGTGTTGAGCGAGTTTTGCGTTGCAAAATTCACCAGTAGATTGTTTTCACAAGTTTTTGCGTTTTTTGCTTGCAAAGCGGGCAAAAATGTGAGCAGTGCGAGCAAGTAAAAATTCGGTAGTGAGCGCAGCGAACATAAGATGCCCATATTGTAAAAGTATAAAACGAGAAATTTGACCTTAAAATTAAACCTTGTATTATAGATATTTTCATTATTTAGTGATAAAATAAGACAGATAGTACATTACCGTTTGGTAAAAATTATATTTTAGGTAGGTATCAAATGATTTACACTGCAGAAGTGGAACACATGTGTCCTTTGGCTAAAGGCGCATATCATGGACCTGCTCCAATCCCTGAAGAGGGAGAATGGGTACAGGTGAAAAAAATCGAAGATGTTTCCGGATTTACACACGGAGTTGGTTGGTGCGCTCCACAGCAAGGTGCTTGCAAACTTACGCTCAATGTAAAGGAAGGCGTAATTGAAGAGGCTCTTGTTGAGACAATCGGTTGTTCTGGTATGACGCATTCTGCGGCTATGGCTAGTGAAATTCTCATCGGAAAGACACTGTTGGAAGCAATGAACACTGACCTTGTGTGTGATGCAATCAATACTGCTATGAGAGAGCTTTTCCTTCAGATCATCTACGGACGAACACAGTCTGCCTATTCTAAGGGAGGTCTTAAAGTTGGTGCATCGCTTGAGGATTTAGGAAAGAATCTTCGCTCTCAAGTTGGAACTATGTTTGCCACAAGAAAAAGCGGTCCTCGCTATCTTGAAATGACAGAAGGCTATGTTGAATCTTGCGCTGTTGACAAAGACAATCAAATCATTGGCTACAACTGCATTAACTTTGGTAAATTTATAGATGCGGTGAAGGCTGGAACTGACCCGAAAGAAGCACTGGACAAAGCACGAACTCACTATGGTCGTGTAACTGAAGATCAGGGCATGGTAAAACTCATCGACCCGCGAAAAGAATAAGGTCTGGAGGAAAAAGAAATGGCATTGTTTGAAGATTTTGAAGGCCGAATTCCACAGGTGAACAAGGCTCTTAAAGAATATGGTTTCTCTGAAGGAGAAAAAGGTTTGACAGAAGCACGAGAATTGTGCAAGTCAAAGGGATTCGACCCCTACGAAATTTGCCAGTCAACTCAACAGATTTGCTTTGAAGATGCAAAATGGGCTTATGTTTTGGGAAGCGCAATTGCCATCAAAAAAGGCGAAAAAGAAGGGGCAAAAACAGGTTCTGAAGCAGCCGCCAATATCGGCATTGGACTTCAGGCATTCTGCTTGCCGGGAAGCGTTGCCGATGACAGAAAAGTTGGATTGGGACATGGAAATTTGGGTGCACGACTTTTAAGTGAAGAAACGCAGTGCTTTGCATTCCTCGCAGGTCACGAATCGTTTGCAGCAGCGGAAGGCGCAATTAAAATCGCGGCAAATGCAAACAAAGTGCGAAAAAACAAGCTTCGTGTCATTTTGAACGGATTGGGAAAAGATGCGGCTCAAATAATCAGTCGAATAAACGGATTCACGTATGTTCAAACAAAATTTGATTACTTCAACGGCAACGGAACAGACAAAGCGTTAACCGTTGTGAAGGAAGTTCCCTACGGAAACAACCCAGATCGTCTTATCGTAAAATGCTATGGTGCTGACGATGTTCGAGAAGGTGTTGCAATTATGTGGCACGAGGGAGTTGATGTTTCAATCACTGGAAATTCAACAAACCCAACAAGATTCCAACACCCTGTTGCTGGCACATACAAAAAAGAAAGACTTCTTGCAGGCAAGGACTATTTCTCTGTGGCATCAGGCGGTGGAACGGGAAGAACATTGCACCCTGATAATATGGCGGCAGGTCCTGCAAGCTATGGCTTCACAGACACGCTTGGTCGTATGCATTCTGACGCACAGTTCGCAGGAAGCTCTTCTGTTCCAGCGCACGTAGAAATGATGGGCTTTATGGGCATGGGAAACAACCCTATGGTCGGTTGTACGGTTGCATGCGCCGTTGCAGTAGCAGAATCATTTAAATAAAAACCATACATTACATTTTTACACTTCACGCTCCAAGTTTCTTGATTTGAAGCGTGAAGTTTTTTTATTGAATAAGGATTAAGCAATAAAAAACACTTGCAAAGGCGCAGTAAAAAAGGCAAAATCGCTCTGATTGTGGTCGCTGCGATAGCAGCGAAAAAAATCCTTGCCACAATGAGCGCGAAATGCGCGAGCGCATGGTTTTGCCTTTTTCACTGCAACTGGAAGAAT
>JAAVAO010000041.1 GCA_014803985.1 Treponema sp.
CCAGTTTCAGTTCAAACAAAACGTTGGTAGCATAATCCACGAGTTTTGTAACGCAAAACTCGGTAAGCAGGGCAAACTACGCAATTCCTTCGGAATTGCTACCGAGTTTGCGTTGCAAACTCGCGGGCAAAACTGGAGGCGAATGCAAAATCAATTCTCTGTAGGCAAGAAATGCAGGTGCTTGCCCCAATCCGCTAGCCAGTTTTGCGTAAAGTGCGCAATTCCTATGGAATTGCTACCGAGTTTGCATTGCAAACTCGCAGGCAAATCTGGAGATGAATGCAAGACCAGTTCTCCGCAGGCAAGGAATGCAGGCACTTGCCCCAATCCGCTAGGTCAGTTTCAGTTCAAACAAACCTACTGTTAATAAAACTTCACGTTGGTAGTATAATCCACGAGTTTTGCAACGCAAAACTCGGTAAGCAGGGCAAACTACGCAATTCCTACGGAATTGCTACCGAGTTTGCGTTGCAAACTCGCAGACAAAACTGGAGGCGAATGCAAAACCAATTCTTTGTAGGCAAGGAATGCATGCATTCGCCCATTCTCCAACGCCCTAAGTGTCGCAAAAAAACGGTAAGCAAGGCGATACACCCTGCTCACCATTTTTTGCAATTACCGAAATACGCTAATTATTTTTTCAAAATCACGAATGACTTTGCATCAACTGTAGCCGGTAGTGTTGCGCTTTCCGTTGGGGTTCCTCTTGAAACGTCAACTGCCTTTGTGTAGCCAGTTGTTGTGATGTCAACAGCCTTGTCCGTTGCGTTGAAGTACACGAGGAAGTCGCCCGTCGTGTATTTTGTCACGCCTTTTTCAAGCGTCTCAGCCTTCGCGCTCGCATTTTTTCCAAACGCTGCTGAATTTGCCTTGCGCAGTGCAATCAAGCCCTTGTAGGTGTTGTACACGTCGATGTATGTGGTCTTGAACGATAGGTTGATCCAGTTAGTCGGTTTTTTTTCAGTGCTATTTGTTGCATAACTATTTTCATTTCCATATTTTGTCCGCAGGAATTCCTGTCCCCCATTCAGAAAAGCGGTTCCCTGCGAAAGGAACACATACGCCGCAGAAAGCATATCCTGCTTCTTAACCTCTGCAAGTCCATCTTCACCAATTTTAGCGAATAAATCTGTGCTGATGCTCGTTTTGTTTAAGTATGACATTGATAGTTTGTCAAACAGTGTATAGTTGTCGTGACATTCTACGTAATGCAAAGCAAGACCTAATCTACCTGTTGTATTGCGTTTGTTGCTGCCAGATTTCCCAACCAATCCATTAACGATTGATGCATCATAATATGTTCCCTGCACCTGTCCTTTCTTGAATCCGCCATACTCTGCACCTTTGATCGCATCGCGGAAGTCGTCGTCAAACGCCGCACATCCTACTGAACCGCTGGAAACAGAACTTGAACTTCCATTTTTAACCAATGAAGTTCCGCCAGTCCATGGCTCGCCGTACACCATCACGCTCGGATCAATAGCAGAAAGCTCCGCATAAATATCCGCCATTGTTTCTTTTGATATAAGACCCATCAAGTCGAATCGGAAGCCGTTGAAATGATAATCAAGCATCCAATGTTTGAGGGAATTGATGATATATTTCTTCATCATCGGTGCTTCCGTATTAACTTCATTGCCGCATCCAGAGCCATTAGAATAGGTGCCATCGCTATTTAGGCGATAGTAGTATTCTGGAACCGTTGAATCATACAGCGAATATTCACCAGTTCCGCTTGTGTGGTTGTAAACTACATCCATATTCACGGCTATACCAACCTCGTGCAATTTTGCAATCAATGTGCGCAATTCAAGAACGGCCTGAGTTCCGTCTGTATAACCTGCCGTCACATAGCGACCTTCTGGCACATTGTAGTGGTATGGGTTGTAGCCCCAGTTATAGCTTGTGTTCGTATTTGTTTCTGCAAATTCAAATACAGGAAGAATTTGGACGTGTGTCACGCCAAGTTCCTTGAGATGCTCTATAACCTTCGTGCCGTTAGCAATCGTGAGGTATTTGCCAACGTTGCCAGTTGTTGGATCTTCTGCATAAGACCAGTCGGTAACATGCATTTCATAGATTACCGCGTCTGTATAACTACCAGAAAATGGATTTATATAATCTTCCTTTGTTCCATAAGATAGACCATTTGGAATTGCAGATTCATCACTGTTGATGTCAACAATTTGTGCAGCAATTGCATCTGGGCTTGCCGCTTTCGCATTGATGTCGCATACATAATATGTTTTTCCATTGTTTACGATTTGGTATTTGTAGTACTTGTATGTCGACACATCTTCGCACAAATAACTCCAAGTGCCGTCAGTATCTTTCTGCATTTGAATAGGATCGCTTGCAGGAGTTCCTAATAATGTATTGTCGGTAGTTTTTCCGATAACATTGCTGTTGACATCAAATGTTCCGACTTCGGATGAACTTTCATAAACAAGAAGCTTTACGTCACTTGCATTAGGTGCCCAAATTTTGAATTGTGCAGAACCATCCTCATTTAGGGTGAGTCCTAAATCATCATCATAGTTTTGTACAGATTCTTCAGGTGTATTTGAACATCCTGAAAAAATAAAAAAAATCCCAAGCATTGCAATTAGTACAAATTCAAGATTCTTTTTCACAACAGACCTCCTCACAAAAGGGGGGCTGAACACAATCAACCCACTCCTCAAAAAAGGGCAGTCCATAAACATGAACCGCCCTTTTATAAAATCAATACAACTTCATCAAAAATCGTTCTGATAAAATTGCTGATGTAATCTCAAAACATTTATTCTTCAGGAATGAATGCAAGTTCTGATTCGCTACAATCAAAAACAAGATAGCCCCTCTTGAAATTCTTGGGATTTTCAATCGTTTGAGATCCTCCACCGACTTTAATAGACCAGAATCCACTTTCGTCAGCGCCATCTTTAAAAGAAACCATCTGCAAAACAATTGAATCTGCTGTAATTCTTACTGGTTTTTCAAATGTTACTGTTGCTGTGCCATCCACAACATTTGCATGAGGATTTTTTACACCCCAGTCATTGCCAGGAATCCATGCCTCAAGGAAGTAAATAGGCCCTTCATCGTCTTCGTAATTGATGACCTTGCAGCCTACTACATCAATGTACTTGATGGCTTCAATAGCAAGGGTGACCGTTCCGTCAAGTTTTGAAGTTACGACTGCATAATATGGCTTGCCACCAGCAAGACCAGTGACTGTGTTGTTCTCACCCTCATTATATGTCATATTTACAGCATCTGAAATGTCCTTTTCTGATGGAAAGGCAATTATTGCTCCGACATATTTCGCCGACCAATCACCGTTTGCAATTCCAAATTCGGCTTCTCCGTCCTCAGGAGCAGTGAATTCAATTTTGTATACGACATCACCAGTTTCTACGGACTTGTCAAAAGGCTCTGCCATGAGATAACCCGCATCAGCTCCCCAATCGTTGAAGTTTCCACGAGCAAAATACCCGTACAGATATTTGTAATCTGGCACTGCAATTTCAGAGACAGACAATGATCCACCTGTTGTAGTCAGTGACGCTACAATTTTGTATGTTCTACCTTTTGTCAGTCCAGAAACAATGCAGTGATTGTCATATTCATATGCAGCCAGTTCTCCAGTTTTATCGGGTGTTGCCTCCACTTTGCTCTGCCATCTGTAGCCGCCATCTTTATAGATGTCATAATCATCTGCGCTACAAATTGTAAAGTGCGATTCTCCCTCTGCCCCTCCCCAAGCAGCATTTGCATCATACGTAAATGAATAGGTAAACTGACCGTTTTCTATAGTCATTTCTTTAAAAGCACCGCCTGTTGGTTCCCCTGCTATCCAGGCACTACCGCTAGCAGTACCATCCTCATCAGAGCCGCCTGGAACGTATGGGTTTTCCACTACATCATGCAGGGCGTCAGAGCAGGAAACGACTCCAAAGATGAACGCCATCGCGGTTATTGCACCTAAAAATAATTTTTTCATAAATCTAATTTCCTTATAAAAAACCTTGATTTGAAAGACTCAGCGAACTCCGCGCACAAGTAGGTGCGTAGAGAGTTCCTGCCTTCACATAATGTTTGACCGCCACTAGATGTCCCAGCGGATGCCAAGTCGTAGCGCCGCGCGTCCATCGTACCAGTCAACGGCTTTCGGGCTGCTCTGCCCCTGATTGATGCCGTCTACCCAAAACTCCGCGATATTTGAGCGGTCCATCCTCAGACCGTCCTGCCCGCTTCCGAACGAGTTGAACGGATCTGTATTAAACACGAATTGTGCATAGATGGTTGGCTTCTTGAAACTCTGGAACTGGCGCGACAGCCCAACAGCGAACGAGAACGGGTTATTCACGTTCTTGTTCGGAAACGCCTCATCGGCAGCGTCCGTGTCCTTAACCGTCTTGATACCGAGAGCAAGTGTTGCTTTAAAGCCGTACTTGAAGTCCACCTGTCCTATGAGGGTATTGAACAAGCGGGTGTCGCTGGAGTTGTCGAGACCGTACCAAACGTTCACACCCTTGACGGCATCTGCATCAAGTTTCATATTAAATGAAAGTCCTGCATATTCTAGAAGAAACTTGCTGTCGGATGCGCTGTATTGATCGTTGATTATGTCTTTTCCAAAGCCAGAGTCCTCGACCTCATAGAGGTTGACCTTCATATCGGCATAGGCTCCAACCGAGATTCCGTCTGTGATTGCATAAGATACGGCAGGTGCAATCACGAGTTCAGCTCCGCCTGTGACTCCAAAGAGCGGAGCCATATAATCTGCGCAACGATCTTTGTACCAACTTCCGTTTGTCGGATCGTTCCATGCTCCAGAATCATGAATCCATCCCTTGACGAGATCACTGTCGTTTTTAAGCGTCTCAAGGGGCATTTCAGCAGAAAATCCGAGGTCTATGCGAAGCGCATCAATAGGATTTACGTAACCGTTGAATGCAACGCGCTGACTGTTGAGAACTCCGAGTTGGTCTGAAAGTGTAAAAGCACCATCGTCCTGATCCTCACGGACGTAAAGCATAGATGCCTGCGCTCCGCGGAAACGATACTCAGCGTTGACTCCGAAGAGAGAGTCGTTGTATCCAACCTGAACGTTGGCAGCAATGTTTTGAATGCTGATATCG